>NZ_DASUNC010000075.1:0-69606 GCF_036277355.1 Archangium sp.
CCCCACCTCTTCCCAAACAGAGGCGCGCTCGAGCCCGATGCACTCTTGCGGTTCCGCACGTCTCTCATTGCCGGCGGTGTCGAAGATCAAGCAGTCGCGGAAGTTCCCCCGGTCCTGCATGAACTGAACGATGGGTTGAGAGAAGCCGGCGCCTTGTGGCTGTTCGGCATGTTCCGGTCCTGGAAGCGCGCCCACTGAGCTCACAGCAGGAACGTCTGGAACGGCAGATCGCTCCTTCCATCGCCGATGCTGAGGGGCACCCATTCGCCGGGAGCATTGGGCCGGGAGTCGAAGAACCCATCACCGCCCGGGTAGGGATTGCCCACGGGTCCTTGACGCAGGCCGCAGTCGCCCGAGGAGGACAAGACGATGGCGAAGCGGGTCCCCGCCGAGAGCGCGACGGGCTCGGGGAAGGCGATCCTCGTGAACTCATCGGACGAGGGGAGCCCGGTGGAGGGAACAGTTCGTGACGCCAGGAGGGTCCCGTCTGGCAGCTCACCCTGGACCCCACGGATCTCGACCCGCAGCTCGCCCGAGGCGCAAGACACGGGCAGGGCCACTTCGCCCAGGTATCCATCGCTTCCAGCCGTCACGACCTGGGCGAGCTTCTGCTCGCTCTCCCCGCCAATGGCAGACACAGCCTCCGATGAGGTGCTCGGCTGTTGTTGATCGAGCAGGAAGACCGCGAAGGGCGAAGAGACCGTCACGAGCGCCCTGGCATCCTTCGGCTCGGCCCTGGCCGCGAGCGTGTAGCCCATGCCACGCGAGTCGATGCTCAGGCCCTCGAACGAGGCGATCCCCATCGCGTTGGTCGAAGCGGTGGTACTTCCCGAAAGTGTCCCCTGGCCCGGGTTGGTCTCGAGCGAGAGCGAGACGGTGACTCCTGAAACGGGCATGCCTTCCGCGTCCAGTGCCTTGAGCTGGATGGCGGGAGCGAGCCGGGTCCCAACGGTCGCGCGGCCTGGCTGGGTGAGGAAGACGAGCTGCGTGGGGGGCAGGGGCCCGGAGCAGGCCAGGGAGAGGAGCGCCACCAGCAAGAGGCCGTGGCGGGTCGGGGGAAGACGGCAGTGCCGCGTATCCATTCTTGACTCCATTCAGGTGCCCGGGGCGGACACCGTGCCGTGGCTCGGGGCCAACCCCCGAGGAACTGGCGGGTGTCATTAGCATGAACCGCGCCAGGGCTCGGGCAGCGGAAAGGGGCGGAGCCAACCCTGGTCGACATGTCGACGATGCGTCGATAACCGTTTTCGAGGCGTCGAAGTGTCTCCCGCCGGTGGTTCAGGGCGAGGCGGCGGTGGTGAAGTCGCGCCACGCGGAAGAGCTGATGGCGCCATCGACCCGGTGCCTCAACAGCTACCGGAAGCGGTGGCGCCCTCACCGAGGCTCACGTTCTCGCGCCACCCGAAGCCCGTGTAGCGCGAGGGGATGGCGGTCGGCGTCGTCCGCACGGGTTGCAGCGAATAGAGCGTGCCGGTGGTGACGGCCGGACCTGCCCATTGCACTTGCGCCGAGTAGGTGCGCCCGGAAGCGTTGTTGTTGAGATGGAGCACCGAGGGTTCCGCGCGGACCTCCGGCGAGGCGAACAGCACGATGGGGTCGCCCGTGGCCGTGTCGCCACCGGAGAGGTTCCCCTCCAGGGTCCCCGTGCGAGGCGTCGGCGCAAGGGTTCCGAGGAGGGTGAGCGTGAGGGTTTGACGCGAGAGTCCCCTGTAGACCGTGGCGATCCGCGAGCCATTGGCCAGCACGGCGACGTCATAGGGGGCTTTCACTCCCGTGAGACTGAAGGCGCCTGAGCTGTCCGTGACGGTGGGGGCCGTGCGGCCCAGGACGAGAATCGAGGCATTCGGGACTGGGTTCCCCTGGGTGTCCACCAACGTCCCGCTCACGGACAGGCTGGTGGGCGGGGTGCCTCCATCTCCGGAGCCCGCATCGGGATTCATCGGGTCGGAGCCTCGACTCTCGGGACACGCCGCCAGCAGCACGGCGCAACAGCACAACAGCAATGACGTTCTCTTCATTGGACAGCGGGAGTCGTCTGCGCCCATGGCCCGGCGAACCTACAGCGCGGCCCCGTCGAGTGTGAGGTCGAAGAGGCCCCGCGCACTCCACGTCCAAGTCGAACGTACGCAACGCATGAGAGGGATGGCCTCTGGGCCGCTGCTTCCGGCGCGACGGACGGCTCCTCGAGACCGCGCCCCCACCCGGCGACGGCCCGGTGGGTTCCACCTGGTGCTTGACGACCCATAAGCGAAGGCTTATGTGTTGGGCATGCAGAGCGCGGCCGAGTCCGAGAACAAGATCTTCCAGGCGCTGGCGGACCCCAGCCGGAGGGCGATCTTCGAGTCCCTCACGCAGGGCGAGGCCGCGGTGAAGGATCTCACGGCGCGTTTCGACATCTCGCAGCCGGCGGTTTCACAGCACCTCGCCGCGCTGAAGGACGCCGGGCTGGTGGACAGCCGGCGCGAGGGGCGCTGCGTCTACTACCGGGTGGAGCCGCGCGGCATGAAGCCCCTCATCGACTGGATCTCCCGCTACCGCGCCTTCTGGACGGAGCGCGTGGGCCGCCTCGAACAGCTGCTCGACAAAATGGACCAATGAACCCCACCGACAAGACCGCTCCCTCCCAGACCGCATCCCTCTCCCTCGAGTTCGATTTGCGGCATCCGCCCGAGAAGGTGTGGCGGGCGCTGACCATCCCCGAGCTGCTCAACGAGTGGCTTCTCCCCATCGTCGAGCTCCACCTCGAACCGGGGGCCTCGTTCACCTTCAAGGCGCAGCCGCAGCCCGGCTGGGATGGGACCGTGAACTGCCGGTTCCTGGAGATCGAAAAGCACAAGAAGCTCAGCTACGCGTGGGTCGTCGGCGACTTCCTCGACACCGTCGTGACCTTCACCCTGACGCCCACGGCGTCGGGCACCCGGTTGTTCCTGGAGCAGTCCGGCTTCAGGCCTGAGCAGAAGCAGAACTTCGGTGGTGCGCGTTACGGCTGGAAGATGATGGGCGGGAAGCTCGTCGACCTGCTCGCGAGGGTCTCATGAACTGGAACAGGTGGATTCGGGAAACGCATCGCTGGCTGTCCATTGCCTTCACGGTGGCCGTCATCGCCAACATCGGCCTCAAGTTCACCGAGAAGCCCGGCGCGGAGGCGGCGGGACCGGATCAGACCGCCATGCGGGTGGGCATGCTGGCGCTGTTCCCTCTCATCGTGCTCCTGTTCACCGGTCTGTATCTGTTCGCGCTGCCGTATGCGGCCAGGTGGCGCAGGGCCGGCGCACCGGTAGTCGAGCAGCAACCCCGTACGCACCTGGAGTGACGGCGATGCCCGGCAAGACGACGAAGAAGGCCCCGGCGAAGAAGACAGTGGCGAAGAAGACGGCCGCGAAGAAGCCCGCCGCCGGGCGTGTCGCGGCGAAGGCGGCGAAGCCGGGCAAGGCCGCCGCCAGCTCTTCAGCGCCCATGAGCGCCTCCGCGCGGATCGACCAGCGGATCGCGAGCCTGGGCGATTGGCGAGGGGCGCGGTTGGCGGAGATCCGCAAGCTCATCCACGAGGTCGACCCCGAGGTGGTCGAGGACTGGAAGTGGATGGGGACGCCCGTGTGGTCGCACGAGGGGATGTACGTTCTCGCCAACCCTCACAAGGACAAGGTGAAGATCACCTTCTTCCACGGGGCCCAGCTCCCCGACCCCCAGAAGCTCTTCAACGCGGGGCTCGAGGGGGGCAAGTGGCGGGCGATCGACCTTCGCGAGGGAGACAAGCTCGACACGCCCGCTCTCAAGGCGTTGCTGCGCGCGGCGGTGGCCTACAACACCGCGCACCCGGTGCCCAAGAGCAAGGGCTCGAGAGCGTAGAGCGCGGGGCGCGGTGGAGGGCCGCCGGGCCTAGACCGCCGGCGCGCTGCCCTTCCCCTTCGTGGAGACCCAGGAGCCCTGGCGCCAGGCCATGGCCTCCTCCCGCCCGGCATCGAGCTGGAAGAGGTAGAGCCACTCGTTCTCCACCAGCTGGCGCACGTGCGGGTGCTTCTCCAGCACCCGCTCGATGGCGGGACGCGGGGCCTCGATGAACACGCTCAGGCGCAGCGGCGTGTGCATCCAGCGCGAGCCGTCATGCAGCGACTGCATCGGCAGCCCGATGCGCAGGTCCCCTCCATTGCCCTCGAAGACCCCGACGTTGCCGCCCACGACGTTGTGCAACACCTTGTTGCCACTGCCGTAGCGCGCGTTGTCCACCGTGGAGGCGTAGTACTGGAGGTTGATCCAGTGCGTCACCACCATCGGCGCCGTCATGATGAGCTCGAGGATGGCGAAGTCCGTGTCCTCCTCCCAGCGGTAGTCGTGCAGGAAGGACCTGCCGGCCAGGTCCACGTGCCGGCAGTGCTCGCGCGGCGCGACGATGAACGCCGCGTTGTTGGCGAGCCCCCACTCGGGCCGCACCTGCGACCAGTCCCGGGCTCGCGCGGAGACGGCCTCGCGCAACGCCTCCCCCTCGAGCCCCGGCAGCCCCAGGTGCACCGCCCGCTCGGCCCGCGTCCAGTGGCCCGCCTCGTCGAGCCAGCCCTTCAGCGTGGACACCTCCTCCTGGTGGCTCCCGGGCAGCTCGTCCAGGTCGAACAGCTCGACCGCGTCCGTCGTCGTGTTGTGCAGCCCCGCGACGAAGCGCGTGCTCCCGGGCACCTCGATGCCCCGCGCCGCGAGGCCCTCGCGCACCTCCGGCTCGTTGAGCAGCGCCGCCACGGCCCGGGCGTTGACCTCGCCCGTCTGTCCGCAGCACGCACCGCAGTCGAGCCCCGCCGCATGCGGGTTGTTGACCGTCTCGCTGCCATGGCCGATGAGCACCACGAGCCGGGCGAAGCCGCGGGTGAGGCTCATGGCCCGGAGGATGCCCGCCGCCAGCTCGCACCGCGCCGCCAGCCCCAGCTCTCCGCCTCCCGCCACCCCGGTCAGCCGCGGCTTGCGGTGCGCGTGCTCGGCGTCCGAGAGCCCGGCGCGCTCCGGGAGCGGCACCGGCCGGCCGAGGCCCAGGCTGTCACTCACCAGCCTGCCCGCGGAGAAGAGGCCCAGGGCCTCGACGAAGGAGAAGCCAGACACCGCGCCCGTCTTGAATTGCTTCCACAGGGCGCTGAAGTCGAGCCGCTGGGCGCGCCGGGTGGCCACCGCCTCCGGCACCTCCGTGTCGGTGACGCGCAGCCGGGGCGCGAGCAGTCCGGGCAGTTGCGGCCGGGTGGCCGGGGAGGCCAGCGGCTGGTACTCGATGGGCAACCCGAAGAACCCCGCGAACCCGAGCGTCTGCACCGAGGGGCTCTGCAGCTCGAGCGCCCGGCGGAACACCTCGGAGCGCACGTCGATGCAGAACACGGCCTGGACCGAGGGATTCGAGACGCGGTCCTTCCCGAGCCCCGCCGGAAGCTGACGGCAGAGCGTGTCCTGGTAGGCGAGCTCGAGCGCCCGGTGCAGCACCCAGTCATCCGCCTGGGACTCCTCGGCGGCGCGGTCGATGGCGGTCCAGCCGGCCATGGCCACCTGCCACCGCGCGGCCACGGCCTGCCCACCGGAGCGGTGCAGCAGCCACTCCCACGCGAGACGGATGGCGAGCAGCTCCACGAGGTGCCCGTCGCTCCGGCCCTCGAGCCGTGCCGTCCAGCGCCGGTACGCGCACCAGGCCGCCCAGCCATTGATGTCCAGCAGGAGCGACGTGAGGTAGTGCTCGCGCTCGGCGGGCGCGATGTCCAGCGCGGTGAGGGCCGAGGCGATGAGCGCGCCTGCGTCTCCCGGCAGCTCGCGCACCAGGTCGCGGTACTCCTTCAGGCCCATGAGGAGCGCGGGGCTCCGGTCGTCCTGGGCCTGCCGGTGCCAGCTCGCGTAGAGGCCTCCCCGCCGGTCCGGGCCGAGCTGCGCCTGGCCCTGGTCGAAGTACGCGGCGCAGAACTGGCTCAGGCTGTGCGTCACGAAGTCGTGCCAGGACATGCCATGGACGAGGTCTCTCCGGTTGTCGAGCACGTCCGTCACCCGCGCGCGGCGCGGGGGCGGCGGCGAGTCGAGCTCGAGCAGGGCCGTCATCCGCTCCACCGTCCGGGGCGAGTCGAGCTGGACGAGGGCCTCGCGCAGGTGCTCGGTGCGGAAGCGGCCCGTGCGCCACTGCTCGCGGTACCAGGCGCGTGGCATCAACAGCCGGCTGCCGGAGAGCGACGTCAGGCGGGCGGAGACCTCCGGGAGCGGCGCGTCGATGAAGTTCCAGAAGGGGTTGACCGCGATGAACCGGTCCAGCGGCCAGGTGGGGGCGATGCGGGCGCAGGCGCGCTCGACGGCCTCCTCGAGTCCAGCCGGGCCCAGCAGCTCCAGGGCGGCGGTGGTGGTGGGGGGGGTGGCGGTGTGCGTCTGGCCCATGGTCAGGCCTCCAGGGTCTCGATGACGGGGGAAGGACGGCCGTGGGGGGCGCGGGGCGGGAGCCTCGGGGGCCAGAGCCGGAAGGTGAGGCGGGTGAAGCTCTCGTCGAGGTAGAGCCCGGCGAAGAGGCGCGGGTAGAGCGTGCGCGCCAGGCGTCCCTCGGGCCGCGCGTGCATGACGGCCTGGAGCACGAAGAGCAGCCCGAAGCCCACGAGGACGAGGGCCAGCCGCGGTGCCATGGCTCCGTCCTGGGCCGGCGCGGCGAGCAGCTGCCCGAAGGCCGTGTGCCAGGTGAAGGAGAGCGTGGCGACACCCAGGGCGCTGAGCCCCACCGTGACGAGGCGGCGCCAGCCCCCGCCCACGCCGCGCACGAGGAGCGGCGTGAGTGCCAGGCCCATGACCCCGGCGAGGGCCCACGCGGCGGGCTGCTGGCGCGAGCTCGCACCGGACAGGGTGCCCACCGCGGTGACGGCGAGGAGCGCGACGCCCGCCGCGGCGAACCACCGGCCGAGCCCCACCGGCTCCCGCTTCGCCACGAGCGCCTGCGTGCGCCACTGGTCCACGGTGCTGCCCGAGCTCAGGAAGGCGTGGGCCTTGTAGAGCGAGTGCGCCACCAGGTGCAGCAGCGCGAAGGACCAGGCGCCCAGGCCGCACTGCACCAGCATGAAGCCCATCTGCGCGCAGGTGGACCACGCGAGCGACACCTTGATGCTCACCCGGGTGGTCATCACCAGCGCCGCCACCACCGCCGTCGTGGTGCCGATGAGGACGAGCAGCGTCTGCGCGAGCTCGGCCTTCGCCATGAGGGGCGCGAGGCGGATCATCAGGAAGCCGCCGATGTTCACGATTCCCGCGTGCAGGAGCGCGGAGACGGGGGTGGGGGCCTCCATCACCTGGAGGAGCCAGCCGTGGAAGGGGAGCTGGGCGCTCTTGAGCGACACCCCGAGCACCAGCAGCACGGTGGCCGCCTGCACCGCCGCGGGGAGCGAGGGGGTGGCCTCGGCCCAGGCATGGAGGTCCGCGAGCTCCAGGCTGCCCACGTGCGAGCCGAGGAGCGCGAGGGCGCCGAGCATGCACAGGTCCGCCACGCGGCTGACGAGGAACTTCTTGTGGGCCGCGACGAGCGCCTGCGTCCTGTCGGCGTAGAAGGTGAGCAACTGGTGGAGCGTCAGGCTGGCCGCCATCCAGGCGAGCACGAGCACCAGCAGGTTGCTGGAGAGGATGAGCACCATCACCGCGGCGAGCGTGGCCAGGAGCCAGCGCAGGTAGCGGGGCCGTCCGGGGTCCCCGTGCAGGTACGCCCGGGAGAAGCGCAGGATGACGAGGCCGATGAAGCCGACCAGCGCCAGCATGACGAGGGTCACCCCATCGAGCCGCACGCCCGGAAGCAACAGGTGCTGCGTGGTGAGGAAGTCGTTCATGCGGGGAGATGTACTCACCCCGAACGTTCATGAAAAATTCATAATAGAGCTTGGAGCGTTCTGTTCTATGGAACGGCCATGGCGGAGACCGTCCTCAACTTCCATCACCTGCGGTACTTCTGGGCCGTCGCGAAGGACGGCAACCTGACGCGGGCGGCGCGGCGCCTGCGGGTGTCGCAGTCGGCGCTGTCCACGCAGATCAAACAGCTCGAGGAGCAGCTCGGACAGGCGCTCTTCGTGCGCGAGGGGCGCGGGCTGGAGCTGACCGAGGCGGGCCGTATCGCCCTGGAGTACGCGGAGGGCATCTTCACGGCCGGCGGCGAGCTGCTCGCGACGCTGAAGGACGGCCGGCGGCGAGAGCACGTGCTGCGGGTGGGTGCCGTCGCCACGCTCTCGCGCAACATCCAGGAGTCCTTCATCAAACCGCTGCTCGAGGAGCCCGGCGTGCAACTGCGCCTGCTGTCCGGGAGCCTCGACGAGCTGCTCCACCGGCTGGAGGCGCACGCGTTGGATCTGGTGCTCTCCAACCGGCCGGTGCAACGGGACGCGGGGCGGCCCTGGCACTGCCGCCGCATCGCCCAGCAGCGCGTCAGCCTGGTGGGCCGGCCCCGGGAGAAGGCCTTCCGCTTCCCCCGGGACATCGCCAGTGTGTCCATGCTCCTGCCGGGCCCGGACAGCGAGCTGCGCGCCGCGTTCGACGCGCTGTGCGAGCAGCTCGGCGTGCGCGTGCGCGTCCTCGCGGAGGTGGATGACATGGCGATGATGCGTCTGCTCGCGCGCGATGCCCGGGCCGTCGCGCTGCTGCCCTCGGTGGTCGTCCGGGACGAGCTGCGCGGCGGCGTGCTGCAGGAGTACTGCGTCGTGCCGGGCCTGCACGAGAGCTTCTACGCCATCACCGTGGAGCGCCAATACCAGCACCCGCTGCTGCGGCCCCTGCTCTCGCGCAGCGAGGACGAGCTGCTGGCCATGGGCCGCGACGCTCCGGACGGCGAGGACGCCTGAGGCGGCGCGGGCGGCAACGCTGGTTGGTCAACGGTGCGGGAGCGCCCCCGTGTCAGCCGTCCCCCTCGGTGGTGTATGCACCATGCGGGGAGGACAGCGAACCATGCTCAAGGTGGCCATCATCGTCGGAAGCACGCGTCCGGGCCGCAAGGCCGAGGCCGTGGCCCGTTGGGTCCTCGAGCTCGCGAAGACGCGCACCGACGCGGACTTCGAGCTCGTGGACATCCAGGACTTCCAGCTGCCGCTGCTCGACGAGCCGGTACCGCCCGCCATGGGGCAGTACACGAAGCCGCATACCCAGGCCTGGGCCGCGAAGATCGACGCCTTCGACGCCTACGTCTTCGTGACGCCCGAGTACAACCACGGCACGTCCGGCGCGCTCAAGAACGCCATCGACTTCCTGTACCGCGAGTGGAACAACAAGGCGGCGGGCTTCGTCAGCTATGGCAGCGCCGGGGGAACGCGCGCCGTGGAGCAGCTGCGTCTGGTCATGGGCGAGCTACAGGTCGCCGACGTGCGAGCCCAGGTCATGCTCTCGCTGCGCACCGACTTCGAGAACTACACCACCTTCAAGCCGGCGCCCCACCACGAGGCGTCGGTCAAGGCCATGCTCGACCAGGTCATCGCCTGGGGTGGGGCGTTGAAGCCGCTGCGGAAGAAGTGACGCGGCGGCCGGTCATTCCCAGTCGTACGCGATGTCGGCGATCTTCCCCGCGGAATCCAGGCGGAAGGTCCACTTCATCGTGACATCCTCGCCGTACACCGCGCGGTAGACGCGCTTGCGCGAGTCTCCGTCCTTCTGGTCCTCGAGCAGCGTCAACCGGCGCAGCGGCGGCATGAGGGCATTGCCCGGAGTGCCGAAGCCCTGGAGAACGGGCAGCAGCTCCTGCTGGGCGCTCGGCGCGAAGGCGGCGGCATCGAGCGTGCCCTGGAGCAGGCCGTCCACCGCTCCGCGAAGCACCTCCGTCAGCGCCGGCTCCGCGTCCGGAATGCCCGGGGCGTTCAGCTCCGGCAGCGGCGGCAGGTAGAGGCTCGCGATGTTGGGGGCCAGCAGGGGCAGCAGCGCCTGCTCGTTGGTCAGGACGATGACCGTCAGCTTCTTCTCCGGAACGCGCAGCACGTCCCCCAGCGCGCCGCCCCCGGAGTGCCCGAAGGTCTTCAAGCCCCGCAGCGTGCCGTGGGTGAAGGCCACGCCGAAGTCGCCCTCGCGGCCGTCGTTCAGCTTGAAGGGCGTGGCGGCGGCCTGTTGCGACTCGGGCGTCAGCAGCGTGCCCTGGTCCATGGCCACGGCCCAGCGGACGAGGTCCCTCACGCAGGAGAACGCTCCGCCCGCGGAGTAGGTGTGGGGCGGGTAGAGGAACCAGGCACGCTGCTGCGCGCCGTCCTCGTAGCGGTAGGTGGTGGCCCGGCGGGGGATGACGTCGGCGATGCGCACCGGCCCCTGCTGCCGCGCGTGCTCGAAGCGCGTGCACGTGAAGCCGAGCGGCTCGAAGACGCGGCCGCGCAGCAGCTCCTCGAAGCCCTGGCCCGTCACCTTCTCCAGCACGTGGGTGAGCACGACGAAGTCCGTGAGGCCATACGCGCTGCGCTCGCCGGGCGTGTACTCCAGCGGCGCCTTGCGGGCGGACTCATACCGCTCGGCGACCGAGGCGTCGGTGCGGGTCTGCTCCTCGGAACCCTTCTTCAAACCCGACGCCACGCCCGACGTGTGGGCGGCGAGGTGCCGCACGGTGAGCCCCTTCCACGTCTCGGGCGCGTCGGGCAGGTACGTCGAGAGCGGCTCGTCCAGGCCGAGCTTCCCCTCCTGCGCCAGCAGCATCACCAGCGTGCCGGTGAAGATCTTCGTGGCGGAGGCGATCTGGAACGCGGTGTCCGGTCCGCTCTTCGCCTCGGCTTCCAGGTCCGCGAGGCCGTAGGTGGAGAGGTTCTCGAGGTGACCGTCGCGGACGACGGCCACGGCCGCGCCGGGGACATGGTTCTTCTCCAGGACGGCCTGGATGTAGGCGTCGGTGGCGCGCGCGGCGTGGGAGGTCGCGCAGCCCGCGGAGAGCAGCAGGGCGGGCAGGAGGAGGAGGGCAAGGGAGCTCGAACGCATGCGCCCCCGGCTAGCAGTCGAGGACGGGCCTGTCGACAGGACCTTGCCTTCGGGCCTCCAGGCTCAAGGAGCTGGAGTCCTCCGAGCCCTCACGCGCCACGAGGGCCGCCGAGCGGTTGCGGGCCCTGCCCGCCTTCACGCGCCTGTCTCCGGGGGAGCTGCTCGCCCGCGGGGACTCGGTGCGCCGCAAGCACGCGCTGGCCGTCATCGCCCACGAGCACGGCCACGCCTCCTGGGCCGAGCTCGAGCAGGCCCTGGGCGAGGACGAGGACGCGCCGCCCCGGCTCGGCACGAGGAGCCGGGCGTGGACCTCGAGGAGGAGCTGCAGGTGCTGCTGGCCCTCTGGCTGGACCGGCTGCGCCCCTATGGGGATGCCGGGTACAACGCCATGCCGTCGTGAGACTCCTGCTCCCCGGGGCGCCACAGCCAGGCGGCGCCTCGGACGCCACTCGAGTCGCCGTGCAGCGCGGGGCGCAGGGGCGTGTCCACCTCCGCGCCGAAGACCCAGCGGGCCCACAGCTCCGGCACCAACCGGTACAGCGCGGAGACATTGGACATGCCGCCGCCCAGCACGATGACGTCCGGGTCCAGGATGTCGATGACGTGGGCGAGGCCGCGCGCCAGCCGCTCCGCGTAGCGCTGGAGCACCGTGACGGCGGCGGGCTCACCGGCCTCGGCGCGCGCGGCGATGTCCGGCCCGGGGAGGCGGGTGCCGGTGAGGCGCGCGTAGTCGTTCTCGAAGCCGGTGCCGGACACCCACGTCTCCAGGCAGCCGCGCTTGCCGCAGTAGCAGTCCGGGCCGGGAGTCTCCTCCGGCGTGGCCCAGGGCAGCGGGTTGTGGCCCCACTCGCCGCCCACGCCATTGCGGCCCACATGCGGGCGCCCGCCGAGCGCCACGCCCGCCCCCGTCCCCGTGCCGAGGATGGCGGCGAACACCACGGCCTCGCCCGCGGCGGCGCCGTCGCTGGCCTCGGACACGGCCAGACAGTTGGCGTCATTGGCCAGACGGACGGGGCGGCCCAGCACCCGCGCCAGGTCCCGGTCCAGCGCACGTCCATTCAGCCACACCGAGTTGGCGTTCTTCACGAGCCCGGTGCGTGAGGACAGGGTGCCCGGAATGCCCACGCCCACGCTGCCGCGCTGGCCCGTCTGTCTTTCCAGCCGCGCGCACAGCCGGGCGATGGTCTGGAGTGTCCCCTCGTAATCATCTCGCGGGGTGGGGACGCGGTGGCGCCCCAGCTCGCGTCCGTCGTCGCCGAGGGCGAGCGCCTCGATCTTCGTTCCGCCGAGGTCGATGCCGATGCGCACGTGTTGCCTCCTGGACGGCGAGGATGCCACGCATTGCAAGGGAAGCCCCTGCCTTTTCATGGGCGGACGTCAGGAAAAAAGCAGCCCGGGTGGATTCAAACGAGACACGCTGAATCGAGACAGACAGCGAGGCACCCGGTGCTAGAGTGGCACGCCTTTCCCCCCAACCCCCAACGAAGGAGCCGGACATGAAGAGCCCCTGGCTGAACGCAGTGGTCCTCGCGGTGGCACTGGCGGCGAGCGCTTGCGGCCCCACGGACGAGACGCAGGAGCTGGAGCAGGGCAACGTCGAGCAGCAGCTGCCGATGTGTGACGAGAATGGCGTGTGCCCCACGGGCTACTACTGTGACGGCAGCGTCTGCCGCCGGGGCCTCGTCGATGCGATGCTGTATGCGTGCACCGCCGACGGCCGATGCCCCACGGGCTACTACTGTGACGGCAGCGTCTGCCGCCGGGAGCTCGCGGCCCAGTAGATTCAGGAGAGCGCGGGCCTGAAGGGCCGCGCGCGAAGTGCCCGTGGGCTGTCTCGAGCAGGTCAGCCCACGGGCGGAGTCAGCGTTTCAGCAGCCGCTGCGGCAGTCCTGATAGCAGTTGGAGCTGTTCTCGATGCCACCGCAGTAGCCATCGCCGCACCAGGTGCCGTAGGTGCAGTCCTCGGGACAGGTGGACGGCTCCCCCTGGTTGCAGAAGCCATCGCCGCAGACGTAGAGGCCGTTCACCGGCTCGCGCTGCTGCTCGGGCGCGGCGAGGCAGCCGCCGGAGCAGTCCTGATAGCAGTTGGAGCTGTTCTCGGGGCCGCCGCAGTAGCCATCGCCGCACCAGGTGCCGTAGGTGCAGTCCTCGGGACAGGTGGACGGCTCCCCCCGGTTGCAGAAGGCATCGCCACACACGTAGAGGGCCGCCTCGTGCTGCCCCTGGGCCGTCTCGGGGGACTCCGTGCCGTCCACCGGGCCACACGCCGCCATCATCAGGGACGACAGTGCCGCAACCACCACTCCGGTCCACTTGCTCATGCAAGCTCCTTGGAAAAGGGAAATCCGGAGGTTACCAGACAGCCAGCCGTCGCCGAACCGGGGCCGCCTCGCACTTGCGCAGCCGAGCGGGCTCGACGCGGCTGGCTGCCCTGCCTTGCCGGGAACCGTTCAGCGTCCCACGTTTCCCACGATGGAATGGGCTCCGGGAGGGACGGGATGCTGCAACCGCTGATGGCGCTGCTGGCCATGGCCAGTCTCGGCGCGGCTGGAGGGACGGCCACTCCGCCGCGCTGCACGGTGGACTCCGGCTCGGGACCGCTCACCGTCCTGCGCGCCGAGGACTGCACCGAGCTGACGCGGTTGCGCGAAGAGCGGGACTCGTTGCGCCAGCGCTTGAGCGAGGTCCAGCGGGAGCCCGGCGAGGGCGCCACGGGGGGCTCGGGCGAGGAAGGCATCGCCGAGCCGCCGTCACCACCACCGCCGCCCGCCGCGACCCTGGAAGCGGCTCCTCGAGCGGAGCCGGGCGCGGTGACGGAGGAGCTGCGCGCGCTGCGCCGGGAGGTGGCGGAGCTGCGGCAATCCCTGTCGGAGGCGGAGGCCCGCCGCGCCGCGCCGGTGGAAGCGCCGAAAGCCGAGCCGCCCGCGCGGGAGGAGAAGTCCGAGCGCGAGGAGGCGCTGGAGCTGCTGCGCAACACGGACATGCTGACGGTGCAGAACGCCAACCCGGCGGAGCGGCAGGTGCTGGGCGAGGTGAACGTGGCCAACCGCACGCAGACGGGCGAGGTGGGTTTCATCCTGGAGCCACAGGTGCGGGTGGGGACGCCGTGGAAGGTGGAGTTCGGCGCGGGCGCGCAATTACAGAACCTCGCGGGCGAGCAGTCGGGCACCACGGGCGCGGTGTCCGCCTATGCGCTGGGGCAGTTCTTGGATGAGAAGGGCGCCCGGCCGCAGTTGGCGTTGTGGGGCCAGGTGACGAGCCCGCAGGGGGACGAGGGCGTGAGCGCGGAGGCGCGGGTGCTGGCGACGAAGACGTTCGGCCAGACGCGGCTGCACGGCAACGTGGGCTACAGCGCCCGCCAGGACTCGGCGGATGACTACCTGCTGGGAGTCGCGGCGGACCATCCCATTGGCGACCGGCTGCTGCTGCAGGGCGATGCGTACTACGTGAATCCCCTGGGCGAGGGCGCGGCCTCGGTGAACGCGAGCGTGGGCACGGGCGTCCGGGTGGGCCGTGCGTTCGTGGTGACGGGGGCGGTGGGTGTGAACGCGACGAATGTCGATGTGGCGCCACGGCTGTTGTTCGGGGTGCTCGGGCGCATCTAGGGAGGAAGACATGCCCATTCTCTACTTGCTGATGGGGCTGGGGCTGCTGGCACTGTGGGTGGTGGCGCTGGTGCAGGGGGGCGTGGTGGGCTGGTTCCTCTGGCTGACCTTCGGGGTGGCCATCGGCGTGGTGATGCTGGCCATCCTCCACTTCGCCTACGAGTGGAGGCGGAGGGCGACGTGAGCAGGTGCCGCGGCGACGCGGCGGTCGAGAGGAGGCAGGCCGTGGAGAGCTGGAAGATGCCCGAGAAGGACCTGTCGACGAACGAGCTCGTCCGGCGGGCGATGAGCGAGGCGCGGCTGTTGGCGAAGGCGGAGCTGCTCCACGCGAAGGTGGAGCTCGCGCAGGAGGTCCGCGCCGCACGGGCCTCGGGCATCTTCGTGGGCGGTGGCGCGGCGCTGGCGCTGGTGGGCCTGGCCCTGCTCTTCGTCGCGGGGGCGGCGGCGCTCGCGTTGCCGCTGTGGGCCGCGGCGCTGCTCGCGGCGGGCGTGGCCTTCGTGCTCGCGGCGGTGCTCGGTGCCATCGCCTGGACGAAGCTGCCGAAGAAGCCCATGCGCCACACGATGGAGCGCCTGTCGATGGACCTCGACGAGCTCCGCCAGCACATGGAGCTCTCGAAGCACTGAGGTCCTCGCGGGCTTCGGATGGCTGGCCACACACCGCGCCGGGCCGCTAGGGTTCCGCGTGCGCCGGGGGCCATGCGGGCTCCCGTGACGCTTTCCGTAACACCTTCCGGAGACATCGACGATGCGGCTGCGCACGACCCTCCTGCTGGGCCTGCTCACTGGCTGTGCCACCCCGGCTTCCTCCTCGAGGACCGAGGCCCCGTCCCAGGCCCCCGCCGAGGCCGCTCCACCCCCGGCCTCCGCCGGGTCCGCTCCCGCCTCGGAGAAGAGCGACGTGAAGGCGCTCTTCGCGCGCGAGCTGGCGCCACTGTCCAAGCAGAAGGTGTCCGCGCCGGATGGCTCCTTCACGGGCGAGGTGGAGGCCACGGGCGCTCCCACGCTCCAGGCGGGCGAGGGGCTGTTCGTGCTCAGCATTCCGCTGGGCACCGGCAGTCCGCTGACGTGCTTCGTGTACTCGCAGCCGGTGGACGCGGGCGGCGCCATCTACCGGCTGGTGGAGATGGCGGGGCAGCGCACGGAGCTCCAGCGCGTGCGCATCACGGACATCCGGCTCATCGGCGAGAGCCCGGCCGTGTACGCCGAGGCCGAGTACCGGGTGAACGGGCCTCGGGGCAAGGCGGCGGGGCTGGCCAAGATGATGGTGTACGCCGATGACCGGGTGCCGCTGGTGTGCACGCACGACGAGCCGGGCTACTCGGAGAGCTTCGCGCGGGTGACGAGCGGGCTGGCCGCTTCGCTCCAGGGCTCCGGCGGGACGCCACCGGCCTCGCGCTACTTCGAGTTCAGCGTCATCCGCGTGCGGGGCCTCCCGGTGGGCTTCGAGAAGCACACCATTCGCGAGGCGGCGGGCGGCGGGCGGCTGACGGAGGTGGAGTCGAGTCTCTTCTTCCCGCGCTCGCCCCGGGAGCTGAGCGTGCACGACAGCGTCTCCTCGGAGCTGTCCGACAAGGACGGCAAGCTGGTGGCGCGCGACTTCGCCCGGGCCAGCAATGGCGAGCCCGACATCCAGATGGCGCTCGAGCAGGTGCAGGGCCGCGAGTACCACTACGAGGGCACGCACCTGGGCAAGGCGCTCAACGGCACCTTCACCGCCCCGGCGGACCTGGCCACCGAGCCGGGCACCGCGCGCCTGCTGCGCGAGCGCTTCCTGCCGGGCCCGGAGCAGGAGGTGACGCTGCACTACTACATTCCCACCGCCAACCCGGCGGCGCCGGTGCAACAGGTGCTGCGCAAGGGCGCGGCCGGCTCGCGCGAGCTGAGCGTCGAGATGGGCCCCTTGAAGGCCACGCTCACCCTGGACGCCCAGGGCATGGGCGAGAAGATGGTGGCCCCCCTGGGCGACACGGAGATGGTGCGCGAGCGCGTCCGCGTGCGCGGGACGCCGTGAAGCCCGTCTGAACGCACGTGGTATATGGCCCGCCATGCCGTCCACCGCCGGGGCCTCCCGCGCCCGCCTGCTGCTCGCCTACCTCGCCTGTTTCGTCCTCTGGGGCTCCACCTGGTCCGTCGTGAAGGTGGGCCTCCAGGACCTGCCCCCGCTGCGCTTCGCCGGGGTGCGGATGCTGCTCGCCGGCCTGGTGCTGCTGCCCTTCAGCGGATTGCTCCGCGTCCGGCCCGGCGCGCGCACCCTGGGGATGCTCATGGGCGTGGGCGTGCTGCAGATCGCCCTCCCGTATGGGCTGCTCTTCGTCGCCCAGCAGTGGATTCCCTCCAGCTGGTCCGCGCTCCTCTTCTCCACCTACGCCGTGTGGCTGCTGCTGGTGGGGCGCCTGCTGCTGCCGGATCAGCCGCTCACGCCCCTCAAGCTCCTGTCCGCGGGGCTGGGGCTCTCCGGCATCGTCGCGCTCCAGTACGAGCACCTGCACGGCGTGGGCCTCACCGGCCTGGTGCTGGCCGGGTGCGTGCTCACGCTGGTGGCCACCGTCTCCATCTCCCTGGCCAACGTGCTCGTCCGCCGCTCGCTGGCGCACGTGCCCACCCGCCTCTCCGTCTGCGTGCAGACGCTGAGCAGCTCCGTGCTGCTGCTGGCCGCCTCCGCCGCCCTCGAGTCCCACCTGCCCGGCCACTGGACGCCCCGCGCCCTGCTCTCCATCACCTACCTGGCGGTGGGCGCCACCGCCCTCACCTACCAGCTCCTCTTCTGGCTCCTCGCGCGCGTGCCCCTGGCCGTCATCGGCGTCATGCCGTTGCTGGACACGCTCGTGGCCGTGTTGCTCGGCGTGGGGATGCTCGGCGAGCGCGTGGATGCCTCGCTGCTGGTGGGCGGCGCCCTCATCCTCTCCAGCGCGGCCCTCGCCAACCTCCCGTCGTCTCCTCCCGCTCCGGCCCCCTCCGCTCCCGCCGAGGCCTCCTCCACTCCCGAGCCCCTGGCGTCTCCTCCCCGCCGGGCCGCCTGAAGTGTTCACGGGCTCTTCTCCGCCGCGCGGTGTCGGCTAGGATGCCGCACCCGCGGGGGGATGGGGCAATGTGCCCCACCGGGGGGCCGGGCGTGTCGCTCAACGAACACAGGGGGTTCCGGAAATGACCACACCCGGCGTGGACGGCGCTCACGGCGCGTTCGAGCGAGCGGCTGATCGGCTATACCTGCGCCATTCGGATGAGCCGCTGGCGGTGGCCATCGGACGGATCCTCCGGGGCGCGGTTTTACCTGGAGCCCCGGTTGTGTCAGGATTTCCGGGATGCGCATGGATGCCAGCAACCCGCCCTCCAGAAGGCGGGCAGGCCGAACGGGGCCGGTAACGGGAGGGCGCACGGCATGAGTGGCGTCAGCGGGGAAATGCATGCGGTGCGCTCCGAGGCCGAGCTCGACGTGGAGCGGCGTCTGGCATTGGCCACCATGCAGGACACCATTCGAGGGATGCACTTCCGGAGCGTGAAGGACGCGATGTTCGCGCTCCGGGGCGCGGCGGCGATGGAGGAGTGCCTGACGGAGTGCGGAGGGGTGCGCAGCTTCGTGGACCTGTTCGCCTACCCGGCCGGGGACTTCCTGCGGATGGCGAGGCGGGCGGCGTGGATGATGGAGGGGGCGGCCGGCAGCTTCGAGCAGTCGATGCGGATGCTGGGGTACATGGGGACGGCGGTGTTTTTGGGCAGCCAGGTGGGCCGGGCGATGCAGGTGCTCATCTCGGGCACGCCGCGGCGCGTGCTCGAGTACCTGCCCATGGCCTACAAGGTGGTGATGCCGGCGGGGAGCGGAATCTCCGTGAGCTTCCTGGGCCACACGCGGGCCTTCATCACCTTCGAGCGGGACTTCCTGCCGGTGCAGTACGTGGAGGGCGCGCTGGAGGCGCACCTGAAGCAGGCGGGAGCGCGCTCGGCGCGCATCGTGGGGCGGCCGAAGGCGCCGCTGAGCAGTGAGTACGAGCTGAGCTGGGACTTCTAGTCAGGGCCGCGGGGGCGGGGCGAGCACGTCGGCGCCCACGTCGGACAGGCGGGGCAGGCCGGCGAGCGCGAGCGCGTGGGCGGTGTCCTCGCGCAGCGAGTCGAGCACCTGACGCACGCCGTCCGCGCCCCCGGTGGCGAGCCCCCACAGCACGGGCCGGCCGAGCAGCACGGCGCGGGCCCCGAGGGCCAGGGCGCGCAGCACGTCGCGGCCGGAGCGCACGCCCCCATCCACGAGCACGGGGACGCGGCCCTGGGAGGCCTCGACGACTTCGGGGAGGGCCTCGGCGGTGGCGAGGGCGCCATCGAGCTGACGGCCCCCGTGGTTGGAGACGATGAGGCCGGCGGCGCCGTGGTGGAGACACTCGCGGGCGTCATCGGCGCGCAGGACGCCCTTGACGAGCACGGGGAGGCCAGAGTCCTCGCGCAGGCGGGCGATGTCCTGGAAGGTGACGTCGGGGGCCTGCTCGGCGAGGGCGCGGTGGGTGAGGCCCTCGAGGTTGGCGAGGAAGTCTTCTTCGGGGAGGGGGAGGGCGGAGTCGCCGCGGTTGCGGCGCTTGTGGCCCACGTAGGGCGTGTCCGCGGTGAGCACGAGGGCGCGGGCCCCGGCGGCGGCGGCGCGCTGGACGAGGGCGCGGGTGAGGCCGCGATCGCGGAAGACGTAGACCTGGAACCACCAGGGCCCGGCGGCGGAGGCGACGTCCTCGATGCGGCGGGAGGAGCGGGAGGAGAGGACGAGGAGGGAGCCGGCCTCGCGGGTGCCGCGAGCGGTGGCGAGCTCGGCATCGGGGTGGGCGAGGGAGTGGAAGGCGGTGGGGGCGACGAGGAGGGGGGAGGCGAGTGGGGTGCCGAGCAGCGTGGTGGAGGTGTCGACGGAGGAGACGTCGCGGAGGATGCGGGGACGAAGGCGGAGACGGGCCCAGGCGGCGGTGTTGGCGGCGAGGGTGGACTCATCGCCGGAGCCACCGGCGTAGTAGTCGAACACGGCGGAGGGCAGACGCTCGCGGGCGAGGGCCTCCAGCGCTTCGTAGGGGAGCATGGCGGGGAGTCTACACGTCGCGCTCCCTCTCCCCCTGGGAGAGGGTGGGGGTGAGGGTCTTCCCCCCGAGTGACAGGGACTCGTGGAACGCGGGCGGCGGAGCATGGCGGGGCCACGTCCGCCTGCCCGGCCCTGTGCTCGCAACGAGCCCTGTTCCGTGCTTGCCGGAGGGCTGTCTTCCTCCGGACAATCGCGGCACCGGGGGGGTCCCGGGTCTCAGAGGGAGTCAAAAGCCATCATGAAGAAGCTGGAGAACAAGGTCGCCATCGTCACGGGTGGGGGCAGCGGCATTGGCGCGGCGACGGCGAAGCTGTTCGTGGAGCAGGGCGCGAAGGTGCTCATCGTGGGCCGCGGCGAGGAGAAGCTGCGCAAGACGATGCGGGACGTGAACCACGAGCATCTCAGCTACACGGTGGCGGACGTGTCCAGGGAGGAGGACACGCAGCGCTATGTGAAGGACGCGGTGGCACGCTACGGCGGCATCGACGTGCTGGTGAGCAACGCGGGCACCGAGGGCCCCTACAAGCACATCCTCGAGCACACCGTGGAGGACTTCGACACGGTGCTGGCCACGAACGTGCGGGGCTCGTGGATGGCGGTCAAGTACGCCTTCCCCGAGCTCCAGAAGCGCGGAGGCGGCAGCGTCATCCTCACCTCGTCCATCATGGGCGTGGCGGGGTTCCCGGCACACTCGGCGTACACCACGAGCAAGCACGCGGTGGTGGGCATGGCGCGCGCGCTGGCGCATGACGGCGCGCCGTTCCACATCCGGGTGAACGCGGTGTGCCCGGGCGTCATCGACAACGACATGATGGCGTCCACGCACCGGCTGCTCGCCCCCGGCGCCGAGGAGCAGCTGAAGAGCACGCTCACCGCCCGCGTCCCCATGAAGCGCTACGGGACCAACGAGGAGATCGCCCGGATGTACCTGTTCCTCGCCAGCGACGACAGCAGCTACAGCACCGGCGGCGTGTACCTGTCCGACGGCGGCCTCACCGCCGGCCTGCTGTAATTCCTTTCAATCCCTGTCGATATCCCCTCTCCCTCCGGGAGAGGGTCAGGGTGAGGGTATCCGGGCCCGTTCTTCAAACCCGTGACCCACGGTGTGGACAGTGGGTTCAACCCGGGATGCTTCGACCTTACCCAGAATCTGTTCCTCGTCGGATAGCCTGGAGCCCTTCGGCTCCAGGCTGACGTAGCACCCGGCGTGAACAGCAAGGCTCACGGCTTCATGATGTAGTTCCTCTTCGGGCGGACGTCCTTTTCCTTCCCCGTCTTGGTGCAGAAGCGCCGCACGTCGCCATCCTTCGCGGCAGGGCTCCCCAGTCGACATCGAAGGCCCCGCGAACGACGGCTGTGACTCGGCTCGTGAAGCAGTAGCCCAAAGTTGACCGCCCCTGACAGAACTTGCCAGGGTGACTTGGCGACGCGGCCCGACCGCGCCCTTCAGTTGAGCGAGCAGGCCAGCAGGGTCACCCTGGGCTCCTGCACCCGATCGAAGCTGAATACCTCGCGCTCCTCGCCCGGGTAGAGGCGATGCTCCTTGGTATCGCTCCGCAGCTTGCCCTGATAGATCCAAGTGCGCCTTATGGTCACGGTCGCGTTCTGGTCGGATCCGTTGATCAGATACAGCCAAGCATACGTTGGATTGCCCCGGTCCTCGACCTTGACCTTGCCTTTGCAGTCGTTCGCCGCAAGCAGTTCCTGCACCTGCTCGCCCGTCGTGAAGTTCTCGCCGCCATCGGGATACTCGCGCTCTCCACTCATTCTTTCCCTCCCTGCTGTTGTTGTCCGCGCAGGCTGAGCCATCATCGGCCGGAAGTTGATGCCCTTTTTCGCAAACGGGGCATGCTCAGGCGGGTTTCGGCAGTCGACGTTGGCCCTCTAAACCCGACCGCGAATCTGCCGGATTGCATGCTCCACTCCAAGAGGGCACATCCGCTCAGCCTCGACCAGCTTGGTGAGAGCGGGCTCCATGAGTGTTTCGGATTATCGTTGCAGGCGTGATGCCGGAGATTTACGCCCTCGAGCGGTTGGTGACCCCTTGAAAGGGTGCTCCTCAAGGCCAGCGCCAGACGGCCGCCACCGGCAACTCCCGGTCCAGCCGAACGGCCCCGGGCTTGGAGCCGGGTTGCTTCCGCCAGCGCCCCTCTGGCCCGCCCAGGACGATGCACACCGGCAGCCTGCGGCCGTCCGGCAACAGCGCTTCGGTGTAGCGCCCCAGCACGGCCTCCTCCCCATCCCGGTTCTGAATCCCAGAGCCCGTCCAGAGCTTCCCGTACAACAGCGTGCCACCAGGTAGCTGCGGCGCAGTCCCCTCGCGCTGCACCACGCGGCCGACGATGGGGCCGTCGCGGTAAGTGCCCTCCTGGTACGGGTCCCCAGGCTGGTTGATGTCGACGATGGCCTGGAGCCGCATGCCCTCGTCGAGCTTCAGCTCCTCGAACATGTTGTGCCGGGCCTCGGGGGGGCAGTCCTCTGGCTCCGGCCTCACCTGGGCGGCGGGACAGCCCAGGCCTGCAGCGGTGCACAGCCACACGGTGAGGACTCCGAAGCGTGAGCGGTTGGAGGGAGTCGAGTCCTGGGGCGTGGTGCGAGGGGGCACGGGCGCACTTCCTTTCTCGGGGGAGCCGGATGCGATGGACTCCGGCATGTGGGGGCGCGCGAGTGTGGATCGCACCAGCCATGAGGCAAGGAACAGGCCGGCGAGGAGGAGCAGGCCCACCAGGGCGAGGCGCCCCACGCGCCACGTGCGGCGCTCCTGGGCGGGCGCCTCCTCGCGAGCATCCTCCGGCGGCCTCGTCTCCTCTGGCGTCGAAGCTGCTTCACCTGCGGCTGCGGCCTGTGGGTGCTGGGCCTCCTGTTCCGGTTCCAACTGCTTGGACAGCGCCTCTGCCGGGCTGTCCGGCGCGGTGAGGGGCACCTTCCATGCGGGGGACTTTCTCTGCTTCTCGGTGGCCTGCTCCAGGGCCTCGAGCAGGGCCTCGGTGTTGGGGTAGCGGTCCTCTGGCCGCTTCTCCAGCAGCTTCATGGCGATATCGCTGAGGGAGCGCGGCACCAGGGGGTTGAGCAGGTGGGGCGCGGCCGGCGGGACGGCGGCGATGGCGGCCAGCAGCTCCTTGTCCGGCAGCTCCGGGTCGAAGGGGTGCCTGTCTGTGAGGGCTTGGTAGAGCAGCACGCCCAGTGCGTACAGGTCCACGGCCACCCCGCCTTGGAAGGGCTCACCCCGCTTCCACGCCTCGGTGCGTATGTAGGCCAGGAGCTCGGGGGGCACCAGGTGAAGGACGCCCTCGGGCAGGCCCAGCGTCTTCGTCAGGGCCCCGGGGATGCGCGCGGTGCCAAAATCAATGACGAACGGCCGGCCGTCCTTTCTTCGGATGAGGATGTTCTCCGCCTTCAAATCCCGGTGGAGCACACCGCGTGCGTGCAGCACACCCACGGTGCGCACCACACTGGAGAAGGTGTCCACCACCTCAATGGCGTGCGGGGGCTTGCGCCAGCGCCTCTCGTGCCAGGTTTCCCCGTCGATGAAGTCCGTGACGAGGAAGGGGTAGCCCTTGGTGGGGTGGGGCCAAAAGTCCACCGCGTACACGCGCAGCAGGTTGGGGTGGGAGGCATAGGTGAAGAGGGTCGCAGCCTCACGCGCCAGGCGCCGGTAGACGCTCGTCTCCTCCACACACTGCTCTTCCGTGAGCTCCTCCGTGGATTGGGTGAGGGGCAGCAGCGCCATTTTCAGGGAGTAGGGCTGGCCGTCGCGTTCCACCTTGAAAACTCGAGAGGAGCCACCACGGCCCAGCACCTCGACGATGAGCCAGGGGCCCACCGCGTGGCCGGGTTGAAGGTGGTCCGGGTGTTGGACTTCAGTCGTCATGGGCCGGCCCTCCTAGAGCGCAACATCGGTGATGGGCAGGAGCCGCCCGCCCTCGGTGTCCACCAGATCCAGCCGGAAGCGGACCTCGTTGGAGGCGGGGGGCTCCACCATGACGGCCACGAGGGCGAACTCGCCCGGCTGGAGCTGGGGCTTCTCCATGTGCACCGAGAGCACCTTCACCGGCGTCCCCTTCACGCTGGTGAGCTGTGCCGCGCCGGGAGCCCAGGCGGGCTGTCCCGGGAGGTTGCGCACCTTGACAACCACCATGGCCCAGCGAGTGCCCCGGTAGCCGGTGCCAAGCCCCGGCTCGAGGCCGCCCTTGTAGCCGGGAGCCGGCTTCCCGACGAAGAGCTTGGCCCGGACATCCTTCGAGTCGAGCACCCCGGAGAAGGCGAGGTTGGGAAGTCCGCTCTGCGCGCACTGGGCCTTCAGCGAGACGAGCTCGGCTTCCACGTGGGACAGCCTGGCCTCCAGCGCCTCGACGGTGCGCGGGCGGCGCACCACCTCCACCTCCTTGTCCACCAGCGTGGGGTGGGAGACGAGCGCGAAGGTGGCGTACGCCGGGATGCCGCCGTCCTTGTAGCGCACCCGTACGATGAGGCGCTCTCCGGGGGCCGGCTCGACGGAGGGCTCGAGCGCGAGGGTGTACTCCCCCGGGTCCACCAGCTTGAAGCGCGTTGCCCGCCCCGCCACCTCCAGCGAGGCCCTATCGATAGGGGCGTTGAAGCGCAGGTAGGTGGACACACCGGCTGCCACCCGCACCTCGGGTACCGGATCACCGAGGCTGCTGGGGACGAAAACCTGCCGCTCCTGCCGCTCTCGGGCCGGGAGTGGGGGCTGCTGCGCTGCCGCCGTTGCGCCCGTCAGGACGAGTACCAGCGAGAGCCACGTTAGGAGTCGTGCCAGAGTGGAATACCTCCAGAGTCCACCCTAGCAGATGTCCCACCCGGCGCAGCCAGCACCACGGGGGCGGATGCCTCTACTCGAAGAGTGCCCCGCCCGACGCCGCTGGGCCCCCTCGTTCCTTCTCGCCCACGGTCGTGGCTTGCACTCCCTTCGTTCTTTCGCGTAACCTGTTCTGTACCGTCCCGTTGGACGGTGCTCGTGCTTCACGGCAGAGCGTTCGCCCAGTCGGGCAATGGTCCTGAAGGACCAAGAAAGAAGTGAATATGAAGGACGTTTCGTACGCGTTGTCGTGCGAGAAGGTTTGCCGATCCCACCGCATTGAGTCTGCGGGAAACGGCAACTCCGGGAAGGCGAAGGAGCTCTGGACGCTCACGGTTCGCGCGGAGAATCTGCCGCGGACTTGGAAGCTGGGTCCTAACGCTCGGTACGCCGATGTGAAGGCCAAGCCCGCCAAGGAGATGTTGAGCACCCTCGCGACGGATCCAGAGTCGTTCGTGCTCAAGAACAACGGCATGATGCTGGTCGCGAAGTCCCTTCAGTCGAAGGGGAACGAGGTGACCCTCGTCTGTTCAGAGCCTGAAGAGGACGAGTTCTCTCCTGGCCATGGCGTTCTCAACGGCGGCCACACCTACAGGGTTCTCCTGGAGGCGCTCGCGAATGCGAAGCGGTACCCGAACGCCGGTGACGCTGTTGTGATGGTTACGGTCGCTCTGGGCATTGAGGACGAGGAGATCTCGCGCATCTCCAAGGCTCGGAATACCTCCGAAAAGGTGCCCCTCCACGCTCTGCGTAACCTCGACGGCGACTGGACGGAGTTGAAGCAGTACCTTCCCGCCGAGAGCCGCAAGCTCGTCTTCTTCAAGCCGAACGAGCCGGATGTCGACCCTGATTCCGAATTCGACGTGACCGATCTGGTTCGTAGGCTCGCGGTGATGAACAACGAGCTGTTCCCTGCCGAGAACGGCGAACACCCGGTGCGTGCTTACTCGGGGATCGGTGCGCTCGTCCGCCAGTACGACAAGAAAAAGTTCACCAAGCTCGCTCAGCGCCTGCCGGACATATTGGAGTTGGAGGAACTCGTTGTCCGCAAGTGGGAGGAGCTCTACGGGCGAAATAGTGGGCGCGCTGATGGCGACGGGAAGGAGAAGATCGACCTGAGCCGTACGTCGGGCTGCAACTCCGAGCCATCGCTGCTGCTCAGTGGATACCGCGCGAGTGTGACGATTGCGGATCCCTTCATCCTCCCCGTTATGGCTGCGTTCCGCGTCTTCCTGCGTAACGGCAAGTGGTTGATGCCTATGGACGAGGCGTGGACTAAGTACGGCGAACGAACCATCCGGGACCTTTGGAAGGCGTACAAGGAAGAGGGCAAGTCCAGCGCCTCTTACTTCGCGCGCTCGGCCAAATCCTCATGGGCCCCCGCGTGCGATCACACGAAGAACGTCGCGATCCAGAAGGGCTTCCTGAAGGTCTCGTGAGATCGTAGACCGTCTAGTACGCCCCAGTCACTTCGAGCGCCCTCCGAGGAGGAGTTCCACGGTGGCCCTCAGAAAGTGACCGGGTCGTACTAGATCCGGGCCGAAGGTGTCGGCCGAAGGTGTCAGACGACTCGTAGGGGCGCCAGCAGCCCTTCGCGGCGCCCTGAATCACTGACCGGCGACGCGTCCACCGAGGCGTCGCCGGTCCCCTCCCGACCAGGTGCCCGCAGCGCCTGGATGGGTCTTCCTTCGCGTCCCGTGGGCCTCCTACGGAACGCTTCATGCCCTTCCTAATCCCCTTAGGGGATTGGGTGGGTCCACCTTTTCGCGTTGATCGGCACAATAGATGACCCAGCCCACCGAACCCCGAATCCGCGACACCCTCAAGCGCTTCATTCGTGAAATAGCCGTGCCTGCCACCCTCGCAGCGCTGTGGACCTTCTTCAACTGGTTCACGGCCACACCGCACCCAGCTGTTATGTCCGTCATCGGGCAGTTCTTTAGCGCTTTGTTCCTCGTGTCGTGGTTCTGGGGCCACCTTCTTCGCATCCACAAGCAGCTTCGGGTCGACAACTCCCTGAAGGAACTCCTGAGCTGGGTGTACCAGATTCGGGACAAGGTGCTGTCCCCGGAAGCAAGCCCCACGAAGGAACTCCTGGCGACGGCAGCGACGACAAGCGCAGCAGCGGTGAGCACCCCGGCCAGCACGACGACGGCTCCAGCGACGACGGAACCAGGACTGACGTCTTCGGCGGGTCCACTACCGGTTCCGCCCCAGCCCGTACCAAGCGACGGCAAGCAGACTCAGCCGAATGTGGTCGTGACGCCTGCCCGCAGCACGTCCCCCGCTGACGAAATCATCGAACGGACTCTGCTCTCGGAAGCTGAGCAAACGATGATGGCGGGGCACGTTCGGTCGGCGTTGGTCATGGGGGGCGCGGCACTTGAGCAGGCGCTTCACACGTTCGTCGAAGCTCATGGGATGCCCGTCGGGAGGACCAAGGCCTTCCCGGCGCTCCTCGACATGGCTGGGAGCCTCCTTGCTTCAGACATGAGAGAGGAACTGAGGCGCGTCTGGAACCTTCGGACCATCGCCGCACATGGCTTCGACAGGTTCAGGCTCTCGCCGGCAGAGGTTTCTGAGATCCTGCAGATCATCAAGAGGTTGTCGGGAGCATTGATGTCGGCAGCAGCCAAGAAGAACGAACGGTTCACTGGCATCCCGTGCTTCCGATGCAAGCAGTCCACGATGGGATCCGGAATGGGTTCGAATCACTGTGGGAACTGCGGGGCCGTCTCCGATGAGTACTAAGCCCTCGGACGGGGCCTAGACGCTCTCAGCGTCGCTCCGTTTTTACCCTGCGGCGCTCGCCCAAGGTTGGAGGCGAGCGCCGTTTTCTTTGCGGGTGGCGATTCGGAGCCATCTTTGGTTCGCGAGCCCTTACTCGGTGGGGCAGACCGACGAAGTTGCGTCGGGATGCACACTCGTGGTGTTGACGAGTGCTCTCGCCGTGAACGCTTGTCCTTCTCGTTCACGGCCCGGGCCTGCCGCCTCGGGTCGCGGAAACTTGGGTACGGTCGAATTTCGAATCCTTTGACACCGTCGCGGGTGACGAATCCTCTGATACCTTCCGCGGGTCTAGTGAAGGTCGCCTGACAATTCTTCCGCGAGGAAACCGTGAAGTCACTCATCGCTGTGTTGTGTCTGCTGTCCAGTTCCATCGCGCTCGCACAGGAGCCAGAACTCACCCTCGGCGGTCCGGTCACCCTCGAGCGAATCCCGGAGCGCATGCTGCGGGGACCGGACTTGTCGAGCCATTCAGCGTTGATCGCGGCGCAGAACGCCGCGGGAGACCTGACGCTGGACGGGGCCACGTTCACGCTCAGCAAGCCGGGCGAGGGGGCCCGCCCTGTCCTGCTCGTGGTGCGGAAGCTGGAACTCAAGAACAGCACCCTCATCACGAATGGCAATCACTTGGTGATTTACGCCCACGAGATCGTGGGGAACAACGCGTCGCGCATCACGGCTTTCGACGAGTCGGCGACGACGGCGATGGATAGGCCCTCAGGGGCCGCAGGCGCCGCGGCGGGCAAGGTGGATCTGTTTCTCACCGGCCGTGTCGCGGGACCGCTGTTCGTCGACCTCTCGGGGCAGGATGGGCAGCATGGCGTGGATGGGCGTCCGGGCGCTGCGGGAGCCAAGGGTCCGCGGGGACGTAATGCCAAAGCGCGTTGGGGACTATGCCGCAGCGGGCAGGGTCGTGGCGGGAATGGCGAAAATGGTGGCGCTGGCGGGCGCGGCGGCGACGCGGGCGCGGGTGGCAATGGCGGACTCCTGACGGTGACCTTCTACAACACGCCCGTGGAGGTCGCCGAGTTGCGATACACGCTCGATGGAGGGGACGCCGGCACTCCGGGGAAGGGCGGTGTGGGAGGACCGGGCGGGCGCGGCGGACCGCCGGGAAAGAACACCAGCCCGTGCAAGCAACTCGACGCGCTCTTCGGCTTGCCGCCCGGCCATGGCTCGAATGGCCAGTCAGGAGCGAATGGGGAGAACGGGAAGAGTGCGGCCGCGGGCTCCAAGGGCCAGTTCACGGCGAGCCGAGTGGAGCTGCCGAAGTAGGTCACACGGCTTCATCCACTCCCGCGTGCGTATAGGCGGGATAGAAGCCATGCGTATAGGCGGGATGGGGGCCGTGTTGAGGGAGACAGCTGGAGCCTAGGGGTCGAGGAGGGCTGCGCCCTGGCCCGAAGACGCGCTGCGGGCGTACCAAGCGCATTCCCTGCAGCAGCGACTGCGCTGGACGGAGCTGGACGTGCGGCCCCCTCTCAGAAAGCAACCCCGGTGTGCCTTGCTGGAGGGCTTCTCCCTGCACGCCACCACGCATCTGCATGCCAACGACAGGCAGGGCCAGGAGCGGCTGTGCCGCTACGGGGTGCGCAGCGCGCTGGTGCTGGCGCGTTTGTCACGAGCGGAGGACGGCCGCATCGCCCACCGCATCACCCACCGGGAAGGTGTCAAAGAACTCGTTCAACACCTCGCCCCTTACGAGCCGTCTGACACCCTGTCGGGCACCTTCTCGCCGAGTTCTAGAATTGCTCCCGAGGGGCTCCAAAATTTGGGGTAAGGTCGAAGGGTTCACCCGATACCCTCACCCCGTCCCTCTCCCGAGGGGAGAGGGGAAATCGTGGCCGCGGGGCGTGCGTCAGAACGCGTAGCGCACGCGGCAGTACGGCATGCGCCGGGCGAGCAGTTGCTGGAACTCCTCGACGAGCCGCCCCTTGTACCCGGTGCGGTAGCGCACGTTGACGCCCCCGCCCTGGGACACCTTGGTCTCCTGCAGCTCCGGCCGCCACAGCAGCTCCTCGGCCTTCGGGTGCCAGCGCAGGTTCACCTCGTGCAGCCGCTCGTTGTGCGTGAGGAAGATGATCTCCGCGGCCAGCTGCTCCTTCGCCTTGTCCCCCATCGTGTCGTCGAGCTGCTGGAAGAGCGCGTCGTACTCGGCCTGCCAGCCCTCGGTGACGACCACGGGCGAGAAGTTGAGGTGCACCTCGTAGCCGGCGGCCACGAAGTCGTCGATGGCGGCGATGCGCTCGGAGATGGGGCTGGTGCGCACGTCGAACAGCTTCGCTTTGGTGTGCGGCATGAGGCTGAAGCGGATGCGCGTCTTGCCCCGGGGCGCGTAGGTGAGCAGC
Organism: Archangium sp.; assembly: GCF_036277355.1. Classification (GTDB taxonomy): domain Bacteria; phylum Myxococcota; class Myxococcia; order Myxococcales; family Myxococcaceae; genus Archangium. Next base: position 29,503 of record NZ_DASUNC010000075.1, read on the forward strand.
TCGCGGTTGACCAGCTTGGTGGCGAAGGAGCCCATGGCGTTGGGCAGCACGGTGAACAGCCGCACCAGGTCCCTCACGTTGTCACTGAGCGCCGCGTCCGCCGAGCAGTCGCTGTTGCAGCCGATGTCATACACCCAGTAGCGCGGGTCCACCGTATTGGGCTCCGTCTTGGGCCCGAGCTTTCCCGCGTGCCGGCGGAGGGCCGCGAGCACCTGCTCGATGTTGACGAAGACGGTGACGGGGTTGGCGTAGCCCTTATGACGCGGCACGTAACAGTAGGCGCAGCTCATGACGCAGCCGTTGGCCGTGGAGGGCGGGAGGAAGTCGGCGCTGCGGCCATTGGCCTCGAAGCCCATGGACTTCTTCACGCCCAACACCAGGGTGCTGCCCTTGATGCGATTCCACGCCTCGGCGTTGCCCTCGTTGCCGAAGAGGCCGGGGATGTTCCAGTGCGAGCGTACCTGCACCCGCTCGGCGCCGGGGAAGCGCGCGAGGATGTCGCGGCCCCGGGTGAAGCGCTCGACGTCGGGCTCCAGGTAGATGCGGGACACCTTCAGCAGGTGCTCCAGCGGTCCAGCGGGGGGTGGCTCGGGGGGAAACAGGTCCAGGTTCGTCACGGCGGGAGGTGGGATGCGCGGGGTGGCCCCATGTTCCATCCGCGGAAGAGGGTGGGCCTGTTACCTGGAGGACCCGGCATGCGTTAGGATGTCGGCTGGCTCCACGAGCGCGCTGGGGGTGGTCCCGGCCACGTGGATTAGGATGCATGCATGTCCAGCAAGGCGCCAGGAAGGGTCATCGACCTGCAGAGCGAGAGACTGCGCCGGGGCATGCCGCGCTACCACCGTGAGCCCGTGCAGACATGGCGCCGCAAGGTGAAGCTGACGGTGGCGGGGGTGTGTCTGCTGGGCATCCTGGCCGGGCTGCTGTCGGTGGCCATGGAGTCCACGGACACGCCGCCCGGAGAAGAGTCCGAGGGCCTGTTCAGCGGCTCTCCCTTCCGCTCCTCGAGTGGCGCGAGCCCGGATGTGGAGCCCGAGTCGGCCTGGTTCACGACCTCGGGCAGCGGCCGGCGCTGAGGCCCCGCGGCCGCTCGCGTCGCCTCGCCGACACCGAGAGGGAGCGAAGCGTTCACCGGCCGCCTGCCTGACCGCTGGGCCGGGTTGTGGGACACGGCTCCCGGGCCAAGTCTCCCCGGACCCCCGGAACTCCGGGAAGGGAGGCTCTCATGAAGACGTCGCGGGTGGTGCTGCTGTGCGGCCTGGTGTCGCTGCTCGGCCCGGACCTGGCGTGGGCGGAGGAGCCCGGCGCGGCCTCGGGTGCGAGCAAGGCGCGGGTGCTCTTCGCGGACTACAAGACGGTGGACCCCACCACCGCCCGGGAGGCCGAGCTGCTGGCGGGGGCGCACTGTCCCGACTCGGGCATCGTCGCCTTCAGTGCGAGTGGGACGGGCCACGTCTCGGAGGGGGGGCTGGTGCTGCTGCGCTACGCGACGACGCACACCCAGGAGGGAGGCGGCTGGGGCGAGGGCGGTGGCACCTTCGTGGCGCCGTGCACGGGCCTGTATTTCTTCAACGTGTCGTTCGTGAAGGACGCGTACCACTACGGAGCGACGGCGAACGATGTGTTCGTCCACGTGCTGAAGAACGGGACGTCCAAGGGGCGGGCGATGAGCGGCCAGGGCCACGTGGACCGGGACACGGGCGTGTACAGCGTCACGCTCTTCCTCGAGAAGGGGGACTACGTGCAGACGTTCGCGGCCAGCGACGGCAACCTGAAGCGCCACCTGCTCGAGTACAACTTCACGGGCCACCTGGTGAAGCAGGCGGCCCACGGGCTGTGACGTCGTCCCCTCTCCCTCTGGGAGAGGGTCAGGGTGAGGGTCTTCCCTCAGTACCGCTCGGCGTCCGACTTGGGCGCCCAGGGCAGCGCGGGGGCGGAGACGCCATTCACGGTGAGCCCGCCGTGCATGAAGGTGGGGGCGCCCTGGAGGAAGCCGGCGGGGAAGTTGAGCACCGGCTTGGAGACCTCGTCGAGCGCGGCGAGCTGCTCCGGCGTGAGCTTCAGCTCCAGCGCGCCCAGGTTGTTCTCCAGCTGCTCCAGGGTGCGCGCGCCGATGATGGTGGAGGACACCCCGGGGCGGTTCTGCACCCAGGCGAGCGCCACGCGGGCCGGCGTGCTGTCCAACTCCTTCGCCACGCGCAGCAGCACGTCGATGACGGAGTAGGCGCGCTCGCCGAGGTTGGACTCCACCCACGCGCCGCGGTCGGCCTTCACCTTGCCGGCGTTCTCCCGGGTGTACTTGCCGCTGAGCACGCCGCTCTTCAGGGGAGACCAGGGCGTCACGCCCAGCCCCAGCTCCCGGGCCATGGGGAGGAGCTCGCCTTCCACGGTGCGCTCCAGCAGCGAGTACTCGATCTGCAGCGCCACCAGGGGCGTCCAGCCGCGGAAGTGGGCGGTGAGCTGGGCCTGGGCGGTCTTCCACGCGGGGGTATCGGAGAAGCCGATGTAGCGCACCTTGCCGGCGCGCACGAGGTCATCCAGGGCGCGCATGGTCTCTTCAATCGGCGTGTGGCGGTCCCACGCGTGCATCCACAGCAAGTCGATGTAGTCCGTCTGCAGGCGGCGCAGGGACTCGTGGGTGGCGGAGACGAGGGACTTGGCGCCCGCGCCGCCGCCGTTGGGGTCCTGGGGGAAGAGGTTGCCGAAGAACTTGGTGGCGAGGACGACGCGCTCGCGCCGCGAGGGCGTGCGGCCGAGGTGGTCGCCGATGATCTTCTCCGAGTGGCCGCGGGTGTAGACGTTGGCGGTGTCGATGAAGTTGCCGCCCAGCGCGAGGAAGCGGTCGATGATGCGCTGGGAGTCCTCGACGCTGGAGCCCCAGCCGAGGTCCTCGCCGAAGGTCATGGCGCCGAGGCAGAAGGGGCTGACACGCAGGCCGGAGCGGCCCAGGGTGACGTAGTGATTCAGAGGCATGAAGGGGAGACTCCCGGGGTGGAGAGGCGCGCAGTGCTAACGCGCTCTTCTCGCCCCCGCCACGCAGACCCACGCGATGTGACGCCGGGGTGACACACGCAAGTCCTTGCCGGGGAACGTCCGTCTGCTCCGGGGTGTCCAGGCCGGCATGACGAGAGCGTTGTTGCTGCTGTGGCTGTGGGCGGCGCTGCCTGCGGGGGCCGCGGACAAGAAGGTGGAGGCGGTGCGCCGGGCGCGGGAGCCCGAGGTGGCGAAGCTGTTCACGAAGGCGGGCGTCTCGTGGCCGCCGGAGGAGCTCTATGTCCGGGCCTTCAAGCAGGAGCGGGAGCTGGAGGTGTGGGCGGGGGCGAGGGGCGAGCGGCTGCGCAAGGTGAAGACATTCCCCTTCTGCGCGGCCTCGGGGGACGTGGGGCCCAAGCGGCGCGAGGGCGACGAGCAGGTGCCCGAGGGCTTCTACACGCTGGACCAATTCAACCCGCGCAGCCAGTTCCACCTGTCCATGAGGGTGAGCTACCCGAACGAGGCGGACCGGCGCCTGGGCGAGCGGCCACTGGGGGGCGCCATCTACGTGCACGGCAACTGCATGAGCATCGGCTGCATCGCCATCCAGGACGGCCCCATCGAGGAGCTGTACCTGATGGTGCTGGCGGCGCGGGGGAAGATGAAGCGGGACGTGCCCATCCACATCTTCCCGCGCCGGCTGGACGCCCGGGGCCTGGCCGCGCTGGAGCAGCACCCGAGGGCCACGCCTCGGCTCGTGGCCTTCTGGCGGGGCCTGGAGCCGGGCTGGCGCCTCTTCGAGGAGACGCGGCGCCCGCCCCGGGTGTCCGTGGACGCGAGGACGGGCGCCTACACCGTCAGGCCGGGGCGCTGACGGGTTGTGTTGCGCATGCTCCCTCTCCAAGGGGAGAGGGGACATCCATGGACCATGTCCAAGGACTTCGTGGACACGCCACCAGGAGCTTGTCGGAGTATCGCTCCAAAACCTGTCCTCCATACCAACCGTAGCGGTGCGTTCGATTCGCACTACTCGATATGTAGTGGGTCGTGGGAATGTTCCGACAGACTCCTAGATCTCCGGAAACCGAACTCTCCAGAATAGGATCCGGCCTTGCTCCCTTATCAAGCACTTGATTGGGCCATCCTCCGATGCGACGAAGGCGAATCCGCCGGTCGAAGCGACGAAAGACGCAGCAGCCCTGTGCCTGGTCCCGTGAATCTCCAGGGGGTATTCGACAGGAGAAACACTCTGTCCGGTCGCGTCAAATGCTTCATAGAGTGGAAGGGTGTGGGACGAGCTCACCTTGTATCCGGCGCCGAAAACTCGAAGATTTGGCCCGAGTAGGAGCGCGCCATCCATGGCGGTAAGCCGCGCAATGTCATCCGACAGTGAGTCCACCTCGGACTGAGCCCACTCGCGGAGGCTCATTGCCTCATCCCACTCATCATTGCGCCCCAACTCGTCATCCCGGAAGGCGACTCCAAGCCCGCGTTCGATTGCTTCAAAGAGGTTCCGGCTCTTGTCCGCCAGGATGTCGGGCTCGGTGAGCACGAGCTTCGGCATGTCCTGCTGCGAGTCGAGAGATGGAGTCGGCTGGACGAGAATGAGACCTCCGCGGCCAGTCGCTCGCATGCCTCTGACGAGCCTTTCGAAAACGTGCTCGCCAATACGGCTGGGCATGAGGATCCGATTCGTCTCCCCGCTGAGCAGATCCCCTAGCGACTGTCGGATGGTGGAGCGCACCACGCCATCGGAGATGAAGATGTCGGGAGCCGGTTTGGCAAGCTGCCCGCGCTCGTACCTCATGATCTCGGTGCCGGCATAAACGAGCGAGAGGGCTCCAGGGGCAGTGGTGGACAGGAAGAGAACGTTCCCGCCATTTGTGCTGGTGTTGAGCTTGGCAATTCCCACGGCCTGCCAGCCGGATGACTCCTCGTGCTCCAGGACAACGGCGGTTCGACCAGGCTCGGTCACGACTGAGAGCTTGACGAGCGCTTCCAGGTCGAGCCGTTGCGGTTTGAGCGGGAGCACAGACCAGGCTTGCTGTCGAGGTACATCCGAGCCCAGGTACTCAGAGCTGTCCTCGACATCCTGGAGAGGTTTTCCCGGCGATACGACAACCTGCACGCGGGTGGCGCTACCCTCTTCGGTCGAGAGGCTCGCGAAGAAGAGGAGATCGAGAAGCTCGCCGACGACTTGCACTAGCCGCGGGTTGCCGAGCCATTTTGGGGCTCGCCGCTTCAGCGCCTCCTGTAGGTGATCGCGCGGATACAGAAGATCTGCCATGGCTCCTCGCTCATGGAATGGGAGAGATGCCGTCACAAAGCGCCGATAACGATTCACCGTCCTCGCAGAGTGTCAAGGAGATGTCGGGTGAGTCGCTTCAGCTCGTTCAAGCTGCCAGCTTTTGCTCCTCGTGTCGACGCCGAGCTGCTTCCGGCGAGAGGTACCCATGGGCCTCGCGGGCCCCCCCTGTAGGGTTGGCCGTCCCGCATCCTATCCTTCGGGGCTGATGCTCCAGGGGGAGGCCAGCGCCATGTTTTATAAGCACCCGAGTCCCGCGGTGGGGGAGGGCGGCGGTACGCAGCCCATGTCCTGGTGGCGCTCGTCGGGCCAGGCAATGCGCGCTGTTCGCGCGGTGCTTGCGGTGGTGCTCTGGCTGCAGCTGGCGTGCGCGACGAGCTACCCCATGGGCGGTACGCTCACCGGGACGGCGCGCAGCTGGCGGCGCGAGGGGCGTGCCCGGGTAACGACCGAGGCGTTGCGCGAGGACCTGGTGGTCACCCACCTCCGGCGCGCGGCGAAGCTGCCCTGGACGGACGGGGGCCGGTGCGTCGTTGAGGAGGCGGGCCAGCCATGGGCCGACCTGGTGGAGCGGTGCTACCCCGCGCTCGACCACGAGCGGGTGCGGTTCAGGGACACCACGGGGCGGTGCTCGGTCGCGTCCGCGGGCGCCGGGGCCTTGGGCATCGGGCTCTGTGTCCTCGCGGCGCCCGAGCTGGCCGTGGGCGCGGTGGTCGTCGTGGGCGTGGTGGTGGTGGGGTTCGCCATTTCAGAGGCGCTGGAGGCGTACGAGAAGCGGGGCCGTCCCCAGGTGCGGCCGCCGCCGACGCAGCCCATGCCGGAAGCACCGCCGGTGGTAGAGACGAAGCCCGCTCCGCCGGAGCTCAAGAAGAAGCGGCGTCCCAAGTCCAAGCCCGAGGGAGAGGACGGGCCGCCAGGGCCGACCCCCGAGCCCACCGACAGGGAGCGCGAGCGCAAGTGCGAGGCCATCCCGGTGCCGCATAAGGGCGGCAACAAGGCGCACAACACGTGCGCCGACGGGTATCCGCCCAACCGCTGGCCCGGGATGGATGCCCAGGTCGATGGCAAGAACTTCGACGCGCTTCAGGTGGGAGTGCGGGTGCTGTGGGAGATCAAGGTCGAGTACTTCGACGATTACAGCGACTTCTTGAAGAAGATGACGGTCGATAAGGAGATGAAAGAACTCAAGGTGTACCGCGACATCGCGCTGGCCTGTGGGTATGACTTCAAGGTCGGGGTGATCAGCGAGGCCCACAAGGCCGCGCTGCTGGATGTGGACGCCACCTTTGATATCGTCCTCACCTGGTGCAAATGATGACGACTCGAGCCAGCCTCCATCTGCACGTCTATGCTCCAGCGCTCACGGGCGACGACGGGCGTCCGCTCGCGGCCGTTGAAGGTCTCGAGCGTGCACTCCCCGGCTTGCGGATGGCGTGGCGACTGTCGAAAGCGGGGCGGCCCATCGCGCTTCCTGCGCGCGCGGCGTGGCTGGCGGAGACGGCCGCGGCCGGCGAGTTCGGGTTGTTGTGCAATGGCGACGAGAGCTACCCGATTACGATGAGCGGCTATTTTGAGAGCGCCATTTCGAGTCCAGGGGGCGAGCCGCTGCTGATGGCTCATGCGCAGCTGCCCCAGGACGCGCCCGTTGTCGCCGCGGCAGTGGACATGCTGGAGAACGTTGCGGAGGGCGTGCGCGCCAGGTGGGGAACCGTGGCGCCTGGGCCCGTGAGGCAGGTCATTGCAGCGCAAGTAGGGCCGAAGTCCGGGAATCCTGACGGGCCGCCTCTGGGGCTGCCAATGCTCAAGCTCCCGTGGAACATCCGCTCGCCCAAGGTTCCCAGGTACCTTGGGTGGATCAACTACTGGTCGGCCTCGGCTGCGGAGGCCATCGGCTTCCCGGACCCCTCGCGCGACGCGGAGCTGCTGTCGCGCGCCAGGCGCACGGCGTCGGGGGGATGGGTGGTGAGTCTCACCGCGACGCCGCTCGACTTGGACAAGCCCGAGCACCTCGAGGCCCTCAAGCGAGCCTATGAGCGCTTCCCCGAGATCGGTGGGCGTTCGGAGGCGTGAGAAACAACCCCCCGAGGAGACCTCGGAACCGGGGCTGTCGTCGCAGTGCGTTCAGGCGGTGGTGGTGCCATATGTCTCTCGCTACGCGCACCGTACCTCTGGCCTGTTCGCCGACGGGCTCCTAGCGCATGCCGCGCTCTTCGGGCAGGTCGTACGAGAAGGGCAGCGCCTCGCCCGGCCTCAGCCCCGCCGTCGGGTAGCGGATGATGGGCACCCCCATCCACCGCTCCAGTGCGTCGAGCGCCCGCTTCTGCTCGGCCGCGGGCAGCATGTAGAGGAGCGACAAGTGGTTGCCCGCGGGCACGAAGAAGCGCAGCGAGTCGTTGCGCTCGCGCACCTCGAAGGCGTTGGTGGACCAGGGATCGTTCTCCCCGTACATGAAGAGGAGGTGGCTGCCCTGGGTGCGCACCCAGCGCTCCACCTGGGGCATGAGCGCGTGGTCGAAGCGCTTCTCCACGCCCACGGGCGTGTAGAGGGCGGGCCGGTCCTCGCGAGGGAAGCGCAGCAGGCCGTGCAGGTGGCGCTCGTCGTAGCGGGGCGCGCCCAGCTCGGTGGCGGCCTGGTAGTAGTACGGGGCGAAGAAGTCGAGCGCGTCATCCCCGAAGTTGAAGCCGATGTCCGCGTGGTACGAGAGGAAGTCGAACAGCTCGCCGGCCGGCGCGTCCGGGGCCGGGATGGTGGCGCAGTTCGACGCGTCGCCGTACTGCCAGAAGTAGAAGGACGACTCCACCACGGCGAACTCGAAGGCCCGCTCCCTGCCCAGCGTATGGAAGGTGATGCCCTGGGGCGCGTACGTGCTGTCCACCAGGGGCAGCAGCTCGTCGCGGCGCTGGAGGGCCGTCTTCTGGAAGGTGCGCAGCCGCTCGTTGCAGTCCGGGTCATTGCCCGCGTGGGCCACGAAGTCGATGTAGCGCACGTCCGCCGGGCCCTTGCTGCTGGGCGCCACGTACGGCAGCGTGGCCTGCACGTCGTCCGGGTAGAAGTAGCGGTGGTACACGCTCGTCATGCCGCCCTTGCTGGCCCCCGACGTCAGCCAGCTCGAGCCGTACAGGCCCTTGAAGGACTGGATGATGCGGTGGTGGTCCGCGGCGGCCTGGCGGATGTTGAGGTGCTCCCACTCGAGCCGCTCGGGCACCGAGGGCCAGAAGTAGCGGTGCTCCACGGTGAGCTGGTTGGCCTGGAAGAGGTACGTGGGCTCCGTCTGGAAGGCCACGCTGGGGATGTTGTAGCCGCTGCTGTAGAGCACCACCGGCCGGGACTCGGAGCGGTGCAGCAGCGTCACGCGCTGGCGGAAGCGCTGCCCCTCGGGGTGCGCGTGGTCCACCGGCTGGTCGAACCGCAGGGTGAAGAAGCGCGTGCCCGGGATGCGCGTGCGGCCCTCCACCACGGACACGACGCCCGGCAGCGCGCGCAGCCGCTCGAGGAGGTCCACCGCCTCGGTGGCGCCCTGGGCCGGCGCGGTGAGGGCGGACGGGGGCGGGGCGGCGGGCCCGGCGTGGGCCTGGAACTGGAACGCCAGCAGCGGGGCGATGACGGCGCCCGCGAGGTGCAACGCGCTCTGCTTCTTCATGTGCGGTGTCTCCTGGTACGGCACCAGGGCCTCCCGGTGAACCTGGAAATCCCCGTGCATCCGGAAACGTAGGCGGTCCGGCTGACATCTCGGACGGGAGGCCGCGCGCCCTCCGGAGCCGGCGCCGGGCAACGGGTCCGACAGTCGGACCAGTTGGCGACGCGCGTGTCCGGCGGGCGCGGGGGGCTCGCGCGGAGCGGGACGCGGGGGCGCGTGTCGGGCGTTGGCACTCGTGGGGAGGCGAGTGTGGGGCAGGAGACGCCGGGAGCGGGGCCGGCATACCGGGAGCGGGGAGGAGTGGAGACCCTGGCTCCCACGGGGGAGTCACATGGACAAGCGCGTCTTCGGGCCCACGGGAGTGGAAGTGCCGGTGCTGGGCCAGGGCACCTGGCAGATGGAGGAAGACGGCCGGGCCGAGGCGCTCCGGGCGCTCCAGGTGGGGTTGGACCTGGGGATGACGCACGTGGACACGGCGGAGCTGTACGGCTACGGCGACGTGGAGTCGCTGGTGGGCGAGGCGCTGGCCGGGCGGCGCGACGAGGTGTTCCTCGTGTCCAAGGTGATGCCCAACAACGCCACCTACGCGGGGACGATTCAGGCCTGTGAGCGCAGCCTGAAGCGGCTGAGGACGGACCGGCTGGACTGCTACCTCTTGCACTGGCCGGGGCCGCACCCGCTGGAGGAGACGCTGCGCGCCTTCGAGCGGCTGCGCACGGACGGGAAGATTCGCGCCTGGGGGGTGAGCAACTTCGACGTGGATGACCTGGAGGAGGCGCTGGCCATCGCCGGGCCGGGCCGGATGGCGTGCAACCAGGTGCTCTACCACCTGCGGGAGCGGCAGATTGAACACCGGGTGCTGCCGTGGTGCGAGCGGCACGGGGTGGCGGTGGTGGGCTACAGCCCGTTCGGCAGCGGGGACTTCCCCGAGCCGGACAGCCCGGACGGGCGCGTGCTGGCGGAGGTGGCCCGCGCCCATGGGGCCACGCCGCGGCAGGTGGCGCTGGGGTTCCTGATGAGGCGGCGCTCGCTCTTCTGCATCCCCAAGGCGAGCCACGAGGCGCACACGCGCGACAACGCGGCGGCGGGGCGGCTGCGGCTCACGGCCCACGACATCGCCCGGCTGGAGGAGGCCTTCCCCCCGGGGCCGGTGCAGCGGGAGTTGCCCGTGGTGTAGGGAGAGGTGACTGCCGGTCCAGGTGGAGCAGGCGGGCGAGCGAATGCCCCCGCCGGGGTGCGGCCATCGTCTGATAGCGTGCGCGGACGGGCTCGAGGCGGTTCCTCGGGACCGTGGCCGAGCACATGGACAACAACCCCCCGTCTCCCGAAACCCAGGAGAGCTACCGCGAGTTCCTGCTGTCACGAGGGCCGTTGCGGCTCGGGAAGCTCACGCTCACGGCGCTGGTGGCCACCCCGGTGCTGTTCGTGCTGGACGTGCTGTACGCCCTGTGGGCCCTGGGCTCGAGCCCGGACGTGGGCCGGCTGGCGCTGGCACGGTTGAGCTGGTTGCTGGCGCCGATGCTGCTGCTGACGGTGCGCCGGCTGCTGAGCCCGCGCGACCTGCCGGCGGCCATGTTCTGGATCACCCTGCTGTACTCGGTGGGCAACGACTGGGCCTTCTACCCGCTGGGCATGGCGGGCTCGGGCTACCACGTGGCCATGGTGTTCCTCAACGTGCTCACGGGGCCCTCCATGCTGCCGGTGGGCCGGTGGGCGCGCATGAGCTTCTACGCGCTGCTGGGCACGGCGCACGTGGGCTTCGACCTGGTGCTGTCGGAAGCGCCGCTGGCGGGCAAGCTGGTGTTGGACCTCATCCTGGTGCTCAGCTCGCTGGCGGTGGGCCTGCTGCTGGAGGCGCTGCACGCGGGGCACCGCAAGCAGTTCTACCTGCGGCGCAACATGCAGCGGGCGCTGCGGGAGCTGGAGACGTCGCGCGGCAAGGTGGTGGAGACGGGGCGCACGCTGGCGGGCTCGGCGCAGGTGCTCTCCACGACGATCGCCGAGATGTCCCAGCAGGCGGTGCACGTGCGCACCTCGGCGCTGCGCATCGCCACGGCGAGCGAGCAGATGGCGAGCGCGGCGGGAGCGCTCTTCCGCCACTCGCGGGCGAGCGCCACGCAGGCCGAGGAGGCCCAGCGCTACACGGGTGAGGTGGACTCGCTGGTGAGCGGCATGGAGACGAGCCTGACGGCCATTGCCCAGGCGGTGGGCCGCAGCGCGCTGAGCGTGCAGAAGCTGGAGGAGAGCTCCGAGCGCATCCACGGCTTCGTGGAGACCATCCAGGAGATGGCGGCGGCGACGAACATGCTGGCGCTCAACGCGGGGATTGAAGCGGCGCGGGCGGGTGAGCACGGGCGGGGCTTCGCGGTGGTGGCGAAGGAAGTGGGCAAGCTGGCCGAGGAGTCGGGGCGGAGCTCGGCGCGGATTGGCGAGGTGGTGGGCGGGGTGACGAAGCAGATGTCCGAGACGCTGCACGCGGTGGGCCACATCCGCGAGACGACGGAGCGCTTCACGCCCGTGCTGGAATCCGCGCGGACGACGCTGCGCTCCATTCGCGAAATCGTCCTGCAGAACCAGAAGCTGATGGAGAAGAGCGCGGGCGAGGCGGAGCGCCAGGCGGAGCAGACGACGCACATCTCCCAGGGGTGCGCGACGCTGCTGGAGCTGGTGGACACGTATGCGCGGATGGGGACGGACGTGGCGGCCACGGCGCTGAAGCTGGGCACCATGGCGGACGAGCTGCGCAAGCTGCTGCCGGAAGAGGGGAAGTAGGCCTGGAGAGGCCTCACCCATCTCTTCCACGGCCGAGGTTGTCCCTCCCCTTCAGTGTAGAAGCGCCGAGGAAGCGAAAAGAGCCATCGAAGTCAGCGGGCACCGACCAGTCGAAGAGACATGGGTCGGTCTTGGGGAAGAACGGATTCAGCTCGAGCAGGCGGACGTCGAGCGGGCCGGGGGTGTCCATTCCCTCGACGAAAACGTCGAACACCACATTGTCGAGATGGGAAGCCGCCGCGAAGCGTTGGGAGAACTCGCGTATCGCGTTGTGGAGGGTCTCCGCATGCCGTGTGATTTCAGGACGGATGCCAACGTTCAGGCAATCGTACTGGGAGATGCCGACGAGCCTCCGATCCTTCATGAAGCAGCGGAACTCCGCCCAGCGGGGAATGTCCATCCACTCGCGGACGAAGATGTGCGGAGCGTAATGGAGCTGGAGTGCCAGCCGTAGATCGAAGGCTGTTCGCTCGGAGCCTTCGGTGAGCAGTCGTATCGCGGCTTCGCCGCTCCTGACGCGGAGGCCATGTTGGACGGCATACGCGGAGTCCTTGCTGCTTCGAGAACCGAGCCGGACGAAGGCTCCCTCCGGAAATTGACGGAGGGCAACATCCAGTCGCCACATCAATGAATCGATCGGAAGGTACTCGGACTGGTCCGTACTCTTCCGGTGCCACGTCCGGGCCTCGAGCGCCTGGGCTTCCAGCCGGGACAAGGGCACATCGACCTGAGGGATGGAGAAAGCGTGAAGCGCGGGCGCCCAATTCTCGATGAAGGTGGGGGAGACCCTTTCGAAATAGGCCTTGCTCATGTGTCGAACAGGGAGTTCAGGAATGAGTCGAAGTCATCCGCCACCTCGTGGAGCAGTTCGGGCGGTGTGGGCGAGCCGTCCAGGGACTCGAGCTTCTTGGTCCAGAAGAAGATCTTGCCGCGCAATGGGTCTCGGAGCCCGATCAGGATGAGATCTCCGCCGGGATCCCGGGCAATGGCAACCGTGTCGTCTGGAATCCGCCCCTTGAAGTCCTTGAAGTGCTCCAGGAAGTTCTCGTACGGCCCGTCATGAATGGCGAGGAACCATGAAAGAAGGGCCGGCCTGGGAGGCTTGTCCTTGCTGCGGAAGAGGAACTCGCAAGGTTTTGGCGTCCCCCCGTTGTGTTTCAGGAGGAATCGCTTATAGGGCTCGGGCAGCTCGCTCCCGATGAACCGCTCGACTTCTTGAATGCGGGCTTTCGAAACGGGCGGCTCGGATTCTGTGATGATGGGGCTCATGTCTCTGCTCGCTCGAAGGGCTTGTCAGAATTGTGAGGGGCCATAGCGGCTGCCATCAACGATGGCTGCCCCTCCTGTATGCGGCACCTTGTTGTGGAGGTCTTGTGGGACGAGCTCCATGGTGACTCCATCCTCCTTGTGGTGCCAGGTAAAGCCCTTGGGAGGGTTGCTCCCTTCAATGCCCGCGGCCTTGTTCGCGTTCTTGAAGTCCTGCGAGTGGTCACCGATCATGTCGATTTCGACGCTCTTCTTGGCGTAGGGGGAGAAGTCTGGGTATCCATCCTTGAAAGTAATGGGTTTTCCGCCTGTGACCTCCAGTATCTTCTTGCCCTTCTCGGTGTTGGGGTCCGGTATCCAGTCCGAGTTGCCAGGGTTGTTGGGGTCGGACCAACGGCCACCCGTCTTGGGCAGAGTCGTGCCATAGGTAGGTGATACTTCTTCGTCGTCCGGACAGTTCTTGCATTTTTTCTTCTTGGCGGCTCGCTCGGCGGCTTCCTTCTTGATGCGGGCCCGCTCGGCGGCTGCGGCCAGGGTGCGGTTGTTCCGGCGCAGTTTGTTGATGGACGTGACCGTCACGTCGATCCTGCGCTTGAGATCGACCATCCTCTGGGTGATGCGGGCTGCTTTCGCGGCTTTACCCAGCACGTCGCCGAGGTAGGGGAACGCGGAGACCACGGAGAGGCCCGCGTCCAGGAACTGTCCTCGATACAAACTGATCCCGGCGCTGGTGAGGTCGGAGATCGGTGTGGGATCTATCGTTCCAACCGCATCAAGGGCTGCTTGCGCCATCTCCCAATCGAGGTTCTTGGTCAGCTTCTCCAGAAGGCCTTCTGCTCTGCGAAGTTCCAGGGAGTTTGCATTGAGGGACTCCAGCTCTGCTCCCATGAGGAGGTGCTCCTTTCTTGCTCAAGACAGGTGGAGGTTCCTTGATTCGGAGTACCATGCTGCTGGGTCATAAGAGCGCTCGGCCTGCTCCCATGCGGAGGGAGGAAGCTTCGTGAACAGCGCATCCATGCGCTCGTCAATGGGGATGGACGAATCCCCCAGCACCCTGGCAATGGCGGGATGCTCATCGAAGTTGGGGGCTATCTCGAACATGATGGACACGAAGGCCGTCAGGTTCTCTGGGGTACGCAGCCCATGCCCACGGGCCCGGTCGAGCCCGGCCGCGACCATGTCTCTCAGTGAGTCGAACGGCAGCCCCAGCACCAACTCCGGACTCTCCTCCTGGATATGCCTGGCAACGAAGTCAATGAAGCCACGCTCGTCATGGAGAATCATTCCATCGAGTTGAGCCTTCGTGATGCGAAGCATTCAGTGCCATCCTTGTTTTCGAGGATGTGGACGGTGGGGCGGAGCGGCCCTCAGGGCGCCGCGGGCCGCGGCGCGGTGGCGGGCACGTTGGGCGGCGGCCACTTCCCGGCTTCGCGGAGGGCGCGGCCCTCGGTGGCCGTGGGCGCGGGGTTGGGGAAGCCGATGGCGTGGAGCCGCTCCAGCAGCAGCAACCGCTCCGCGTTCATCGGGCTGCGGTGATCCCACGCGGGGACCCGCCCCGCCCGCTCCGCCGCGGAGCCCAGGGTGGACCCGAGCGAGTCCATCACCCAGGGAGAGGCGCCCCGGTCGAGGAGCTCGTTCACCAGGTCGAACCGCCTGGCCTGGGCGGTGGACAGCGCCACGGAGCCGCCGGTGTTCGTGCGCATGTTCAGGTCGGCGCCGTGCTCCAGGTAGAAGTCCAGCGTCGCCCGGTTCCGGGTGTCCACCGCCACCTCGAGCAGCAGATCTCCCCCGCCGAAGTTGTTGAGGTCCGCGCCGGCGGCGTGGAGGCGCTCGAGCCAGTACAGGTCATCGAGCAGCGTGGCGGCGTACAGCGCCTGGCCGGCGATCTTCCCCTTGGGGTCTCCCAGGGCGCCATGCTCGAGCAGCGTGTCGAGCGAGCCCTTCTGGCGCGCGGCGACGGCGATGCTCAGCCAACTGGTGGCATCGCGGCCCACGGTGAGCGGATCCACCTCGCCGCGCTCGAGCAGCCGGCGAAGGGTCTCGACATCCCCCTCCGCGACCGCCCGTGCCATCCGCTGGTCGGTGGGTTTCTCGAAATAACTATCCGGCCCGGACACTGTCGCTCCTCCTTGCCTCGAACAGCCGCCCAACAACGAGAGCATGGCGGCCCACGCCAGCCATGGCCAACGGCGCATCATGGGACACCCCGCTATCGCTTAC
Source organism: Archangium sp. (assembly GCF_036277355.1). Taxonomy (GTDB): domain Bacteria; phylum Myxococcota; class Myxococcia; order Myxococcales; family Myxococcaceae; genus Archangium. The sequence goes on from NZ_DASUNC010000075.1 coordinate 44,676, forward strand.
CAAGCTGAGCCTCGCAGCCGTTGGCGACGTACTGGTTCTCGAGGTTCTCCTGGTGCTCCTCGAGGCTCTTCTTCACATTGTCCATGCCATGCAGGTCCACCCGGTACAGCACCGGGTCGTACCAGGCGTGCTTGAAGTCCTTGGGCGGCGGGAGGTTCACGCGCCGGCCGGTGGCCTGGGGCAGGGTGCCGTTGACGAGCATCGCCGCCACCATTCCGCCCAGCGGGCCTCCCAGCTTCGTGCCCGCGATGACGGCGCCTCCCTGCACCACCGCCCGGTTGTCCTGGACCCAGTTGAGGACCTCGCCCTCCACCACGTAGGCGTTGATGTTGGCACTGGCGTTGGCCATGTTCATGCCGCCCACCGTGTTGGGATGGACGCCCGCGGGGTTGAAGGTCGTCGTCTTGGCGCCCGTCATGAGGCCCGCCGCGGCCGCCATGCCTCCTCCCTTCGAGTGGCCGATGATCTCCATGTTGCCGTCCGTGGCGACGTCCAGGACCTCGGCCAGCTTCTTGGCCTTCTCGTAGTGCTGGCTCTCCATGCCGGCGCCCTGCAGGAGGTTCTCCTTCCAGTCCTTGAAGCCCTCCTTGTTCTCCGTGCCGCGGAACGCCAGGTACGCCTTGCCCTTGTCGTCCTGGTAGATGGCGGCGCGGTAGCTGGAGCCCTCGGGCGCGGTGAGGTTCTTGATCTGCTCGTCGGAGAGCTGGCCCTGGAAGATGTTGCGGAGCTGCTCGTCGTTGGCGCGGGTGAAGCCCTCGGGGAGGGGGCCGGGGGTGCCGCTCTGGTTGTACACGTCCGCGGCGAGCGCGGCGCGGACCTGGGCCTGGTCCATCTCGTCGATCTGCTGGGAGAGCTGCACGCAGGTGACGGTGGGCGCGCGGGCCTGCAACAGCGCCATGGGCAGCATGGTGGCCGCCAGGTTCATCGGCTTGACGGGCTCGAGCTCCGAGGCGCCCTGGGCCACCGCGAGGCCGCTCGGCGGCCGCACCTTTCCATCGTCCGCCAGGGCCGGTTGGGTGGGCTTGGCCTCCACCGCGTCCGTGGGGGCGGTGGGCGCCGCGCCGCTGCCGGACAGCGCCGCGCCTCCGCTGTTGATGAGCACCACGTTGCCCTTGATGGCGATGCCGCTCGCGTCGATGGTGATGAAGCCGCCCGGCCCCTGGATGGTGATGCCGGTCGCCGCCTCGACGACGATCTTGTTGGACTTGAGGTGGATCTCCTTGCCCGCGTCCACCGCCGTCAGCGCGTTGACCACGGTGTGATGGTCCTTGCCCACCTGCAGCGACTGCGTGGCCTCCACCCGCTCGTTGAGGTTCTGTTTGACGTGGAGGTGGCTGTTCTTGTGCACCAGCTCCTTGCGGTTGGACTGGATGACGATGTCCACGTCCCCCGCGCCGTCGATGCCGCCCACGTGCCGCTTCAGGTTCCCGCCCACGTGCTCCTGGCTGTGGCGGTGCACCATGAGGCTCTTGTCCCGCATCACCAGCTCGTTCTGGTCGCCGACCTTGCCGTTCTTCCCCTGGCTGCCGATCGTCTGGTGCCGGTCGTGCAGGATGTCCTCGAACGAGTCGTTCTTCACGTGCACGTCCATGTTCCGCTCGGCGTGCATGAAGAACTGCTCCTTGTGCTTCTCGTCCTCGAAGCGCACCTCGTTGTAGCCGTCCCCGTCGAGTGACGAGTTGGACTTGAGGGTGCTCTTCGTCTTCTCCGCGGGCAGCTCGTAGGGGACGAGGTTGGCGCCGTTGTACACGCGGCCGGTGATGATGGGCCGGTCCGGGTCCCCCTCGATGAAGTCGACGATGACCTCCTGGCCGATGCGCGGGATGAACATCCGTCCCCACAGCTCGCCGCCCCACTGCTGGCTCACGCGCACCCAGCAGGAGCTGTTCTCGTCCAGCTTGCCCTGCCGGTCCCAGTGGAACTGGACCTTCACGCGGCCCCACTCGTCCACGTGGATTTCCTCGCCCGAGGGGCCCACCACCACCGCCGTCTGGCCTCCCTGCACGGAGGGCCGGGGCGTCACGCGCGGAGGCCGGTAGGGCGTCTTCTCCGGGATGCAGGTGAAGGTGTTGGTGTAGCGGAAGTCCTCCAGCGGGGCTTCCTCGTCCATCACCTGGGGCTGCTCGCCCTCGTGGCTCACGTGGGTGAGCAGGTAGCGGCCGTTGTAGTCCCCGCGCGAGTGCTCCTGCAGGGAGAAGAACCGTCCCGGGCCCAGGCGCTCGCAATCACTCTCACCCTGCAGCAGCACCCGCGAGGCCTGCCACGCCTCCAGCCGCAGCTTCGCCAGCGAGGCGCCCTTGGCCGAGGAGCCCCGGCCCGGATCCTGGTACTCGCCCGGAGAGTCATACACCTCGAGGTCCGCATCCACCTCGGCGGCCTGCTCGGCCCCCATGGGCAGTCCGGGCTTCTTGAAGTTGAAGTCGCGCAGGCTCGTCTTGCCCGGCCGCACCTCCTGCACGCGGCGGAAGCGCGCCACGTGGTCCTCCATCACCACGCCCCCCGAGGCGCGCCGGAAGGGCAGCGTGTCCCCCCCGTCGATGGGCTTGAGCGCCGCATCCGTGTCTCCGAGCACCAGGATGTGTTTGTCCTCGTGGTGCTCGAAGAAATAGAAGATGCCGTCCTCTTCCATGAGGCGGCTGGCGAAGGCCCAGTCCGACTCGCGGTACTGCACGCAGTAGTCGCGGGGCTCGTAGGAATTCACCAGCGAGAAGCGCACCCGGTCCGAGGGCACGCCGGCCGCCTCGAAGACCTTCTTGAGGATGGCGGGCGTGTCGAGCTTCTGGAAGATGCGGCAGTCGTGCCGGTGCAGCAGCCGCCACACCACGGGCACCACCGTGGCCCGGTAGAGGGCGTAGTGCGGCAGCTCGTTCACCTGCTCGAAGCGGCTGATGATGCCGCTCAGGTGGCGGAAGCCGGACTCGCCGCGGATGCCGAGCAGCGCCGTCTTGCCCACCACCTGCGCGGAGTCGATGTCCGGGTTCTCACTGGCCAGCTCCACCTGGAACTCGAACAGGCTGGACAGCCCTTCGGAGCCCGAGAAGCGGAGCACCCGCATCGGCTCGGCGAAGTCGCCGATGTCGAACAGGAAGACCGGAGCTCCTCCCACCTCGTGTACGTGTGCGCGAGCAACCATAGGTTCAACCCATTGTCCCGTTCCGGCCCGGCGGACGCTTTCCGTCCAGGGAAGGCAGCTCGACGGTGACCTCACCATTCGAGCCGCTGAAGATGAAGCCCTCGATGTCCCCGAAGAAGTCCTTCCTCGACTCGGGAGGGCACGAGGGGAGGAAGGCACCGAGGACACGAGGGTCGTAGTAGCGGAAGTACAGCCGGCCCTCGACGCCCTCCGCCTCCACCATGAGGAACTTGCGGAAGTGCCGCCGCACCTGGAGCACGGGCGCGGCGCTGGTGAGGAACACCCCCCAGTGGGCGCCCCAGCCCTCCTGCACCAGCGCCTCCAGCAGCCACGAGTCCTTCCGGGGCAGGCTCACCAGGTACGGGGCCACCTCCGCCAGCGCCACGCCCTGCGGGCCCTCGTACAGCGAGTAGCAGTCCTCCACCGACTCGTGCAGCAGCTCGAGGACGCGCTCGCCGCGGGCCGCGTCGACGATGGCGTACAGCGGGGCCTTCTGGGCGCGCAGCACCTCCAGGGCGCGCGCCTTGTGGGCCACCAGCACGGGAGGATCCGGCTGCTCCGGCTCGCGCGGCGGGGTGGTCTTCTCGAAGTACACCGAGAAGTCCGTCTGCCCCGCGCGCAGCCAGGTGCCGTTGAAGATTTCGCCCTGCTCCACGGGCTCGCCCTCCAGCAGCGTCGCCGGGACGCCCGGCCGCCCGTGCAGCCAGCCGCGCTTGCCGCTCCAGGACAGCTCGAACTGCTCCTCGGCCAGTTCCGAATCGTGCGGCACCGCCAGCGCCAGCCCCGAGGACGGGGCGCGCCCCACCTTGAGCACCTGGCCGGGCTCGATGAGCGTCTTCTGGTGGGCCAGGGGTCCCCAGCGCACCTGGAGGATGGCGTGGCGCTTCATCCGTCCCTCAGCCTTCCCGCGCCTGGGACTGCTGTTGCTGCTCCCGCTTGCGCTTCTCGCACTCCTCGCAGAAGGGCGTGCCCTCGCGCGCGGCGAGGGTGATGGTCTGCCCCTGCGCGGACGAGCCGATGACCACCGTGGGGCAGCCGGCCACGATGACGCCTCCATGCGAGGTGGGGTCTCCCAGCCGGGCCGCGGGCTTGCCGCCGATGATGACGCTGGACTCGCCCTGGGAGATGGAGTCCGAGACGCCCGGGCCCGTGCACAGCAGCGAGTCTCCCACCCGGGCCGCCGGCTGGTAGCCGATGAGCACCGTGCCCTCACCCGAGGTCGTGGGTCCTCCCACGTGCGGCACCGGGCCTGGATTCACCATGGGGCACACGTGCATGTCCGTGATTCGTGCGGCTGGAGGCATGGGGTTCTCCTCTCGGGGGGCTGTGGCTGGGGGGGACCGCGTCTCAGGGCTTGCTTCCGTCGTCCGCCGGGGTGGGCACGGTGGGCGTGGCCTCCACCGCGTCCGTGGGAGCGGTGGGCGCCGCGCCGCTGCCGGACAGCGCCGAGCCGCCCGTGTTGATCTGCACCAGCGTGCCCTTGATGGCGATGCCGCTCGCGTCGATGGTGATGAAGCCGCCCGGGCCCTTGATGGTGATGCCGCTCGCCGCCTCGAGGACGATTTTGTCGGACTTGAGGTGGATCTCCTTGCCCGCCTCCAGCGCGTGCAGCCCGCCCACCTTCACGTGCAAATCATTGCCGACCTGGAGCGACTGGCTGCCGCCCACCTTCTCGTTGAGGTTCTCCTTCACGTGGAGGTGGCTGTGCTTGTGCACCAGCTCCATGCGGTTGGACTTGATGACGATGTCCACGTCTCCCGCGCCGTCGATGCCGCCCACCATCAGCTTCAGGTCCCCGCCCACGTGCTCCTGGCTGTGGCGGTGCACCGTGAGGCTCTTGTCCCGCAGCACCAGCTCGTTCTGGTCGCCGACCTTGCCGTTCTTCCCCTGGCTGCCGATCGTCTGGTGCCGGTCGTGCAGGATGTTCTCGAACGAGTCGTTCTTCACGTGCACGTCCATGTTCCGCTCGGCGTGCATGAAGAACTGCTCCTTGTGCTTCTCGTCCTCGAAGCGCAGCTCGTTGTAGCCGTCGCCGCCCTGCGAGGAGTTGGACTTGATGGTGCTCTTCGTCTTGTGCGCGGGCAGCTCGTAGGGCACCAGGTTGGCGCCGTTGTACACGCGGCCGATGATGAGCGGCCGGTCCGGGTCCCCCTCGATGAAGTCGACGATGACCTCCTGGCCGATGCGCGGGATGAACATGGCGCCCCAGCCCTCGCCGGCCCACAGCTGGCTCACGCGCACCCAGCAGGAGCTGTTCTCGTCCAGCTTGCCCTGCCGGTCCCAGTGGAACTGGACCTTCACCCGGCCCCACTCGTCCACGTGGATTTCCTCGCCCGAGGGGCCCACCACCACCGCCGTCTGCACGCCGCGCACGTGCGGCCGGGGCGTCACGCGCGCGGGCCGGTAGGGCACCTTCTCCGGGATGCAGGTGAAGTAGTTGGAGTAGCTGAACTCGCCCTGCTGCGACTCCTCCTCCATCACCTGCGGCTGGCTGCCCGAGTGGCTCACGTGGGTGAGCAGGAAGCGGCCGTTGTAGTCCTCGCGCGAGTGCTCCTGGAGCGTGAAGAGCCGGCCGGGCGCCATGCGCTCGCAATCGCTCTCACCCTGGGCCTGCAACCGCGCCGCCTGCCACGCCTCCAGCCTCAGCCGGGCGATGGTGGTGCCCTTGGCCGAGGAGCCACGCCCGGGGTCCTGGTACTCGCCCGGATAGTCATACACCTCGAGGTCCGCATCCACCTCGGCCTCGTGCCCGGCCTCCATGGGCAGCCCGGGCTTCTTGAAGTTGAAGTCACGCAGGCTCGTCTTGCCCGGCCGCACCTCCTGCAGGCGGCGGAAGCGCAGCACGTGGTCCTCCTGCGCCACCCCGCCCGTGGCGCGCCGGAAGGGCAGCAGCTCCACGCCGTCGATGGGCTTGAGCGCCGCATCCGTGTCCCCGAGCACGAGGATGTGTTTGTCCTCCTGGTGCTCGAAGAAATAGAAGATGCCGTCCTCCTCCATGAGGCGGCTGGCGAAGGCCCAGTCCGACTCGCGGTACTGCACGCAGTAGTCGCGCGGCTCGTACGCGTTCACCAGCGAGAAGCGCACCGCTTCCGCGGGGATGCCCGCCGTCTCGAAGACCTTCTTGAGGATGGCCGGCGTGTCGAGCCTCTGGAAGATGCGGCAGTCATGCCGGTGGTGCAGCCGCCACACCTGCGGCACCACCGTGACGCGGTAGATGGCGTAGCGCGGCAGCTCGTTCACCTGCTCGAAGCGGCTGACGATGCCGTGCACGTACCGGGGTACCAGCTCGCCGTTGAGCGACAGCACCCCCGGTTTGCCCACCACCTGGGAGAAGTCCAGGTCCTGGTTCTCGCAGGCCACCTCCACCTGGAACTCGTAGAGGCTCGACATCCCCTCCGAGCCGGAGAAGCGCAGCACCTTGAGCTGCTCTCCCAGTCCCGTCACTTCGAAGAGGAATAGCGGAGTCTCTCCCAACAGGTGCACGAGTGCCCGAGCGACCATGGTGCAACTCCATTCCGTATAGAGTGGACCGGCCCAACCCCACCCGGGCCGGTGTCGAGGAAGCGCGCCATCCTACACCGCCTCGGCCCCGGAGGCCGGACCTTTTGCTGTCCGACATTCCGGGCCCACCCCGGACGCGTCCGCTCCCAGAATCCGAGAAACCGCTCCCGGCGGAAGAGTCTGCGTGGCTCGTACCTCCTGCGGTAGGCTACTCCGTCCCCTGTCGCGAGAGGAGCCGCACGCATGGCCGCCGGTGAGTGGATGGAGGGCTTCACCATCACCCACTACATCATCGTGATGGAGTCGGATCCGGTGTTCGCCCTGGACAAGAAGGTGAAGGCCCACGGGCTCGAGGGCGAGTACCGCGAGGGCTTCCTCTACAAGGCGAAGACGGGCGTCATCTTCCAGGGCACGGGGCAGACGGAGGCCGGTGAGTTCATCACCATCGACTGGAACAAGGGCAGGCCCAAGGGGCGCGACACCTGGTTCACCCTCGGCACCGGCGGTGCATGGAAGAAGCCGGTGGCGTGGGAGTCGGTCGCCGTGGACCGGAGCGTCATTCCGCTCGGCAGCCGGCTGGAGATCGACATCTACCCGAAGCGGACGTTCGTGGCCTGGGACACCGGCGGGGCCATCAACGGCAAGCACATCGACATCTTCCTGGGGCCCACGACGCTCGCCGAGGCCAATGCGCTCGGCCGGAAGAAGGCCCGCGTCCGCATCCTCAAGTAGCCGCCGAGCCATCCCTCCTGGAGGTCTCCCATGAGCGCCGCCGTGAGCCGCCCCGCCGCACTGGCCCTGTTGCTGGCATCCGCGTGCCGCTCGGCCCCGTCCCCCGGGGCGCCCGTGACGCTCGAGGATCCGCACCACCACGGGGTGGAGGTGAATGGCTCGTGGGCGATGGAGAACCCCAACGAGGGCTTCGCGCTGGTGCCGGTGCCCGCGCCGCCCGCCGGGAGCGAGTGGGACGAGCGGGCCGTGAGCCCGGAGGGGAAGTGGGAGGCCTTCGCCACGTGCGAGCCCGAGTGCCGGGTGCTCGTCCGGGCCGTGGGCCAGGCGGAGATGCGGGAGCTGCGGGGGCCGGCCTTCTCGGAGCTGCGGCCCTTCTCGGGGCTGGTGTGGCTGCCCTCGGACATCCTCGTCTTCGACCAGTGGACGCAGCCGCACTACGGCATCCACTACGCCGTGGACGTGCGGCACGGGCGGCTGCTGCAGGCCGCGCCCTTCCCGGACCGCGTCGAGGGACGGTGACGGCGGGGCTCCTCCGTCACCGGGGCGTGGGGCGCTTCGTGTGTCCCGTCGTGTGTTTCAAAGGGCGTGCGTCTGGGCCCAGTAGGAGATGACGGCCTCGTCGTCGACGATGCGGGAGTGGAAGTGGTCCCAGATGTCGGTGACGGCGACGGCATGGCCCCGGGACAGCTTGGGGGTGAGGTAGAGGGCGTAGTAGGTGGCGCCGCTGCCGTCATCCACGGGGCCCAGCTTCTCGAGCGGGCGCTTCGTGACGGGGCACAGCAGCTCGATGCGGGTGCCGGGGGCGATGTCGATGAAGCCCGTCTTGCGCTTGTCGCCGTGGATGGGGGAGAGGTGCACGAGGCCCTCGCGCCCGTCCGGGGTGCGCAGCAGCAGGGTGACGGCGGGGTAGCCGTTGAACGTCACGTCCGAGAAGCCGATGAGGTTGTCACCGCCGGGCCCGAAGGCCTGGGTGACCACGAGCGTCACGTTGTCGGAGAGGGCCTGAAGACTGTCGTGCTGCTGGGGGATGTCGTGGACCTGGAGGTTCCGGGTGTCGACGTGTTCCTTGGGCATGGTGAGGCCTCCTGGGGGGCGGAGCCGTGAATGCGGGGGGAGATGCACCATAACGACGGTGGTTTCGATCGAACACCCCCCGCGGCACCGCTTTTTCGAGGCCTCGTCCCGGAGGACACACTCGGAGCGAATCAGGGGAGTTCGCGGAGAGCGGGAGGTCGGGTCACCATACCTCCAGAGAGGGGGCGGGCCGGGTCAACCCGATAAATGGGTAGTGGGCATTGACAGGACTTGGCGAGTCCGTAAGGTAGGGGGCGTCCCTCCTGGAGGACCCTTCGCATGCCCCGGCTCTCGGCTCGTATGGAACGTCCACTGGCGATGAACCTCGGTCGCGTGGCCCACGCCGCGCGCACGCGGGCCGGGCTCACCCAGGCGGAGGTGGCACGCCGGGTGGGCGTGCAGCTCGAGGTGTATGGCCGCATCGAGCGCGGTGAGATGTTCCCCAGCGTCCCCACGCTGCGGCGCATCTGCGTGGCCCTGGAGATCGGCTCGGACGAGCTGCTGGGGCTGGAGCTCTCCCAGCCCTCGGGCCTGCGCCGGCTGGTGGATGCCGCGCGCGGCCTGCGCCAGCCCCAGCTGCGCCTGCTGCACCGCCTGGCCCGCTCGCTCCACGCCTCTCCCCGGGAGTGAGACGTCTGGGAGGGGGTCCGGCGGCGGTGGAGAAATGGCGGGTCCCGGGAAGTTCCAGTACACGCGGGCCGGCGTCCATTCCTCACCTCCGAATCGAGAGACACACCATGCAGAAGCGTCAGTGGACCGTGGTTGCCGCCCTCGCCGTCATGGCGACGCAGACGGCTTGCTACAACACCCGCATCGTCACCCGCGCCGCCCCCGAGAGCGCGCCCTACTCGGACCGGCAGTGGTTCACCATCGGCGGACTCGCCAACCTGTCGCAGCCCGCGGGGCAGCAGTGCCAGAACGGCCTGTCCTGGGCGGAGAGCCGGCTGAGCGGCACCGACTGGCTCATCAACGTGGGCCTGAGCGTGGCCGGTGGCATCGCCGGCTCGCTGGCGTGCGCCAACACGGGGGACCCCGTGGCGCAGTTCTCCTGCGCCACGGCGGGCGCCTCGCTGGTGCCCTTCCTCCTGTCCTCGCGGACGGTGGAGTACACCTGCGCCGCGGGCCCCGTGTCCGATCGCCCGGCGTACATGCCGCCCCCGACGAACAACATGGCTCCGGCGCCCGCGCCGGTGCAGTAGGCCCACCCGGGCCTGAATCCCCCCACGCGCGTGCCGGCGGGCGTGCGCGTGGGGATGGTGGCCGCGCGCGCGGGGGCGGGGTCCACGGGGCAGTCGGCGCTTCCCGGCCGGCGGTGCATGTGTAGAGTCCCTCTCCATGTGTAGAGTCCCTCTCAAGGAGCGGTCCCCTTCATGGAGCAGCCGAGCGTTCGAGAGCTACAACCCATCATCGACGCGGTGCGGCTCGCCTGCGAGCTGTGCCGCCGGGTGCGGGCCGCCAAGGCGGGGGTCAGCCGCAAGAGCGACGCCAGCCCGGTGACGATCGCCGACTATGGGGCGCAGGCCCTGGTGTGCCGCGCCCTCGCCCGCCACTTCCCCGAGGAGGGGGTCATCGCCGAGGAGGGCGCGGAGGGGTTCCTCACCGTGCCGCCCGGGGAGCGCGAGCAGGCGGTGCGGCTGGTGGGCAAGCTGCTGGGCGAGCGGGTGACGGAGGAGCTGTTGCTGCGCTGGCTCAACCACGGCCGGGGCGTGCGGGGAGACCGGGTGTGGGTCATCGACCCGGTGGACGGGACGGAGGGCTTCATCCACGGGCGGGGCTACGCGGTGTGCGTGGGGACGCTGGTGGAGGGCCAGCCGGTGGACGGCATCATCGGCGTGCCGGTGTCGCCGCTGGAGGAGGGGGGCACGCTCTTCTTCACGGAAGCGGGGCGGGCCTGGGCGGAGACGCTCGAGGGCGGCGAGCCGCGCGCGTTGTCGGTGTCGGACCGGGTGGATCCACCGAGCATCCGGGTGGTGGAGAGCTACGTGATGGGCCGGCGCTCGCGGGAGATGGCGGACCGGGTGTACGCGGATGCGGGCTTCGATGCGCGGCGGGCGCGGCGCTATGACGGGATGGTGAAGTACGCGCTGGTGGCGGCGGGCGCGGCGGACCTGTTCATCCGGGGGCCGCGGGACATCCGCAAGAATCCGCACAAGACGTGGGACCACGTGGCGGGCACGGCGCTGGTGCGCGCGGCGGGAGGCCAGGTGACGGGGCTGGATGGGCGGGAGGTGGACTTCTCGCAGGGCGCGGAGCTGCGGGGCACGCTGGGGCTCATCGTGAGCAATGGCCGCATCCACCCGCGCGTCGTCGATGCGATGGCGAAGGCGGCCGGCGAGGAGTGGGGTTTCCTGCCTCAGCCGGAGTGAGGCGGGCGGTACGAGGCGAGCACGTCCGTGCGGTGGCGCCACAGGCCGCGCGTCCACCCCAGCCACCACAGGCCATAGAGGATGGACGCGCAGGCGAGGGCCCAGGAGGCGGGCGCGAGCCCCACGAGCTCGGCGGCGCCCCCGGCCACGAGGGAGGACACCCCGACGGCGAGCGTGGCGAGGCCGAAGTCGAGGGCGAGCACGCGGCCGCGGAGGCGGTCGGGGGTGGACACCTGGAGGCCGTAGGTGGACAGCACCCACTGCGCGCCGCCGCCGAGGTGGGCCAGGAGCACGCACAGGGCGGCCAGGGGGAGGGAGGGGGCGAAGGGGAGCAGCACGTAGGCGAGCCCGTACGTCACCATGGAGCCGCCGCACACGAGGAAGAGGCGTCGGCCGTCGTCCCCGGCCCAGCGCTGGCCGAGGAAGGGGCCGAGGAGGGCACCGAGTCCACGCGCGGCGAGCAGCATGCCCACCCCGGCGTCTCCGGAGGCGAAGCGGGCGGTGGCGAAGGCGGGCAGCAGTCCGACGATGCCATTGCCGAGCCCCACGCCCACCTTGGTGACGAGCAGCGAGAGGGTGACGCGGCTCTGGCGGGCGAGCGTCCACACCTCGCCGAGCTGGGCGCCCACGCCATGGGTGGAGGGAGGCCCGTGGTGCTGGAGGGGGCGGCGGATGCCGGCGACGAAGAGGGCGGAGAGGAGGAAGGTGGCGGCGTTGAGGAGGAGGCTGGCCTCGCGGCCGAAGGCGAGGGTGGCGAGTCCTCCGACGGCGGCGCCGATGAAGAGCATGGTGCCCCAGACGGCGCCGAGGGCGGCCTGGGCGATGGAGAGCTGCTCGGGGGGGACGACGTTGGGGACGGAGGCCTCGGCGACGGGGTCGAAGAAGGAGGAGAGGGCGGCGAGCAGGGCCACGCAGGAGATGGCGAGCACGGGGGAGTGCAGCCGGAGGGAGGCGAGCAGGCCGAGGGCGGGGAGGATGCGCAGCAGGTCCACGGAGACCATGAGGCGCTTGCGGTCGACACGGTCGGCGACGAGGCCGGCGAGGGGGGAGAAGAGGAAGACGGGGAGGACGCTGGCGGCGTGGATGACGGCGGCGGAGCCGGGGCGGCCGGTGGACTCGGTGACGAAGCCGCTGATGGCCACGAAGGCGAACCAGTCGCCGAGCAGGGAGACGACCGTGGCGAAGAAGAGGCGGCGGTAGTCCGGGTTGTGCCGCAGGAGGGGCAGCACGTTGCTGACGAAGGCGGAGGCGGCCATGGGGGTGGGGGCAGCCTATCCGGAGCGGTGCTGGTACGCTGCGCGGCCAGAATGTCTTCTTCTCCCGTGAAGGTTCCTGTGACGGAGCGTGCGGCCGTGGTGCGCGCGCTGGTGACGCGGCTGGTCGACAACCTGGAGCGCGTCATCCGTGGCAAGCGCGAGTCGCTGGAGCTGGTGCTGTGCTCGGTGGCGGCGGGAGGGCACGTGCTGCTGGAGGACGTGCCGGGCACGGGGAAGACGACGCTCGCGAAGGCACTGGCGTTGAGCATCGGCGGCAGCTTCAAGCGGGTGCAGTTCACGCCGGACCTGCTGCCCACGGACATCGTCGGGGCGTCCATCTTCAATCCGCAGGAGGGGAGCTTCCGGTTCCGCGAGGGGCCGCTGTTCGCGAACGTGTTGATCGCGGATGAGATCAACCGGGCCTCGCCGAGGACGCAGTCGGCGCTGCTGGAGGCGTTGAGCGAGGGGCAGGTGACGGTGGACGGACAGACGCACGTGCTGTCGCCGCCGTTCCTGTGCATCGCGACGCAGAACCCGGTGGAGTTCCACGGGACGTACCCGTTGCCGGAGGCGTCGCTGGACCGGTTCGCGGTGCAGCTGTCGTTGGGGTACCTGCCGGAGGGGGAGGAGCGGACGCTGCTGATGACGCGCTCGGGGCCGCCGCCGCTGGAGGGGATGAAGGCGGTGTGCACGGTGGCGGAGGTGGTGGAGCTGCAGCAGCGGGTGCAGGAGGTGAAGCTGGAGGAGACGGTGGCGGACTACCTGCTGCGAATCGTGCAGGCGACGCGAGGCCACCCGAGCATCCGGCTGGGAGTCTCGACGCGAGGGGCGCTGCTGTACGGCAGGATGGCGAGGGCGAGGGCGCTGATGCAGGGACGGGACTACGTGCTGCCGGAGGACCTGAAGGCGCTGGCGGTGCCGGTACTGGCGCACAGACTGGTGCTGGACACGCGGGCGAGGTACGCGGGAGCGGACAAGCGAGCGCTCACGAAGGACCTGGTCGGCGCCGTGCCGGTGCCACGCTGACGGCCATCCATCTCACTCACAGAGGGCCCATCCACACCGAGCCCAATCTCCCCTCTCCCTCCGGGAGAGGGACGGGGTGAGGGTATCCGAATCCGTGTTCATCACTCCGGGCCGAGCACCTCCCGGGCGCGAGCCGTACGAACTTGTCCAACAGTTGGACAACTTGTGGAAGACCGCGCCCGGGAGGCTTCCGGACGCGCGAGCGAGCAACTGGTCCGACCATCGGACCAGTTGGAGCCGTTCGCGTCCGGAAGGAGGGTCCCCTGGGGAGTGGTCTCCGGAGCTTGATAGAGTGCACCTGCTCGCGCCGGAGGTTGGCGTGAGGCCACTCGCACCAAGGACACCCCCGCGCATGGCCCGCCGTCGCCGCTGGTCCTTCCTGATGCCGCCCGAGGACCACGGATTCATCCGTTTCCTCCAGGATCGGTACTACGGGCTGCTCACACCGGTGGGGCGCGTGGTGATGTGGTGCGCACTGGCGGCGGGCTTCCTCCTGCTGGGCGGCCTGGTGGCGCCGCTCATCCTCTTCTTCTCCTTCACCGTGTGCGCGCTGATCGCCGCCGCCATGGTGGGCCTGCCCTTCCGTCCACGCGTCTCGCTCACGCGCCTCTTCCCGCCCCCCGTCTCCGCCGGGGACACGCTCACCTACCGCGTGCGCGTGGAGAACACGGGCCGCCGTCCCGTGCGCCACCTCGTGGTGGAGGAGCGCCTGCTGCCTTCCGAGCTCCGCCGCGTGGGCGAGCCCCCGGTCATCGACACCCTGGCGCCCGGCGAGCGCACCGAGGTGACGCTGCGCCTCCAGTGCACCACCCGCGGCGTCTACGAGCTGGGCGCGCTCCAGGCCGCGAGCCTCTTCCCGTCGGCGCTGGTGAAGTGGCCGAGGCGCTCGCCCGCGAAGGACCGGGTGCTGGTGTACCCGCGCTTCACCCCGCTCGAGTCGCTGGAGGTGCCGCACGGACGCAACTACCAGCCCGGAGGCATCTCGGTGGCCTCGCAGGTGGGCGAGTCCACGGAGTTCTTCGGCACGCGCGACTGGCATGACGGGGACCGCACGCGGGACATCCACTGGCCGTCCTTCGCGCGCACGGGCCGCCTGGTGGTGAAGGAGTTCCAGGAGGAGTTCTTCGTCCGGCTGGCCATGGTGCTGGACGTGCAGTCGCGCTCGGTGAAGGAGGACGCGCTGCTGGAGAAGGCACTCTCGCTGGCGGCGGGCATGGCGGACGTGCTGGCGCGGCAGGAGTACATCATCGACCTGTTCGCCGCGGGCCCCGAGGTGTTCCACTTCCAGGCGGGCCGGGCGCTGGCGCACTTCGACCACATCCTCGAAATCCTCGCGGCCATCGAGTCGGGCGAGCGGTTGGACCTGGAGGCGCTGGAGGCGGCGCTGCTGCCCGAGGCGAGCCACCTCTCCGCGGTCATCTTCGTGGTGATGGACTGGGAGCCGTCGCGGGCGGCGCTGGTGGAGAAGCTCAAGGCGCACGGGGTGGCGGTGCGGGTGCTCTCGGTGAGGCCGGACCGGGCGCCGGTGGGGCTCGCGCCGGAAGAGGTGGTGGCGCTGGCATGAGTGGACCCTCGGACAACGTCTTGGCTCCGGTGTCGCGGTACGGCCGGCTCGTCGAGCTGCTGCCGGTGTTCGCGGCCCTGGTGGTGCACGCGGTGGCGCACGGGCGGTGGCTGCTGTGCGCGCCGGTGATGGTGGGGCTCCTGTGGGCGGTGCTCACGGGCGTGCGGGTGGACTACTCGCCGGCGCGGCTGCTGTTCGCGGGAGCGCTGGGGATGGGGGCGGGAGCGGGGATGCTCTGGGTGAGCGAGCCGCCGACGGCGCCCTTTCCGCCCAACATCTTCGGCCCGCTGTGCGGCGCGCTGGTGGGGCTGTCGGTGCTGTGCGGGCTGGGCCGCAACCGGTACTACGCGTGGACGTACGCGGGCCTGCTCGTGGCGCTCAGCCTGCGCGTGCGCGAGATGCAGGCGGTGGAGTGGGTGCTGGGCGGGCTGGTGCTGAGCGTGCTGCTGGTGGCCTTTCTCGAGGGAGGACTCGGACGCTCGGGCTTCCGGGCGGCGGCGGGCTTCGGCGTCTTCACCGTGCTGCTGCTGGGGATGACGCTGTGGCTGACGCGGACCATCTGGGCCAGCGAGGGCGTGCTGATGGACGCCGTGTACCGGATGACGAGCGGCTCCAATCCGGGCACCGGCGCGGAGTTCCAGTCGGAGGTGGGCCTGCGCAGCCTGGAGCGCAAGGCCCGAGGCTCGGAGCGGCCACTGCTGGTGCTCTCGGGGGCGGCGCCCGCGCGGCTGCGGACGCGGGTGTTCGACCGGTTCGACGGGCTGCGGTGGACGACGTCGAAGGAGCTGGAGGAGCGGCGGTTGCCACTGCCCTCGGGAGGGGAGGAGGCCGCGCGGACGCTGGCGCTGACGGTGCTGGCGCCGGTGGGCTCGTGGCTGCCGGCCCCGGCGGGGACGCGAGGGGTGGAGGGCGTGCGGCCGGAGGTGCGGGGCGGCTGGGTCTGGAAGGCGGAGGAGCTGGAGGGCACCACGCTGGCGCTTCGCACGGCCGAGCAGGAGTACCTGCCACCGGAGGAGGCGCCGGGGGACGCGCTCACCGCGTTGCCGGAGGAGTTGAAGGCGGAGCTGCGCCCGCTGGCGGAGGAGCTGACGCGCGAGGCGCGCACGCCGCGCGAGAAGGCGCGGAAGCTGGAGGCGTACTTCCACGAGCACTTCGAGTACTCGCTGTACGTGGACCTGCGGGGCGAGGGGAGTCCGCTGGCGGTGATGGTGAAGGAGAAGCGGCCGGCGTACTGCACGTACTTCGCGAGCGCGATGGCGGCGCTGCTGAGGACGGTGGGGGTACCGGCGCGGGTGGTGGGAGGCTTCGCGCCGGAGGACAACAATCCGCTCACGGGGGCGACGCTGGTGCGCGAGCGGGACGCGCACGCCTGGGTGGAGGTGTTCCTCGCGGACGAGGGGCGCTTCGTGGCGTTCGATCCAACGCCGTGGAGGAGCCGGGACGAGGCGCTGGGGCTGACGCAGGAGGAGAAGGGCTTCTGGGGGAACCTGGTGGGCGCGGTGGGCACGTTCCTGCGCGAGGTGGGCGCGGGGCTGCGCTACCAGCCATTGGCGCAGGTGAAGGCGCTGGTGGGCTCGCCGCTGTTCGGGGTGCTGGCGGCGGGGGTGCTGCTGTGGAGGCTGCGCAAGGGCAAGTGGGGCGAGCGGACGAAGACGCGGCGCGAGGTGATGGGGACGCGGGACGTGCGGCTCGCGGCGGTGTACGCGCGCTACCTCAAGACGCTCAAGAAGCGGGCGGGCCTGGTGCCGGGGCCCTCGGAGACGGACGACGAGCTGCTGTCCCGGCTGCGCGAGGCGCGAGGCGAGGCGGTGGCGCAGGTCGCGGCGGAGTTCCTCGCGCACTACCGGGAGGCGCGCTACCGGGGAGTGCCCATGGGCCCGGAGCAGGGGAACACGCTGGTGGAGCACCTGGACGCGACGCTGCGCGACGCTCCCTCTCCCTCTGGGAGAGGGTCGGGGTGAGGGTCGTCACCACGTCCAGTATGGCGAGCTCCTCGGCCTGAAGACCTTCGGCCGCTTCCTGCGCTGGTCCGCGCGGGCCCTGCGCGACGGTCTCCTCGCCCACCGGTACGGTTGAAATCCTGAACTCCTTGTGAAAAAATTGTTACGAGAAGTGTGAGGAAAGCCGAAAGTCCCCGGGAGAACCGTTGGACGGGAAATCAGTTGAACTCATGCTTCCGAGTGTGTCAGGTATCAGCAGCTATCCTTCCTGGAGGTATGAGTTGGCTCATCGAATCTTGAAGACGTTTGGGGCGGTCTGGCTCGGGGTCGCGCTGACGGCGTGCGGCGTGGAGCAGGCGGGCACGGACACTGCCTCCGGACAGGAGAAGGCGGGCGGCGACATCCAGGCGTCCCTGAACGCCCTCAAGAGCGCGCGGGTGCTCGGCGTGCACGCCGATGGCATCCCCGACACCGTGCGCGGTGAGCTGGGCCGGGTGGAGCGGGGCGTGGGCTCGCTGGCGGTGGGCCCGGCGGCGGCCCAGTCCGCGCTGGAGGCGGTGGCGCCGGTGTTCCGGCTGGACGCGAGGGACCTGGTGCTCACCCGCGTGAGCACGGACGAGCAGGGCAACCAGCACCTGCGCTTCCAGCAGATGAAGAATGGCTTGAAGGTGCAGGGCGGCGAGCTGCTGCTGCACTCGCGC
This sequence comes from Archangium sp., assembly GCF_036277355.1. Taxonomy (GTDB): domain Bacteria; phylum Myxococcota; class Myxococcia; order Myxococcales; family Myxococcaceae; genus Archangium. The sequence continues at coordinate 61,969 of NZ_DASUNC010000075.1, forward strand.
CCGGATGGCACCGTGTACCTGGCGAACGGCTCGGCGCGCGATGGCGTGCTCGTGTCCTCGCAGCCGCGCGTGGCGGGCGAGGCGGCCAGGGCCGCGGCGCTGGACGCCACCCAGGGCGCGGGCCTGAAGGCCGGCGCCCCGCAGCTGATGTACCTGCGCACCGAGGACGGCAAGCTGCGCCTCGTCTACGAGGTGGTCGTCTCGGGCGAGGGCCTGGACATGCCGCTGCGCGACCGCGTCTACGTGGATGCCCAGAATGGCTCCGTGGCCCTGCGCGCGCCGGAGATCCACACGGCGCTCAACCGCCGGGTGTACTCGGCCAACAACGGCACCAGCCTGCCGGGCACGCTCAGGCGCAGCGAGGGCCAGGCCGCCACGGGCGACGCCCACGTGGACATGAACTACGACATGCTCGGGTTCACGTACAACTGCTACAAGACGCTCTTCAACCGCGACTCGTTCGACAACGCGGGCGCCACGCTCACCAGCACCGTCCACTACAGCACCAACTACGTCAACGCCTACTGGAACAGCAGCCAGATGGTGTACGGCGATGGCGATGGCTCCACGTCCATCGAGCTGGGCAAGGACGCGGACGTCACCGTGCACGAGCTGACGCACGCCGTGACGGAGCGCGAGAGCAACCTCACGTACTCGGGCCAGTCCGGCGGCCTCAACGAGGCCATGTCCGACACCTTCGCCGCCATCTGCGAGAGCTGGCAGTCGGGCACCTGGAGCACCGCGGCCGCCATCTGGATGGTGGGCGAGGACGTGTGGACGCCGGCCACGCCCAACGATGCGCTGCGCTACATGGATGACCCGGCCAAGGACGGCGTGTCCAAGGACTGGGCGCCCAACGTGACGTCCAGCACGGACGTGCACTACAGCTCGGGCGTGCCCAACCTGGCCTTCGCGCTGCTGTCCAAGGGTGGCACGCACCCGCGCGGCCGCTCCTCCGTGGTGGTGCCGGCCATCGGCGTCGAGAAGGCCGGCCGCATCTGGTACAAGGCCAACACGGACCTCTTCTCGGCCTCCACCACCTTCGCGCAGGCCAAGTCGTGGACCGCGCAGGCCGCCACGGACCTCGGCTACGACGCCGCCACCGTGGACGCGGTGAACAAGGCCTGGGAGGCCGTGGGCGTGGGCGTGGTCGTTCCTCCCCCCACCTCCACCCCGCTGACCAACAACGTGCCGGTGAGCAGCCTGTCCGACGCCACGGGCGGCAAGAAGTACTACTCCCTGGCGGTGCCCTCGGGCGCCTCCAACCTGACGTTCGCCATCAGCGGTGGCACGGGTGACGCGGACCTGTACGTGAAGTTCGGCGCCGCGCCGGACTCCGCCTCCTACGACTGCCGCCCGTACCTGAGCGGCAACGCGGAGACGTGCACCATCGCCACCGCCCAGACGGGCACGTACTACGTGATGCTCAACGCGTACTCCGCCTACTCGGGGCTGACGCTGACGGGCTCCTACACCACCGGCACCACCCCGCCCCCGGGCAACGTGCTGGTCAACGGCGTGCCGGTGACGGGCCTGTCCGGCGCCTCGGCCTCCTCGCAGACGTGGACCCTGGACGTGCCGGCCGGCGCCACCGTCTCCTTCACCAGCAGCGGTGGCACGGGTGACGCGGACCTGTACGTGAAGCTCGGCGCCGCGCCCTCCACCACCGTGTACGACTGCCGCCCGTACCTCAGCGGCAACAACGAGACGTGCACCTTCACCAACACGGCCGGCGGCAAGTTCTACGTCATGCTGCGCGGCTACTCGGCCTACTCGGGTGTGACGCTCAAGGGCCAGTACTAGCCCCGTCCGCTCCGCCTGCCTGACGGAGCACCGGCACCCGGGGGCCCTCGTGGCCGCCCGGGTGCTGTCGTTTCGGGGCCTAGAAGCACAGCGGGATGCGGTGGAAGCCGCGCATGGCCGCGCCGGCGCCCCAGCGCAGCTCGCTGGCCGGCACGCCCAGCCGCAGCTTCGGGAAGCGCCGGAAGAGCGTCTCGAAGGCGATGCGCGCCTCGAGCCGCGCCAGCGGCGCGCCGATGCACACGTGGATGCCCTTGCCGAAGGCGATGTTCCGGTGCGCGTCCGGGCGCGAGATGTCATACGCGTCCGGGTGGGTGAAGCGCTCCGGGTCCCGGTTGGCCGAGGCCAGTCCCACCGACACCCGCGCCCCCCTGGGCACGTGGGTGTCTCCCAGCGCGAAGTCCTCCGTGGCGATGCGCGGGGTGCTCAGGTAGTCCACGGGGCCCCAGTAGCGCAGCGTCTCCTCGACCATGCCCTTGCTCATGCCGGCCGGGTCCGCGAGGAAGCGCGCGTGCTGCTCGGGGTGCTCGAGCAGCGCGACGACGCCGTTGCCGAGCAGGTTCACCGTCGTCAGGTGCCCGGCGAAGAAGAGGATGAACACCATGGACAGCAGCTCCTGGTGGTTGAGCCGGTCTCCCTCCTCCTGGGCGTGCACCATCTGGCTGATCATGTCCTCGCCGGGCGCGCGCCGCTTGCGCTCGAAGAGGCCCTCCAGGTAGCTGGCGAAGGACTTCAGTCCGGCGCGCACCTGGGGGTCCGCCCGCGCGGCCGGGGTGTCCGCCTGCAGGAGCCGCTCGGCCCATTCGTGCACCCGGGCCTGGTCCTCCTCGGGGATGCCGAGCATGTCGCTGATGACGCGCACGGGCAGGGGGTAGGCGAAGGACTCGACGAGCTCCATGCGGCGCTCGGGGGAGGACTCGCCGCGGGCGGCGGCCGCCTGCTCCGCCTTGTCGAGCAGCTCGTCCACGAGGCGCTGCACGCGGGGCTCGAGCAGCTCCATGGCGCGGGCGGTGAAGTTGGGCTGCACCAGCTTGCGCAGCCGGGTGTGGTCCGGCGGGTCCATCATGATGAGGCTGAAGGCGATGGGCTTGAACTCCTCGGGCATGGCCTTGGCGAGGAGCTCGCGGTGCTGCGGCGGCAGGCCGGTGCGGAAGTCGGAGGAGAGCCGGTCATCGAGCAGCGCGGACACGGACGCGTCGTAGCGGGTGACGAAGTAGCGCTCGTCCCCGGCCTCGCGGGCCTTGCGCTCCGGAGAGCCCTCGGCATGGACGCCCGCCGTGAGGTCGCCGCGCATGGGGGTGCGCACGACGGGCCCGAGGGCCCGCAGGTCGGAGTAGATGCCGTGGGCCTTCTCGAAGAACGCGGGGCTCGTCCTGTCCAACAGGTGCGTGGCGTCCGCGCGAGGGGCCTCGTGGGGGGGCGTGACGGGGGCGGTGTCCTGCTTCTGCTCGTTCGGGGGGTTGGCTGCCATGGCGTCCTCTCTCTGTCTTCAACGGCTCAACGGCGTTTCCTGCTGGCCCGGCGGGGGGCGCGCCCGGGTGCTTCGGCGTCTTCGTCCGGCGCTGTCTCCGGGGGCGCGGGGGAGCGGGCCTCCAGGGCGGCCAGCGTGCGCTCGAGCAGGTTCAGGGTGCGGTCCAGCTCCTCGAGCTCGGCCGGGGAGGCGCTCGCGAACCAGGTGGCCAGGTCGCTGGCCATCGCCTGGCGGATCTCCTGTCCCACCTCGCGGCCGAGCTCCGTCATCACGAGGCGCAACCGGCGCCGGTCCTCGGGGTCCGCCTCGCGGCGCACGTAGCCGCGCTGCTCCAGGCGATCCAACAGCCCGGTGATGACGGCGGGGGTGACACGCTGCCGCCGCGCGAGCTGTCCGGGAGACAGGGGGCCGTCACGGAGCGCGTAGAGCACCCCGAGCTGGCGCAGGCTCAGCTCCTGGCCGAGGTGGTTGGCCTGCGCGCTCGCCATGGCCCACCGGTACAGGCGGGGGATGAGCCCGAGGGTGCGCAGGGCGTGGTCGAGCGGAGGCTTGTTCCTGGGCATGGTTTCCGCTCCGGCACTCCGGGCCACCGGGCCCGAATCGTTAGCCAGGCTAAAGGTATCGGAAGCAAAAGAATCCGCAACACCCGGGGGAGGGTGGGCTGACCGTGGACCGGGCGGGAATGTGGCCGGATATCTCCTCTCCCCTCGGGAGAGGGACGGGGTGAGGGTATCCGGGTCCGTTCTTCAACCCGTGGCCCCCACTGTGAACAGCGGGTTCAACCCGGGATGCTTCGACCTTACCCATTTTTCTGAGGCCCGACGGGGCGGGCTCACCCCGTCATGTGGCGGAGGCTTCCAGTGCCCGCTCGTGTGCATCCGCTACCGAGGGGCCGAAGAGCCGGTCAATCAGCACCACGTAGGCTGCCGCGAACATGGAGCGAGGTCCCGTCACCCACGTCTCATGAAACCGCTCGAGCAGCACCTGAGGGTCGAGCGGATGCGTGGAGTGCAGGAGCTCGATGGCCTGCAGATCATGCTCCGCTCCGCGAGCGAGCTTCATGAGCGCGAGGTCATGCGGCTCGGGCAGGAGCACCTCGAGGTGGCGCAGACCTGGAATCGCGTAGGGTTGGAGCCGTTCCTGGAAGCTCTCGGGAGCGAAGTACGTGCCCACGGGTTGGAGCGGTACCCGCAGTCCCGTTGCCGTCATCGCCTGCTGGAATGCGGCGGTGACCGCGGGGGCTAGGTCGGGGAGCACATCCAGGTCGGTGGTGCTGCGGCTCGGATTCGCGAGGAGCCCGACGGCCATTCCACCGATGATGACCAGTCGCGCTGGACGGGTCAGGTGGGCATCCGCGGCCCGGATGAGCCGGGCCACGTCGTCAGCTGAGAAGCGCTGGATCATGCTTGGCCAGGAGCGAGCTGAAACTGTCCTCGGGCATGTTGAGGAACAGTCCCCACCGGCGAGCCACCGCGGGCGTCTTGAGCTCCGCCAGCCTCCGGTCACGTGCACTTCGCGGCTCGAAGAAGTAGCGAGGCTCCTGGGGCCGGGCGTCCTCGAAACATCTGGCCAGGTGCGCCAGCTCGTCACGGGCGGTCAGTTGCGCCGTGAGCTCGAGCAGGAATCCCAGCTCGGCCTCCTGCCCGGCGGCGTGTGCCTGCTCCTGGAGCAACTGCCCATTCAACGCCGTGGCATACCGGGCCAGGACGAGCGGCAGCACGCGCAGCACCGTGGCGTTGTCGTGGGCGAGCTTCAGGGCCCAGGGCAGTGTCTCCTCGAGCCGCAGCCAGCACCGGGGAGCCCATTCCAGCAGCGGGGCGCCATAGGCGACGAGCGACTCGTAGACGCTCTTCTCGAGGGACAGGGGCGTGAAGTCGGAAGACGACCCGGTGCCCACGTCACCCGGGGCGGCCTCCGCACGAGGCACCACGGCATCCGATGAAGTGGCCTGCTTCTTCATGACCTGCCGAACTCCCCGCCTGCGAGCCATGACCACCAAGCCACAACATATGCCCGAGGGTCTGCCGAGGCCAGTCCGGCTGCTCACCTGGCCGCCTGGACCGGACTCCTGGCATCCAGGGTGTACTCCGGAGACTCGCCGTCATGACGGGCGCTTGGAGAGCACGAGGTCCCGCGCGCCAAGGGGCGCGAAGCCAAGAAGGTGTCGCCAAGAAGGTGTCAAAGAACTCGCTCCGGACACGTTTCGACACCTCGGGCCCCACGGGTCGTCTGACACCACTGCGGATGCCGCACTCCACCAGCACCGGGAAGTCTCGCAGCACGGGCAGCGGCCAGCGTCATGACTAAGCCAGGAGGAGTAAGTCCTGTCAGGGGGGAGGTTCCGGCCGCGATGGGGAGCAACTGGTCCGATGGTCGGACCAGTTGGCACGTGGCGCGACCGGAGGGCACCCCGTGCGTTCCTGTGAGAGCACCCCTGAAAGAACTTACTTGCGCTGGCTTAGGCTCAACAACCCACCGCCTCACGCTTCGCGCGCGCGGGCCGGCTCACGTGTAGCGTCTTGCGGTAGCATTTCACCTCCTGTCCAGGCGGGCATGGTGCGGAGCTGGCGGAATGGCCCGACGAGGTGACATGGACATGACGGCCGACAAACCGCCCAAGAAGCTGGTGCTCAAGAAGGAAGCGCTGCGCGTGCTCAAGGCGAGCCTGTCTGGAAGGGGGTCAGACGACTCGTGTGAGCAGGCCCCCACCTGACACACCGAGTACCTCCTGGAAGTCAGGTGCGGTCCATGCGAATACCAGCAAACGGGTCCTCCCAGGCGCGGCATCTGCTACGGTGAACCGGAGAGGTTCACCACCCTGGCACTACCATCGCCCCTTCCTCCCCTCGTCCTTCTCGCCCTGTTCCTTGGGTTGTCCGCTGCAGCCCAAACCCAGCCCCCGGCCCGAGAGCGCCAGGAGCGGCAGGTGGTCCTCCCCGGCCACGCCAGTGAGCCGGTACCGGAGGCGCGGGTGGCGGCTGGCGTCGCCACCTACCTCCGCTTCGACGCCCCCATCGACAGGGCCTCGGTGGAGGTGGAGGGCCGACCGGCGCGCTTCCGGTGGGTGGAGGTGGGCGAGCGCCTCGTGGCGGTGGAGCCCTCCGTCGACCTGGGAGCCGAGGAGAAGCTCGTGGTGCGGGTGCGCTACAAGGACGGAGCCTCCCCGGCTGTGGCCACGCTCGTGCTCGTCTCCCACCCCACGCTGGTGGACAAGGAGCTGGAGGTGGTGCGCCGCCCGCGCACCGTCGAGGCGCTGGAGACCGCGCTGGCGGAGAAGGAGGCGGAGCTCGCGGCGCTCCGGGCCTCGAGCGGACCCGCTGGGCTCGTGTTTTCCGGGCGGCTCGGCCCGGACGGGGTGCAGGCCCGGCGCATCAGGAATGCACCCGCCGATGCGCGGGGGGGGCTGGATGTACCGGGCGGAGCGGGGTATCGCGCCAACTCCTGGGCTCTCGCCGTCGTCCGTGTGCGCAACCTTCCGGGACAGAAACCCTGGGTGCCAGGCGTGGCGCGGCTCACCCGCGCCGACGGCACCGCCGTGAAGGTGCGCTCCGTGGACATGAACAAGGCGCAGCTCGCGCCGGGCGAAGAGGGCCTCGTCACGGTGGAGACGGAGACGCCGTTCTGGAAGGCGGGCGAGGTCTTCCGCCTGGAGGTGCTGGACAAGAGCGGCGTCCGGCCCCTCCCCATCCTCGAAGTGGAACTTTAGGAGACAGGCCCCATGTCGACGGAAGCCTTTCACCCGGACCACCTCCAGCCCGGCCACTGGGTGGGGCCCTGGCTCATCGTCGCGGTGCTGGGCCGTGGTGGCTCCTCCCGCGTCTTCAAGGTGGAGCGCGACGGCCAGCCGTACTCCATGAAAATGGGGCTGCTCCCCCTCCACCAATCCACGGAGGAACTCACAGAAGCGCAGTACGTGGAGGAGACGAGCGCCTGGCGGCGCCTGGCGCGAGAGGCATCAGCTCTCTTTACCTACTCCTCCCACCCCAACCTGTTGCGCGTGTACGCGGTGGACTTCTGGCCCAACCCCACCCAGGGCTACCCCTTCCTCGTCACCGACTTCGTGGACGGGGACGACTGGCACCGGTGGCGGTGGCGCAAGCCCCTTCACGCCGTGGGGCTGACGAACACCTTCTCCAGCGTGGTGCGCACCGTGGGGGTACTGCACGCACGCGGCGTGTACCACCGGGACTTGAAGGCGGAAAACATCCTCATCCGCCGGAAGGACGGCAGGCCCTTCCTCATCGACTTCGGCACCGCGCGCCTGCCGGGAGCCCTCACCCAGACGCTGGGCCTGCCCGAGGGCGTCCTGCACCTGGTGCCGCCCGAGCTCCTGGCCTACACGCGCACCGAGGCGTGGAAGCGGGGCG
>NZ_DASUNC010000076.1:0-220458 GCF_036277355.1 Archangium sp.
GTGGACAGGCTGGCCTCCATGGCCGAGAGCCACCAGGACCCCGGCCACCAGGCCAACGCCCTCATGGCCCTGGAGACGCAGCACCGCTTCGAGCCGGCCATGCTGGAGCGCCTCACCACGCTGGCCAAGAAGGACACGCTCATCACCGGCGTGGCCATGCACACGGTGCGCTCCATCGGCCGGGTGATGGACACCGACTTCCAGCGCACCGGCCGCTTCGACCCGTACATGGGCAAGCTGCTGGAGGTGGCGCTCGACTCCACCGAGCCCAGCGTGCGCGGCCTCGCCATCGAGATGGGCACCTACCCGGACGCCCGGCTCGACGGCGCGTCGGTCCAGCAGCTGGCGAAGCTCCATCTCGAGGACCCGGACCCCGACGTGCGGGAGATGGCCGCGCTGGTGCTGTCCTCGGGACGCGACACCCAGGCGGTGCTCGAGGCCTTCCGCCAGTCCTTCCCCCAGGAGAAGAACGAGTGCGTGCGCTGGGCCATCGTCCGCTACGCGGTGCGGGCCGCGGGCGCCCGGGCCCTGCCACTGCTGAAGGACTTCGCGCGGCAGGACGCGCGCTTCCAGCAGGACTACGCCGACTTCAAGACGATGTACGAGGCGGGCCAGGTCGACTTCGACCGGGCCTTCATCGGCAAGACCATCCACCACAGCTGCGAGGCCCCGGAGGGGTAGGAGATGAGCACGGGAGCGAGGAAGAAGTGGGTGGGTGTTGGCGCGGGGCTGATCGCCGTGCTGGCGGGACTGATGCTGTGGCGCTCGGGCAGGGAGGACGGGCCCTCCGCTGAGGCGCCGGCCCCCACGGCCTCGGACAGCGCGAGCACGGGTGGCGGGCGGAAGGCTCCGGCGTCGTCGGCCTCGGCCCCCGTGGCGACCCCCCCGCCACAGGACATGCTGCGGGCGGTGCCGTGCGAGCTGGACGCGCTGGTGGAGGAGTACCGCCAGGGCAAGGGCTCACCGGCCTGGCGCCGGTATGTGATGGAGCAGCTGCGCGGCATCCTGGAGAACCTGCCGCCCGAGCAGCTGTGGGCGAAGGTGGAGGCGGAGCAGGATCCGGAGGTGCTGGAGGCGCTGACGTCCCTGTGGGTGATGCGCTTCAACCTGACGGGGGACAGCACGGTGCTGGAGCGGGTGCTGGACAAGGTGGGGCGCGAGTCGGACCCGGGGCGCAAGGCGGTGATGGTGCGGGCGCTGCGGGCCTCGGACGAGCCGGCGAGCGACGTGCTGGCGAAGGCGGAGTCCACGCGGCAGGCGTACCGGCAGTGGGTGAAGGACCCGGCGCCCGAGGTGCGCGAGGCGGTGGTGGGCAACCTGAAGGACGAGGCCGGGCGCAACTTCGGACGCACCCGGGGCGTGGCGGAGCAGGCGGTGGCGCTCGCGTCGGAGGCGGGTGATCCGAAGACGGCGGCGGGGCTGCTGAGCGCCTCCTCCATCGAGGCGGCGCGGACCCCCGCGGTGGACTCCGTGCGGCAGCTGCTCGAGAAGTCCGAGCACCCCGAGGTGCGGGCCGCGGCGGCGAAGACACTGGGCACGGTGGCGGTGGGAGAGGCCGAGCGGACGATGAAGGCGCTGACCGGGCGCTTCGCCACGGAGGGCTCCCGCGAGGTGCGGAGCGCCATCCTGGAGAGCATCGCGCGGCTGGGCCTGTCGGGCGCGGTGCCGGTGCTTCAGAAGCTCAAGGGCGTGGACCCGGCGATGGACGGGGAGCTCGACACCTGGCTCACGCTGCTGGCCTCGCAGCCGCAGACGTGGAACCTGCTGCTGCGCGACAAGCAGGCGCTGGAGCTCGGCCGGGGCCAGAAGGGCTGAGCCCCGCGGGGAGTCCCCGCTCCAGGGGCGCTCCTCCCCTCCCCCACCCGGCGGCTCATCCGGGTGGAGGCGGGGGCGTGGCTGGAGCCGTGCTACTCCGCCAACAGGTAGCTCATGTCCACCCGGGTGGTGCCCGCGGTGCCACGGCCGAGCGGATCCAACACCTGCCACATGGGCTGCGTCGCACCGGGCACCGTGCCCGTCCGGTACACGCCCGGGGTGAAGATCTCCCCGGCGCCCACCGGCCACAGGTGCACCTCGCTCTCGAAGGTCCGCCAGAACTGGGCGGTGAACTTGAACGGGGACGCGTAGGTGGTGGGGATGCAGCTGGTGCCGTTGTAGTGCGTCTTCATCTTGTTGCTGGCGAAATCGGTCAGGTAGTTGAAGACGTTGTAGACGTCGTTCGCCTTGGTGTAGCCCGGGTGGTGGTTGAAGGTGATGCCGTAGATGGACGCCAGGTCCGTCTTGAGCTGCCCGCGCTGCGCGTCCTGGTAGCCATTGGCGTACACGTCATGCGCCACCGCCTCCAGGAACAGCCGCTTCGCCACCGGCGAGCCACCGCGGTTGTTGCTGTAGTGCAGGATCTTGGCGATGGCCAGAGACGCACCGATGTTGTTGGCGCCCGTGCCCCAGCCCGAGTAGCCCAGGTAGTCACACTGGGTGGGCGCGGAGGTGTTGTTCCACGAGCCGTTGTGGGTGCGCGCGTCGATGATGAAGGAGCGCTGCCGGTCCGCCGCCGTGTAGGTGTTGAAGTACGACATGAAGCTGGAGTCGTGGCTGGCCTGGTTGGTCCGGTCCACCGAGCAGCGGAAGCCGCCCGTGGTGCTGTCGCCGTAGTAGAGCCAGTCGTCGATGCCGTAGGTGCCACCGTCGCAGCGGGCGGAGCCGCTGGCGATCTTCGTGCCGATCTGCGGCTCGCGGGTGAGCACGTGCACCTCGAAGGCGGCGGTGCCACGCGTGGTGGTCTCGGTGAGGCCCACCTCGGGGAGCTTCTGGTTGAACAGCACGCGCGTGGTGCGCAGCCCATCATAGCGGTGCTGCATGTTCGGGTTGGAGATGCGCACGTACACGGGGTACTGCACGCCCAGGGCGCGCGCGAAGGCCACCGGCATCAGCTCGTCACCTCCGAAGGAGATGGGCTGCGGGGTCAGGCCCGCGGCGGTGAGGATGCGATCATAGCGCTGCTGCAGCTCCGTCTTGATGGACTGGATGAGGCTGTTGTTGTCCGTGGTGTCACCCAGCGAGTAGAGGACGCCCTCCACCTGGATGCCCATGGCATTGAGCAGGGACAGCGTGGTGCGCAGCTTGAAGAGCTCGCGCTCGTGGCGCAGGAGGACGGCGCGGTACTTCGGATCCGAGGTGGTGGAGATGCCACCCAGGCCCATGAAGGAGCCCACCACGTAGGCCTTCCGCTTCTTCTGGATGTAGGGGAGGTAGGCGTCCGGCGTCTGCGCCACGCGATCCGGGTGCAGGAAGGCGTAGGTGGTGCGCACGGAGGACGGCAGCATCAGGTACAGGGTGCGCACCAGGGAGTCCGTCTGCCGGCGGCCGGAGAGCACGAAGGGCGGCATCGGATTCTCCGAGCGCTGGAAGTCCGCCAGGGCCGAGCCGGTGAGCGAGTAGAGGCCCGAGCTCACGATGTCGTTGTTCTCGTAGGGGACGCCGTACACCTCCGGGTTGCTCTTCATCAGGGCCACCACCTCGGCCTGCGTCTGCGAGGTCAGCCCCGCGGTGTCGATGATCCGCAGCAGCTGGTCCGTGGGCCAGTTGTTGGTGGCGCAGTTGGTGTAGCCCAACTGCTGGCAGCGCGTCCGGTAGAGCGTGGGGAAGGGCCCCACGGCGGTGGTGGTGCCGTTGAGCACGCAGTACTTCGTCTTGATGTCGAACGTGGAGCCCGTGGCGCACGAGTAGGTGCCGCCCTCGGGGCCCAGGTAGCGCGAGTCGCTGTACTGGATGTAGGTGCCGGAGGAGCCGTTCCAGTCGAAGAAGTACGTGCGGCCCGAGGTGATGGTCACCGTGCGCGTGGTGCTGTTGTAGTTCACCTGGGCGCCGGCCGCGTCCGCGATGAAAGCCGCGGGCACCAGCGTCTTGTTGTACTCCTGGGCGATGAAGGCCGCGGCACTCATCGAGATGGTGCCCGCATCCAGCCCGTAGATGGTCTTGTACGCGGTGCGGGTGCCCAGGCAGGTGATGACCTTCAGGTCATCCTTCGTCCCGGTCAGCTTGTAGGCCGGTGAGGGCTCGAACGTGATGGCCAGCCCGAGCGCGTTGTAGAGCGCCGCCATCTCCACGAAGACACGGCCGTTGATCATGAACGGCGCCACGCTCTGGTAGGTCAGCGGCTGCCCATTCACCAGCACCGTGACGGGATCCTGCGGGAAGTAGCCACTGATGGGCCGCACCGTCGACTCATCCACCCCAGCGGGACATTGGGCGTGGGACGTGGAGCTGGCCAGCGCCGTGGTCAGCGCCAGCGCCAGCCCCACAAAACCATACAGATTCCTCATTTCACGAAATCTCCAGGAAAATTTGAAAATGGACGTACCCGGGGATTCCTATGAACCAAGACTATAAATCGCAAGTGACAAGTTCATACGCCGGGAGAACCGCCGCCGCGGCTGGAGATTGACGATGGATTGACGATGGACTGACGATGGATTGACGATGGGCCTTGAGCGGTGCGCCGCGTGGCCAGGAAGCAGGCATCACTGCCGACGGCTACTTCCAGTGGAGGCGGCGGGAATCGAACCCGCCGCCTGGATGGAACGTGTGCAGGTCCACGGCTGTCATTGAAGAAGCGAGGAAGGCAGCAGCCGCACCTCGCCCCGGTAGGGCTCTCGCGGTGGGTAGAGCAGCGTCTCGCGCAACGCGCCCTCCTCGTGGCGCAGCTCGACCAGCGGGTGGCGCACCGGCTCCAGGCTCTGGTCCGGGTGCAGCAGGGCCCCTCCCCCGGCGGGAATGCCAATCCCTCGCACTCCCGGGCCGGCCTCCCGCACGGCGCGCTTCAACTCCGCCCACTCTGGCTGCTCGTGCGCCCCCACGATGAACGGGGCCAGTCCGAGCACCGGGAACAGCGCCGACGCACCGGGCCCGGACTCACTCCACGCCCGCTCTCCGAGCTGCATCGCTCCCGCGGAGATGCCCATGAGCACCGCGCCGTCCAGGTAGCGCTGCCGGAGCACGGGCTCCAGGCCGTTCTCACGGAAGCTCTCCCACCCCAACAGTGGATCTCCCCCCGCCAGCAGGATGACGTGCGCTCCCGCGAGCCACTCGCGGTCCTCGTCCGTGGGCCTCGAGGGAATCATCCGGCAGTGGGTGATGCCCGCCAGCTCCATCGCCGCGGTGAAGAGCTCGAAGAAGGCGGGCACGTCTCCGTTCGACGCGCCCAGGTAGGCCGCCTGGATGGGCGGCACCGCGAGGTCCGCCCCCGTCAGCACGCGCAGGCAGTCCAGGAACGGCTTGTCCCCCACGCGCCAGAACAGCAGCGAGCTGTCCGCGAGCAGGAACAGCGGCTTGAGCGGTGTCTTCATTCGGAGCTCTTCGCGGGTTGCAGGACGAAGATGCTGTCGAGCCGGATCTCCCCCCGCTTGCGCGGCGTGTCCACCTGGTAGTCGAAGTCGAAGACCTCCACCACCCGAAGGCCCGCCCGGCGGAACAGGCGCCTCGCCTGCGCCAGGTCGTACGTGCGGAAGTACCAGTGCGTCTCGATGAGCAGGTCCTTCCCCGGCCCCGTTATCCGCAGCCGGTTGCGCATCTCCGAGCGTCTCTGGCGGCGCTCCGGCAGCCCCTCATGGGTGTTGCACACCACCGTGTCCTTCCCCAGCCGCTCCACCCAGCGCTCATGCTCCGGCTTGCGCCGGGCGTAGTGCGTGAGGTGGAAGCCGAGCACGTACAGGCCCTCGGGCTTCAGCAGCCGCCGCGTCCCCTCCAGGTGCGCCAGCGCCGCCGCCTCGCTGTCGAGGTAGCGGAACGTGGACACCAGGTTGAACGCCAGGTCCACCTGCCCTTCCAGCTCCGGCCGGTGGAATGTCTCCATGCGCGAGGTGTGGAGGCGCACCCGCCGGCGCTGCGCCGGAGTCAGGCGCTGGCGCGCGTGGGCCAGCATCTTCTCGGAGATGTCGTAGCCCACCACCTGGCAGCCCCGGCGCGCGGCCTCGGCCACCAGCCGCCCCGCTCCGCACGCGGGCTCCAGCAGCCGCTTGCCGCCCGTGCCGTAGCGGCGGCCCACCTCCAGCAGGAAGTCCATCTCCCGCTCGGTGTCCGTGCCGAAGATGGCTTCGTAATACTCGGGATGATCGTACCAGTCGGAGAGTCGTTCCATGGGCGCGGTGCCGCGCTGGCGGCGGCGCGCATCCTCGGCGCATCGGGCCGAAAAGCAAGCATGGCCGCGCGCCATGCGGCCAACCTCCGGCGTCCACCGCATGGACGGCCCACAACGGCCTCATGGCGCATGTTCCATGAAGGCACTGGTGTCGCGGACCCTCGGGTCCGCTCGCAGGGAGACAGCCATGATGGCCCAACCCATCCGCCGCATCCTCGTGGCCACCGACTTCTCGGAATATTCGCGGCGCGCCATGCAGTACGCCCTCTCGCTCGCAGAACGGATGGGCGCCTCCATCGATCTGCTTCACGTCTGGGAGCCCCCCCCGCACCTGGAATCGGAGAGCCTGGTGATGATTCCCGGGGACCCGGGATCGCAATTGGAATCGACGGGCCTCGCCCATGCCGGCCGGCTGCTGCACGCCTGGTCCGAGCAGTACCACTCCAGCTCCGTGCCCCTGCGGGTCCACCTGGAGCGGGGGCCCGCCGCCGACACCATCCTCCGGATCGCGAACACTGGCTATGACCTGGTGGTGATGGGCACCCATGGGCGCACCGGGCTCGCCCGGCTCTTCATGGGCAGTGTGGCGCAGAAGGTCGTGGCCCGGGCCACCTGCCCCGTGCTGACGGTGCACGGCATGGAAGAGGAGCAGGAGGCCCTGCCAGTGGGGTGAGCCGTCTCAGTGCCGCTCGTCCTTGTCCAGCAGGCGGCCCGCGAGCCGGATGAGATCCGTCTCGGTGATGATGCCCACCAGCCGGTCCCCGTCCTCCACCACCGGCACGCAGCCGAACTTGCGGTCGAGCAGCTTGTGGATCGCCTCGCGCACCGAGCTCCGGGGCCGCAGCGTCTCCGGCGCGCGCGTCATGATGTCCCGCACCTGCACCGGGGGCGAGCCCGGGCTGCGCTCGTGACGTGCCAGGGCTCGAATCAGGTCCCGATGGCTCACCAGCCCGACGAGCTTCCCGTCCTTCACCACGGGCAGATGGCGGATGTCGTGTTCTGCCAGCAGGTCATCTCCCCGGACGACGTCATCGTCCTCCTTCAGGGTGACCAGCTGCCGGGCCATCAGTTCATCAACGGTGAGCATGGGGGTCCTCGCGGTCGCTCCAGGTCCACGACTCAGGGTGCGACCTCGGAAGGTCCCTTGCAGCCCGGGAACCCGCGGCCGGGCCGGGGCCACGTCCACCGGCTGTCCACCGGGCGGCCAGCCGTTCCGCCCCATGCCCGGGCGGGGCTCAGTGGCCGGGGTGCCCGGTCACCTGCGCGAGCGCCAGCATCAACAGCAGGCCCGCCGCCAGCGCCACCAGGTTGCGCCCCCGGTTGTCCTTGCCGTGCCGGTTCACGTGCGGCAGCAGGTCCGACACCGCCACGTAGAGGAACGTGCCCGCCGAGAAGGCCAGCGCCCTCGGGGCCAGGGACTCGAAGCGCAGCACCGCGTCGAAGGCGAAGTACAGCACCGCCCCCACCGGCACCATCAGCCCGTACAGCACCGCGTAGACCAGGATGCGTCCCGAGCTCTTCCCCTCGGTCTTGAGGATGGACGCCAACGAGAGCGACGACGGAATCTTGTGCGAGGTGATGGCCAGCAGCGCCATCAACCCCACGCCTTCCTTCACCGCCGAGCCCAGCGCCACGCCGTCGAACAGCGTGTGCGCCGACAGCCCCAGGAACGCCGTCAGTCCCAGCGTGTTCCCGTGCATGTGCTCCTCGCACTCCGGCGGCTCCTCGCACGCGTGCGTCAGCACGTACCGCTCGAGCACCATCAGGAACACGAAGCCCGCGGGCACCAGCGCGAAGGCCCAGAAGCCTCCGCCGTGGTACGCCTCCGGCAGCATGTGGAAGAAGGCCGCCCCGAACATCACCCCCGCCGCGAACGCCAGGAACGTCACCAGCCGCGTCGGCTTCCGGGTGAACACCACCGCCAGCGCGCCCACGATGGCGCCCAGCAGGATGATCAGCGAATAGGTGGAGAGGGCTACCGCGAGAGACATGGGGGGCCCGACACCTAGCACAGATTGGTGTCGTGGGTAGGAGGGGGCATACACTGCGTTGAATCCAGGAGACGAGCCCCCCTCACCCGGCCCTCTCCCCAAGCGCGACAGGGAGGGGAGGCGCTTGCAGGGCCTCCTCGAAGGCCTTGCGGTCCAGCCCCCCTTCCCAGTTGGACACCACGACGGTGGCCACGGCGTTGCCGATGAAGTTGGTCAACGCGCGGCACTCGGACATGAAGCGATCGATGCCGAGGATGAGCGCCATGCCGGCGATGGGCACCGAGGGCACCACCGACAGGGTGGCCGCGAGGGTGATGAAGCCCGCGCCCGTCACGCCCGCCGCGCCCTTGGAGCTCACCATGGCCACCAGCAGCAACAGCACCTGCTGGCCGAGGCTCAACTCGGTGTTGGTCGCCTGGGCGATGAAGAGCGCCGCCAGCGTCATGTAGATGTTGGTGCCATCGAGGTTGAAGGAGTAGCCGGTGGGCACCACCAGGCCGACGATCTGCTTGGGGCAGCCCGCCCGCTCCATCTTCTCCAGCAGGCTGGGCAGCGCGGCCTCGGACGAGCTGGTGCCGAGCACGAGCAGCAGCTCCGCCCGGAGGTAGCGGATGAGCCGCAAGACGGAGAAGCCGTTGTAGCGGGCCACCAGCCCCAGCACCCCGAGCACGAAGACGACCGACGTCAGGTAGAAGGTGAGCACGAGCGCCGCCAGGTTCACCACCGAGCCGATGCCGTACTTGCCGATGGTGAAGGCGAACGCGCCGAAGGCCCCGATGGGCGCGGCCTTCATGAGGATGCCCACCAGCCGGAAGAAGGCGTGGCTCAGCGACTCGAGCAGCTGCAGCGTGGGCCGGGCCTTCTCTCCAATCATCGCCAGGGCGATGCCGAAGAGCACGGAGACGAACAGCACCTGGAGGATGTCGCCCTCGGAGAAGGCGCTCACCACCGTGTTGGGGATGATGTTGAGCAGGAACTTCACCAGCGACTGCTCATGCGCCTTGGCGGCGTAGTTGCTCACCTCGCCCGCGGAGGTGAGGGTGCTCGGGTCGATGTTCATCCCCTGCCCCGGCCGCACCACGTTGGCGATGACCATGCCCACCACGAGGGCCAATGTCGAGAAGGTGAGGAAGTAGGCGAAGGCCTTCGCGGCCACGCGGCCCACCTTGTTCAGGTCCGAGGAGCCCGCGATGCCCGTCACCACCGTGAGGAAGATGACGGGGGCGATGACCATCTTCACCAGCTTGATGAAGCCGTCCCCCAGGGGCTTCAGCGACGCGCCGAAGCCCGGGGAGAAGTGGCCGAGCAGCGCGCCCAGGGCGATCGCCACGAGCACCTGGACGTAGAGGTGCCGGTGGAGTCCGCGGGGCGCGGGCGTGGCCCGCAGGTCCTGTACGGCCATGGAGGGAGGTTCCTTGGGAAGTGGGGGGCTGGAGCGTATCTCGCGGCGGGGAGCGGTCAATCGTAGCGGCGGAGCACGAGGATGCGCACGCGGCCAGGCTGGACCTCGACCTCCCGCTCGGTGCGCAGGCCCTCGGCCTCCACCGTCACGGTGTGCCGCCCCGCTGGCAACCGGAAGCGCGCCAGCTGGAACTCCGCCGGCAGCGACATCCACGAGCGCAGGTCCGGCTGGTTCATCGTGTTCAGCAGCAGGAACGTCAGCGCCCCCACTTCCTTGCTCTTCGTCAGCGCGCCCGCCCCCGCCGCCACACCCGCCTTGGCCACGGCCCCGGCCACCTGCCTGGCGAGCATCCGGCCGATGCGCTCGTTCAGGTGCACCTTCGCCACGTCCGCCAGCGACGTCACCGTCACCGCCCGCTGGCCGCGCTCCCCCACCCAGACCCGCGCCAGGCCCGGGCGGCCCCGGTCCCGGAACACCGGCACCTGGATGAGATCGTGCGTCTCCAGCCTCCGGTCCACGGGCTCCTTCTCCGGCGCCAGCCCCGCCTCCACCACCACCAGCACCTGCCCCTCGCCCGGGCCCAGCGGCTCGTGCGCCACGTCCGGGAAGCGCTTGCGCAGCCGCTCGTACTCGTCCAGCCGCCCCGTCTTCTTCGCCAGCCTCAACAGCGGCTCCGCCAGCGGCCCCAGCCCCGGCTCCAGCTCGAGCGCCTTCGCGTAGTCGATGTACGCCGAGTCCCACTCCCGCTGGTCCTCGTACAGCACGCCGCCGAGGTAGCGCGCGATGGCGAGCTGCTCGTACGGCTTCTTCTCCTCGGTGATCATCTTCCGCAGCCGCTCGTTCACCCGGCGGACCTCGACGAGGGCTTCCTCGTCCTGGCCCAGCTGCGCGTAGTTGAGCGCCTGCAGCACGGAGATCATCAACCGCTCGAAGTCCTCGCCCCGGTAGGCGCGCTCCCGCTCGTTGGTGAGGAGCGTCCCGGCCTCCTCGCTCACCGAGACGACGTCCAGCTCCGAGGCCAGCCGATCCGCCTCCGCCAGCACCTGGATGCTGTCGCGCCACCGCCCCGCGGCATGCAGCACCATGCCCCGGTCCAGCAGCACCAGCAGCGCGTCCTTGCCCGTGCCGTGCTTCGCCACCGCGTCCAGCTCGGTCAGCGCGAGCTCGTACGACTCGCGCTCGTACGCGGTGCGCAGGTTGCGCGTGCGCGCGACGTAGTCCCCCGCGCAGCCGGACAGCAGCACCAGGCCCGCCAGCACGAGCACGGTACTTCCCAGCCCCCTGTGACGGCGCGAGTCGCTCATGGCCGGCTACCAGGAGATGGGCTTCCGCTCGAACTTCTTGCGGATCTCCTTCTCGTCTGTCCACTCCACGATGCCCGTGCGCACGTTGTTCAGCTTCACGGTCATCTTGTAATAGACGAGCTTGTCGTTGCCGACCTGCTGGACGATGGAGGCGAGCTCTCCGGTGAGCAGGTAGTCCGCGCTGGCCTGCTCGCCCGGGCCCTTGGCCGAGTCGGGGCGCACGTAGCCGGACTGCTGGTACTCGTACTCCTCGGCCAGGTCCTCGCGCGCCGCCTTGTCGAGCAGGGCGAACCGGCCCGTCTGCGCCAGCCCCGTCTGGATCTTGTCCCCCAGCGAGACCATGTCGATGTGCTCGGACGTCTTGTTCTTCAGCCGGCCCACCAGCACCACGGGCAGCTGCGGCCCGGGGGGCTGGGAGAAGCGCGGCGAGGCGGCCAGCGAGTTCACCATCTTCTTGGCGATGAGCTGCAGGTCGTTCTCGTTGAACTGATCCGACAGCATCTCGATGGTGTTCGGGTCCTCGTAGGTGCCGCGGGTGAAGGCGCGAGGCCCTCCGCAGGCGGTGGCGAGGAGCCCGGCGAGCGAGGCGGAGACGATGAGACGGGTCTTCATGGCGAGCACTCCTAGTTCCATTCGCATTCGAAGCGGCTGCCCTGGAAGTTCCACTTGTAGGTCAGCACCGCGTCGCGCTTGTACCCGGCCGTCAGCCGGCAGAGGCTCTGCAGGGACGAGCGCGGGTAGTCGAAGGTGTAGAGCTGGGCCTTGGCCCGCTCGGCGCCGGTGAGCTGCGAGGGGTGGGTGAGCGTCGGGCTGGCGCTGGCCACCACCATCACCCGGTGCGGGCCGTACGTCTTGAGCGGCACCTGCCCGGCCAGCTGGATGCGGCGCACCGTGCGGGCGCGCAGGATGTCGCTGCGGTCCACCATCGTCTCGTGCTGGTTCTGGCGCGCGAGCAGCTCCGGGAGGTTGGCCGTGAAGACGCGCGTCACCTCCCCGTCCTCCACGAAGAAGTAGAGGAAGCCCTCGCGCGCCGTGCGGCTCTCGCCGGTGAAGTCCAGCGTCACCAGCAAGTCCAGCGCCCGGTTGGGCCGCAGCGCGTGGGTGGACACCGCGTCCAGCACGCCCTTGGGCACGCCGGCTTCCTTGAGGCGGATGAGCCCGTCCGCGCTCGCGTCGCAGGCGCAGCGGCGCTGTTCGATCATCTTCACCAGCTGGGCCTCGTCGAAGCCCGCCTTCGCCAGCTTCGCCACCTCTTCATCGGTGAGCGGGAGCTGGTCCGTGCGTTCGTAGATGCGCGGCAGCTGGTTGGGGTCCCACTGGATGATGTTGTACGTCTGCGTCTGGCCCGGGAAGGGAAGCACGGGCACGGGTTGCCGCACCTGTCCGGTGGCGAGCGCGATCACTGCGGCGAGAGCGTGGGCGAGCATGGCGTCAGAACCTGTACCCGACGTTCATGAACAACCGGTTCATGATGCCGCGAAAGTCCCCGGAGCCGACAATGGGAACGTCCAGCGCATAACCCAGGCCGAGCACCAGCCGCTCGTTGGCCGCGAACAGGTCCACGCCCACCTGGGGCGACAGCCCGAAGCGCAGGCCCGTGTCGGGGATGAAGAAGCCGCCGGCCTTGAGGCCCACGTTCAAGCTCACCGGGAAGCCGTAGGTGCGGAAGCGCGGGCCCGCCAGCACGCTCCACTGGCCGTTCTGCAGCACGTAGGCACCGCTCAGGTCGAACTGGTACCACTCCGCGCCCCAGAGCGAGGCGGTACCGCCGAAGAACAGCGGCACGCTTCCCCGGCGCACCGTGGTCGCATCGGCGGCGAACGCCGCGCCCCAGTTGAACTCGAGAGAGAACCGGCTGTCCGAGGACCGGGAGTACCCTCCCTTGCCGTACTCGGAGCCCTCCGGTCCATCGGTGCGGCCCCGCTGCTGGGCCCGCGCCGGCAAGGGCGCCATCATCACCGCGGCCGCCAACGAGGCGGCTCCCCACAACCAGGCAAGACGCTTCATCACAGGCTCCACCCTCTGGTGCACCCGGCCAGGTCTGGCAACCCCGGGTGCGTCAACCACTCCCCCAGACGCGCGGGGGGCGGAGCCTATTCACGCCTCGGGCTGGCGGAGCCGGCGCTCTGTCCGCTGTCCTACGCCCGGGGCGTGGTGGGAGGAGCCGGTGGAGCCTGCTCGCCCGCCGGGGCGGGGGCGGGCTGCGGGGCCGCCGGACGGGACTCGGTGCGCGTGGTGGGCAGCCACTCGGGCCGCGCGCGCAGGTACGCCATCAGCTTCTCGCGCACCAGCGCCCTCAAGTCGAAGAGGTTGGACGGGTGGGCGCTCAACAGCACGCGCACCTGCAGCGTCCGGTCCAGCACGTCCTCCACCACCACGGTGGCCACCTTCCCGTCCCACAGCGCCTTGCCATCGGTGTCCAGGATGCGCCGCAGCTCCGCGCGCAGCGCGTCCATGTCCGTCGAGAAGTCCGCCAGCAGCTTCACCGGGCCCAGCATGCTCTGCCCGCCCTTGCTCCAGTTCTGGAAGGGCTTGTCGAGGAAGTGCGGAATGGGGATGACCAGCCGCCGCTCGTCCCACACCTTCACCACCACGTACGTGAGGGTGATCTCCTCCACCGTGCCGAACTCGTTCTCCACCACCACCTGGTCTCCAATCCGGATGGGCTGGGTGATGGACAGCTGGATGCCGGCCAGCAGCGAGGAGATGGACTTCTGCGCGGCCAGACCGATGACGAGGCCCGCGATACCGGCCGAGGCCAGCAGCGACACGCCCACGTTGCGCACCGTCTCGAACTGCATGAGCAGCAGCGCCGCCGCGATGAGGTAGGTGGCCGCCTCGAACACGGAGCGCAGCACCGCCAGCTGGGTGTGCAGCCCGCGCGCTCGCGAGGCGTCCTTGCCCTCCTTCGTCACCGACTGCTGGACGAACTGCGCCGTCACCCGGAGGAAGCGCAGGATGAACCACGCCACCGACACGATGAGCAGCGTGGTGAAGAGGTGCGATGCCAGGAACCGGGCCGTGGGCGGCAACAGCAGCAGCGTCGCCCCCAGGGCCCCGAGCAGCGCGAAGTACAGCAGCCGCATGGGCCCCTTGCACGCGGGCACCAGCGCATCGTCCCAGCCGTTGCGCGTCCACTTCGCCAGCTGCCCCAGCACCTTCAGGGAGAGCTTCTCCAGCACCACGCACAGCAGCCCCGCCCCCAGCACCGTCAGCACCAGGCCCAACCACTGCCACAGCTCCATCCCCAGCACCGGCTTCTCGAAGAACCACGGCGGCAGCACCTCGCCCAGCGTGGACGGCCCGTACGCCTCGTAGAGCGGATCAATCGCCCGCACCGTCGCCTCGCTGAACACCCACACCCGCCCACCCGCGGCGGGGACGTGGGCCAGGCGGATGGGGTAGGAGGCCTCGCCCACGGTGAGGACGGCGATCTGGTCGAAGCGGGTGCCCTCCGCGTCCCCCTGGGGCTCCTTGCTCAGGGTGGTCAGGGCGGTGGGCAGCTTGTGGTCCAGGACGAACTTGAGCCGCCGGGCCAGCACGGCGCCCCGGGCCTTCTGCTCGGCGGGGGGGATGAAGTCCAGGTCCAGGTAGTGCGCGGCCAGCTCGTAGTCCCCCCGGTGCACGGCGGCGGAGAAGCCCTGGGCGGCGGCATAGGGCGTCTGCCGGTCCAGCAAGGGGGGCTCCCCGAGGCCCGCGTTGAGGGCCCAGGCCCTCGGCAGCAGGAGGACGGACAGCACCAGGCACAGTCCAGTCAGAGCGCGACGCATGGCCGCCTTAGTGCCCACCCCCGTCCCGCCGGGCAACACCAATGTGCCGCCGGGCCGCTCGTCCTCCAGGGTAGCTGACGACTCGTGCCCCGGTGGATTCCACCCCCACGAGAAAGCCTTGGAGTCATCGGAGCCCTGGGCTAGAAAAGGCCGCCCAGGAAGAGGTTGCCGTGCAAGAGAAGCGAAAGATCCTCCTCATCGACGACAGCGAGATCACCCTCGCCATGGAGAAGGCCGTGCTGGAAGCGCGCGGCTACGAGGTCATCGCCACGTCGACGTTGATGGAGTTCGAGAAGACCCTGCAGACGTGGAAGCCGGACCTCATCCTCACGGACATCCACATGCCCGAGGCCAAGGGCACGGACATCTGCCGGACGCTGAAGAACGAGTACGGCACCCAGGACATCCCCATCATCCTCTTCTCCAGCCTCCCGGATGACGAGCTGAGCAAGCTGGCCGAGCAGGTCGGCGCCGACGGCAGCCTGTCCAAGGTGAACGGACTGGAGAAGATGGGTGAGAAGATCGACGAGCTGGTACAGAGCATCATCTGGTGAAGCGGTGAAGCGGCTCGTCACCGGACTGGCCCTGCTGGCGGCGCTCTCAGGGTGCTCGCGCAGCAAGGAGTCCCGTCCCGCCGAGCCACCGGCCGCCTCGCAGGGAAACACCGCCGCCCGGGAGGACGCGCCGGGAGCCATCCTCTTCGTGTCCGCGGACGTGCGCGGCTACCTGGGCCCTTGCGGCTGCAGCGAGAACATGCGCGGAGGCATCGCGCGCGCGGCGGCGCAGGTGAAGGAGGCGCGCAAGGGCGCCCTGCCCGTCCTCTACGTGGACGGCGGTGACAGCCTCTTCGGAGAGAAGGAGCTGAAGCCGGAGCAGGTGCCGCAGGAGGAGCGCAAGGCGCGGGCGCTCGCCGAGGCCATGAAGGACATGGGCCTCGTGGTGCGCGCGGCGGGTGAGCTGGACGACACGCGCGGCGCCGCCTTCCGCCAGGGGCTGGGACTGCCCGAGCTGGAGCCCGGCGGCGTGAAGGTGCTGGCCGCCGGGGCGCGCAAGGTGGGCGTGGTGGGTGCGGCGGACGCGGCGGGGCTGAAGCAGGCCGCGGCCAGGGCCCGTGCCGGGGGCGCCCAGTTCGTGCTGGGCCTCTTCCACGGCACCATGCAGCAGGCCCAGCAGGCCGCGGCCACGCCGGAGCTGGGAGTGGACCTGGTGGTGGCCACGCACACCGACTCCGAGTTCGACGGCGAGGAGAACAAGCCCGCGCGGGACGTGCCCGTCGTCGCGCTGCAGAGCAAGGGCCGCTCGCTGCTGCGCGTGGACCTGGCCTACGGCGCGAAGCCGGGCCCCTTCACCCTCCAGAAGACGGCGGCGGACACCGAGCGCGAGGCCTCCTCCCTCGAGCGGCGTCTGGCGCTCATGGACAAGGAGATCAACCTCCCGGGCCTCTCCCCGGAGCGCAAGCAGCTGCTGCAGCAGAAGGTGCAGGAGCTGGTGGCGCGCCGGCAGGCCCTGCTCACCGCGCCAGTGGCGGCGGCCGGCGAGGGCGACAGCTTCTCGGTGCGCTTCGTCCCCCTGGAGTCCACCCTCCCCTCGGATCCCCAGGCCCTGAAGGTGGTGACGGCCTACGACGCGGACGTGGGGAAGATGAACCTCGAGTGGGCCAGGGCACACGGCCAGGACTGCCCGGCTCCGGAGAAGGGCCAGGCCGCCTTCGTGGGCAACGCCTCGTGCGCCGAGTGCCACGCGGAGTCCTTCCCGCTGTGGGAGTCCTCCAAGCACAGCCACGCCTGGAAGTCGCTGGAGGACGCGGGCAAGCAGTTCCACCTCAACTGCACCGGCTGCCACGTCACCGGCTGGGAGAAGCCCGGCGGGGTGTGCCGCCTGGACAAGGTGGCCGGCCGCGAGAACGTGGGCTGCGAGAGCTGCCACGGCCCGGGCTCGCTCCATGCCGAGGACCCGTCCGACGCCAACATCATCGCCCGCCCGGGGCAGGACGTGTGCGTCACCTGTCACAACCGGGAGAACTCTCCCTACTTCGACTTCGCCACCTACGTGCCGAAGATCCTCGGTCCCGGCCACGGCCAGCCACCGGCAGTGAAACCGAAACCTTGAAACACATCCAGGCGGTGTGTTTCTTCCCGTTGGCACCATCCAAGGGGAAGATGGCCCGCCCGGATGCTTGTTTGAGTGAAGCGAAAAGCATCGAACACTCGAGTCCCCCATCAACCCGGCCCCTCCAGCAGCCGGCTCCCAGGTGACCATGCCGCCCTTCAGCCTGATCTTCCTGGTCCTCTCGTCCGTCCCGCCCGCCAAGGAGGCGGTGCCGATGCCTCCGCCGCCCCCCGGGATGCGGGTGCTCGGCGCGCAGGACAAGCAGTTGCTGGCGGGGGCCGCCACGGCCCGGGCCCAGGAGCCCGAGGCGGAAGTCCCTGTCCAGTCCGCCGACGAGGTGCTGGAGGACCTGCGCAACGAGTCCACCGAGGCCGCCGACGGCGAGGAGCCCACGGAGGAGTCCACCGAGCTCGAGGAGATGCGGGCGCTGGAGGGCGCCACGCTGGACCCGGGTGCCCGGCCCAACGCCGAGGTGCTCCAGTCGCTGCGCCGGCTGGGCCTGGCCAACCCGCTGCGCCAGCGCATGCTGGACGCGTTGGAGGAGCCCACCTTCCGCGAGGACGAGGAGCTGGGCGAGCTGCCCCTCATCACCGACCTGTCCAGCTTCGACGTGGCGCGGGTGCAGCCCAAGTACGACATCCCGGTGGAGATGCAGCCGCTGGTGGCCCAGTACATCCAGTTCTTCCAGGGCCCGGGCCGCAAGTGGTTCCGCAAGTGGGTGAGCCGCTCCACGCGCTACCTGCCGGTGATGCAGCCCATCCTCGAGGCCCAGGGGCTGCCGCGCGACACGGTGTACCTGGCGATGATCGAGAGCGGCTTCTCCCCCACCGCCTACTCGTGGGCGCACGCCTCGGGCCCCTGGCAGTTCATCTCCAGCACCGGCCGCCAGTACGGGCTGCACCAGGACTTCTGGGTGGACGAGCGCAGGGATCCCATCAAGGCCACCTACGCGGCCGCGCGCTACCTGAAGGACCTCTACAAGGAGCTGGGCCACTGGTACCTGGCGTGGGCCGGCTACAACACCGGCAGCGGCCGGGTGCGCCGGCTGGTGGAGCGCCACGGGACGGATGACTTCTGGGTCATCTCCGCCGAGAAGGGGCTGGCCACGGAGACGAAGCACTACGTGCCCAAGCTCATCGCCGCGGCGCTCATCGCCAAGCACCCGGCGGCCTTCGGCTTCTCCGAGGACGAGTTCGTCTACGAGCAGGCGCTCCGCTTCGACGAGGTGAAGATCACCGACGCCACGGACCTGGACGTCATCGCCCGGGCGGCGGGGGTGTCCGTGACGGACATCCAGGAGCTCAACCCCGAGCTGCGGCGCTGGTGCACCCCGCCGGCGAGCGCGAAGAACCCCTACGTGCTGCGCCTGCCCCAGGGCACGGCCCCGCGCTTCGCGGAGAACTTCCCCCGCATCGCGCCCAAGGATCGGCTCACCTTCCGCGTCCACAGGGTGAAGCGCGGCGACACGCTGTCGCAGATCGCCCTCACCTACGGCACGGCGCCCGAGGCCATCCTGCAGATGAACCAGCTCAAGAGCGTGCGGACGCTGAGGCTGGGGGCGGAGCTGGTGGTTCCGGTGCCGGCCGGGCGTGGGGCCAAGGCGGACGCGGACAGCGCGCTGGCGCGCAAGGTGGCGCAGGCCCGGCGCAGCGGCGTGACGGTGATGCGTCCCGAGGACGAGGTGCCCGCCGGCACGCCGCGCGGCCCCGTGGCCACCGGCCCCATCAAGACGGAGAGCCTCAACGGCCGCAAACGCATCACCTACGGCGTGCAGTCGGGGGACAGCCTGTGGGCCATCGCCCAGCGCTTCCAGGTGAACGTGGAGGACATGCGCAAGTGGAACAACCTCTCGGTGCGCGCCAGCAAGAAGGCCCTGAAGGTGGGCTCGGTGCTGTACGTGTGGCCGGACAGCGCGCCCAAGCAGGTGGTGGAGCGCGCGGGCACCGTCATCGCCCAGCGCGCCCCGGCCGCCAACGCGGGCCGCCCCGGCGCCGTGCACGAGCTGGCCGC
Source organism: Archangium sp. (assembly GCF_036277355.1). Lineage (GTDB taxonomy): Bacteria > Myxococcota > Myxococcia > Myxococcales > Myxococcaceae > Archangium. Next base: position 18,723 of record NZ_DASUNC010000076.1, read on the forward strand.
GGGCGAGTCCATCTGGAGCGTCGCCCAGCGCTACGGCGTGACGGTGGAAGACATCAAGCGGTGGAACAACATCAAGGACACCACGCGCCTGCCCACCGGTCTGCGGCTCGTGGTGAAGGCCCCGTAGGGCCCCTGCCCGGCCCCGGCCGCCAGGCGGAGCCCGGGGCGCATGGCCACACCGTGCGCCATGGCCTCGGCCTTGCCTCGCCTCAGGGCACGGCCAGGTTGATCATGTAATACAGGCCCTGCAGGTAGCGGTTGAGGGCGCCCATCAGCATCGGAAGAACCGTGATGATGCTCGCGCCTCCGCCCAGCGCCAGGACGAAAACGACGGCCGAGTATTCGACCATCGCCTGACCGCGCCGGCGCCGCCAGCCCAAGAGGCCTCGCCGCCCGGCACGCTCCACGCACTTCGCCTCACCCGCTTCAGTGGTCCTCATCGTTCTTCACCTTCACACCCGGGGGAGCCTTGGGCGGCTTGATGTTCTCCATCATGTACTGGGCGTCCAGCTTCCCCTTGGACTTGCAGCTCCCGTTGCAGGCATCGGCCATCTGCTTGCAGTTGGCCTCGCAGGCCTGCTTCGCATCCGGGTTGTTCTTGATGTCCTTGCAGGGATCCGCGCACACCTTGTCGATGATCTCACACTGATCCGCGCACGTCTGCGGAGCCTTGGTGACAAGGGGTTTGGGAGGCTGAGGCGCGGCCTCCTTCTTCTTCTTGGGGGCCTGGGCGGAGGCCAGTCCCGCGGCGAGCAACACTCCCAGGGTCACGGAACGCAAGGTAGGGACGAACACGGCTTTTCCTCTCATTGATCGAGCCACATCAAGCCTACAGCCACCGTGGCGGGATCCGTATGGGCCTGGGCGGAAATGGCCAGCAGGGAGTTGCCCTTCTGGTAGCTCTCCATCCCGGGCAGCCCATCCTTCACCGACACGGCGACGAAGCCGCGCTGGAGCAGCTCCTTGCGGTAGAAGGACTGGACGTTCTCCACCGAGCTCTCCCGCACCAGGAAGAAGGTGCTGCGCGAGGACATGCCAGGCTCGAGCTGCTGGATGGCCGAGGGCAGCTCCGCCTTGGGCGGCAGCGGCACGCCGTCCGGCAAGGTGGAACGCCCTTGGATCAACTCCTCCGGGTTGCCCACCGAGGCCAGGATGACCGTGCCCTCGCCATGGGGGACCAGGGTGATCGTCTTCAGGTTCTTGCTGCCCGGCGGCCGGAAGCTCAGGTACGTCATCCCGGGCACTTCATCCACCTGGCCCTGGATCGGCGCGATCCCCATGTCCTCCAGGGACTGCAGGTAGAACTTCGTCACCACCCGCGGAGGCTCCTCGACGATGAGCGAGGCGATCTCCATCCGCGCGCCGTTGACGAGCTGGCTGCCCATGGGCTCGGGACGCACGCCGCGGTACACACCGAAGCCGAAGAGATCCGCGTCCGCCGGCTCCGTCTCCGGGAGCGGGCCCTGGGACATCACCTCACGCACGAACGTCCGCCAGCTCTCCTCCGAGGCGTAGGGGTCGTGCCCATTGGCCCGGTGCACGGCGAGGGGATCCTCCCCAGGCTGCGCCGCCGCGCCACACGAGCCGCCCGAGCCACCGCAGCACGAGCCCCCAGCGGCGGAGGACGACTGCGCCGGCCTGGCCTCGGAGAGCGCCTGGGCCACGGACTCTTTCGGACCCTGGCCGGCCAGGGCGGGGGCCGCCCAGACCAGGGCGGCGGTGACAACGACGCTTCTCAAGGACACCGATCCCTCTCCTCCTGACGGCAGCCCATGTAGTGCACGCCCCGGTTGCTGGCGGCGTTCACGTAGTTGTTGTTGACGTTGCGGTAGGGCGTGGACTGGAAGCCCTGGCCTCCGCCGAAGCCGAAACCCGCGGACTGTTGCCGCTGTCCCGGGCTCTGCGCCCTGTAGCGGGAGATGAGGAACACACCCGCCATGTTGGGCAGACCCGTCACACTCCGGGTGCTCGCCCCCGCGGTGATGGCCGTCAGGATGCGCTGCGACGCGGCCCGCGCCGTGAAGGCGCCCGAGGCCCCCGCCACCGCCGCGTAGGTCGGCGAGTTCGTGTAGTGGAACGTCACGCGATCATAGAAGGGACCATCCACGTTGCCCGGATCGGCCATCGCGTTGGGGCGCGCGCCGATGTCCGCATCCGCGAGCCTGCCGGAAGCCGCGCCGTTGCGCAGCGCCCACGTGTGGTAGATGAGCGAGCCCGTCTCGTGGGCCACGATGTTGCCACCCCGGCCCTGGAACTCGTGCGAGTCCGAGTTGTTCTGACGCTTGGTCAGGTTGGACATCTTCACGTCGGTGAACTCCGTGAAGAGCTTCTCCGGGATGAGGTAGTTGTAGATGTAGCCCGTGGCGTTGCACCGTACCTGGCCGCCCACGTTGTATCCGGAACTGGCGAACGCGGACATCAGGCCGGTGGGATCACTGGTCACGCCCGAGTCCCCCGACAGCGTGCACTGGAACTGGGTGTCCGGCCCCACGTTCGCGTCGAAGCGGAACGTGTACTGGGCGGCGAAGTAGATCTTGTGGTGCTTCTGGTGGTTGTGGTTGCCCCGGATGCGCTCGACCTCGCCGTAGCCCGGGTTGTTCACCTCCGCGCCATCATCGATGGCGGAGGTGTGGTCCGAGTACGTGGCGCGCACGGCGCGCTGAATCTGGCCGAAGTCCTCGTCCCGGGAACCGGACTCGGAGTTGCGGACGGAGAAGTCCCACAGGCCCGACACGACCGTCTCCTGGAGATCCAGCTTCATGAACGCCGCGTCGATGAGGAACAGGGCGTAGAGCAACAGCGGGATGAGGACGATCATCAACAGCGCGGTCTCGGTCAGCGCGGCACCGCGCCGGCGCCTGGAGCCCGCGAGGGCCCACCGTGAGGAGAGGCTGCTCATTGGACGTTCACTCCCTTTCCGCCGCTATTGGGCACGGCCCTCGCGCCGCCCACCACCACGGCCGCGTCCGAGTCGACGCTCGTGAGCGACGCCAGATCCTGAGCCGTCAGCGGGTGGAGCTTGGCCCGCCAATAGGGATTGAAGAGGTTGGGGTAGTCGGACCAGTCGCCGATGCGGTGGTAGTAGACCTGGGCCTTGGAGAAGGCGTGCATGGGCTCGTTGTTGGTGAGCGTCAGCACGGCATCCTGGGAGCCCGTGTTCTTGATGCGGACCGTCCCGGTGCCGTTCTTGGCCACCTCATAGGGGCCGCGGATGCCGTACTCGTTGACGCGGGCGTCCGTGGTGACCGCGGCGAAGACCGCGGGCTGATTGAACGGAGCGCTGGTGCCGATGTTGAACTCCGTGAAGCGCTCCATCCGCATCTGGGGAGAGGAGTGCTGGCTGCCCGAGTGCGGCCGGTTGAAGAAGTCCAGCATGCCCAGGTCCGCCCGGTGGCGCGCGGACTGGCCACTCACCAGCTCACCGGGGCCCATGGGGCCCATGGCCGGCAGCGGCCCCATTCCGGCGCCGTGCCGCCACTGGCCGTTGAGCGTGCCCCAGTCATACGAGCTCATGCTCTGGCCCTGGGTGGACGACGCCGCGCTGTCGCGCGCCATGAAGACCATGCCGCCCGTCTGCCCCGGGAAGTTGCCGTCCGTCGCACCCGTGCGGCCGCCCGCCATGAAGCCGGTGTCCGGCACCTGGGAGACGAGCCAGTTGCCCTGCGGCCCCATCCACAGCGAGGCCCGGACGAGCTGGTTGAGCTGCGGGAAGAGCACCGCCTGGATGGCCGGAGAGCCCTTGCGGTTCCACGCGAAGTCCTGACGGGAGGCGTTCACCGTCTCGGCCATGATGCGCCGCTTGAGCTGGGTGTTGGTGTAGAAGATCTTGTTCCACTGGGCGACGTTGAAGGCGTTCACCATGTCCTCGTCCTTCGTGACGGACGAGGCCTTCGCCATGTTGTCGTCCTTGAGGGAGCCGAGGCTGCCCGACATCAACGTGGACGTCATGCCCACCCGCACCGCCGTCTGCGAGCCGCTCAGCAGGGTGACGTGGGCGTCCAGGGCGCGCATGAGCTGCTGCGCCGGCTGGTCCAACTGGCGGATGCGCTGGCCCATCCGCCCGCTGATCCAATCGATCGTCAGGCCCACGGCGTTGATGCTCGCCTCGAACGAGTGGATGCAGTGGGTGAAGCAGCAGGGCGCGCACCCGAAGGGCGAGCAGCAGCAGTAGCACAGCGAGCGCTCCTGCGCGGCGATCTGACTCATCACGCCCGCCGCGGACAGCTTCAGGTCCACCAGCATGGCCGCCTCGGACATGTACGCGTGCACGTTGGCCATGCCCACGTAGGCCGAGGCGATGGCCCTGTTGGTGTACGCGAAGTGGTTGAGGGCGCGAGCCTCGGCCACGGCCAGGGAGAAGGCCTTGGCATCCGCGTAGTTCTGCAGCCGGATCTTCTGCTGCACCGACACCGTCACGTTGATGGTGATGAACACCACCAGCGCCAGGACCAGAAGGGTCACCACGCCCAGGATCATCGCCTGGCCGCGCGAGCGCATGGCCCCGGAGCCGGGGCCTCGTGACTGAGCTCGAAGCAACTTCATCATGGAAACCTCGTCATGCCGCATCCGGGGAACCCGCCCCCGCTCAAGGCGTGTAGTGGATGCACTTGTTTTCTTCGGGCAGTTTGAATCGGTTGAGGAACAGGTTGCTCTGCATCCGCATGGCGTAGCTGACGTTGATGGGCAGCGTGTAGATGCGGCGGTTGGCCAGATTGCGGACCGCGGTGAACTGGGCACCCGACTTGGTCACGGTCGGCGGCGCGTCCTTGTCCGTCATCATCAGCACCGACGGCAGGGAGAGCCCCAGATACGTCCGGGTCATGATCCAGTTGGCGAAGGGGATGGGCATCCGGTAGAGCAGCTGCAGCTGAACGCGCAGGCGCATGCGGTTGTAGCGCCGCATGCCCTCACCCGTCTGGGCGTCGAAGCCGGTGGGCAGTTGCACCTGCGGATCATCGAAGTCCACCTCGTTGTTGCTACCGAGGCCGTGCAACGCGCGCTGGGTGGCCGCCGGCAGTGGCGTCGAGCCGGTGCCGCGCAGCTCCCCCAGGGTGGGCCCACAGATGACGATCTCCACCATCTTGGCCCCCCCCATTCCGCTGGCCCGGTTCTCCGCCATCATCCGGTTGTACTTGGTGAGGATGTCGCTGGTGCTGCTGGTGGGCAGGATGGTCTCGGAGCTGCTGACGAGCACGGGCAGCAGATGGAAGATGGCCGCGGCCTCCATCGCATCCACGCTGGCGTGGTTCATGGCCCCCACGCGCGCCGCCCGGTACACGGCGTACTTCGCCATCACCCGGGTCTGGGCAATCATCCCGAGTTGTAGGATTCCGAGAATCAGGAACATGAAGAGTGGAATGATCAGGGCAGTTTCCACTGCGACCTGACCTGATTCTCCACGGGGATGGCGACGAGTGACAAAGGCCATGGCACCGCGCACATTAGGAGCGGGAGAGCCCCCCACACTATCGGTCAACTTGCCGCACGGGCTCTGCGGTAGGGTGCAACCCGGAGGAAGAACGAAAATGAGAGAGATGTGGCGGAACCTGGGAGCAGTGCTGGCGTTATCGCTCGCGGCCTGCGGCGACCCGAACGACGGCGGCGGCAATGGCAACACGGTCTGTACGGGTACCTACAGCGGGGCGCTGACGGGCCGTGTCAGCTTCTGCAGCCTGGAGGCCACCCGGCTGGCCAGCGGGCAGCTCCAGTACAACCTCCAGATCGACCCCGCGCCCGGCAGCGGGACCGTCCAGAGCAACGACAACATTCTCATCACCCTCACGGGTGAGCCCAAGACGGGCACCCTCACCGGGACCGCCATCTCGCAGGCCCTCGGCTCGGTCTACTCGAGCAATGACCGGCAATACACCCTGCAACAGGGCCTCGGGGGCGAGAGCCTCGGCTTGGTGTCGCTGACGATCGACTCGGTGCCTGGCGGGCAGAGCGCGGGCAACGGCAACACGCTCTACCAGTGGTTCGGCGGTAAGGCGCAGATCCGGTACGCGGCCCCCGCGGGCGCGGGCTACACCGGCACGGTCGATCTGTCGCTCGACTTCAAGCCGCAGTAGCGGCCGCCTGCCCGGCAGGTGGGGCGCTCGCCAGGAGTCCGGCCGAGCGCCCCTCGCCTCCCGGCCCTGCTCACCCCTCCTCGAGCAGCATCTTCAGCTCGCGGATGCGCCGGGTGACGTGGTCCCGGTCCAACCGGCGGAAGCTCTCGGGCAGCAGCTCGCGGCTGGTGCACTCCTGCACCGCCACCAGGTTCTGCAGCTCGATCTCCAGCGGGTAGCTCGGCGGCACGAAGTCCTCGAAGACGGCCTTGAGGTCCTCCACCGTCGCCTGCTCGCGCCCCTGCGCCAGCGCCCGGAAGCGCGTGCGCACCAGCACCGCCTCCATGTCCGCGCCGCTCAGCTGCCGCGTCCCCGTGGGAATCAGCTCCGAAATGGACGTCACCTCCAGCTTCAGGCCCGTCTTCTTCTGCATCACCTTGAAGAGCTCCTCCCGCTCCGCTTCCGTCTCCGGATAGAAGAGCGCCAGGTGCTCCTCGGCGCGGCCCTGCCGCTTCAGGTCGATGGGCAGCAGGTCCGGCCGCGCCGTCAGCAGGAACCAGACGATCTTCCCGCGGTACACCGTGTTGCCCATGAACGAGGCGATGGAGCCGAAGATGCGGCTGCTCGTCCCCGAGTCCCCGCCCGAGTCACGGTTGCCCAGGAAGGTGTCCGCCTCGTCCACCATCACCGCCACGGGCCACAGGGCCTTGAGCAGGTTGAAGATCTTCTCCAGGTTGGACTCGGTGACGCCCTGCCACTGGCTGCGGAAGTTGAGGAACTTCACCACCGGGATGCCAATCTCCCCGGCGAAGCAGGACACCATGAACGTCTTGCCGGTACCCACCGGGCCGCTGACGAGGTAGCCCATGGGCATCACCTCGATGCGCCCCTTCTTCAGGGCGTTGGCCGCGTGGCGCAGCATGTCCTTGGCCTTGCCGTGGCCCGCCACCGCGTCCAGCGTGTGCACCGGCTCGATGAACTCGAGCAGACCGTGGCACTCGGCCTGGATGAGCTCCTTCTTCTTCTCCTTGAGCAGATCCGTGGTGATGCGCACGTCGCGCTCGAGGGCCTCGGTGAGCACGCGGTCCAGGTTGATGCGGGAGAGGCCGGCCGTCATCTTCGCCAGGCCCGCCAGCGGCACGTCCGACACCGCCGCCAGCTTCTTGCCCTCCAGCTTGTAGCGCACGTACTCCAGCCGCTCCTCCTCGGTGGGCAGGGGCAGCTCGATGGCCGCCACGTACGGGTTGCGCGACAGGCGCTGGGACACGTCCGCCAGGTTCTCCGCCAGCAGCACCACCGACGCGTCTCCGCCGAGGAACTGCGGGTCGTGCGCCCACTTCTCCAGCGTGGCCAGGACGAACCGGTCCTCCGCCGACAGGTGGCTCATCTCCCCGCCCGGCACCAGCGTCTCGGCGAAGTCGATGATGAGCGCCAGCGACTTGCCCTCGCTCAGGCGCATCCGCAGGAAGTTCTCCAGGATCTGGAGCGCCCGCGCCGGGTCCCTCGGCAGGCTCTTGGCGTAGTCCGTGCCGTAGAGCGCGTCGTAGCCCGCCATGGTCCGCTGGAAGTCCTTCTGCGTCTCCGCGGACGCGGAGCGGATGCCCGACGAGCGGTCATAGAAGATGACGTGGTCGCGCCCGCCGAAGAGCTCCTCGGACAGGAAGGTGCGCAGGGTGCCGAAGCTCCGGCTGCCATCCTCCTGGGTGGTGGGCTGAAGGTCCCTCACCGCTCCGTAGAGCAGGAAGGTGCTGACGGTCTTCGTGTAGTACTTCTGGGCCAGCTTCTGGGCCCAACCGGGCAGCCCCGAGAGTGGATCCGCCGCCTCGGCCTTGCGTGACTTGGACACCGACACACCCCTCCCGCCCCGGACGGGGCGCGCACGCCCGCCCCTCTCCGGGCGGGCGCCTCTCTTTACCTCGCTACTTGCAGCCGCGCTGCTTCTTCAGCCGCTTCTTCACCTCGCCCGCGCCAGGAGCCACGTCCACGTCCACGTCGTCGTGGCAACGCAGCTTGAGGCTCACCTGCTTCACGCCGTTGGCCAGCCGCACCCGCTTGGGCGTCGTGCCGAGTTCCTTGCCACCCGCGACGATGGCCGCTCCCGACGGCGTGGACGCCACGTCCACCTCGAAGCCATCCGCCTCGAGCTTGAACTGCACGTCCGTGGGCTTGTCGCCCGCCTCCGGGGTGACGCGCTGCTGCTTGGGCAGGTAGCCCGGGGCACTGGCCTCCACCAGCACCTCGGTGCCCGCGGTCAGCTCGCCGAAGTACGTGGAGCTGCTGCCCTTCTCGCGCACCACCTTGCCGTCCACCTTCAGCTCCGCGTCCGGCGGCTGGGTGACGATCATCACGCGCGCCACCTGCACCTGGCACTCGAGCTTCGCGGTCACCTGCGTGGGCGTCATGCCCTCGGCGATCACCACCTGCTGCGTGTAGGGGTGGTAGCCCTCGGCGGTCACCATCACCAGGGCGGGGCCGGCCTTCACCTCCTGCAGCACGGGCAGCTTGGACGTGTCCAGCTCCTGGCCACCGAAGCTCACCCGGATCGGCCCCTTCACCTCGGGAGGCACGTTCACGAGCACGTAGCCCATGGGCGGCGGCCGGGACATGAGGAAGCCCGCCACTCCCGCCAGCACGAGCAGCAGGACGGCGAGCCCCGCGATGAGCGGCATGAGGTTGCGTCCCGCCTTCGCCGGAGCTTGCGCGGGAGCGGCCACGGCAGTCAGCGCCGGAGCCGTGGGAGCCGCGGCCGGAACGGAGCGCTGGGCAGCGGCGGCCGCTCGCAGCGGAGTGGCCGGCGTGAGCTCCATGGCGTCCTGGGAATCGGGCTCCTCCAGGAGGGGAGGAGGCGGCGCCACGGGGGACCGGGGAGCCGCCACCGCCGGCGTGGCCGCCAGCGAGGCCCTCGGCACGATGGACGGCTCGGACACGGGAGGCTCCGGCCGCACGGCGCGCAGCCCATCCATCGTGTTGCGGCCCTGACGGGCCACGGTGGTGCTCTCCGCGGACGGCGGGGCGGGCGCGAGCGTCGGAATGGACGGCCGGGGCGGGGCCGCCAGGCCTGGCGGCCGCATGGCCGCCATGCGCTGGGCGGGCTGCTCGTCGATGACGGGCGGGCGCGGCACCTCCACCGGCGTCACCGTGCGCCCGGGGCCCACGAGGCCCGGCTGCGTGGTGGGCTCCGCGAGGTAATCGGGGCTGCTGACCACCATGGTCGCGCCGGACTCCTCCTCGTCCGGCACCGGGGGCGCCGTGGGCGCGGGCGCCGTCAGCTTGGGCATGGCGCCCAGCGTGGGGGCCCGGCGCACGCCCCCCTGCGAGGGGTTGGCGGGCATCGGCGGCGACACGGGCGGCTGGCTCGGCACCGGCGCGCTGGCCGGCACCTGCACCTGCGGCGCCGAGGGAGTTCCGCCGAAGCCCATCTCGATGGCGGCCAGCATCCCCTCCGGGGGCTTGATGTCCGCGTACTCCTGCAGCCGCTGCTTCTCGCGCTCCACGTCCTCGGCGAAGGTGGACTTCATGTACTGCATGAGGTCCTTGCGCCCGAAGATGGAGTCCGACGTCAGCAGGAAGCGCTGCAGATCGTCCCCCAGCTCGTTGGCGTACTGGTAGCGCTCGTCCACGTCGCGCGCGAGCGCCTTGAGGACGATCTTCTCCAGCGCCTCGGGGATGCGCCGGTTGTACGTGGAGGGCGGGGCCACCTCGGCCTTGCGCACCTTCTCCAGCACGCTGAAGTCGCTGTCACCCACGAAGAGCCGCTCACCGGTGAGCATCTCGTAGAGGCACACGCCGATGGCGAAGATGTCGCTGCGCCGGTCCAGCGGCAGGCCGCGGATCTGCTCCGGGCTCATGTAGCCGAACTTGCCCTTGAGGATGCCGGCCTGCGTCTTGGTGGCCTTGCCCGCCGCCTTCGCGATGCCGAAGTCGATGACCTTGACCTCGCCCTCGAAGGAAATGAGGATGTTCTGCGGCGAGATGTCGCGGTGGACGATGTTGAGGTCCTGGCCCTGGTTGGTCTTCTTGCGGTGGGCGTAGTCCAGGCCCTCGCACATCTTGGAGACCACGTAGGCCACCAGCGGCACCGGCGCGGGCTCGCCCTTCTTCCGGCAGCGGTCGAAGATGGCCCGCATGTCCCGGCCAGGGATGTACTCCATCGCGATGAAGTAGCTGTTGGTGATCTGCCCCAGCTCGTAGATCTGCGCGATGTTGGCGTGGTTCAGCTGGACGCTGATCTTCGCCTCGTCGATGAACATCGAGATGAATTCATCGTCCTCGGCGATGTTCGGGAGGATGCGCTTGATGGCGACGAGGCGCTCGAAACCTCCCGCGCCGAACATCTTTCCGCGCCACACCTCCGCCATGCCGCCGATGTTGATGCGGTCCAGGAGGAGATATTTCCCAAACGGGATGGGCTGCCGCTTCGGTTGAGTGGTCGTCACGTGGGTGCGTGGCTCGGTGTTTGAGAGCCGAGCCTATCGACCGCGCCTCCATAGGGTCAACCGCGCGCCGTCCCCCACCCGCAGAACGTCCCAGGTCAACCTCAGGGAGTGGGGGCCGGGGCCAAGGCCCCGGCATCCATTGTCTCGGGGGACACAGTGGGTTCCTCCTCGGAAGAAGGAGCCAGCGGGAGAGCGAGCGGCTCTCCTGCGTCCTCCTCCGGCGGTGTGGGTTGCACGATCGCCACGTGCGGCTGGCCGTCCACGGACAGCACCGCGGGGAGCCCGAAGCGCTCGCCCGCTGGCAGGGCGACCAGGGAGACCCAGGCCGTCTTCCGGTCCGGGGCCACGCAGTAGATGAGCGTCCCCACCGCGAGGCCCGGCGCCTCCCGGACGGGCCCCTCGCACCCCGGACGCACCTGGAGCGACCAGGCCGCCGCGCGCTGTCCCCGGACGAGGTACGGAGGTGGCTCGAGGTCCGCCAGCAGCGGCTGGAGCACCGCCGGGTCCGACGGGACGGTGCGCCCATCGGACAGCGCCTCGGCCTTCTCCTCGAACTGGCCGAGCACCAGGAGAGAGATTTCCTCGGAGCGCAGCGGCACCCGGTTCTCGGCCCGCACCAGGTCCACGAAGAGGGCGCACAGCAGGAGGATGGGCAGCAGCCGGTAGCCCTTGAAGTCCTCGCTCCTGCCGCGCACCAGCCCCCAGAGGACGACGCCCACCACGCCCACGGTGGCGGCGAGCACCCCGGCGGGCCACACCAGCGGGGGCAGCTCCAGGAAGGCGGACACCTCGGCGCTCCGGGCCCGCGAGGCAGCCAGCAGGTCGCTCCCGTAGAGCCACGCGAGGGCGCCCCCGGAGGCGGCGTTGCCGAGGAGCGTCTTGAGGGAGGGCCGCGTCATCCGGCGAGCGTGCGTGCGGGGTCCGTGGCCGCGGCCCTGTGGCTGGGGAACCAGGCGCCGGCCACCGCGGCCAGCAACCCGAGCCCCACCCCCCCCACCACCACGTACCAGGGGAAGGAGAAGAAGCTCTCGGGCTTGAAGGGGAACCGCGGCAGGTAGGAGACGGCGAGCCGGTCGATGAGCAGCGCCAGCAGGAGCGCGACGACGGTGCCCAGGAAACCACCGGCCACGCCCACCACCCCGGCCTCGGCCAGGACGATGTTGCGCACGTCCGAGCGCGAGGCGCCCACCGCCTGCATGACGCCGATCTCCTTGGCCCGCGCGCGCACCGAGGCGCTCAACGCATGGGCGATGTTCACCGCCGCGAGCACGCAGATGAGGATGGACAGCAGCGCCAGCGCGGACGTGGTGAGCGTGACGGCGGCGCCCACGTTCTCGGCGAGCCGCCGCTCCTGGTCGTCGATCTCCAGGCCCATCTCCCGCACCGCCGCCATGATGCCGGGCACCGCGCCGGGGCTGGTGGCCACCAGGGTGATGCCGGAGTACGTCTCCGCGTCCTGGCCCATCTCGCGGTTGAGGCGGATGGCGGCGTCCAGGGGGATGGTGACGCCCGCGAGCAGCGCCCGGTCCGACGCGCCCACCACCTGCACCTGGGCCGAGATGACGGCGACGTCGGGCAGCGGCGCGGTCACGTAGGAGCGGTTGAAGTCCACCGGCAGGGTGAAGCCCACGAGCAGGCTCGGGGTGAGCGTGGGCAGCTTGCGGGCCGGGGCGAAGGTGTTGTTGTAGATCTCCAACAGCCGCGTGGAGATGAGGCCCGGCAGCGGCTGGCCCGGCCCCGGGTCCACGAACTTGCCGAGCTGCACGTCGCCCTCGACGAGGCCGGGCTCCACGCCCACCGCGAGGACGTCCATGCCCATGCGCATCTTCCGGCCGAAGAAGTCACCGTTGTAGAGGCTCGCCGCGGGGGCGCGCACGCTCATCTTCCGGTAGAGCTTCTCCACGCCGGGCAGCGCCTGGAGCCGCTCCACCATGGTGGCGTCCAGCTTGCCACCCCCGAGGAACGAGCCGAGCGACACCGCGGGAGGCACCACGTCCACCAGCCGCGCGTCGTTGGGGAAGATGCGCTCGCGGATGACGCGGCCCACGCCCAGGCCCAGGCCCACGAAGAAGACGAGCGCCCCCACGCCCATGGCCACGCCGAAGGCGGAGAAGAACGCGCCCCGCCGCTCGCGCGCGAGGCTCAACCGCACCAGTTGGGACAGCGCCGCCAGCCTCATGACACACCTCCCGCCAGCGCGGGCCGGGACTCCTCGACGAGCCGGCCCTCCTTGAGGCGCAGCACCCGCCGGGCCGCCGTGCTCATGCGGTCCTCGTGGGTGACGGCGAGCAGGGTGATGCCCTCGCGGTTCAGCTCCTGGAAAAGCGTGATGACGCCCGCGCCCGTGGCGGCATCGAGGTTGCCGGTGGGCTCGTCACACAGGAGCAGCCGGGGGCCGGTGAAGAGGGCCCGGGCGATGGCCACGCGCTGCCGCTCGCCGCCGGAGAGCCGCACCGGGGCGCGGTCCTTCTTGGCCAGCAGCCCCACCCGGTCGAGCAGGGCCTCGGCGCGCTTGCGGGCCTCGGGGGAGGCGGGGCCGAAGTGCGAGGGCATCAGCACGTTCTCCACCGCGGACAGGTTGGGGATGAGGTGGAAGGACTGGAAGACGAAGCCCACGTGCTGGTTGCGGAAGCGCGCGAGCTCCTTGTCCTTCAGGCCGGACAGCTTGACACCGGCCACCTCCACGTCGCCCTGGTAGTGCACGTCCAGGCCGCCCAGCAGGTGCAGCAGCGTGGACTTGCCACTGCCGGACGGGCCCACCACGGCGACGAAGTCACCGTCCGCCACGTCGAGCGAGAGCCCATCCAGGACGCGCACCTCGGTGCCATCTCCGTCCCGGTACTGTTTGACGATGTCGCGTGCGCGTATCAATGGGGTGCCAACCAGAGGGTGAGCTCGGCCTGCAGGGCCTTCTCCTTCTCGGAGAGGCCCAGCGTGACCGCGCGGAGGTCATCCGTGGCGTCCAACCAGCGCACCGTGGTCGCCTTGATGGCGAAGCCGCCAATGCCCCAGGCCTCGGAGGGAAGCGCCTTCACCGCATCGGCGAGGCGCCGCAGGTCCAACACCGCCCCCAGCACCGGACCCTGGAGCGCCGGGCGCAGGTCCTCGGCCAGGGGGCTGGTGCCCGGGGGGCCCTTGAGCTTCGTGAGCGCCGCCTCGAGGCGCGACTGCGGCGCGGCGAGCACCACCTTGTCGCCCACCGAGGCGAAGTGCGCGCCCTCGCCCTGCCGGTACGAGGTGAGGTAGACGCGCTGGCCGCCGACGTCCGAGGGCTTCACCTCGGCGCCGAAGCGCTGGGCGATGGGCGGCACCTTCTCCAGCGTGGAGGCGAGGGCCGCCGGGTCCTTCCCCTCCCCCACCACCACCAGGTGCACGAAGCGGAAGGGGTTGGTGCGCCGCAGGTCCAACGACGGCACGCCCGCCGCGAACTGCGCGGTGGGCGCCAGGGACACGCCCGCGACGAGGCCGGGCTTCAGCTTGTCCAGCACCTCGCCCTTCAGGTCGAAGCCGCTCTCCTGCACCGCGCGGGTGACATAGGGGCCGACGAGGTAGGGCCAGACGCCGCCGAGCTGCGCGGGGTCTCCCCGGTAACGGGCCACGAGGAAGCTGTCCTCCGGGAGGTAGCCGGTCAGGTCCGTGGCCTGCTGCGGCACGAGCGCGGCGAGCGAGGCCTGCGTGTCCGGCCACGGCGTGTCCATGCGCAGCGTCACCGCGCGCTCGCCGAGCGAGCCCGCCAGGGTCACGGCCTGGGTGGTGCCGGCCGGGACGAGGAAGCCCGTGCCACCGGGGAGGAAGGCGTAGAAGTCGCGCTCGGCGGGCAGCCTCTTGAGAGACGCATTGAGGAGCGGCTCCTCGACGAGCGACTTCTCCACGGGCAGCGTGGCGTAGCCGGAGAGCTGGGACACCATGGCGCCCGCGCCCAGCAGGGCGTAGTCGCCGGTGAAGAGGAGCCCCAGCGCGGGCTGCTGCGCGCCGGGCCGGGTGAAGGTGACGAGCGTGCCGCCGGCCACCTTCTGCTCGGCGGTCTCCGAGGCACCGAGCCGGTCCCGGGCGAGCTTGGAGAAGGTGTCCCGGAGGGTCTTCTCGTCCTTCACGCCGAGCACGGTGAAGGCCTGGTCGCCACCGAGCAGGGCCGCACCCGCGCCCCGGCCCGGAGCGAGGCCGGCGGCCTCCATGGCCTGGCGGCTGCGCAGGTCCACGCCCACCTGACGCATGATGGCGGAGACGTAGGCCTCGGCGGACGCGGCGTTCTGGAGCTGGGCGACGAAGTTGGCCAGCTTGAGGTTCTGGAAGCGGGCGAGCCGCTCGCCGAAGGTGCCAAGGTCGGGGACGACGAGGGCGGCCTGGGCGCCACGGGGGAGGAAGCGGGCGGGGTTGTTCGTCTTCACTCCCTGGGTGCCCTGCTTGTCGCCGCAACGGGAACAGCCGGCGAACACGAGCAGGACGAGCAGGAGCCAGGGCGAGGCGCGGCGGAGCATAGGAACGGGAGTGCAGACGGCCCCGGGCCCGGAGTCAAATTCTTCCTGCGGAAGCTTTGGCACGGCCGTCTGGGGGGGGGACCTTGCCCTACCTGGAAGCGCACTGGGAGAGTGGGTGATCAACCCGCGGACCGGCGAGTCCAGAGGCGGCAATCCCCACGAGAAGGCGAGCACCCCCATGTCCGATTCCTTCACCCGCAGAACCGGCCTGCTGGCCGCGATGTTGCTGCTGGCCATGAGCACGGCGGCCGAGGCCACCACCGTCCGGGTCTTCTACGACGTTGGCTACGGCAACCGCATCAGCATCCGGGGCAGCAAGGCGCCCCTGTCGTGGACCACCGGCACGAATGCCACGTGGACCCCGGGCAACATCTGGACGCTGTCCTGGGCCAACACCGTGGGTGACGTGGAGGTGAAGCCCCTCATCAACGACGCCACCTGGTCCACCGGCGCCAACTACCGCATCAAGGCCGGCGCCACGGTGGACATCTACCCGTTCTTCGGCCCCGCCTCGGGCCGGCTGCAGTCCGTCTCCAACTTCTACTCGCCGCAGTTCGGCAACTCGCGGACACTCACCCTCTACCTGCCCCCGAGCTACTCGGAGAACCCGCTCAAGCGCTACCCGGTGCTGTACGCGCACGACGGGCAGAACCTCTTCGATGCCGCCCGGGCCACCTACGGCGTCGAGTGGCGCATGGACGAGACGGCCAACTCGCTCATCGGCAACGGCTCGATGGACGAGGTCATCATCGTGGGCATCGACCACGGCGGGAACAACCGCATCTACGAGTACACCCCCTGCTGCGATCCCCAGTACGGCGGCGGAGGCGCGGACAAGCACGAGCGCTTCATCCTCGACACGGTGAAGCCGTTCATCGACCAGAACTACCGGACGCTGGCGACGAAGACGAACACGGCGTTGATCGGCTCGTCCTTGGGCGGGCTGGTGTCGTTCTACGTCGGGCGGCGCAACCCGGCCGTCTTCGGGAAGCTGGCGGCGATGTCGAGCTCCTTCTGGTGGAACAACCAGGCGCTGACGCAGCAGGTGGAGGCCTCGACCACGAAGGTGGCGGTGAAGTTCTACATCGACGCGGGGACGAGCAGCGACGGACTCACCGAGACGACGCGGATGCGGGACGCACTGGTGGCGGACGGGTACGTGCAGGGCAACGACCTGTACTATTACGTGGCCCAGGGCGCGGGACACACCGAGTCCGCCTGGGCGGCCCGGCTCAACATCCCGCTCACGTACCTCTTCCCCTGGCAGAGCACCGTGTACTGAGGGAGAGGGGACGACCGCGGACCTCCGCTACCGCACCCGAGTCCCGTGCGGCAGCGGACCCGAGGTCTCCTCGGTGAAGTCGAGGAAGCGCTCCATGTCGCGCACCGTATCGTCCGTCGCCTGCGCCTCCGCGCTGAGCGCCTCGAGCTGCCGGTTCACGCTCTCGGGGTCCCGGATGGCGATGGACTGCTCGTGCGTCAGCCGCATCAGGTCCTCGATGCTCGCCAGCTGGTGGCTCACCATCTCGCGGCTCTCCCCCGCCTGCTCGAAGCGCGCCAGCCGCTTGCGGAGGATCTCCAGCCGCTTCTCCTTCACGTCCTTCAGCCGCGGGTTCGTCTCCTGCCCCAGCTCCGACTCCAGCGCGCGCACGTCCTTCTCCAGCGCCTGCCGCTCCGAGGAGTTCAGGTACGTGCGGTACTGGTTCAGCGTGGAGATCAGCCGCAGGAACGAGGTGAGCAGCGCGTCCAACCGCTGCTCGCTGCTGGCCGCCAGCACCCGCCCGCCGGGCAGCTTCGCGTAGTTGGCGAGGATCTTCTCCTTCAGCCCCACCAGCACCTGGTAGTGCTCGCGCTGCGAGGCGGCCAGATCCGACAGCAACGCGTCCACCTGCTGCCGCGCGGCATCGTCCGCCTGCGCCTCCGGGTTGCTCGCGCGCACCGCCCGCTGGAAGCGCTTCGTGAAGGGCACCACGCCCAGGTAGACCGCCTCCACCCCGAGCGCCACCAGCGCTGGAGTCGGATCCCCGGTCATCGCCGCCGAGGCCCCCGCGGTCAACAGCCCGACCAGGTTGGCGGGCAACAGGAGGGCAGCCTTGAAGAAGTTGGGAGTGCGGGCCACGGAAGTCCTCGCCAGCAAGGCGCCTCGCGGACAGAGGGCTCAGGGCCCTCGCGCCTCCGACACGTATTTCAGCGCGCCGAGGTCGCGAGTGTCCTCGGCTGGCGGGGCCGCCGCCGTGCGCCTGATCTTCCGGTAGAGCGCCGAGGCGCTCTGGAAGAGCTCGTCATAGGTGACGGGCGCCTCGCCGGAAAGCCCGAAGAAGGCCCGATTGTCCGCCAACGTCGCCGGAGGGGCGCTGCGGATGGCCTCGGTGGGGTCTCCCAGGTAGGGGGCCACCTCGCCCAACAGCCGCGCCCCGGGCCCCGGGTCCTTCTGAACACTGGCCCCCGCGTCCAGCAGCCCGCGGATGACGCGGCGGACCGCGTCCGGGTAGCGCGCGGCGTAATCCCCCCGGGCCACCAGCACCGTGGCCACCAGGTGCGGCGCGTCCGCCGTGGTGGCCAGCACCGCGCCGCCCCGGTCCCTCGCCGCCAGCTCCACGTCGCCCCACAGCCCCGCCACCGCGTCCGCCCGGCCCTCGCGCAGGGCCCGGCCCGCGTCCAGCGTGGAGGGCAGGTCCACCCACCGCACGTCCGCCATGCGCAGGCCCGCGCGCGACAGCACCCACAGCGCGAAGTAGTACGAGGAGCCCGAGGCATACACCCCCAGCCGCTTGCCCCTCAGCGAGGCCAGGTCCGGCACGCCCACCGCCGCCAGCGCCTCCTGCCCGCGGCTGCGCCCCAGCAACATCACCGTGCGCGGCGCCGCGTCCCGCAGCGACGGCAGCCACGCCGCCAGCCGGTCCACCGAGATGGCCGCCATGTCCACCCCGCCGTGCTCCGCGCCCACCGCCAGCGCCTGCCGCAGCTCCTCGTCCGTGGCGAAGACGACGGCCCGCGCGTCCATGGCGTAGGCCGTCTTCAACAGGCCCTGCGCCGCGCCCGCCGGTACCTCGGGGTTGTCCAGCGTCGAGGCCCCACCGGTGGCCAGCAGCAGCGCCGCCGCCGAGCCTCTCGCGGTGAAGCCGATGAGCGTGGGCCTCAAGGGCACCGAGGCCAGGTCCGCCACCGGTGCCGCCACTCCCGCGGGGAAGTCTCCCGGCGACAGGCGCACCGCCTCCTTGGCCGCCGGGAAGAACCGCGCCTGGAGGCGGTCCAGGTACCCCAGCCGCGAGGCCAGCAGGTACAGCGCCCCCAGGACACACAACGCCAGGAACGGATAGAGGCCGGGTCCGCGTCGCAACGCCATCAGCTCGGCCTCCTCCGTCCCACGGGACTACTTGATCTCCACCTTCTTGCCGATGGTCTTCTCCGTGCCACCACCCACCTCGGACACCGGCGCGGGGCTCTGGAGACCCATCTCCATCTTCATCTGCTTCACGAGGTCCATCGCCTGCAGACGCTCGGCGTCCTCCTCGATCTGCACGGCCTGGTGGTCCACCGACTCGAGCGCCATCTGCATGCGCGCCTCGTTGACGGCGGCCTTCTCGTTGACCTTGCGCACCATCTCGTCGTGCGTGGCGTCGATGCCGGCCACCTGGAAGGACTCCATGGCGTCGGCCACCTTGGACTGCCACTGCGCACGCCGCGCGTCGCGGATGGCGTTCATCGCCTCCTGCGTCTTGCGGTCCTTCTCGCGCATGAAGGCCTTCTTCAGGTTCAGCGACTTCTCGTACGCCACCTTGGCCGTCTCGAGCTGCTGCTCGTTGCGCTCCAGCGCCGCCTTCTCCGTCTGCAGCTTGGTGGCGTACTGCGCCGCCAGGTCATCGCGCCCCGCCTGGATGGCCGCCTTCACCTTCGCCGTCAGGTCGCGGATGTCGTTCTTGTACTTGGCGTTCTCCTTCTCCAGGAGCGTCAGGTTCGCCCGCACCATGGCGATGGACTCGTTCATCTTCGGGACCTGATCGTTCAGGTCACGGATGTTCTGCTCGAGAATGAGCTCCGGGTCCTCGATGGAGGAGACGAAGAAGCCGAAGAAGCTGCGCATTGCCCTTGTGAACCGGTTCCACATGGCCGGGGTCTACCTCCTGCGAATTCGAGTCTTGTGGGGACCTTACACCATCCCACCGTATTCCACGTATGACGAATGCCTGGGGCCTACGCTCGGCGAACGGTGCCCATTGCCCAACGTTCTCCCCGTGACTCCGCTGGTTCGCTCGGAGTGCGAGCAGGCCCTACCTGTCACGGAATCGAGGCCTCAGCGGACCCGGGCGGTGATGCGGGCGGAGTGCTGACGGGCGCTCGAGGCCACGGAGGCCGCGTCCAGGGTCAGGAGGGCGCGGTCCTTGAGGACGGGTTTGCCGTCGATGAGGACGTGGACCACGTCGGTGGAGCGGGCGGCGTAGACGAGCGGGGAGAGCACGTCCCGGGGGTCGGCCGGGGTGGAGTGGAGACCGGCGAGGTCCACCACGGTGATGTCCGCGCGCTTGCCCTCCTCGAGCGAGCCCAGCTCCGCCTCCATGCCAATGGCCTTGGCGCCGCCGAGCGTGGCCATCTCCAGCACGCGCTCGGGCGGCATGCCCCGGGGGCCCACGCGCGGCTTGTGCAGCAGCGCCGCCAGCCGCATCTCCTGGAACATGTCCAGGTTGTTGTTGCAGGGCGCGCCGTCGGCACCGAGGCACACGGTCACACCGGCGTCCAACAGTTCGGGCACCGGAGCGAAACCCGAGGCCAGCTTGAGGTTGGAGCCGGGGCAGTGGCACACCACCGTGCGCGTGTCGCGCAACAGCTTCTGCTCCGCCTCGGAGACCCACACGCAGTGGGCCAGCGTCACATGCGGGCCGGTGAGGCCCATGTCGTGGAACCAGGTCACGTTGTCCCGGCCGGAGAGGTCTCGCACCGCCTGGATTTCCGAGCGGTTCTCGCTGGCGTGGGTGTGGATGCGCACGCCCTTCTCCCGGGCCAGGCGCCCCACCTCGCGCATCAGCTTCTCCGTGCACGAGAGGACGAAACGCGGCGCGAAGGCGTAGCGCAGCCGGTCCCCGTGGGTGCCGTGCCAGCGCTCCAGCAGCGCGAGGCTCTCGGCCAGCGAGGCCTCGGTGGACTCGTGCAGCCCGGTGGGGACATCGGGCGCGTCCATCATCGCCTTGCCGCCGGTGAGCCGGAAGCCGCAGTCACGGGCGGACTCGAAGACGGCGTCGTAGTGGCGCACCGTGCCCATGTCGAGCGCCGCCGTGGCCCCCGAGCGGATGAGCTCCGCGAAGGTCAGGTCCGCCGAGGCGCGCATGGAGTCCGCGTCGTGCGCGGCCTCGAAGGGCCAGATGCGCTCGCGCAACCAGTCCAGCAGCTCCAGCCCGTCCGCCCGGTTGCGGAAGAGCGTCTGGCAGGCGTGCAGGTGGCCGTGGATGAGGCCGGGCAGCACCACCTTGCCGGCGACGTCCAGCACGCGCAGACCGCCGCCCCGGGTCCGGATGTTGCGTCCCACCCGGGCGATGCGCCCGTCCTGGATGAGGACATCTGCCTCCGCGAGCACCTCGCGCTCGCGGTTCATGGTCACGACGGTGCCGTTGGTGAGGAGCAGATCCACGACCGGCACTCTAGAGGAAATCGCTGGTGAAGGCGTGGGGGAGCAGCTCCCCCAGGGAGTAGCGCGCCTCGTCACCCTTGAGGTTGCGGCTGCGCACGGGCAGCTCCTTGGGGGCGAACTCCAGCATCACCTGCCGGCACATGCCGCAGGGGGGGCACGGGGTGGGCGTGTCCACCACGATGGCCACCGCCACCGGCTTGCTCCGGCCCTGGGCCACTCCGGCCGCGAGCGCACCACGCTCGGCACACACGGAGAGTCCGTAGGAGGAATTCTCCACGTTGCAGCCCGTCACCACCGAGCCGTCCGCGTAGAGCACCGCCGCGCCCACGGGGAACTTCGAGTACGGCGCATGGGCGCGCTCCCGGACCTTCCTGGCCGCCTCGAACAGCTGCTCCCAGGGAATCTCCGCGCTCATGGGCCGCCTCCCCTCTTGGATTCCGCCAGCTCGAGGTCATCGAGGTAGCGGGCGATGAGCATCTCGAGCTCCACCGGCAGATCCAGGAAACGCACGTGCGCCGAGGAGCCACGCGAGCCGTGCGCCACGTGGAGGACCTCGCCACGGACCTGGAGCTCCTCGGTGGAGCCGGGCAGCGTGAAGCGCGCCTCCACCTTCATGCCCACCGACAGGGACGTGCCGAACCAGGCGAAGCCCCCGAGTGAGATGTTGCCCTCCCGGGAATCGAACGCCTGCGACGAGTTCTCACGCCGCACGCGGATGCGCATGGGAACCCGGGGAGACTCCCGCCGCTCATCCGCTCGCCGCTGGCCATCGTCCTTGGACTGCTCACTCATGCCTTGCTCGCTCCCGCGCGGGCTACTGCTGGCCCATCATACCTACACTCGCGCCCTTCGCACGGACTCCCGTGCACAGGTGTGGAATGGGTGACCCCTGGACAGTGCGCCCCCTGGGGGGGAAACGACAGGACTGGGAGAGCGCCGGTGGTCCCACAGCCAGGGGTTGGGCATGCTGCACGGCACATGAGGACAGCCCCTTCGCTGCCGCGTATGGCCCTGGCCCTGGGCTTCGCCCTTCTCTCCGCTTGCGCCACCTCGCGGGTCCAGGCGGTCAGCCTCCTGCACTCGCAACCGCCCGCGGTCGTCCGCCAGCAGGCAACGCCCCTGGCCGGTGGACCCCTCTCGGCGGAGCTCCTCCCCGTGCTCATCCATACGCCACTGGAAGGCCCCCTGCGATTGTCCTTCCCCGCCCTGGCACCTCATTCCAGCCTCGAGGCACTGACCGTGACGGAGATACGCCCGCTGCTCGGGGCATTCGACTCCATCCGGCCTCGTGCCACCCCTCGGCTGCGGCTGATGGAATTCCCGGGAGCCACGAACCCAACCCAGGGAGCCGCGACCGCATGGGAGCAGAGGCTGCGCGAGGAGTTCTTCTCCCTTTATGGGCCCGCGCTCCTTCCGGTGCCCGAGTCCCTGGAATCGAGCCGGCTCTCCCTCGCCCTCAAACTCTCCACCCGGTACATGGGTGACGGCATCCGCGAGGCAGCCCAGGAACTCTTCAATGCCCCGGCCTTCCTGACCAGCGTCTCGCTGTCGATACTGGTGTACTTCGCCGCCTGGCTGGCGCCCGAGCCGTTCTTCTCCAAGGCCTTCGTCGCCACGCTCACGGTACGACTGGCCCTGCTGGTGGGGCTGGTGGAGTTGGGACGCCTGGCCCTGGCGTGCTTGCGCCTCCATCAGGAGGCCGAGGCCGCCACCACGCATCAGGAGTTGGAAGCAGCAGCCGAGCGCTTTGGCAGATCTGTCGGGGGCACGGCACTCCGGGTGCTGGTGGTGGTGGCCAGTCTCGGAGTGCCCCAGGTTCTTCCCAAAGTGCCCGAGGGGGGCCTGTGGACGCTCTTGAGCCCTCTTCGCCATGCGCCAGCAGGCGGGCCGGCGCTGGGGTCCATCACCACGGTGCAGATCGTGGCCGACGGGACGCTCGTCGTCACGGGGGTGGCCACGGGCACCGCTGCCGCGTCCCTCTGTGGGGAGCTCGCTTTCTGCGCCGCGATGGATGACCCGGGCGGTGGTCCCAGGCTCTCCACCCGTTATGGCAAGCCCCACACCCGGCAGAACCCTCCCCACAACGAGGCCATCGAAGAGGAACTGGCCAGACGCGAGGCCGCCGGACACACCGCCTTGAGGAAGAACAAGGCACAGCGGACGGCCCAGGGAGATCGGGTCTACGATTCGGAGCCAGTCCAGGGTGTCCGCTCCCGAAAGCCGGATGTCACCTCGGTCCGGCCCGATGGCGTGAGGCACAACACCAACTACGTCTCCAACGCTCGGGATGTGCAACGGGAGCTGACGGCCTTCGAGTCCATGATTCGAGCGGACCCACTGGCCATCCACGAGTTGTACCTGCTCGACGGAACCCTGCTCAGGCGTTATGTCCCGCGAGGCGTGAGCTTCCCCTGAGCAAGCCGGGACACGAGATGACGCCCAGACCAGACGTCATGCAATGGCGGCAGGAGTTGGTGGACGCATGCAGGTTCGGGGACGAGGCTCGAGCGGGCGCCCTGGTGACGCAGCTGGGCACACGCAAGGCCAGGCCCCTGCTGGAAGAGATGCTGACCCACCCGGATGCGCTCGTACGACAAGCCGCGGCATTCGGCCTGGGAGCGCTTGGGGGCGCAGCCAGTGCCAGACGTCTGGAGCAGCAACTCGCCATTGAGGAAGCACGAGATGCCGACGGGGAATCCGTCGTGGAAGCCATCACCCAGGCGCTTGGACGCATCACGGAATCCGGAGCAAGGACAACCCTGGTACGGAGGTTGGAGCGGCTGGTGACGGGCAAACCGGATCCTGGAGACGTGAGCGCACTGGCTCACGCGCTCTGGAGGAAACGCCATCCGGATCTGCTTCCTTCCGTCCGGCGTGGCCTGAAGCGGCTTGAACCACTGGTCTCCAGGCCCTTGCACGGCCTGTTGATGCTCCTGGAGAAGTCTCCGGAAGAGCTTCGCCAGTGGGCCCTCGACCCCGCCATCCCCGTAGGGCACAAGACGGGCGTCCTCTCCGTGCTCGAAGAGGAGTTGCCAGAGTCCCTGGTCTCCGCGCTCCCCCCGTTCATCTCCGTGGCCCGGTCCCTGTCCGAGACCGCTGCTCGCCACCAGGGAGAGGCCTCGTACTACTGCGATCGCCTGCTCATCCTGCTGCTCCTGCATGAGGAGCGAGTCCTCCCTACCCTCCCGCCCGAATCCCGCGCCGAGCTGCGCGATCTGGCCCGGACCCTGGTCGCGGCGACCGCTCTCAACTGCGCTCTGCGAGCAGCGAGTCTGCTCAAGTTCGTCGGACAGCCGGAAGACGCCGACATCATCGAAGCACACCGCCCGGCGGAACCAGTCCTGGCCAGGGTCTTCGATGATGCCGCACGAGCACTCCGCAATCGCCCGGTTACTCCAGCCGCTCGATGACCAGCGGCCGGGGAGCGGGGGCCTGGGGCCCGAACTGGTACGCCTTGGCCAGGCGCCCCTTCACCTCTTCCAGCGGGGCCGGGTCGTTGTAGTGCACCCGCACCACCGGCTCCCCCGCCTTCACGGGCTCGCCCTCCTTGCGCAGCAGCGTGAAGCCCACCGCGGGGTCGATGATGCTGTCCAACCGCTGCCGGCCAGCCCCCAGTGCCACCGCCGCCAGGCCCACCGCCTCCGTGTCGATGACCGTGACGAAGCCATCCCGGGGCGCCAGCACCACATCCACCGTGGAGCGCGCCTGGGGCAGCCGCGAGTAGTCGTCGATGGCGCGCGGATCTCCGCCCTGCGCCTGGACGATCTCCTTCAGCTTGCGCACCGCGCTCCCGTCCGCGATGACCTTCTCCAGCATCGACCGCGCCTCGGCGATGGTGGACGCCTTGCGGCCCAGCACCAGCATCTCCGCGGTGAGCGCCATCGTCACCTCGGTGTAGTCCGCCGGAGCCCGGCCATGCAGCATCTCCACGGCCTCGACGATCTCCAGCGCGTTGCCCACCGCGCGGCCCAGCGGCTGGTTCATGTCCGTGAGCAGCGCCGTCACCTTGCGGCCCATCTCCGCGCCGATACCAATCATCGTCCGGGCCAGCGTGCGCGCGTCCTCCGCCTTCTTCATGAAGGCCCCGCTGCCCACCTTCACGTCCAGCACCAGGGCATCAATGCCCTCCGCCAGCTTCTTGCTCATGATGGAGCTGGCGATGAGCGGAATGCAGTCCACCGTGGCCGTCACGTCCCGCAGCGCGTAGAGCTTCTTGTCCGCCGGGGCGATCGCCTCCGTCTGGCTGATGAGGCAGCAACCCACCTCGCGCACCAGCCGGCGGTACTCCGGCACCGGTACATCCATCCGGAAGCCGGGAATGGACAGCAGCTTGTCCACCGTCCCACCGGTGTGCCCCAGGCCCCGGCCCGAAATCATCGGCACCGGAACCCCACAGGCCGCCGCCAGGGGCGCCAGGCTCACCGACACCTTGTCCCCCACTCCACCCGTGGAGTGCTTGTCCACCTTCACGCCCGGTGAATCCGACAGGTCCACCACCTCGCCGGACCGGAGCATCGCCTGCGCCCAGGCGCCCAGCTCCACCGAGTCCAGCCCCCGGAAGAAGACCGCCATGCACAGGGCGGACATCTGGTAGTCCGGCACCTGCCCCGCCGTGTACGCCTCGATGAACGCCCGGATGTCCTCGGGCGCCAACCGCTGTCCATCCCGCTTGGCCTTGATGAGCTCGTAGGGTCTCACGGGAAAAGCCCATACCAGGAAGCCGGGCGGAAGTGGCACCGGATGTCCGGCGCATGGAACCGTCACAACCACTCGGGCAAAACCTGTTTTAAAAAGAAGACATGAAAATCGCGATCATGGGTCTCGGGCCTCATGCCAGGCGCGTGTATGTGCCCGCCCTGCAGCGGCTGCGGGAGCGGTTCGGCGTGGAGGTGGCGCTGGGGGTGGAGCTCGAGGCGAAGGAAGCGGAGGTCCGCTCGTTCCTCGCCACGCGGGAGCTGCGCCCGGAGCTGCTCTTCGTGAAGCCCTTCCAGCAGCACATGCCCGAGGACGTGAGGGCCGCGCTCAGCCGCATCGCCCGGCGGGAGCGGCTCGACGGCGTCATCATCGCCACCGAGCCCCTGTCGCACAGGGCCTATGCGGAGTGGGCCCTGGAGGAGCGGCTGCACATCCTCATGGACAAGCCCGTCACCACCCGGGAGAACGCCGCCACGGATCTGCACCAGGCCGTGGGCATCCACGGCGACTACGAGGCCCTGCTCTCCGCCCATGCCCGGCTCCAGAAGGAGAAGCAGACCCTCTTCAGCATCAACGTGCAGCGGCGCTTCCACCCGGGCTTCCAGCGGGTGAGGGAGCTGCTCGAGGAGATCGCCGGACGGACGAACTGCCCCATCACCTCCCTCCAGTCCTCGCATGCCGACGGGCAGTGGCGGCTGCCCTCGGAGCTGGTCACCCTCGGCTACCACGGCTACAACGAGGGCTACGGCAAGGTCTCCCACAGCGGGTACCACTTCTTCGACCTGGCCTGGTGGCTCTACCAGTCGGTGGCGCGCATCACCGGAAAGCAGGCGGACTTCGCGGAGGTGTTCTCCTCGTTCCAGGGTCCGGGCGGCTATCTGCGCCAGCTGGACGCGAAGGACCACGAGCGGCTCTTCGGACCGGAGTACCGGAGCGCCTGGCCCCATGACGAGGAGTCACTGAGGCAGCGCGTGCGGAACTACGGGGAACTCGACGCCTTCTCCACCATCCGGCTGCTCCAGGAGGGCGAGAGCGTATGCCACCTGTCCATCCACCTGCTGCACAACAGCTTCAGCCGGCGCGACAGGCTCGAGCCCGGGAAGAACCTGTACAAGGGCAACGGCCGCGTCAAACACGAGCACCACAGCATCCAACAGGGCCCGTTCCAGAACATCCAGGTGCACTCCTACCAGAGCCGGGCCGAGCACGATGAGGGCACGGGGGACGAGCACGCGGTGGGAGGGAACAACCACTTCGACATCCACGTCTTCCGCAACAGCGGGCTCACCGGCGATGCACGGCCGCTGGAGATCATCCGCATGGGCGAGCTGGAGGCGCGGGCCGGGTACGACGCGGAGCGGCTGGCCACCGAGCAGGCCAAGGAGGCGGTGGTGGTGGAGTTCCTCCAGTTCATCCGGGGCGAGCTGCCCCGGGAGCGGGTGCGCTCCAGCCTCGAGGAGCACCGCGTTCCCGTGCGGCTGATGAGCTCCGTCTACGCCTCCCACGTGCTGCAGCGCAGGGGGGAGAATCCCCTCGTGGGCTTCGCGCTGCGCTGAGCTCCGCCATGGGGGGGGCCTCGACCCTCGGGAGCCAGGGCACCGGCACCTTGCCCCCCCACCCCGCCCGTGGAGTGCTGGCCCACCTTCACGCCCGGTGTATCCAGCGTGCACGCCATCCCGCCATCCATCTGATAAAGGTGGACTGTCTTGATCTCCCTCCGGCACATCCACAAGCGCTTCGGCGCCGTGACCGCCCTGGACGACGTGTCGCTGGACATCGGCACCGGGGAAATCCTCGCCCTCGTGGGCGAGAACGGCGCTGGCAAGTCCACCTTGATGAACGTCCTCTACGGGCTCTACCAGGCCGACTCCGGCGAGGTGCTCGTGAAGGGCCAGCCCGTACGCCTGCGCAGCCCCCGCGACGCCATCGCCCAGGGCATCGGCATGGTGCACCAGCACTTCATGCTCGTCCCCACCCTCACCGTGGCCGAGAACGTGGTGCTCGGCCGCGAGCCCTCGCGCTGGGGCCGCATGGACATGGACCGGGCCTGCCAGGAGGTGGCCGCCACCTGCGAGCGCTTCGGCTTCAAGTTGGATCCGCGCGCCCGGGTGGACACCCTCTCCGTGGGCTCGCAGCAGAAGGTCGAAATCGTGAAGGCGCTGCACCGGGGTGCCCAGGTGCTCATCCTCGACGAGCCCACCGCGGTGCTCACCCCCCAGGAGTCGGATGACCTCTTCCGGGTGGCCCGGGGGCTGGCGGCCGGCGGGCGCACCGTCGTCTTCATCAGCCACAAGCTGCGCGAGGTGCTCAGCGTGGCCGAGCGGGTCGCCGTGATGCGGCGGGGCCGGCTGGTGGCCGAGGTGCGCGCCGCCAACACCCGGCCCGAGGAGCTGGCCGCGCTCATGGTGGGCGAGTCGCGCGTCCCCCAGGCCGAGGCCCAGGCCTACCACCCTCCCGGGGGCGAGAAGCTGCTGGAGGCGAAGGACCTCCGCGCCCGGGGCGAGGACGGCCGGCCCGCGCTCCAGGGCGTCTCCCTGGAGGTGCACGCGGGGGAGATCGTCGGCATCGCCGGAGTGGACGGCAACGGCCAGCGCGAGCTCGCCGAGGTGCTCACGGGCCTGCGGACGTTGGACGGAGGCGGAGGCACCCTGCTGGGCGCGCCGCTCACGGGGCTGACGCCCGCCGAGGCCCGGCGCCGGGGCGTGGGGCACGTGCCCGAGGATCGGCTGTGGCGCGCGGTGGTGAAGGCCATGACGGTGGAGGAGAACGTGGCGCTGGGGCGGCAGACGCAGGCGCCCTTCGCCCGGGGACTCCAGGTGGACTTCGCGGGCCGGCGCGAGCGCACCGCGGCGCTGCTGAAGGCCTACGACGTGCGGCCGCCGGACCCCGAGGTGCCGCTGCAGGCGCTCTCCGGTGGCAACCAGCAGAAGGTGGTGGTGGCGCGCGAGCTGGACGCGGGGCCGAAGCTGCTGGTGGTGGTGCAGCCCACGCGCGGCCTGGACATCGGCGCGGTGGCGCAGGTGCAGGCGAAGCTGCGCGAGGCGCGCGACAAGGGAGCCGGAGTGGTGCTCGTCTCGTTGGACCTGGAGGAAGTCCTGGCCCTGGCCGATCGCGTCTACGTCTTCTTCGAGGGCCGCATCACCGGCACCTTCACCCGGCCCGAGTTCGACGAGCGGGAGATCGGCCGCCGGATGCTCGGCACCCGCGGGGAGGTGGCCCATGGGTGAGCGGCTGCGCGCGGTACTCCCCTCCGTCTTCTCCGTGCTCCTGGCGCTCGCCGTGTGCTGGGTGTTCATCGCCCTCACGCGCGACGCGGAGACGGCCACCGGGGCCTATCTCCAGATGCTCCGCGGCGGCCTGGGCGACTGGCCCCAGTACTTCGAGGGCGGGCGGCTCGCCGTCCTCACCCGGCCCCTCGGCGAGGCCGCCATCAAGGCCGCCCTGCTGCTGCTCACCGGCCTGTCGGTGACGGTGGCCTTCAAGGTGGGCCTCTTCAACATCGGCGCCCAGGGGCAGATGCTCGTGGGAGCGCTCGCGGCGGCCGTGGCGGGTGCCCAGCTGCAACTGCCCGCCGTGCTGCACATCCCCGTGGCGGTGCTCGCCGCCTGCGTGGCCGGAGGCCTGTGGGCGCTCATCGCCGCGGCCCTCAAGCTCAGCCGGGGCGTCCACGAGGTCATCTCCACCATCATGCTCAACTGGGTGGCGGTGAGCCTGGTGGACAACTGGCTGTCGGTGGGCCCGCTGAGGGCCGGTGCCGGCACCCACCTCTCCACCACGGGCACGGCGGAGATCGCCGCCAGCGCGCAGCTGCCCCGGCTGCTCGGGGAAATGTCCCGCCTGCACCTCGGCTTCCCCCTGGCGCTCGCGGTGGCGCTGGCCATCTGGGTGTGGCTCTCGCGGCTGCGCTCGGGCTTCGAGACGCGCGCGGTGGGCCTGGGCGCCGAGGCCGCCCGGGCCGCGGGCATTCCGGTGGTGCGGCGCACCGCCCAGGCCATGGGGCTGGCGGGAGCGCTCGCGGGCATGGCCGGCGCCGTGCTCGTGCTGGGCACCGAGTACCGGTACCCGGGCGGACTGGGCGCGCCCTACGGCTTCGACGGCATCGCCATCTCGCTCATCGGCGGCAACCACCCGCTGGGCGTGGCGCTGTCCGCCCTCTTCTTCGGCGCCCTGCGCGCGGGCGGCACGCGCATGCAGCTGCTCGGCGTGCACAAGAGCTACCCCGAGCTCATCCAGGGCCTCGCCCTGCTCTTCGTGGCGGGCCGGATGGTGTGGCTCTCGCTGCTGCGCCCGAGGAAGGTGGCCCCCATGGCGCCCACCCGGCAGCCGGAAGCCAGCCCGGAGGTGCCCCGTGCTTGAAATCATCGAAGCCCTCCTGTCCTCCACGCTGGAGTACTTCCCCTCGCTGCTCTTCGCCGCGCTGGGGGCCACGCTGTGCGAGCGCTCCGGCGTGGTGAACGTGGGCGTCGAGGGGATGATGCGCGCGGGCGCCTTCTGCGCGGCCGTGGCGGCCATCACCTTCCCCACCCCCGTGGGCGTGCTGATGGGCATGGCCGCCGGGGCCGGCATGGCCGCCATCCACGGCTACCTGTGCATCCGCTGGCGCTCGGACCAGGTGGTGTCCGGCATGGCCATCAACCTCGTGGCGCTCGCCGGGGGCACCTACCTCCTCGAGTCCCTGTACGGGCCCAACGGCACGCCCCCCATCCACCAGCTCACCCGCTGGCACCTGCCCGGCCTGTCCGAGGTGCCCCTGCTGCGCGCCTTCTCCGGGCACTCGGCCCTCACGTGGATCGCCCTGGTGCTGCCCTTCGTCTTCCATGGGCTGCTCTACCGCACGCCCCTGGGCCTGCGGCTGCGCGCCGTGGGCGAGAAGCCCCATGCCGTGGCCACCCTCGGCCTGTCCGTGACGGGGCTGCGCTGGCTCGCCGTGCTGGGCAGCGGCATGCTCGCGGGCCTGGGCGGAGCCACCCTCTCCACCGCCGTGCTGGATCGCTTCGAGCAGCACACCCCGGCCGGCCTCGGCTTCATGGCCCTGGCCGCCATGGTGTTCGGCCGCTGGACGCCCCTGGGGGCCTTCCTCGCCGCCCTCTTCTTCGCCACCGGCAACGCGCTGCGCATCGGCCTGGCCTCCAGCGCCCCCGGCCTCCTGGAAGTGGTGCCCCAGGGCTTCCTCCTCGCCCTGCCCTATGTGCTGACGCTCGCGGTGCTCGCCTTCCAGGGCCAGCGCACCCACGCCCCCGCCGCCCTCGGCACCCCCTACGAGCAGGAGTCGCGCTGACGCGGGCGGGCCTCCCCGGCTTCCCCGTGACGAGGTGCGCGTCCGTCCCCGGCCCGGCAGCGGGCCGTGGGTGCGGCTCCGTCGCGGCGTGGGTCTCACCGCACCCGGGTCACAGCACACCGGGTATCCCTTCTGACCCACGTACTCTCCTGTATTCCCAAGAGGTCATCCGTGTGTATTCATCCGGGCAACCAAGCAAAGCTCTGAAACTCAAGGAATAAAGGACAGACTGTTCCGTACCTTACAGTCGTGGGCGGAGCGGAGCGCAAACGGCACGCGTATCGCATGGAATGGGTGGCGCGCGGACGGGCCGCACGGCAGTGGAGACGCGACACTGTCGTTGCGCGCCGCCGGGGCTGGGGAGGGAGGAGGGAGGTCGGCGTCCGGAACACGTTGAGGGGGGAGCCGGCGTGAAATCAGACACACCACACGAGGCACGAGGTGACGCGATGAGCGCGGTGGCGATGGCTTGTTGGCCGAGGCAGATGGCGGTGACGAGCAGTGAGGGCCGTGGCCACCTGAGCGCCGTGGGCGTACCGGACGGCACCGACGTGCAGAACCTGGACCTGTGCGCGCTGGCGAAACACGCGCTGGCCCTGCTCCACGCCACGGGCCATGTGCGGAGCGGCGAGGTGGGGCTGGAGCTGCCGGACGAGCCGGTGTTCGCGCGGGTGAGCCGGCGGCGGATGGAGCAGGTGATGCTGCACCTGCTCAGCGACGCGGTGCAGGCCCACCGCAACGCGGAGATGCCGGCGCGCACCGTGCGGCTGGCGGTGGAGCCGCAGGACGACTTCGGCGACTACGGCCCGCGCTTCCAGGTGCGCTACGCGGCGCGCGAGAGCGCTCCCCAGACGGGCCTGACGGCGGCGCGCGAGCTGGTGGAGACGCTGGGCGGGCACCTGGCGGTGAAGAACCACGGGCTGACGGGCAGCACCATCACCGTCTCCGTGGAGCTGGAGGACCAGGGCACCGCGAGCTGGTAGCGCTCGCGGGCCCGGTGGCCGCTCCGGTCAGAACTTGTAGGCCACGCCCAGCAGCGCCTCGAGCGTGAAGCGGGCGCGGCCCCGGTCCGCGAACAGGCCCGAGTAGGAGCCCACGGACGGCCCCATCCTCACGTTGAAGTTCACGACGAAGTTGCGGTCGATGAAGTACTCGAGCCCGCCGCCCAGGAGGATGGGCACCACGGCGCCGCCCCCCGTGCCGAAGATGACGTAGAAGGGGATGTCCAGGCCCACGTTGAGCATGAGGGCGCTGCCCACGGGGATGCCCACCGTGAAGGCGATGGGCAGGGCCAGGCCCACGTCGGTGTAGTTCTCATAGAAGTAGAAGAGGGGCCCGGGCGCGAAGCTCAGCCCGAAGTTCACCCGCGACGTCTCCAGCAGCTTCAGCCGCATCAACGCCTGCAGCTTCAGCCCCGGCACCACGCTGGTGACGATGCCCTCGCGGCCGTAGTTGAAGGTGAGCTTGCCGCCGATGTCGAAGCGCGACGTGGCCCCGTGCAGCAGGCCCAGCGACACGCCCGGCCAGCCCACCTGGCCCATCAGCGCCGTCCCCTGCCCCAGCGTCTGGCCCGACAGCACGGACCAGCCCTGGCCACGGCCGTACGAAGCCCCCTCCTCCTGCGCCAGGGCGGCGCCCGAGACGAGGAGGACTCCCATCAATACCCAACTCGAGACACTGCGATTCACGCACCCACCTCCGGTTGCCCCCGCTCGCGCGCCAGCGCGATGAAGGCGTCGATGAGCTTCTGGAGCCGGGCCTCTCCCCGGGCGCGCGCGGCTTGCACCGGCTCGCCGGCGGCCAGCGTCTCCTTCAGCTCGAAGTAGTATTTGATTTTGGGCTCCGTGCCGGACGGCCGCGCCGTCACCCGTCCCCCACCCTCCAGCTCGTAGGCGAGGACGTTGGAGGGCGGCAGCCGCTCGCCCTTCTTGTAGTCCAGCACGGTGCGCACGGGCAGCTCGCCCACGCGCGTGGGCCCCGAGCGGCGGAAGCCCTCCATGATGCGGGCAATCACCTGGGCGCCCTCGGCACCCGGGAAGGTGAAGTTGCGCTGCGCGCTCACGTAGAGGCCGAAGCGGCGCTGGATCTCCTCCAGGTAGCCGAGCACCGTCTGGCCGCGCGACTCGCACCAGGCGGCGAGGTCCGCGAACACCAGCGCCGCGCCCACGCCGTCCTTGTCCCGCGTCACGGTGCCCACGCAGTAGCCGAGCGCCTCCTCGTAGCCGAAGACGAACTGGGTGCCTTCCTGCTTCTCGCGCTCGACGGCGCGGTTGGCGATCCACTTGAAGCCGGTGAGCACCTCGTCGTAGGCGATGCCCAGCTCGCGGGCGATGTCGCCCAGCTGCGTCGAGGACACGATGGTGGTGACGACGTGCGGCTTCCCGCGCCGGGTGGGCCCCTGCACCAGCACGTAGTGGCCCAGCAGCACGCCCACCTCGTTGCCGGTGAGCATGCGCAGCTTGCCGGAGCCCTCGCGCACCATGACGGCCAGCCGGTCCGCGTCCGGATCGTTCGCGAGCACCAGGTCCGCCTTCACGCGCTCGGCGGTGGCCAGCGACAGGTCCATGGCCCCGGGCTCCTCGGGGTTGGGGAAGCGCACGGTGGGGAAGGCGCCGTCCGGCTGGTGCTGCTCGGCCACGGGGTGGACGTTGCGGAAGCCGGCGAGTTCCAGGGCCCGCTCCATCCACACGCCGCCCACGCCGTGCATGGCGGTGTAGACGATGGAGAGCGAGTCCGAGCCGCGGCCGTGCACGCGCAGCTTGAGGATGGCATCCAGGTACGCGTTACCGAGCGAGTCCGGCACGTCGCGCCACAGCCCGCGGGCATGCGCCTCGGTGGGGGTGAGCAGCTCCACCTGGTTGGCGGGCTCCACGCGGGAGATGAAGTCGGCGATGCCCTTGTCATGGGGCGGGATGATTTGCGCGCCGTTGCCCCAGTAGACCTTGTAGCCGTTGTACTCGGGCGGGTTGTGGCTGGCCGTCACCATGACGCCCGCGGCGGCATTGAGGTGCAGGGTGGCGAAGGCGGCGAGCGGCGTGGGCGCCAGCGACGGGAAGACGTGCGCCGGAATGCCCTCGGCGGCGAGCACGCAGGCGGTGTCCTCGGCGAGCTCGGCGCTCAGCCGGCGGCCATCGCGGCACACCACCACGCCGCGGGTGGTGACATCCGGGACGGTGGCCTTGAGGTAGCGCGCCAGGCCGGCGGTGGTCCGGCGCACCACGGCGCGGTTCATCCGGTTGGGCCCCGCGCCCAGCACGCCGCGCAGGCCCGCGGTGCCGAACTCCAGGTCCCCCGCGAAACGGTCCGCCAGGTCCGCGAGGTCTCCCCGCGCGAGCACGTCCCGCAGCTCCGCCACGGTGGCCGCGTCCGGGTCCGCCGCGAGCCAGGCCTCCGCCTTCTCCTTCAATCCAACCGCGTCCATGTGCATCCCCTCCTCAAGGCCGGTGCGGCGCTGTGGCCGCCCCCGTCCTCCCCGTCTGTTCAGCGATGATCAGACCCGAGCCGGGGCTCAGGTGTAATCGGTGAGTTTGCGCCGGGTCGGGCCGCCCTTGGGAGCGTCCTTCTGACCCTGGCAGTTCACGCAGTAGCCCACGTAGGGCATGGCCTCGAGCCGGCCGGGTGGAATCTCGTCGCCGCACTCCTCGCACTCGCCGAAGGAGTCCGGGTCATCGCGCAGCTTGCCCAGCGCCTTCACCACGAGCTGGAGCACGCCGTCCATGTTCCGGTTCCGCTTGGAGGCGATGGCCTGCATCATCTCGTTGAGCGGTTGCTCGTCCTCGTCGCCGCCCACCCGCGCCTCGTCGGTGCGGTTGGGCTCGATCTTCGCGGGCGCCTTGCCGGTCAGCCCGGCGTGGAGCGCCAGCAACTTCTGCCTGTACTTCTCGCGCTGTGCCTCGGTCACGGGCCTCTCCCCACCGGGTGGCTAGTACTTCGCGGTGGACCTCTGGCCGGAGACGATGGCCACCGACGCCGAGGCTCCCAGGCGGTTGGCCCCCGCCCGAATCATCTTCAGGGCGTCCTCGGCCGAGCGGATGCCACCCGAGGCCTTCACGCCCACGTCCTCGCCCACCACCCGGCGCATGAGCGAGACATCCTCCACGGTGGCGCCGCCGGTGCTGAAGCCAGTGGACGTCTTCACGAACGCCGCCCCCGCCGCCTTGGACAACACACAGCCGGCGATCTTCTCGTCCTGGGAGAGCAGGCTCGTCTCGAGGATGACCTTCACCGGCCAGGGCCGGCTGGCCTCCACCACCTGGGCGATGTCGGAGACCACCAGGGCGTAGTCGCGCGCCTTGAGCGCCCCGACGTGGATGACCATGTCGATCTCCCGCGCCCCGGCTTGAATGGCCTCACGGGCCTCGAAGGCCTTGGCGCTGGTGAGGGCCGCGCCCAGGGGGAAGCCCACCACGGCGATGGGCACCGAGCGGGAGCCCGCCAGGATGCCGGCCACGGTGGCCACGTGGCTCGAGTTCACGCACACGGTGGCGAAGCCGTGCTCCACGGCCTCACGGGCCACCCGGGCGACGTCCTCGCGCGTGGCCTCGGGCTTGAGCAGCGTGTGGTCGATGTAGGGCGCCAGGTCCGCGTTGTCGCGGATGGACTCGGGCGCGATGGAGGCGGTCCGCACGGGGCTCGGGGGCGGCGGGTGGGCCGCCCGGAGACCGGGCATGCTCTTGCGGACCTGGTCGGCGATCTCCTCGACGACCCGCTGGATGTCTTGGGCCTCGGACATATGGGGGCGGGGTGTAGCCCACTCCAGCCCGCTCGGGAAGCACGGAGACGGCCACTTGCTTGACACGCAACGGACCCCGCCCCGTGCGCTAGAGTCCCTCCGCTCATGGCTCTCGCGCGGTTGCTCCTCGTCCTCTTCGCCCTGCTCGCCGCCCTCCCGGGCCGCGCCGCCCCGGCTCCCACTCCCCCGCTCAAGCCGCTCACCGTCTACTTCTTCGACGTGGGCCAGGGAGACGCGGCGCTCATCGTCTCGCCCACGGGCAAGACGGTGCTCATCGACGGCGGCCCTCCCGAGGCCGACGAGGCCCTGGTGCCCCGGCTGCGCCAGCTGCTCCAGGGGCCCATCGACCTGGTCATCATGACCCACCCGCACCTGGACCACCTGGGCGGCCTCGTGAAGATCATCCAGGCCGTGGGGGCGCGGCGCTTCATGGACCCGGGCTTCGACCACCCGAGCGAGGCCTACCGCAAGCTGCTGGAGGTGGTGGGCCAGAAGGTGGGCCAGGTGATGACGCCCACGCCCAACCCGGGCTCGCCGGAGACGCTGCTCACCGTGGGCCTGGGCGAGGGCGTGACGCTCACCGTCCTCTGGCCGCGCACCCCGCGCGATGCCTTCCTCGACGACACGCGCTCGGACGTCAACGCCAACTCCATCGTGGCCAAGGTGACGTACGGCAAGACGGCGTTCCTCTTCACGGGAGACGCCGAGCCGGAGACCGAGGCCTTCCTGCTGACCCGGCCCATCGACTTCACCTCCACCGTGCTGAAGGTGGCGCACCATGGCGGCAAGCACTCGTCCACCACGCCCTTCCTCGCGGCGGTGAAGCCGCGGGCGGCCGTCATCTCCTGCGGCACGGGCAATGACTACGGACACCCCACCCCCGAGGCCCTCGAGCGGCTCGGCAAGACGGGCGCGCGCGTGTTCCGCACGGACCTCCAGGGCGAGGTGCTCGCGGTGAGCAACGGCACCACCGTCACCCTCACGCCCCAGAAGGGCCGGAGCGCGCCCGTCGTCGTCACCGGCCAGACGGCCGGCCCGGTGGCCAAGGGGCCCATGCCCTCGGGGGCCTCGGGCTCCATCGGCGGCAAGGTGGTGCCCGCCAGCGGAAAGCTCCCGGCCGCCAGTGCCAAGGGGATGCGCTACGTGAGCCTCAAGGGCAGCGAGGTGTTCCACAGCGAGGACTGCCGCGCGCTCGAGCGGGCGAAGACGCAGGAGCGCACCGTGTACAAGGACCGCGCCTCCGCCATGCGGGAGCGCCGCCCCGCCAAGGACTGCGACCCATGACGAAGAAGAAGCCGCGGAAGACGCCGCGCACCCGGACGCTGGCCAGCGTGGACCGGTTCGAGGACGGGCTCGCCGTGCTCCTCGTGGACGGCCGCCAGGAGACGCGGCGCCGCGAGGAGCTGCCGCCCGGGGTGCGCGAGGGCGACGTGCTGGACCTGGAGACGCTGACGGTGGACGCCGAGGCCACCGAGCGCCTGCGCACCGAGGTCCGCGAGGCCCGGGAGCGGGCCATGAAGGACAAGGCGCCGCCGCCCGGGGACTTCGACCTGTAGCCGGCCCCGGGCGGGGCCCACCGCTCCACTACATGCAGGTGTACTCGCGCAGGGTGCTGGCGCTCGCCACCTGCCAGCAGTAGTCCCCCACGTTCGAGCAGGGCTTGCCGGCCGGACTGGACGGGCAGCTCGGCGTCCAGGAGCGCGTGTAGCAGGACGCCATGATCAGGTCGTAGCAGTTCTCGGCGCCCGTGAGCGTCCAGACGCCTCCGGGGCAGGCCGCGGTGGAGACGTTCTGCGAGACCGTATTGGGCGAGGCCCAGCAGGTGGAGCGGTTCCCATTGCTGTCGATGACCATGGGGTAGGCCTTCACCTGGAAGGCGTACGTGGTGCCGCACGCGGTGAAGCCCGTGTAGCTGAAGTACCAGGTGCCCGAGCTGCCGGTGCGCTCCTCGGAGGTGTAGAGCGTGTTGTTGACGTAGTACTCGAGCCGCACGGCGTTGGCGCCCGTGGACGACGTCCAGGAGCCGCTCGCGGCCAGCTCGCCCTGATAGATGCTGGCGCCCGAGATGGAGGTGGAGACGCTCACGCCGGAGCACAGCGCCGACTCCTGCGTGCCCAGGGCCTCCTCGGCGGGGACGACGTCGGTGCCACCACAGGCCACCAGCACCAGGGCGGAAAGCAGAGAACAGAGGGGCGCACGAAGCGGACGGTGTTGCATGGTGAACTCCTTGGGGCTGAAATCACTGGAAAAAACCACACTCATTGTATTCCAGAATTCAGCGAAATGCACGCGCGCGCCCCGCGCTGAAGCGCCTCAGGCTCCAGCCGGGGGACGCGCACGCGGCAGCAGCACCACGAGCAGCAGCGCGCTCACTCCGGCGAGCACCCCGGCGGTGACGAAGGCGGTGGTGCTGCCCCGGTCCCTCCACAGCAGGCCGAAGAGCAGGCCCGCCACGAGCGACGCGCCGCCCGTCAGCCCGTTGTACAGGCCAAAGGCACGCCCCCGGGCCTCGGCCGGCACCAGCGAGGTGAGCAGCGACTTCTCCGCGCCCTCGGCCAGCGCGTGGTACAGCCCGTAGACGGCGATGACGATCATCGTGAGCGTCACGCCCCGGGCCCACGCGAGCGCCAGGTAGCTCAGCGCGTACAGGGACCAGCCCGTCACCACGAGCCGCGAGGCCCCCAGCCGGTCCGCGAGCCGGCCCGCCGGGAACGACACGGCCGACTTCACCGCCTGCAGCACCAGCCACGCCAGGGGCAGGAACTCGGGCTGTGCGCCCTCCTCGGTGAGCTTCAGCAGGAGGAAGGCATCGGTGGAGTTGGCCACGCCGAAGAGGGTGATGGGGACGAGGTAGTACGCGAGGCGCCGGGGCACCGGGGCGAGCGCGCGCCCTGCCCCCGAGGCGGAAGCAGGCTCCGGACGCGGGGGGTCGCGCACGAGCAGGAGGGCCAGCACCGCGAGCAGGCCGGGCACGGCGGCGACGAAGAACACCTGCTCCACGCGCAGGCCCACGGCCACCAACGCCATCGCGGCGAGCGAGCCCACGGCGGCGCCCGCATGGTCCATGCCCCGGTGGAAGCCGAAGGCCCGGCCGCGGGATTCCGGGGCGACGGAGTGGGCGATGAGCGCGTCACGCGGACTGGAGCGCAGCCCCTTGCCCACCCGGTCCAGCGCGCGGATGGCGACGGGGTGCCACGGCAGGGTGACGAAGGCCATCAGCGGACGCATCAGGCTGGACAGCCCGTAGCCCAGCAGCACCATCGGCTTGAGGCGGCGCGCCCGGTCCGCCCACACGCCGGACTGGTACTTGATGAGGGCGGAGACCAGGTCCGCCACGCCCTCCATGAGGCCCAGCAGCACGGGCGCCTGCGCCGGCAGCCTCGCGGCGAGGAAGACCGGCAGCAGCGGGAAGATCATGTCGCTGCTGATGTCCGTCAGCAGGCTCACCACGCCGAGCACCACCACGGTGCGCGGCAGGCGGCCCGTCCCCTCGCGGGGCGTGGCCACGTCCACGGTCCAGCCTCCTCGCGCGCGCTACATGGACTTGCTGAGGACGAGCGGAATCTCGACCTCGACGTCATCGCCCTCGAAGGCGGGGAACACCATGCGGCGGGCGCGGGCCTTGATGCAGTTGCCCATGGGCGAGCCGTTGATGTCGTCGCGGTCGAAGGACACCTTCTTCACCGTGCCGGAGCTGCCCACGGTGGCGGTGAGCAGCAGCTTGCCGTCGCGCAGCTTCGGGTTCTTGCGCAGCGCCTGGTCGATGCAGGACTTGAAGGCCGTCTGCGACTGCTTCACCACGCGGTCGAGCGCCTCCTGCGGCGGGCCGGACTGCGTGGCCGAGTCGGTGGGAGCCACCTCGGTGTTCTCGCGCACCTCGGGGCCCACGTCCTTCTTCTCGCCCTCGCCATAGAGGGCGGCCACGGCCTTCTGCTCCTCTCCCTGGGGCGGCTGGGCGGCCGGGTCCTGCGCCGTCTCCGCCGGCTTCGCGGCCTCGTCCGTGGGAGGCGGGGGCGGCTTCGCCTCGGCCTTCTTCTCGGCCTTGGGGGCGGGCTTGGGCGCGGGCGGCGGCGGCTTCGTGCGGCCGAGCATCAGGTCCCTCAGCTCGCCAATGCCCTCGGGCGAGAAGACGGACACGGGCTGCTGCACCACCTGGCCCTTGGCGTCCACGCGGGTGACGCGCAGCGGCACCACCTGCATCTCCGTGAGCGCGTACAGCACGACCACCGGCAGCCCCAGCAGCAGCACGACGAAGAGGGCGATCTTCCAGGCCGGGTTGCGCCGGTGCATCCCCGCCTTCTTCACGAAGTACTGGGTGTTCTCCGCCGGTGCGCGCTGCTTCTCCGGCTCCTTGCCCAGCGCGGCGAGGGGGTCCTCCTGCGAGGAGCCCGCCAGCATGTCCATGCCCAGCTCGCCCCCACCGCCCTGCTCGGACTGCGGGAGGTCCAGGTCGGAGAACAGCTCACCCAGAGGGGCGCCGTTGATGTCAGAGGGGGAGGAGCCCGTATCGGGGTCCGCGGCGACGGCGGCGTCCGGGTCCTGCTCCCAGGGGGTGGAGTCCTGCCGGGCGGAGGGCTGGCGGCGCGGCGCGGGCTCGGTCTGCCAGGTCGTCTGCGAGGGCGCGGGCGGGTCCGGCTGCCACGAGGTGGCGGACTGTTCCACCGACGGGGAGGTGTCGGGCTCGGGCGCCATGATGGGGGGCGGCGGCGCGACGCGCGCGGGGGGCGGAGGAGGGGCGGGGGGCGGCTCCGCGGGCGCGAAGAAGCCGGCCAGCTCGGGGATGTCCTGCCCCCGCTTCCAGTCCGGCATGCCCTGCTGCCAGAAGTAGCTGCGCGCCGTGACGGCGCCCGAGGCCACGAGCTCGCTCAGGGCGCCCTCGTCCAGGGGGCCCTCCTGCTTGCTCTTCACCATCACGAACCAGGGCGAGCGCGCATCGCGCAGCGGCATGGTGCGGGTGGGCTCGTCCTCCCAGGACATGCCCGCCGCCGCCGCGGGGGCCGGCTGGGCCACGGTCGCGGCCGACTCCTCCTCGGCGAGCGAACGGTCCTGCTCCCGCAGGCGCTCCACGTCCGCCAGGGACACGACGCGCGTGCTCTCCTCGGCCTCGGCGGGCGGGCCCTCCACGGAGATGACGTTCTGGCAGTTCTTACAGCGGACCTTGACGGTCTTGCCGCGGACCTTGTCGTCCGCGATGGAGTACCGCCGCTGACACTTGTTGCAGGAGAAGTTCAAGGGGGCTGTCCGGCGCGCGCACACAAGGGCGAGCATCTGCGATGCTAGCGCCTGTGCCGGGGAGTGCAAACCATCGGGTTGACTCTGCCTGCCGGCCCAACTAAGAGCCGCCTCCCCCTACCCTCTTGACACAGAAGGTGGCGCATGCCCGCGAAGGACCTCGGGAACAAGTACGTCTGCTTCAAATGCAGCACGAAGTTCTACGACATGAAGAAGCCGGACCCCCTGTGCCCGAAGTGTGGCGCGGATCAGCGGGAGAGTCCCGCCCTCAAGCCCGCCTCGGAGGGCCGTCGAGGCCGTCTGTCCTCCATCCCCAAGGTGATCGAGCCCATCGAGCCCGAGGAGCCGGCGGCGGAGAGCGAGGAGGAGGAACTGGCCGAGTTCGACGACGAGGACGCCGAGGCGGCTCCCGGCGAAGAGGAGGAGGACATCTGAGCCCGTACGAGGGGGGCTCCGCCACCCGGCGGTGCCCCCTTCGGCCTTCAGGGCTCAGCGCGACCGCGCCGGGCCGCTCGAAGGGGTGGACAGCTGGTGGAGCACCTGGCGCAGCTGCTCGTAGCGCACGGGTCCCAGCGCCTGCACGCCCACCGGCCGCCGGGGCGCCTGTCCCTGGTTCAACAGGGAGAGGGCTGCTCCTGGCTTCGAGCTCGGTCGCTTCTTCGGCTGCATGGGTCGTCCCCCGGATGGCATCCACCAGACATGTAGCAGCTTTCCACCGGAACGGAAACTTTTCGCCACATTCCCTCCAAGGGGGAGGAAGCGGGTCAGCCTGCCTGGCTGTTCGAGACGACGGGCGCGAGCAGGCCCCGGGTGAACAGCGTCTCCTGGACACGGCGGCCCAGCGCGAGGTGCTCCGGGTTGGAGCTGGTCAGTCGCTCGGGGGTAAGAATCACGAGGGAGCCCTGGTCCTCCACGGCGTCGGTGCGCACCGGAGCGGGTAGAGCGGGGATTTCGCCTCGGGCACGTGAGAAGTACGTCATCCAACCCAGGAACGTGCCGGCATGTCCTCTCTGGGACAAGCTGTCTCGAAGACCCGCCGAGGACACGACGCCCCACTCTGGCGCCCAGGCCAACACCATGGCGCGCATGATTCCGGTCAACACGGGCACGGTGAGCACGCGCTCGGTACCTGGCTCCTCACGAGGCAGTTGGAGGAAGCAGCTATTGGAGGCTCCCAGCGCATCGGAACCACAGAGAAGCCGGACCATACCGCCCCGTTCCTTCTCCGGATGTCCCGTCCAGGCACTGAAGATGAAACCGACCTTCCCCAGCCTGTGACTCCTCTTCTGGAAGAAGTGGGCAAAGGTTTCGGCCGTGGGCTCGAACTGCAGCTGCAATGCCCTCTTGAGGGAGTCCGCCTGCTCGAACCAGCGGCTGTAATCGGAGTCGCACCGGGAGAGGAGGTGGAAGAAGGTCTCCGCGCGACTCGCGCACGATTCCGCTGTCTCCACGCGGCAGCCCCAATAAACAGCGGCGTAATAGGCTTCCCTCACCTGTGTCATCCTCCAGCGGGCTACGGTGGCGTGTGGATCACCTCAATGCCCTGGACATCCGCATCCAGAAACAAC
Organism: Archangium sp.; assembly: GCF_036277355.1. Classification (GTDB taxonomy): domain Bacteria; phylum Myxococcota; class Myxococcia; order Myxococcales; family Myxococcaceae; genus Archangium. The sequence goes on from NZ_DASUNC010000076.1 coordinate 60,812, forward strand.
TTCTTGAGGATGTCCACCATCCGGGGCTCCGCCACGTGCCAACGGATGGGGAGGCCATTGGCCACCCGGCGCTGCCGCTCCGCTTGCCTGAGGAGACGAGTGGCCCCCTCGAAATACTTCTTGGGCTCGAGGTCCGCGTCGAAGTGCTTGTCGTAGCCCAGGCCCTTGGTCTCCTTCAGGACTCGCTGGTCGAGGTCGAAGCCGTCGAAGTCGGCCTTCTCGCCGTTGTGCCACACGCGGTACACCCAGCCCGCGGGCGCTTTCGTCACCTTGTGCTGGAAGGCACGCGAGCGCGGCGACATCCGCTCGTTCTTGGGCACCCACTGCCCCGGTCCGCCCACCGGCGGAACCCAGCCGCCACCTCCCCCCGTGCCCACCTTGGCCAGGTGCAGGCCCCAGGCGACGCTCAGGCCCTGGCCCGCCACCGTCACGGTCCGCCCGGGCACCGCCACCAACCGCAGCACCAGCTCGCCTCGCTTCGTCAGCGTCAGCAGCGGCACCGACAGCCGGCCGAGCTTCTCGCCCCACGTCACCGCCTTCACCGCACCCGCTCCCGAGGTACCCACCGTCAGCAGCGCGTTCGCCAGCAGCCGCGACACCTCTCGCACCTGCTCGCCCCGTGGCCTCTGGCGGAAGGCCTCCCAATACTCGGGGGCATTCTGGAAGAGCACGCGCACCGCTCCCGGTAGCTGGGTCAGGCTCTCCAGGCTCTCGCCTGGGTGGAAGACGAGCCGGCTCACGCCCTCCAGGGTGTCCCCCAGCGCCAGCCCCGCTCCCTCCAGTGCTGGCAGCACCACGCCGTCATCCGGCACGTAGGGGCCCAGGGGCTTCGCGCCCCGGGGTATCTCCAGCCCCGTGTCCACCGGCCACAGCTGCTCCTGCTCCACCGCGTAGAAGGAGCCCACCTCATAGCGGCCCGCCCGCAGTGTGCCGTCCGGCGCCCACCGCACCTCGCCGGCCCGCTGCACCGCCTCGCCCGTCACCGCCCGCACCAGGTAGCCGTCCGGCCGCACCACCCGCAGCCGGTGGAAGCGGTCCATGCGCGCGTGCAATTCCTCGCGCGTCACCGGCCCCTCGCCCGTGGCCACCTCCAGCAGCAGGTGCGCCGCCATGCGCTGGCGGGGAAACTCCAAAAGCCCCGCCTCCGCCTCCAGCAGGTGGGCCAACAGCTGCACCGCCTGTTGGGGCGACAGGGTGCTCCCGTCTTCCGGTAGCACTTCAGGGGCCACGCCCACCTGCACCAGCAGGCCCTGGAAGTGGTCCACGCTGAAGGGTACCGGCCAGGGGCGCCCCTCCCCCACGCCATCCCTCCAGCCCACAGCGCCCTCCACTCCGTCCTCCAGCGGCGCGTCCTCCTCTCGCCCCGGGCGGCGTCCCCGCGAGCCGGGTTCGTCCCGGGGTGCATCCGCCGTCATGGCCGGGGCACCATGCCCCTCATCGACGTCGTCCTCCGGGTCATCCTCCTCGTCGAGCGCAGGGACGTCCCCGGGCGGCAGGGCCGTCCCCGCGGAGTCCACGGACCCGGGAGGGCGCGCCTGGGTGAAGAAGGCCGACATCAGGTGGTGGGGGCGGGGGCTGGCGAACAGCCCGGGCAGCGGCGCACCCGTGGCGCACCCGCCCAGCATCAGCAAAGCCAGTGTCAGCACCACGCAGTGGGCGAGCCTCTGCCCGTCAGGGGACGCGGGGGGTATAGGGGACGCGGGGGGTGAAGGCGGGCGCATGGAAGGCCTCCCGGCAAGAACCTCTTCCCAGGTGTACGCACCCAGGCTGACCTTCCCGGCGGAGACCCTGCCCGCACTGGTAGACGTCTACCACCGGGGCAATGGTAGACACCACCACCAAAACACACATCAACACACAAAAAACCACCTCACTGATAGACGTCTACCAGTCAAGCCCCCAACGGGGGACGGCGGGCATCGGTCGCTTCATTGGGGCGGGCATGACCTGTTACGTCCGGGCGATACTCCCCCTGCATGGTGGCCATCCGGGCCGGCGCCGGGCCCCCGGGAACGCGCGGCGGCTCCAACCCGGGCTGCTTGCTCGCAACACGAGGGATGACACTGGATCGATTTGTGCGTTGGACCGTGCAGATCCTTGTTGGTAGAAGAGCGCGGGCCCCGCGGTAGGGCCCCCCATGGAGGCAGCGATTTTGCGGGAGAAACTGAAGGCGCTGGCGGAGCTGCAGAAGGTGGACCTCGAGGTCGCCTCGCTCCGGAAGGCCGCGGACGTGCATCCCCGGCAGTTGGCGGAGCTGGAGCGCGAGCTGGGCGCCGCGCGCAGCGCCATCGAGGCGGAGCGCACCCGGGTGGCCGACATCGAGCGGCAGAAGACGACGCTCGAGCAGAACATCTCGGACGAGAAGGACAAGGTGAAGAAGTGGGAGGCGCGGCTCGCCGAGCAGCGCTCCACCCGCGAATACTCCGCCCTCGCCCGGGAGATCGACATCGCCAAGAAGGCGAACCAGACGATGTCCGAGGAGCTGGTGGAGATCACCAAGACCCTCGGCGCGGCGCGCGAGGCGGTGAAGGCCAAGGAGATCGAGTTCTCCGCCCGCCAGGAGCAGCTGTCCGCCCGGATGACCGACCTGCGCGGCAAGCAGAGCCAGGCCGAGGGCCAGGTGAAGACGCTCGAGGGCAAGCGCTCCACGGTGGCCGCGGGCGTGGACGCCACGCTGCTGCGCCGCTACGAGACCATCCGCAAGAAGAAGCTGCCGGCGATGGTGGGCGTGGTGGCCGGGACCTGCCAGGGCTGCAACATGAACGTGCCCCCGCAGCTCTACAACACCCTGCGCGTGACGCTCGGCACGGACATCTGCCCGTCCTGCAACCGCATCATCTACGCCGTCGAGGCGCTCGAGACGCCGGCGGCGAAGTAGCGCCCGCGCGATGGCCGCACCGGATCTCGCCGACATCCTCCGCCACATCGGGCGCGAGGAGCCGCTCTCGGGGACGGTGCGCGCCTTTCCGGGCCTCACCCGCGAGGACCTGGGCCGCCTCCTGGAAGCCGCTGCCAGCCAGCTCGCTCCCCGTGCGCCCGCACCTCCGGCCGCCGAGCCGCGACGCCCGGCCCGGACGCCCCCTCCCCTGCCCACCGAGTCGACGGGCCCGGCCGGGGTGCCCTCGAGCCTGAAGCTCTTCTCGGACGGGGCCGCCCGCGGCAATCCGGGTCCCGCCGGGGCCGGCGCGGTGCTCGTGGACGCCGAGGGACGGGTGGTGGCCCGGCTCGGCAGGTTCCTGGGCGTGCAGACGAACAACTACGCCGAGTACATGGGCCTGCTGCTCGGCCTGAAGCACGCCCGGAGCCTGGGCGTGAAGGAGCTGGAGGTGCTCGCCGACAGCGAGCTGCTCATCCGCCAGCTCCAGGGGCGCTACCAGGTGAAGAGCCCCACGCTCCGCCCCCTCTACGAGGAGGCCTCGGCCCTGCTCAAGGAGTTCTCCCGGGTGAAGCTCGCCCACGTGCCGCGCGAGAAGAACAAGGCGGCCGACGAGATGAGCAACCGGGCCATCGACGAGCGGATGTGAACGGCGGGTCCCCTGCCGGAGTGACCTCGGCCCCTCCTCTGTTGTATGAGGCGAGTGCCGGAGTGGTCCGGGTGAACGCTGGTCACCGCTGGAACGGGTGACGGGAGGAAAGTCCGAGCTCCAGAGGGCAGGGTGCTGGCTAACGGCCAGTCGAGGCGACTCGCAGGACAGTGCCACAGAAAACAAACCGCCGGTTCCGCGAGGGGCCGGTAAGGGTGAAACGGTGCGGTAAGAGCGCACCGCGCTCGGGGTGACTCGAGCGGCACGGAAAACCCCACCTGGAGCAAGAGCCAATAGGAGCGCGTCCTCGAAAGGGGACAGGGGTTGCCCGCCCCATGCGTTCGGGTTGCTCGCTGATGAGGCCCCTGGGCAACCAGGGCCCTAGATGAATGTTCACCGCCCATCCCGAAAGGGGTGGGGACAAGACTCGGCTTACAGGGCCACTCCGGTTTTTTTCCCTGTACCTACGGCTGCGCCACCGGCACCTGCGCGAGCAGGATGCGGCTGCGCCCGTCGTTGCGCACGGCCTCGGGATTCTTGAGCTGCAGGCGCGCGTCCGTCTTCGGGTCCCAGAAGCCCACCCAGATGTTGAGGGCGCGGGCGGCGGAGCCGGGCGGGAGCGAGATGTTGAACTCGTCCTTCACCGTCTCGCCGGGCTTCCACTGGGTGGTGGGGTAGAGGCCTCCGGCCGGCTTGTGGTCCACGTTGACGCGCTCCCCGCGGCCCTCGGCGTCCTCCACGTGGACGAAGACCATGTAGTCCTCCTCCAGGGGCTTGAGGACCTTGAAGTAGGCGGTGACGCGAGCCCCCTCGTTGGGAGCGATGCGGCCGGGCTGGATGGTGGCGGCCACCAGCTCCACCCGGTCCTCGAAGTTGGCGCCGTTGCGCACCGAGAGCGGCGGCACCTGGGACACCACGGCCTGGCGCCGCTCGTTGGGGCTGGCCCCTCCGGGGGCCTCGACGATGCAGGCGCTGAGAAGGGACGCGGAACCGAGGAGGACGAGGAGCGTGGGACGGCGCATGGCCCCCTGGTTCTAGCGGCTTCCCGGCACGGCATCCACCAGCCCGTGGACCGTCCATCGCCCGTCTGTCTCCCGTCCGTGGCCCCGAGGGGCCGGGGACGTGTTGGCCGTGTGGCGGGGGCTGAAGGATGGGTGGGACTCGCGGAGGCATCTTGAGGTATGCGGTGCGCGCCATGAAGACGCCCACTGCCCTCCCCTTCCTCCTCGCGCAGGCGCCGTCGCCGCAGCCCGCTCCGCTGCCCCAGGAGCCCCCTCGGACGCAGCCCGGGGTACCGGAGACGGGCACGCCCCCGCCGCCCCAGGGCGGCACCGGGGACACGGTGGTGGGCGTGGGCCTCACGGTGCTCGTCGTCGCCCTGATGGTGGCCGCGGCGCGCAAGCTCTTCTTCAAGAAGCGCCCCGAGGAGCCCGGCCGCAAGCCGGTGCCGCCGCCCGCGAAGGAGAAGCCCGAGCTGCCCGCGGAGACTCCGCAACTGCGCGTGGAGCTGCCGCCCAGTGAGGCGGAGCTCGCGAGGCTGCGCGAGGCGGAGGAGATCCACGCCCGCGCGGAGACGCTCGCCCGTCAGCGCGAGGAGGCCACGCGCGCCGCGAAGGCGGCCACGGACGCCACCGAGCGGGCCCGCCTGGAGGCCGAGGTCCGGGCCCTCAAGGAGCGCGAGGAGGAGGAGAAGCGCGCCGAGTACCGCGCGAAGAAGGCGGCGGAGGACGAGGCGAAGGAGCGCCGCAAGCGCGAGCGCGAGGAAGCCGAGCGCCTGGTGGCCGAGCAGAAGGCCCGGGAGGCGGCGGCGGCCGAGGAGGCGCGGCGCGCGGAGGAGGCGGCGGCGCGGGCGAAGATTGAGGCCGAGGCGGGCCGGACGCTGGCGCAGGGCCTGGACAAGACGCGCAGCCAGGGCTTCATGGCGCGGCTCAACGGGCTGTTCGGCTCCAACCGCAAGGTGGACGAGTCGGTGCTGGCGGAGATGGAGGAGATCCTCTTCACGGCGGACATCGGCGTGCGCACCGCGTCCACCCTGGTGGAGGTGGCGCGCGACAAGCTCAAGCGCAACGAGCTGAGCGACGCCAACCGCATCAAGGACCTCATCCGCGAGGAGGTGACGCGCATCGTGGACCTGCCGGTGCCGCGCACGCTGGAGGGAGGAGGCCCGCCGCACGTGGTGATGGTGGTGGGCGTCAACGGCGCGGGGAAGACGACGACGATCGGCAAGCTGGCGGCGAAGCTGACGGGCCAGGGCAAGAAGGTGATGCTGGCCGCGGGCGACACGTTCCGCGCGGCGGCCACCGAACAGCTGGACGTGTGGGCGGACCGGGCGAAGGCGGAGCTGGTGAAGGGAGCGGAGGGCGCGGACCCGAGCTCGGTCATCTTCGAGGCCATCAAGAAGGCGAAGGACTCGGGCGCCGACGTGGTCATCGCTGACACGGCGGGCCGGCTCCACACCAAGGTGAACCTGATGGACGAGCTGAAGAAGGTGAAGCGCGTCATCGACAAGGCGCTTCCCGGGGCTCCCCACGAGGTGCTGCTGGTGCTGGACTCGACCAACGGACAGAACGCCATCCAGCAGGCCAGGCAGTTCCACGAGGCGGTGGGCGTGACGGCCATCGCGCTGACGAAGCTGGACGGCACGGCCAAGGGCGGCGTCATCATCGGCATCGCCGACGAGCTGAAGCTGCCCGTGGTGTGGGTGGGCGTCGGCGAGAAGGTCGCCGACCTGCGCCGCTTCGAGCCCAAGGAGTTCGTGCAGGCGCTGTTCGACTAGCGCCTACTCCTGCCCCTTCATCAGGCCCGGAAGCAGCTCCTCCATGAGCTTGAGCGTCTCCGGGTCCAGGTCCTGCCCATTCATGCCGGCGCCGAGCATGGCGCCCATGTTGGGCTTGCCGAGGTCCTCGTCCCCGTGGGCCTCCTGCCACCAGCGCACGCGCAGCTGCTCGAGCTCCCGGGCCTTCGAGGGACTGGCCTTGGCCAGCTCGCGGGTGAAGCAGTCCCGGCACGTCCACTTGAAGCGGTACGCGTCCACGTAGGAGCGCAGGGCCTTGAAGAAGGCCTCGTCGCCCACGAGCTTGCGCGAGGCGTGGTGCAGCAGGGGCGCCTTGCCGTACACCAGCGCGCCGTACTGCATGGAGTCGTCGAACTCGGAGGTGGGCCGGTCCGCCGGGGCATCCTTGCCGCCCGAGAGCCGGTACAGGTGGAAGGAGCCCACGAGCGTCTCCTCGCGCATCCGGTCCGCCACCGCGCGCCCGTGCTTCCACTCCATGTAGAGCAGCGCCGCGTACTGGGCGAGCGTCTCGTCCACCACCGGCATGTGGATGGGGTCCGAGCCCACCAGCCCCGCGAAGTACTGGTGCGCCACCTCGTGGGCCACGGTGAACTCGAGCGTGCGCTCCAGCGACTGGCCCAGTTGCGCGAGCGGTGCCGCGTCCCCGCCCATGGACTCCAGGAGCTGCTGCATCTGCCCCATGCCCGGCACGCCCTGGAGCACGCTGTTCGGGTCCGCCGCCGCCCGGTAGAGCGACGTGCCCACGGTGACGAGGCCGGGGAACTCCATGCCGCCCGCGCCACCGGACAGCGGGGCCTCCACCACGCGGAAGTACTTGAACGGCAGGGGCCCGAGGCGGCGCTCGAACTCGGTGAGCACGTCGCTGGCGTACTTCAGCACGCGCTTGCCCACCGCGGTGTCCCTGGCGGCGAAGTGGCTCTCCACGGTGACGCCATTCACCGTGGTGGTGGCGCTCTGGTAGCCGCGCGAGGCGAACACGGGGAAGTCCCGCACCGCGCCCGCGGCGAAGGTGTAGCGGATGCGGCCGTCCTTCTGGGGCAGCTCGCCCATGGGGACGCCCGTGGCGAACACCTTCCAGCCCGGGGGAACGGTGACGTTGGCGAGCACGTTCGAGGGCTCGTACAGCGCCAGGTCGCCCACGCCCGAGGGGCCGGCCCAGGGGTTGCCGCTCGTGTCGAGGGGAGGCACCAGGGGCACCACGCCCACCAGGCTCATGAAGTCGTCCATGGCGGCGAAGGCACCGTAATCCCCTCCCCCACCCGACGCGCCGAGCGAGCCCAGCAGCGACGTGGAGCCGGGCTGCGCACGCGGCACCCGCGCCTCCAGGTCCAGGTCCACCACCACCGAGCCCCCTGGAGCCACGGGGCTGGCCAGCGGCAGACGGTAGAGGCCGTCCTCGGGACGCTCCGGCTTCACCGGCTTCCCGTCCACCTTCACCTCGGAGAGCTCCACCCGTGGGTCGAAGGCATTGGGAGTGACGCGCAGGTGGACGGCGTCCAGCGGACGGGTGCGCACGGACAGTTCCACGCGCAGATGGCCCTTCACCTTGCGCGTCTTCGGATCCACCTCGAGCTGGACCTGATAGCGGGGCAGATCCTCCAGGGGACCGAGCGCCTGCGCGGCACGGGCCTTCTCCTCGGACTTGAGGTGCTGGAGGGAGAACTGCACCTCGGGAGGGACGAAGTCCCCGGCGGGAGCAACCCCGGGCACGAGCAGCAGTGCCAGCAGCGGCCAGCGGCGCAGGTAGGCGAGCATGAAGCGGATGTTACACCGCCCCGGCCTGCCCCGGAGCCAACACCGGGGCAGGCCCACCGTCAGACCTGGACGCTCCCGCTCAGAACAAGCGGGGGAACAGCGCGGAGACGGACTGGCCGCCGGTGCCGGTCAGGCCCTCCAACTGCCCGGAGATCGGCCAATGGCTCTTCATGCCCAGGTAGTTGTACGTATGCTTGCCGGGGCCCACGTACAGGTAGCCGGGGCCCACCCCGAACATCTCGCCACCCAGGAAGCCCGCGGCGTCGTGCAGCACGCCGTGCGCCCTCACTCCCGGAATCCACCCGACGGCCACGTCCAGCACCTGCGTGGAGAGCCCTCCGCCCGGCCCCACGAGCCCACCGGTGGAGTTGAGCGCGATGGCCTCGCCCGCCGTCAGCGCGCCACCCGTGACGATCTCCATGGCCTCACCGTACTGCCGCTGCCACGGCTTCCACCTGGAGGGATCGTTCATCAGGGCCTTCTTGTCCGCCGACAGGCCGTTGATGGCGGCATCCTTCTTGGCGCGGATGGCGTCGGGATCGAACTTCTCCCGCAGCTTCTCCGCCCCCTTCTTGATGTTCTCGTCCAACTGCTTGAACTCGTAGAAGAGGCTCTGCGCGGTATAGGCCCAGCCGATGGCCTGCTTGAGATCGGAGTCCAGCGGGCTGACGGGTGAGGTGAGCGCCGAGACGGAGCCTCCCGCCCAGGCCGCCTGGGCCGTGAGCTTGTCTCCGAGGAAGCCCGCCCCGAAGGTGTACGCCGAGGCCGCGCCCAGCAGCACGCCGCCGATGCTCATCAGCATCGGGTCCTTGAGCACATAGCCCACCGTCATCGTCGCCGCGCCCACCACGGAGATGACGAAGGCCGTGCCGGCGAAGCCCGTGGCCACGCCCACGCTCACCGCCGTGGCGATGGCCGCCACCACCGGCACGTGGCCCGTGGGGTCCGTGTTGGAGATGGGGTTGTTGTAGACGTACGTATACCGGTTGAGCGCCTGCGGGTTGTCCGGGGACGGCACCACCGTGTCCGGGGAGATGAAGCGGCCCAGCTGCGGATCGTAGTAGCGGGCATTCATGTAGACGAGCCCGCTCTCGTCCGTCTCGTGCCCGCCGTAGCCGCGAGTGCTGGCCACGCTCCCGCTGGAGGCCACCTTCGCTCCGAAGGCCGAGTAGTCGAGGGTGGCCACCCGCTGTCCCGACGCGTTCGTCAGCGCGCGCACCGAGCCGAGGTGATCCTGGTGGTACCAGGTGGCGCCCGAGCCGTCGCGCCGGGCCACCAGCACCGGGCCCGCGTAGTAGGACTTCGTCAGGCCCGAGGGGCCCAGCTCCAGCAGCGCGCCGAAGTAGCGCGTGGTGCCCGAGGCGCTCGTCTTCATCACCCGCTGGCCGTTGGCGTCATAGGCGAAGGAGCTCGTGCCGCTGGCCGCCGTCACCCGTGCCAGCCGGTTGTCCGCGTCCCACTCCAGCGTCCTGCCGCCGCCCGAGACCAGGTTGCCATTCACGTCATAGCCGTACCCGGTGGCGCCGGCCCCGGTGACGGCGTGCCGGTGGGCTCCGTCCCCGTACTGGTAGGTGCCCACCTGCGAGTTCCACGTCATGTTGCCCAGCGCGTCGTAGACGAAGCCCTGCGACTGGTTGCCCGAGACGCCGGTGAGCCGGTTGAGCGAGTCATAGGAGTAGGACAGGTTGGCGAGGGAATGCGTGGACGAGGACATGCTCGTCACGCGGCCCCCCGCGTCGTAGGCGTAGCTGGCCTGGAACACCGCGCCGCCGGGTCCGCTCACGGAGGCCGCCGTCATCCACTGCCGGGTGTCGGCGTAGCTGTAGCTGGCCGTGGTCCCGTTGGCGTAGGCCGCCGACACGAGCTGGTCCCGGGCGTTGTAGCCCAGCGCGTTGACGTAGCCGCCCACGCTGCTCAGCCGCCCCGCCGCGTCATACCCGTACGGCACCACCTCGCCATCCGGGTACGTCAGCCGGGACAGCCGCCCCGCCGCGTCATACGCATACCCCAGCGTGTAGCAGGTGCCGCTCACGCACTTCGTCAGCGACGTCACCCGCCCCGCCACGTCGTAGACGCGCGACTCGCCGCCAATCGGCTCCACCACGCTCGTCAGCGTCCCCTTGCTCGCGCCCCGCCCCGCTTCGTCATACACCCACCGCGTCTGCTTCCCGTCCGCCAGCGTCTTCGTCAGCCGCCGGCCCAGGGCATCATACGAGTAGGACGTCACCTGCCCCTTGGCATCCCGGTGCGTCAACACCCGTCCCGCGGCGTCATACGTGAAGCTGCTGCACCCCGTGTCCGGATCGCACCCCGCCAGCTTGCGCCCCAGCGAGTCCCAGCTCACCGACGTGACGTTGCCCGCCGCGTCCGTCACCCGCGTCAGGTTGCCCAGCAAGTCATACACATACGCCGTGTACTGGTACGTGGAGCCATTCTTCTCCCGCACCTGCGACATCCGCCCGTAGGCGTCCGTCCACACCACCTTCTCCTGGCCCAGCTCGTCATAGCTGACGACGTACCCATTGCCATACACACGCTGGCCCACCGTGTTGTCCGGGTTCGTCACCGTGCGCAGCCGGCCCAGCCCGTCGAACGAGAACACCTGGTAGCGCGGCGTCTCACCCGGGGCGTACCACGCCGACTTCTTCCACACCCGCGACGAGCCATCGCTGTAGAGCGACTCCTGGGTGGCCCCGCCCTCCTTCACCGTCTTGTAGCGCCGGCCCAGCCCGTCCTCGTACACCTCGGACCACAGCCCGTCCGCCGTCCCGTCGGACACCGTCCGCCGCACCCGCTGCAACCAGGGGTTGCCCCAGTCCAGGTACGCGAAGCTCTCCGTGCTCCCGTCCGGCAGCAGCGTCTGCACGGGCCGCCCCAGCGCGTCGTGCACGTACGTGGTGACGTTGCCGTTGATGTCCGTCTCGGATTGGATCAAATCCAGCACGCCGTTCCACGTCTTGGTGGAGCACTGGCCCAGCGCGTTGCACCGCCGCGTCTCGTGCACGTGGTAGGTGGCGTCGTACTCCGAGCGGGACACCGCCCCCAGCTCGTTCGTCTCCGAGGTGCGGTTGCCCCAGGCGTCGTAGCCGAAGCCGCGGGTGACGTAGCCTCCTGTCTGGTTGTTCCACGCGAGCTGCCGCGTCACCAGGCCCCGGGCCGGCGCCGCCGCGTAGGTGCCGTTGCCGTCGTACTCGTGCAGCGTCTGCTTCAGCAGCGTGCCGCCCGTGCCAATGCCCGCGTAGATGTTCTCGTACGCGGGCATCCCGACGATGTACGCGCCCGTGTTCGGGTACAGGCCGCGCAGCGACGTCCGCTCGTCCCCGGCCACGTCATAGTCGCCGTACTCGTAGGTGAGGTTGCCGTTGCCGTACTGGTCATAGCCGATCTGCAACAGCGTCCGCCGGCACGAGGACGTCTGGTTGCACTCGTACTCCCAGCGCTGCGTCATCAGCGAGGTGTACGGGGCCACCGCGTTCTCCGAGTAACCGAACGTCGAGTACTTGAAGAGGTTGCCGCTCGCGTCCCGGTAGTACGTCACCTCCGGCTTGGAGATGCAGCCCACGTGTTGGTGGTAGTACGTCTCCGTGTAGTTGCCGGCCGCGTCCAGCACGGACGTCACCTTGCGGAAGCCGAGGAAGCGCCGCTCGCTGGAGGACCACAGGCCGCCCTGGTAGCTGTAGCGGGTGGTCGAGCAGCTGCCCCGTCCATCACACCCCTGCACCGAGGACACCGTCTGGAGGACGAACCCGACGGGCAGCGAGGTGTTGCTCCAGGCCGTGGACGGCGTGTAGCCGATGGCCGTGGTGCCCCCCAGCCCGTTGGACATGGAGGACATGAGCAGGTGGCCGGGGTTCGTCAGATAGACATAGGTGTCGTAGCTGTACTGCTGGAGCAGGTCCAGCTTGCCATCCCCGTTGTGGTCCCCGAAGCGCGTCCAGGCGGAGGTGGTGCCCTGGTAGGGATTGTAGCCCCAGTTGCTCACGGGCGCGAAGCCGCTGCCCGTGGAGAGGTACACGTAGTTGTAATACGAGTTCTGCTGGAGCATGTCGGTGCGGCCATCGCCGTTGAAGTCACCGAAGTGCGTCCACTCGGCCTCTCCCCGGTAGGGGTTGTTGGCCCAGTTCACCGGCGCCGCGAAGCCATTGCCCGTGGACAGGTACACGTAGTTGTCGTTGTAGTACTGCTGGAGCAGGTCCAGCTTGCCATCCCCGTTGAAGTCACCGAAGCGCGTCCAGACGGCGATCCCCGCCTGATAGGGATTGTAGCCCCAGTTGACCACCGGCGCGAAGCCGCTCCCCGTGGAGAGGTACACGTAGTTGTAATACGAGTTCTGCTGGAGCATGTCGGTGCGGCCATCGCCGTTGAAGTCACCGAAGTGCGTCCACTGCGCATCCCCCGCCCGGTAGGGGTTGTTGCCCCAGTTCACCGGCGCCGCGAAGCCATTGCCCGTGGACAGGAACACGTAGTTGTCGTTGCCATACTGCTGGAGCAGGTCCAGCTTGCCATCGCCGTTGAAGTCGCCGAAGCGCGTCCAGGCGGAGGTGGTGCCCTGGTAGGGATTGTAGCCCCAGTTGCTCACGGGCGCGAAGCCGCTCCCCGTGGAGAGGTACACGTAGTTGTAATACGAGTACTGCTGGAGCATGTCGGTGCGGCCATCGCCGTTGAAGTCACCGAAGTGCGTCCACTCGGCCTCTCCCCGGTAGGGGTTGTTGGCCCAGTTCACCGGCGCCGCGTAGCCGCTGCCCGTCGACAGGAACACGTAGTTGTCGTTGTAGTACTGCTGGAGCATGTCGGTGCGGCCATCCCCGTTGAAGTCGCCGAAGCGCGTCCACTCCGGGCTGCTCCGGTAGGGATTGTTGGCCCAGTTGGACACCGCGCCGAAGCGCTGCCCCTCCTGCGGCCAGGAGAGGCTGACGGCCGGCAGGGCCGTGCCCGCGGTGACGGTGCCGCTCCCATCCACCGTGGCGTCCCGGCCGAACTGCTGCACGGAGGCCAGCAACGAGCGCGTGGGGCTGGTGCTCGCCGTATAGGAGAGCCGGTAGGCGCGCACCCGGCTGCCGCTCGTCGTCACGTCCACCGTCTTGAGCCGGTAGCGCGACAACCCCAGCGTGCTCGAGCCGTTTCCATAGGAGACCGGATCCGGCCGCGGCTCGTAGTACAGCTTCACCAGCGTGCCGTTGTAGCTGGCATTGTCCGGGTAGCACTCCTGGGCCGGGCTCCCGTCACACCACCAGCCATAGCTGACGGTGTTGCCCGAGGTGTCCACCGCGCTGTTCAACCCCCAGCGGAAGGTGCCCACGAAGGTGCCGCCCCTGTAGGCCTGGAAGAGCGCGCCATAGGTCAGGCGGGTGCCGTCCTTGCGCCACACCGTCCAGGTGTTGGCCGCGGCGTCGTACTTGATGCGCTGATAGTTCTCGATGCGCGCCGAGTGGGTGCCTCCCGTCGTGCAGCTCGGGCTGGTGCTCCCTCCGGCGCAGGGGACCAGCTCCTGCCCATCCAACAGGAAGAGATCCGCTCCGTCATAGCGGGGAGACCCCTTGCCGGGGCTGGCCCGGCCCACGGCGGAGAAGCCCTCCAGGCCCCAGCCGATGCCCGCGGCTCCACCTCCACCCGCCGAGCTGTAGGCGAGCCGCAGCGTCGGCTCCAACCCCCGGAAGGAGGGCACCGCGATGGGCTCCTCGGCGGAGAAGGCTCCGTAATAGGTATCCACCGTGGATGCGGAGCCCGCGAAGGCCTGTGACACCGACAGGCCTCCCATGAGCCACACGCCCAGCGCGAATGCGCCCTGGCTCCATACTCTTGGAAAACGATTCTTCATGACTTCTCCCACTATGAGTGAAGAGAAGCCTAGAATACTTTTCCCGGAGTGAACCAGGGGGGAGGACCCTGGAGGTGAGCCCCCCTCCAGGCTCGAGTGCGCCACCGGGCGGAGCCGGTCTACCGCCTCAGTAGTGCTCGAACCACCGGGCCTGGAACCGCTCCACCGCTTCACCTTCCGTGGGAATGGGCACCTGCAGGCTCCACAAGAAGCGGGCGAGCAGGGCGCGGACGGGTAAGCCCTCCACCGTTCCCCACAACTCCCGCACCGCACCGGAGAGGCCCGCGAGCCGCATCCCCGCTCCCCTTGGTGGTGGAGCCTCGGCGGAGTGAGCGTCCAGGTGGTCGCGGAGGGCGAGGAGCGCTTCCGGCAGGGTGCTCCGGGCATCGAAGCGGCGCGCATGCTCCAGCCCCCGCCGGGCCTTGTCCTCGCGCGGGGCCTCGTCACCGAGCGCCTCAAGCACCGCACGGGTGAAGCCCTCGACGTCCGGTGCCTTCTGGTGCCCCTGGCGAAGTGTCGGGACGAGGAAGCCACACGCGGAGGTGACGGCCTCCCGGAAGCCGTCGTAATCGGCGACGACGGGGGGCGTGCCGCAAGCCATGGCCTCGATGGGAGAGCGGCCGAAGGTCTCGAAGGTGCTCACCGCGGCCGTCACGAAGAGATCCGCGGCGTTGTAGTAGCGGCAGAGGATGCCGGGCGGAGGGTTGTGCACGAGCCGCACGTTGCCCATCCGCCGTGCACGTTCCTCGCACCGCCGGGCATACGCGGAATCATCATTCGCATGGCAGAGGACGAGCTCGACACGCCGGACCTGGCTCACGGCCTCGACGACGTCCAGGAGCTCCCAGACGCTCTTGTCGCGCGCGAGCCGCCCCGTGAAGAGCAGCGTCGCCGCTTCCGCCTCCAACCCGAGGGACGCCTTGAGCCGGGCCCGCGTCCCCGGCAGCTTCCGGAAGAGGCGCAGGTCCACGCCCATGGGGTAGGTGGGGAGGCACGTGTCCCCGAACCAGGAGCAGGGCCCGGCCGCCACCTGGGAGCCCGCGAAGAGCAGGTCTCCCGGAAGGCGGAACTGGGAGGACAACAGCATCGCGAAGGACGTCCCCACCCGGAAGTGATTGAAGTGGGGAATGAGCGCGAAGGGCTCCTCCCGCCCGGCCAGGCGGAAGACGGCGCGCCAGAGGAATCCACCCGTGGACTGCGCCAGGACGACGTCGTGGCCCTTCGGAGCGGCCTCCGCCATCCGCAGACAGTCCTCCAGCACCACGCCCGGCGACTCCGCGAGCAACAGGTGCTTCGCATCGGGAATGGGAAGGACGTCGACCGAGGCGTGCAGCCGCAAGCGCTGGAGCTCGCTGGACGTCTCCGCCCCGAGTTGGTGCGGGAGGAGGAGGATGCGCAACCGCTCCGTGGCGCCCGCCCTCCGCTTCCGAGTGCCCGCGACTTCCCCGGTGGCCGGAGGCGCGGAGGGCGCATACCTCTCACGAAGGAGCCCGCGCTGGCCGGGGGGCAGCCGCTCCAGATGCTGACGAAGGTGCTGGAGCAGCGAGGGACATGTCCCGCCAGCGGCCAACGGCTCGTGCAGCGACTGCTCGAAGCGAGGACCCACGCCGTGCACCTCGACGAAGAGGACGGACGGCGAGGGCCACGGCTCGAGCCCCAGCACCTCCCGCATCGCCGCGAGCAGGGGGTGCACGGCCACGCTCTCCCGACCCTCCAGCCAGAGGTCCGCCAGCTCACGCAAGGCGGCGGCGGTCTCCTCCTCCGAGAGCGCATGCTCCGAGGACTGTCCCTCCCCTGCCCCGGCCGTGAGCGGCTCGAGGTGCCAGCCGAGCCCCGCGCGCTCGAAGAACCGGTACAGCTTGCGCAGGTGGGGCCGCGTCTGGCGCGTCAGCCCGGCCACGCACTCGAAGGCGATGCCCTCGCGCGACAGGCGATCCATGTTCGCCAGGGTGATCTTCTGGGACTGTGCGCCCGAGCCGTCCACGCCCGGCCCGCCGAAGAGCTCGACGGAGACCCGGACCTCATCGAAGCCATGACGCAGCACCTCCAGCCGGGGCTCGTCGAGGACGGTGAGCGGAGTCCGGAGGATGTTGTGGCGCTCGCCCGCGCCGCCCAGCAGCGTGTGCTGATCCTCCAGCGTCCTCCAGTAGAACTCCGGCTCCAGCAGGAGCGGCTCCGCGCCGTCCCAGACGAGCTCGAGCCGCACGGGCTCTGGGGAGCGGGCGCACCACCCGGCCAGGGCGGCATAGACGCGCCGCAGCTCCTCCCGGGACATCGTTCGGCACCGCAGGTGACAGCGCAGCGAGCGCGGGGCTGGGCTCATGGAGGTGGACGAGGACTCAGTAGACCTCGCTCTGCTGCCGGCCCTCGCGCATGCCCAACCGCCGGGCCTGTTCCGCGCCGACGGCCAGACGCCCGGACTCGTCGACCAGACCCGCCTCGCGGATGCGCCGCTCGATGTGCCCGAAGAGCGACTTCTCCAACACACACACGCGGATGCCCTCCGGGGACACCTCGCGGCAATTCGAGTGGTCCTCGGCGATGGGGTAGCCGTCGCAGCTCCCGAAATACTTGCAGCGTGTGCAGTTGTAGGCCAGGCGTGCTTCCAGGGCGCGAATGGACTTCTCCGCGTTCTCACTGGTGAGGATGTCCCCCAGCGGGGTGGTGAAGATGTTCCCGAGACACCACGCGGGCTGTCCGTACGGGTCCCCGTAGTTGTAGCAGTCCCCGTTGGTGTTCACGAGCAGGGTGGGGGTCCACTCCCGCTTGTTGAAATACCTGGGCGGCGTGTTCTGGGCGAGGTAACCGAGGACGACCTGGATGTGATCCGAGATGGGGTTGGCGCCGACGAAGCCGTCGCTCTGCATCCACAGGTCCACGGCCGTCTGATAGGCCTCCAGGATTTCCTGGGTGGAGACATCATAGGCCTCGTGCTGGTCATCGAAGGCGCCGTCGAAGAGGGGCAGCAGCCGGAAGCCGAGGCCGGACTTCTCGTAGAAGCGGAAGATCTCCTTCACGCGGGACAGGTTCTTCTTCGTCAGCACGGTGATGCAGGCGAAGCGGACCCCGGCCTGGCGCAGCACCTCCATGTTCTCGAGAACCTTGGGCTGTGATTCCCTGCCACCGATGTTGACGCGCAGCCCACCGAAGAGGTCCACGGACACGCCCACCTGGCTGAATCCCTCCTTCAACAGGCGGATCCGCTCCTCGTCGAGCACCGTGAGGTTGGTCTGGACGATGTTGGCCAGACCCAGGCGATCTCCGAAGAGCTCCCGCTGGTCCTGGAAGGTCTGCCAATAGAAGGCGGGCTCGAGGAGCAGGGGCTCGCCGCCGTGCCAGATGAAACGGATTTCCGTGCGCTGCCCCTGCTCGCGATCCTTCTCCACGTAATAGTCGTGGATGTGCTGATACATCCGCAGGAGCTGTTCCCGAGACATGGCCTCCCGTCTGCCCAGCTCCTCGAATTCGTAACAATATTTGCAGCGGAGGTTGCAGAACTTGGAAACCTTGACGACGAATTGCACGAAGCGCGTCACGGCTCGGGTCATGACCAATCCAGGGCGGGAGGTTCCAGGAGGAAGACCCCGGCTCCAGGCAAGGCCACGAGGAGCGGGGTCCGTTACCACAGAGGGTTCACGCGGGACGCTCAGTCCTCGCGCGCGACCTCGTCGAGGAGATCCGCGAAGGAGCCCTCGGCCTGCTGCGCCACGAAGGTGCCCTTGGGCGGGAGGATGATCTGCGTCCAGGTGCTCTCCGGCCAGGCCTGGTAGGCCCAGGCCACGCCCTGGATACCGCCCGAGGTGTCACGGGAAGCGACCATGTCCGCGGCCGAGACGAGCTTCTCGGAAGCGGCGGACGAGAGCGCCAGGGTGTCCTCCTGGGTGCTCGCCACGGCCGTCGCCGGCATCGCCAGCGGAGAGAGGGAAACCGACAGCGCGGTCAGGTACTGGAGATACTGCTTCGCATCCTTTTTCATGTCTGCCTCCGGTGTGCTGCAAATGAATTGAAACATTGACAGTGAATGATTGTCAACGCCCGGTATGGTTGTCTTCAAGGCATCACCGATGACTGTCTTTGTTGCTTCCGAGGCAACAGCCGCGCGCACATGCCGGGCCCTCACGGCTTCACGCGCTTCGACTTGCCCCGGCGCTTGCGGCGCTCCAGCCGGCTCGAACCTTCGCTCGAGCAGCGAATACGCCTCCCCGATGGAGAGGGGGATTCAGAACTGGAACAACCCGCCACCGGCGGGGCGGTTGATGACGCCATCGCAGGTGCCACCGCAGACCTTGTTGGGGTCCAGGGGCTGCTGCGAGGTGGCCATCACCGTACCGACGGCGGCGGCGGTGACCACGGCGCCCACGCCGGCCCAGAAGTACCAGCGGCTGGTGAGCGGGCTCGCCGAGGCCACGGCCGGGGCCGGCTGCGGCGTGAGCGGCGAGGGCTCGGTGAGGGACGGCGTGAGGTTCGGCGCCTTCGGCTTGTCGGTCTGCGCGAGGGCATCCGGACGCAGGTTCACGTCGACCGTGTACTCCTTGCCGGCGCGGACGGCGATGCGCTGCGACTCGGACCGGAAACCCTCGCGCTGGACGACGATCTCGTAGGAGCCGGCCGGGAGCATGAGGTTCTCCAGCGGGGCCATGCCCTTGTCATCGCCGTTGATGAGCACGCGCGCGCCCTCGACATCGGCCTTCACGGAGACGAAGCCCGAGGTGGGCTCGAGCAGCACGCTCAGCTCGGTGAGCTCGCCCTCCTTGGCGGTGATGCGGCGGGAGAAGTCGCGGTAGCCGGACTTGCGCACGGCGACGACGTGGTCACCGGGGGCCACCTCGATGGGGCCCTTGGGCATCGCGCCCATCTCCTGCTCGTCCAGATAGAAGCGTGCCCCGCGCGAGGAGGTGCCCCCCAGCTTCACGAGCAGCTCGGTCTTCTTGACGAGGGGCGCGAGGAGATCAGCGCCCTCGGCCTGCTCCGGCTCCTGCTCCTCGGGCTCCGCGGCCTTGGCGCCCTTGCCCTTCTTGCCCTTGGCCCCCTTGCCGGCCTTGGTGGCCTTCGTGGGCTTCTTCTTGGCCTCCTTGGGCGGGCGGCGCTGGGTCGTCTTCCCCTTGCCCTTCTTCCCGGAGGAGGGCGCCAGGGGCGCGAGCAGATCATCCATCCCCTGCGCGTAGGAGGACGGCGCGGCGAGGCACAGGAGCAACGCGATCAGGAAGGCGCAGCGCAGGAGCATGGCGGGGACAAAGGTTAGAGAGTCACGACAAAGGGGTCAAACAGGAGTCCACCCCGGGGGCGGGTTGGGGGAAGATCCGCCCCCATGTCCCGAAAGATTCAATGGATCGCAGCGGGTGGCCTCGCGGCCGCCCTCACGGCCTGCCCGGCCCGGACCCCCGCCCCGCCCCCGGCGGCGCCCCCCATCCAGGTGCCCCCCGGGTGCGAGAAGAACCAGGCAGGCGAGTACCACCACGCGGAGAACCCCGCGTTCCGCTACCTGGGCGAGGATGACGGGAGCAAGTTGACGCTGACACTGGCGCGCACCCGGCCGGGCGCGGAGACCCACACGGATGGGGGCACCACGGTGAGCATCGTGCTGAACCGCACGCCGGACGGCTTCGTGGGCGAGACGCGCTCCACCACGTTCACCACCGGGGGCGTGGCCTGCCCGGTGCGCTTCCCGACGCGAGCCGTGGTGTGTGACGAGAAGGGCCTGACGCTGCGCTCCATCGCGTCCACGGCCATCGACGAGGACTGCCGCCCGGCGCCCAGCGGTCCGCAGCCGGTGTGGAAGGAGCAGCGGCTGCTGAGGAGCACACCCGATGCGGGAGTCCCCGACGCGGGCGGGGTGGACGCGGGCGTCCCGGACGCGGGGACCACGGCCGGAGACGGAGGAACGTCCGGGCGCTGAAACTCCCTCTCCCCCTGGGAGAGGGTCGGGGTGAGGGTCTTCCCCACCCCGGTTCCCACTACGCGGCGCGGCGCGTCTGCTCCTCGGACACCGCGACGGGCGCGGGAGCGGACTCGGAGACCTTCAGGCGGCCCTCCAGGAGGCTGGAGAGGCCGACGTACAGGAAGCCGGCGAGGAACAGGAAGATGAAGGGCACCGAGCCCCAGATGCGCTTGTCGATGGCGAACCAGAGCGCACCCATGAAGTAGGTGGCGAAGCCGAGCTCGATGAGCGGCAGCAGGGTCTTGCTGCCGCGGTAGCTCTTCTTGATGGCGGTGACCTTCTTGCCCTCGGCGCCGGTCTTCGGGGTACGAGCGAAGGCGGACTGCTGGCCCAGGAGCGCCTCGATCACGGCCTTGGCGTTGCTGATGGCCATGCCGATGCCCAGGCTCATGATGAAGGGCAGGTACTTGAAGCGGTCCCAGCCCTTGGCGCCCTGCTCGCGCTGGGCGGCCACGTAGAAGACGCAGACGCTGGCGGTGGCGCTGATGAAGAAGGGCAGGTCCAGGAAGAGCGTGCCGTACAGGCCGTGCTGGAAGCGCACCACCATGGACAGCGGCATGAGCGCGCTGAGCAGCACCATCAACAGGTAGGCCATGTTGTTGGTGAGGTGGAAGAAGGCCTCGCGCTTCACGGCGAAGGGCAGGTCGCTCTTGAGGATCATCGGCAGCAGCTTGCGCGCCGTCTGGATGGAGCCCTTGGCCCAGCGGTGCTGCTGGCTCTTGAAGGCGTTCATGTCCACCGGCAGCTCGGCCGGGGAGATGACCTCGGGCAGGAAGACGAACTGCCAGCCCTTCACCTGGGCGCGGTAGCTCAGGTCCAGGTCCTCGGTGAGCGTGTCGTGCTGCCAGCCGCCCGCGTCGGAGATGGTCACGCGCCGCCAGATGCCGGCCGTGCCGTTGAAGTTGAAGAAGCAGCCGGCGCGGTTGCGCGCGGTGTGCTCGATGATGAAGTGGCCGTCCAGGAAGATGCTCTGGGCCTGCGTGAGGATGGAGAACTCACGGTTGAGGTGGCCCCAGCGCACCTGCACCATGCCCACCTTGGCGTCGGCGAAGAAGGGCACCGTGCGCAGCAGGAAGTCCGGGCTGGGCACGAAGTCCGCGTCGAACACCGCGATGTACTCGCCCGTGGCCGTCTTCAGGCCGTTCTCCAGCGCGCCCGCCTTGAAGCCCGAGCGGTTCTCGCGGTGGATGTAGACGATGTCGTGGCCCTTCTGCCGGTGGCGCTCCACGCACGCGCGGGCGATGCCGCACGTCTCGTCCGTGGAGTCGTCCAGCACCTGGATCTCCAGCAGCTCGCGCGGGTAGTCGATGCGGCACACCGACTCCACCAGGCGCTCCACCACGTACATCTCGTTGAAGATGGGCAGCTGGATGGTGACCCGCGGCATGGCCGGCAACACGCCCTTGGGCGTGGGCAGGCGGAACTTGTGGCGGTAGTACAGATACGCCATCCGGTAGCGGTGCGATCCGTAGACCGCCAGCACGCACAGGACGCTGAAGTACACGCCCAAGAAGATGATCTCGACGGTGGTCATCTGACCTGGCCCCTCCCGCGGGTGAAGTCGCCGCGGTCCTTACCCTGCTCGGCGGAGTTTGAAAGACCGACCCTCGCAGACCGCCGCACTCGGTCCCTCGGGGCCCCCCGCCACGTATGTGCCCGGAAAGACAAGGGTTTGTCTTTACCGGGTCATAACGAGCGCCGGACAATAGGGACGCGTCAGGTGACTGTCAAATGGTTGTCCGAAGCAGCCCCCGCGGAGAGGCCTCAACTGGCGGCGCGCTGGGCCACCGCGACGGGCGCCGCGGAGGGCGGTTCCGGGGCCAGCGGCGCCTCGGACACGTCCACCTCGTCGCGCGTGGCGAGCGACAGGATGTGCTCCACCAGCGCGGGGAAGTCGAGCCCCTTTTGGGCCGCAATCTTCGGCAGCAGGCTGACGGGCGTCATGCCGGGCAGCGTGTTCACCTCGAGGATGACGTCATTCTCATCCTCCGAGCAGATGAGATCCACCCGGCCGTAGCCGCGGCAGCCCAGGGCGCGGTAGGCGGCGAGCGCGAGCGCCTCCACGTTGGCCACGCGCGTGGGGGACAGGCGCGCGGGGAGGAAGTAGCGCGAGCCGCCCTTGTACTTGGCGTCGTAGTCGAAGCCCTCGCGCGGGGTGGCGATCTCACAAGTGCCGAGCACCTCCTCGCCGAGGATGCCCACCGTCACCTCGCGGCCGCGCGCCATGCGCTCCACGAGGGCCTCGCCGCCGAAGCGGCAGGCCTGGGCCACGGCGGCGGCGAGCGCCTCGGGCTCGCGCACCACGGAGAGGCCCACCGAGGAGCCACCACACGCGGGCTTCACCACGCAGGGGAAGCCGAGGTCGCCGTGAATCTCCAGGGCGCGCGAAATGTCGGCGCGGCCGAGGCGGTAGCCCATGGGCGTGGGGAGGTTGTGCAGGCGGAAGAGCTTCTTGGCCATGGGCTTGTTCATGGCGAGCGCGGAGGCCAGCACGCCCGAGCCCGTGTACGGCAGCCCCATCAGCTCCAGGAGGCCCTGCACCTTGCCGTCCTCGCCCATGCGGCCGTGGAGCGCGAGGAAGGCCACGTCGAGCTCGGCCGAGCGCAGCGCGCGGTCCAGCCCGGGGCCGGCGAAGATGCGGCTCACCGTGTGGCCGCGGGACTCGAGGGCCGCCACCACCGCCTCACCCGTCTTCAACGAAATCTCCCGCTCCTCGCCCCAACCCCCCATCAGAACACCGACGCGCTTGCCCATGACCTTGGATTCCTCCTTGTCCAGGGACTAGAGCACACGGGATGCCAGCGGCCCGTGCGTGCCCGCGTGCTCGCCCGGCTGCTCGAAAGTGCCGTCTTCCCGGGCACTTCGAGACACGGAGAGCGGGAACACACACGGAGCGAGCGTGTCCGGAAGACCACGCCGTGGCCCTCGGACCACGCTCCTCTCCGCTGTTCACCCGAACCAGCGTCCCGACGTGGGGGCGAAGACGCGCAGCTTGTCGCGCAGGCTCTCGGGAGCACGCGCCTGAATCACGGCGTGCACCTCGTCGGGGCTGTAGGCCTGGCTGAAGTGCATCAGCACCAGGGCCTCGTTCTTGAAATCCTCCGCCCGCGCGAGAATCTCATCCAGGTGGATGTGCAGCCGCTCCTGCGCGTCCTGCACCGTGCGCTTCGCGTCGATGAACGTGCACTCCAGGATGAGCACCCGGCAGTCGAGCAGCGAGGGCGCGGTCTCCAGCACGTGCGAGAGCGTGTCGGTGGCATAGGCCAGCTCGAGACGGTCCACCTCGTCGAAGAGGGGCTCACCCGCCTGGCGCCGCCGGCCGATCTCCGCCGGGGGCAGGCCCTGGTACTCGGGCTTGAGCTTCGAGACGCGGCGGTAGAACTGGTAGCAGAGCGAGGGCACCATGTGATGCGTGCGGAAGGCGCGCACCCACAGCCCGTGCCCCAGGTGATGCGTGTCCCCCGGGTGCATCGGCACGGTCTCGATGTCGGTCTCGGTCCGGTGCAGCCGGCCCTGCACCGCGAGCGCCTCGCGCACGGGCGCTTCGATCTCCGCGGGCAGGAACACCTGCGGCGGCCCCTTGCCGATGAGCGTGCGGATGCCGAGCAGCGAGCCGAGCGCGCTCGCATGGTCCGAGTGGCCGTGGCTCAGGAAGATGCGGTCCGTGCCCGCGAAGGAACGGATGGGCACTCCGGCGTCGAGCACCACGCCAAGCTCCGGCACCTGCAGCGACGTGTACACGCCGCCGACCGAAATGCCTCGAACCGTATAGGGCCCCGCGCTGACCTCGGTGAGCATCCCGCGAGGCTAACCGGTGGCCCGCGCGGGCTCCAGCAACATGGGCAGCCCGCCCTTGGGCCGGAGCGCCACCAGTGGCTCCAGCTCGA
The DNA here is from genome assembly GCF_036277355.1 of Archangium sp. Lineage (GTDB taxonomy): Bacteria > Myxococcota > Myxococcia > Myxococcales > Myxococcaceae > Archangium. Next base: position 84,528 of record NZ_DASUNC010000076.1, read on the forward strand.
CAATCCGCCCGGGCACCAGCCTCGGCCGGAAGCGCCGCAACACCCCCGCGAGCACCAGCACCATCTCCATCATCGCGAAGTGGCTGCCGATGCAGTGGCGCTGGCCCGCGCCGAATGGCAGGTACACGAGCTTCGGCCGCTCCGCCACGCGCTCGGGGGAGAAGCGCTCCGGATCGAACCGCTCCGGCTCCGGCCAGAACCGGGGCTGGCGGTGAATCACATACGGTGACACGGCCACCATGAGGCGCGGATCCGCCGGGATGCGGATGCCATCCAGCACGTCGTCCTCCCGCGCCTGCCGCACGATGACCCAGGCCGGTGGATACAGGCGCATGCTCTCCTCGAGCACCTGCGCGAGGTAGCGCAGCTTCGGAATGTCCTCGGGCTCCGCCTCGCGCTCTCCGAGCACCCGGGCCACCTCGTCGCGCGCCCGCTCCTCCACCTCGGGATGCTGGGACAGCAGGTACCACGTCCACGTCAGCGTGTTGGCCGTCGTCTCGTAGCCCGCGATGAAGAGCGTCATCAGCTCGTCGCGCAGCTGCGCGTCCGTCATCCGCTCGCCCGTCTCCGCGTCCTGCGCCTCCATCAGCATCGCCAGCAAGTCCTGCCCCTCCGTCTCCCCCCGGCGGCGCCGCGCGATGATGCCGAAGATGACCGAGTCGAGCGTCTGGCGCGCCCGGAGGAACGCCCGGTTGGCCGGCGTGGGCAGGGAGAGCGGCAGCGGCAGCAGCGAGAGCACCCGCGCGTTCACCACCTGCTGCCCCACCGTCAGCGAGGGCAGGACACGGTCCGCCTCGCCCAGCACCTGCGTGGAGAAGAGCGCCCGGCTCGCGATGGAGAGCGTCGTCCTCGCCATCTCGTCCGCCATCTCCACCGGCGCGGAGGTGTCGGGCCGCGCGGTCCACCGCTCCACCATGCGCTCCACCTCCTCCGCCATCATCCCCACCATCCGCATCAACCGCTCGCGGTGGAAGGCGGGCTGCGCGAGCCGCCGCTGCCTCATCCAGAAGGGGCCCTCGCTCGTCAGCAGGCCGTTGCCCAGCATGGTGCTCAGCCGCTGCCCCCCGAAGCCCTTCCAGTACCGGCCCACGTTCTCCACGAGCACGTGCTTCACGTGCTCCGGGTTCACCAGCGACACCACCCGGTTCACCGGCCCCATCCTCCACTGCACCACGTCGCCGTACTCGCGGTGCATCCGCACGAGGAACCCGAGGGACTCGCCGCGCCGCTCACGCAGACTCCCCCAGAACCAGTGCCCCTTCGGCCCCGGGGCCTCTCGCGTTCCCGTCATCACGTGCGTCTCCCTCCGCGCGTACGCGCCGCGCGGCTTAACACGCCGCGCCATTCAAAGTTGAAGGTGATGTCATGTTCATTTCCACGGGATTTACCCGATAAGCGGATGCTACAAGAAGCGGCATGAGCACCGAGCAGCAGCCCCTGGAAGTCGAAGGAATCGCCATCGTCGGCATGGCCTGCCGTTTCCCCGGCGCCCCCACGGTGGAGCAGTTCTGGCACAACCTCCAGGAAGGCATCGAATCCATCTCCTTCTTCTCCGACGCGGAGCTGGAGCGCGCCGCCATCGACCCGGCGGAGCTGGGCGATTCACGCTACGTGAAGGCGCGGGGCGTGCTGGAGGGCATCGAGCGCTTCGACGCGCGCTTCTTCGGCTTCTCCCCGCGCGAGGCCGAGCTCACCGACCCGCAGCAGCGCGTGTTCCTGGAGTGCGCCTGGGAAGCCTTCGAGCGCGCCGGGTATGACCCCGCGGCCTACGCGGGCCCCATCGGCGTCTTCGCTGGCGCCGGAGCCAACAGCTACCTGCTCCACCACCTCGCCCCCGCCGGACGGCTGGTGGGCACGGCGAACGCGTTCCAGGCCATCCTCCACAACAAGAACGACCACCTGGCCACGCGCACCGCGTACAAGCTCGACCTCAAGGGCCCGAGCATCTCCGTGCAGACCGCGTGCTCCACGTCGCTCGTCTCCGTGGTGCTCGCCTGCCAGTCGCTGCTCAGCCACCAGTGCGACATGGCGCTGGCCGGTGGCGTCTCGCTCCCCCTCCCCCAGCGCACCGGCTACCTCTACAACGAGCGAGGCATCGGCTCTCCGGACGGACACTGCCGCGCCTTCGATGCCAGGGCGCAAGGCACCGTCCCCAGCAGCGGCGCGGGCGTGGTGCTGCTCAAGCGGCTCGCGGACGCGCTCGCCGATGGCGACACCATCCACGCCGTCATCCGCGGCGGCGCCCTCAACAACGATGGCGCCTCCAAGGTCGGCTACACCGCCCCGAGCGTCGAGGGCCAGGCCGAGGTCATCTCCATGGCCCAGGCCCTCGCGGGCGTGTCTCCCGACTCCATCTCCTATGTCGAGGCCCATGGCACGGGCACGCCGATTGGCGATCCCATCGAGGTCCAGGCGCTCACCCAGGCCTTCCGCCACCACACCCAGCGCCAGGGCTTCTGCGCGCTCGGCTCGGTGAAGACCAACCTCGGCCACCTGGACACCGCCGCTGGTGTCGCCGGGCTCATCAAGACCACCCTCGCGCTCCAGCACCGGCGCCTCCCGCCCAGCCTCCACTTCGAGGCTCCCAACCCGGAGCTCGGCCTCGACTCCAGCCCCTTCTACGTCAACGCGCGCCTGCGTGACTGGGATGCGCCCTCCCCCCGGCGCGCCGGTGTGAGCGCCTTCGGCCTCGGCGGCACCAACGCACACGTGGTCCTCGAGGAGGCTCCGGCGCATGCGGCTCCCGCGCCCTCGCGTCCCTTCCAGCTCCTCCAGTTGTCGGCCCGCTCGGACGTGGCCCTGGAGGCCATGACCGCCCGGCTCGCCTGGCACCTGAAGCAGAACCCCGGCCTGTCGCTCGCGGACGTGGCGTACACGCTCGCCGTGGGCCGGCGGACCTTCGACCACCGCCGGTTCGTGGTGTGCCGTGACGCCTCGGATGCCATCGCGGCGCTCGAGAGCCTCCATCCTGGACAGGTCCTCTCCCGCGTGCAGGAGCCCGTCCGCCGCTCGCTGGTGTTCATGTTCCCCGGCCAGGGCTCCCAGCATCTGGGGATGGCCGCGGACCTCCACGTCTCCGAGCCCGTCTTCCGCGAGACGCTGGACCGCTGCCTCGACTCCCTGCGCCGGCGCCATGACCTGGACCTGCGCCCGGTGCTCTTCCCCGCGGACCGGAACGACGCCCACGCGGCGAAGCGGCTGGAGCAGACCGCCCTCGCCCAACCGGCCCTCTTCGCCGTCGAGTACGCGCTGGCGAAGCTGCTCGAGTCGTGGGGCCTGCGGCCGGACGCGATGATCGGGCACAGCGTGGGCGAGCTCGTCGCCGCGTGCCTCGCTGGTGTGTTCTCGCTGGAGGACGCGCTGGACCTCGTCGCGCTCCGGGGCCGCCTGCTGCAGGCGTGTCCTCCGGGCGCCATGCTCTCCGTCCAGCTCCCCGAGCACGAGCTGTTGCCGCTGCTCGGCGCCGGGTTGGAGATCGCCGCGGTGAATGGCCCGTCCTCGTGCGTCGCCGCGGGCGCCATTGAGGCCATCGACGCGCTGGAGCGGCGGCTCTCGGAGCGCGCGGTGACGTGCCGGCGGCTGCATACGTCCCATGCCTTCCACTGCGCCCGGGTGGACTCCGCCGTGGCCCCCTTCCGCGAGGCCGTGGCACGGGTGAAGCGGAATGCGCCCACGCTCCGCTTCCTGTCCGGCACCACGGGCACGTGGCTCTCCGCCGAGCAGGCCATGGACCCGGGCTACTGGGCCGAGCACCTGCGCCGTCCCGTGCGCTTCGCCGATGGACTGGATGAGCTGCTGAAGGAGGACAAGGCCCTCCTGCTCGAGGTGGGTCCGGGGCGTGCGCTGCGCACGCTCGCTCGGTGGCACCCGCGCAAGAAGCCGGACACGGCGGTGCTCAGCTGCCTGCCGGCTCCCGATGAGCAGCGCACCTCGGACGTGGAGCACCTGCTGCGCACCGTGGGCCAGCTCTGGCTGCACGGCGTGGCCGCTCCGGGTCTCTTCTCCGCGGAGAAGCGCCAGCGCGTGCCGCTGCCCACCTACCCCTTCGAGCGCCAGCGCCACTGGGTCGAGCTCCGCGCCTCTCACTCCGCTCCGGTGGGTTCGCTCGAGAAGCGCACGGACCTGTCGAGCTGGTTCTACCTCCCGGTCTGGAAGGAGTCGGTGCCCCCGGCCACTCCGAAGCCCACGGCGGGCGCGAAGCCCACGGCCTGGCTGCTGCTCAAGGATGGAGCCGGGCTCGGTGCGCGCATCGCCGAACACCTGCGGAAACAGGGCGCGGAGGTCGTCGAGGCCCAGCTGGGACGTGCCTTCCGGCGCACGGGCGCGGACACCTTCGAGCTGGCCCCCACTCGCGAGGCCCATGCCGCCCTGCTCTCGGAGCTGCGCACCGAGGGTCGCGCCCCCGAGCGCATCCTCCACCTCTTCGGCCTCACGCCCGAGGCCACCGGCGTCTCCTCCGAGGACGTGCTCTCCCGCTCCTTCCACGGCCTGTTGATGCTGGCCCAGGCGCTCGGGAGCCAGGGCCTGGAGCGCCCGGTGCACCTGATGACCGTGACCAACGGCATGCAGGAGGTCACCGGGGGAGATCTCGTGTGGCCCGAGCAGGCCACGGTGCTCGGCCCCGTCCGCGTCATCCCCCGCGAATACCCCAGCCTCCGCTGCCGGAGCGTGGACGTCTCGCTGCCTCCCGCGGACAGCCTCCACTTCGCTCGGCTCGCCGGGTTGCTGGCGGCGGAGGCCTCCTCCGATTCCGAGGCGCCGGTGGTCGCCTGGCGCAACAACCGCCGGTGGGTGCAGGACTTCGAGCCGCTCCGCATCGACGCGGGAACACCGCCCCTGCGCGAGCGTGGCGTCTACCTCATCACCGGTGGCTTCGGCGGCATGGGGCTCTCGCTCGCCGAGGCGCTCGCCTCCAAGGTGAAGGCCCGGCTCGTGCTCACCAGCCGCACCGGGCTCCCTCCGCGCGAGGAGTGGCCCCGGCTCCTGGACGCTCCCGGCCAGGAGGAGACGCGCCGGAGGATCCGCGCCGTCCAGCGGCTCGAGGAGCTGGGCGCGGAGGTGCTCGTGTGCCGCGCGGACGTCACCGCTCTGGAGGCGATGCGCGGCGCCGTCGCGGCGGCCCGGGAGCGTTTCGGTGCGCTCCATGGCGTCATCCACGCGGCGGGCGTTCCGGGCGGAGGCCTCATCCAGCTCAAGACGCCCGAGGCCGCCGCCGCCGTGCTGGCCCCCAAGGTGAAGGGCACGCAGGTGCTCGCGGCCGCCATCGAGGGCCTCCAGCCCGACTTCCTCGTGGCCTGCTCCTCGCTGTCCTCCGTCGTCGGCCGGCTCGGGCAGGTGGACTACACGGCGGCCAACACCTTCCTGGATGCCTTCCTGCGCTCCTGGCACGCGCGCACCGGCATCCACGCGGTGGCGGTGAACTGGGGCGCCTGGGACGAGGTGGGCATGGCCGCGCGCAAGGGCTCCCGCGAGGACGAGCCGGTCCGCGTGCTCGACCATCCCCTCCTCCACCGCTGCCTCGTGGACACGCCGGAGCGCCTCGTCTTCGCCAGCGACATCGGCAATGGCCCCTCGCGCTGGGTCGTGGACGAGCACCGCATCGTCGGCGTCCCCACCGTCCCCGGCGTCGCCTGGTTCGAGCTGGTCCGCGCCGCGCTCGCGGAGAGGGCCCAAGGCAGGACGCTCGAGCTGGTGGACACCTTCTTCCTCTTCCCGCTGCGCGTACCGGACGGCGAGACGCGCGAGGTCCGGCTCGTCATCGACAAGGAGGGCGAGGACTACCGCTGGGTCGCGCGCTCGCAGCCGAAGGACGGCTCCGGCAAGGCCACCGCGCATGCCACCGGTCACGCCCGGTTCATCCAGGCTCCGGAGCCGCGGGTGCTCGACGTGGACGCCATCCGCCGCCGGTGCGGCCACACGCCCGCCTCCTTCGAGGCCGAGTACGAGGAGGACCTCGGGCCCCGGTGGCGCAGCGTCCGCCAGCTCCACGTGGGCCAGGGCGAGCTGCTCGTCACCCTGGAGCTCCAGCCGGAGTTCTCCGCCGACTTCGAGCGGATGCACTTCCACCCCTCGCTCATGGACCGGACCTCCGGCATGGCGAAGAGCTTCCTCGCCGAGCACGGCTTCTACCTGCCGTTCGGCTACGGACGCCTGCGCTTCCTCGGGCCCATTCCGCGGCGCATCCACGCCCACGCGCGCTTCCTGGAGCAGGCGGGCTCCGATGGCGAGACGCTCGTCTTCGAGGCCGTGCTCATGGACGAGCAAGGCCACGTGGTCGCCGAGGTGGAGCGGCTGACGCAGAAGCGGGTGAACGACCCCGCCGCGGAACTGCGGGCACTGGCCACCTCGGAGCAGGAGCCCGTGTCCGGCACGGGGCGGCCCGAGGGCGAGCGGCAGGAAATCCTCCCGCACGAAGGCGTGGCCGCGCTCGAGCGGCTGCTGGCGGCGCGGGTGATGCCGCAGGTGGTGGTCTCGGTGAGGGATCTGCGGGCCACCCAGGAGCGCACCGACGAGGTCGTCCGCGAGCGCATCGCCGAGGCCGTGGGCGGTTCACGCACGGAGAGCAGCGGGCTCCAGCCCCGGCCGGGCCTCAAGACGGCTTACGAGGCGCCTCGCAACGAGCTGGAGCAGAAGCTCGCCGCGGCGTGGCAGGAGGTGCTGGGCATCGAGGGCATCGGCGTCCACGATGACTTCTTCGAGCTCGGCGGCGACTCCGTCATGGCCATCCAGATCATGGCCCGGGGCAGCCGGCAGGGGCTCCAGCTCAACCCGGAGCAGTTCTTCCAGAGCTCGACCATCGCGCAGCTCGCCCGGGTGCTGGAGGGAATGCTGACGCTCCAGGGTCCCGTGGTGGGCCCCGTGCCCCTCACTCCCGCGCAGCACCGCCTCCTCGGAGAGGACCCGCCGCCGCCCGCCGGAGCGAGCCGGGTGCTGGGGCTCGACCTTCCGGGGAGCATCGAGATTCCCCGCCTGGAGAAGGCGCTCGCGGAGGTGCTCACGCAGCACGATGCGCTCCGCCACCGCTTCGTCCGCGAGGACTCGGGCTGGAAGCAGGAGGGCATGCCCCCGGGCACGGCCGTGCCGCTCCTGATGGGGGGTGACGAGACGAACCTCCAGACGCGGCTCGACCCGAATCAGGGAACGCTGCTGGTGGCGTCGCTCGCCCACCGCCCGGGGCGAGAGGACCGCCTCCTGCTGGCGGGCCACGCGCTCGTGCTCGACACGGCCTCGTGGCGCATCCTGTCCGAGGACCTGAAGGAAGCCCTGCGGCGCAAGGACGGCGAGAGCCCACGCCCGAAGACGGCCTCCTTCAAGCGCTGGGCGGAGCGTCTGGCCGAGACCGCCGCTTCCCGGAGCACCGAGGCCCCGTCCCGGGACAACCTCACGCGCCTCCCCGTGGAGCGCACCGCGCGAGGACCCCTGCGCGAGCACACGGTGTCCCTGTCCGTGGAGGAGACGCGAGCGCTCCGGGAGAAGCTCACGAGCGCCTGGCGCGCCGACCTCGGCGAGGCCCTGCTCATGGGACTGGCCCGGGCGCTCCCCGCATGGACGAAGGGACGCACGCACCTCGTCGACTTCACCCGTGACGGGCGCGGCGCGTTCGAGGGCATCGACTGCTCGCGCACCGTGGGCTGCTTCGACGTGAGCTGGCCGCTGCGGCTCGAGACGCCCGAGGGCGCTGACGAGGTCTCGCTCCTCAAGGCCATCAAGGAGCAGGTCCGCCAGCTCCCCGCGGGCGGGGCTCGCCCCCAGGCCGACGTGGAGCTCCGGCTGTCGGACGAGGAGCTTCCGGAAGGGCTCTCCAGCCAGCGACCACCGGATGACCACGCGCTGGTGCTCGAGGGCTCGCTGTCCGGTGGCCGGCTCCACCTGCACTGCACCTACGCGCAAGGCGCCTGCCGGGACGCGGACGTGGAGCGGCTCGCCACGGACGTGCTCGGTGCGCTGCGCGCGCTGTGCGCCGAGGACCCGAACACCCGCGCCGCCCTCACCGCCTCCGACTTCCCCCTGGCCCGGTTGGACGAGGCCCAGATGGACACCCTCGCCCTGCTGCTCGAGCAGGCCGACCAGTCCGGCGAGTGACCGCACCGCATCCCCGAGGACGCCATGAAGAACGTCGATGATGTCTACCGGCTCTCGCCGATGCAGCAGGGCATGCTGTTCCACAGTCTCTACTCGCCCCGGGGAGGCACCTACGTGGAGCAGGTGTACTGGCTGTGGCGCGGGCCGCTCGATGCCGCGCTGTTGCGCCAGTCCCTGCAACGGATGGTGGAGCGCCATGCCGTGCTGCGCACCGCCTTCTTCTGGGAGGGCCTCGCCGAACCCATCCAGGCCGTGCGCCGCGAGGTGAAGGTGCCCTGGGAGCAACAGGACTGGCAGGACCTGCCGGAGCGCGAGCAGGAGGCGAAGTGGAACGCCCTGCTCGCCACCGATCGCCAGAAGGGCTTCACCCTCACCGCGGCGCCGCTCATGCGCTTCGCCGTGCTGCGGCTCGGGCCGGAGCTGTACCGGTGCCTGTGGAGCTACCACCACCTGCTGCTCGACGGGTGGTCGCTGCCGCTGTGCCTGCGCGAGCTCGCCCAGCACTACGACGCGCTCTCACAGGGCCGCGAGCCGGAGCTGGAGCCGGTGCGCCCCTTCCGGGACTTCATTGCCTGGCAATCCAAGCGCGACCGCGCCGAGTCCGAGCAGTACTGGCGGCAGGCGCTCCAGGGCTTCACCGCGCCCACGCCCTTCTGGGTGGACCGGGGCGCCGAGCTGCCGAGCCAGGCGGACGCGACGTATGCCGCCCGCACCATCCGCCTGCCCGTGACCACGATGGAGCGGGTCGCGGCGCTCGCCCGCCAGCATCAGCTCACGCCGGGCACGCTCGTGCAGGGGGCCTGGGCCCTGCTGCTCTCCCGCTACAGCGGCGAGCGCGACGTGGCCTTCGGCAACGTGACGTCCAGCCGCTCTCCGTCCCTCCCCGGCTCCGAGACGATGCTGGGGCTCGTCATCAACACGCTGGTGCTGCGCACGGCGGTGCCCCCCGAGGCCCGGCTCGTCCCGTGGCTCAAGCAGCTCCAGGCGGAGCAGCTCGCCGCGCGCCGGCATGATCAGCTCTCGCTGGTGGAGGTGCAGGGGCTCGGGCAGGTGCCGCGAGGACAGCCGCTGTTCCAGAGCGTCATCGCCATCCACAGCGGGCCGATGCCGAAGCTTCCCCCCTTCGCCGGAGGCAAGGTAACGCTGGATGGCATCGGCTACGCGGACCCCCGGACGGGCCATCCCCTCACGCTCATGGCGGACCTGGCCGAGACGCTGGAGTTGCAGCTCGTCCACGACACGGGCCGCTTCGACACCGCCACCGTCGACCGGATGCTCGGGCACCTGCGCGTGCTCCTGGAGGGCATGGTCGCCCATCCGGAGCGGCGGCTGTGCGAACTGCCCCTGGTGACGGAGGAGGAGCGGCGCCATCTACTGGTGGAGTGGAACGACACCACGCGGCCCTTCCCGCGCGACGCCTGCCTGCACGAGGTCTTCGAGGCCCAGGTGGCGCGGACGCCCGAGGCCGTGGCGGTGGAAGCCGAAGACGCACGCCTGACGTACCGGGAGCTGGACCGGCGCGCCAACCAGCTCGCGTGGCACCTGCGCTCGCTCGGCGTGGGGCGGGGCGCCATCGTCGGACTGTGCCTGGAGCGCTCGGCGGAGACGGTGGTGGGCGTGCTCGGCATCCTCAAGGCGGGCGGAGCCTGGCTGCCCCTGGACCCGGCCTACCCGCGCGAGCGACTGGCCTTCATGCTGGACCAGGCCCGCGTCTCCGTGCTCGTCACCCAGCGCTCCCTGGCGGAGCTGCTGCCCTCGGGGAGCGAGCGGCGGGTGCTCATGGACGAGGACCGCGAGACGCTCGCCGCACTGCACGCGGAGCCACCGCCGTCCGTGGGCACCGGCCCCATGGACCTCGCGTACGTCATGTACACCTCGGGCTCGACGGGACGGCCCAAGGGCGTGTGCGTGCCCCACCGGGGAGTGATGCGCATGGCCATGGACACCGGCTACTTCGAGACCGGGCCCCAGGAGACCTTCCTCCTGCTGTCGCCCATCTCCTTCGACACCTCGGCCTTCGAGCTCTTCGGCGGCCTGCTGCACGGCGCGAAGCTCGCGGTGTGCCCTCCGCACATGCACTCGCTCGAGGAGCTGGGCGGAGTGCTGAAGCGCTACGCGGTGACGACGCTGTGGCTGACGGCGCCCCTCTTCGACCAGATGGTGGCGTACCACCCCGAGGCCCTGGACTCCGTGCGACAGGTGCTCGCCGGGGGTGACGTGATTCCTCCGGGCCGGGTGAGGGAGCGGCTCTCGCGCGGGGGCCTGGTCATCAACGGCTACGGGCCCACGGAGAGCGCCACCTTCACCACCTGCTACGTGATGAAGGAGCCGGGACAGGTGGAGCGCACCGTCTCCATCGGCCGGCCCATCGCCAACACCCAGGTGTACCTGCTGGACGGGCAGCTCCAGCCCGTGCCCATGGGCGTGCCCGGTGAGCTGTACATCGGCGGAGACGGGCTCGCGGTGGGCTACCTCCACCGGCCGGAGCTCACCGCGGAGCGCTTCCTCCCCAATCCCTTCGGCCGCGAGCCGGGCGAGCGCATGTACCGCACGGGCGACATCGCCCGCTACCTGCCGGATGGCCGCATCGAGTTCCTCGGCCGCGCCGACCACCAGGTGAAGATCCGCGGCTTCCGCATCGAGACGGGGGAGATCGAATCCCATCTCCTGGAGCACCCCACCGTGAAGGAGGCGGTGGTGGTGGCGCGCGAGGACGTCCCGGGAGACCGGCGGCTGGTGGCCTACGTGGTGCCGGGCGCGGGCCACTCGCCGGAGCCCGAGGTGCTGCGCGGCTTCCTCTCGGAGCGGCTGCCCACGCACATGGTGCCCTCGGCGGTGGTGGTGCTGGATGTCCTGCCGCTGTCTCCCAATGGCAAGGTGGACCGCAAGGCCCTGCCCGCGCCCGCGGGTACCGGCGCTCCCGAGACGCCTCCCATGGCCCCGCGTGACGCCGTGGAGCTGCGGCTCGTCGAGCTCTGGGAGGAGCTGTTGAACGTGCGGCCGGTGGGCATCGACCAGAGCTTCTTCGCGCTGGGCGGGCACTCGATCCTCGCGATGAGCCTGCTGTCCCAGGTGTCCAAGCGGCTGGGCCGCACGCTGCCCCTCTCCGTGCTCTTCACGCACCCCACCGTCGAGCGGCTCGCCGAGCTGCTGCGCCAGGAGCCCTCGGCCAGCACGGACTGGACGCCGCTCGTGCCCATCCAGACGAAGGGCAAGCGGCGGCCCCTCTTCTGTGTGCACCCCATTGGCGGCAGCGCGCTCTGTTACGTGCCGCTCTCCCGGCGGCTGGGGACGGAGCAGCCCCTCTACGGGCTCGAGGCCCCGGGGCTCGATGGCCACCGCGAGCCCTTCACCTCGCTCCAGGCCATGGCATCGGCCTACCTCGAGGTCCTGCGCAAGGTGCAACCCGAGGGCCCCTACTCCCTCGCGGGCTGGTCCATGGGCGGCCTCGTCGTCTTCGAGATGGCGCGTGAGCTGCTACGTCAGGGGCAGCGCGTGGAGCAGGTGGTGCTCATCGACAGCTGGGTGCCCAGGCTCCAGCCCGGAGCCGGACCCGCGCGACTCGATGACACGACGCTGCTGCCAGGCTTCGCGATGGAGCTGGGCCGCATCGCGGGACACGAGCTCACGCTGTCCGCCGAGGAGCTCGCGCCGCTCGATGCCGAGGCACGGCTCGCCCTGCTGGGAGAGCGGGCCCGGAGCGTGGGTGCGCTGCCTCCCGGCGTGGGCCCGGAGGTGCTGCGTGCGCGCTTCGGCGTCTACCGGGCCCATGCCCGCGCCTTCCAGGAGTACGTGCCCACCAGGGGCCACCCCGCGCCCATTCTCCTCATCCGCCCGGAGGACGGCGCGCTCGCGGCGGCCTCGGGACCGATGGGAGGCTGGGACACCTTGACGCAACAGCCGCCCCAGCTCGTCCAGATGCCGGGGGACCACTACTCCATCATGACCGAGCCCCTCGTGGCCGAGCTCGCCCGCCACCTGCAGGCCGCCCTCCCATGAAGAACGTCCAGGATGTCTACCGGCTCTCGCCCGTGCAGCGGGAGCTCCTCTCCCGGGCCTCGGCGTCCGAGGCCCGTCCCGCCCAGCTTCACTGGAGCTTCCGCCACGGGCTGGACGAGACGGCCCTCGCGTCCGCCCTGCGCCAGTTGCTCGTCCGCCACACCGCCCTGCGCACCGCCTTCTTCGCCCAGGGCATGAACGAGCCCGTGCAGGTGGTGCGCGAGAAGGTCGAGCCCCGCCTGGAGCAGCGGACGGGCCCGCTCGCGGCGTTCCTCGAGGAGGACCGGCGGCGGGACATGAATCCCGCGAACGCTCCCCTGCTCCGCGTCACGGTGCTGCGGGACACGCCCGGCATGGGCACGGTCGTCCTCACGTACCACCCGCTCGTGCTCGATGAGGACTCGGCGCGGGTGTGCCTCCACGAGCTGTTCCTGCTCTACCGCGCCGCCCGTGAGGGGAGTGAGCCGGTGCTCGGCAAGAGCCGGCCCCACCGCGACTTCATGGCGTGGTTCGAGCAACAGGACGCACAGGCAGCGGAACGGCGGGCCCGGGAGCCGCTCCAGGGTGCTCGGTGCTCGCGGATTCCCGAGGCCTGGCGGGTGACACGGCGGGAAGACCCTCACCCCGGCCCTCTCCCAGAGGGAGAGGGGTTGATGCAGAGGTTCCTCCTGAGTCCCACGGCCACCGCCCACGTGCAGGCGTTCCTGCGGCAGCACACGTTGGAGCTCTCCACGCTCCTCCAGGCCGCCTGGGCGGTGCTCCTTCAGCAGCAGGGCCAGAGGGATGATCTGCTCTTCGGCACCTTCACACACGGGCTCCCGGCCGCACTGACCGGCGGCGGTCCACTGGTGGGGCGCTTCTCCACGCTCGTTCCTCGGCGGATTCAGGTGCCCTCACGCGGCACGCTGCTGCGCTGGCTCCGGGGCCTCCAGGCCGAGCACGCCGAGCGGCACGCCTCCGATTACTTCGCGCCCTCCCAGTTCCAGAGCTGGCTCGAGGTCCCCCCGGAGGACCTGCCGCTCTTCGACAGCATCCTCACCACCGGCACCGAGGACGAAGCCCTGGGGCCCCTCGCCCGGAGCCTCGGCTTCCACGGCCTCACCCGGGAGATGACGGCCCTCCCCGCTCCGCTCGTCGTCCACGCCGAGCAGGGACCCCGGCTGGAGCTGCGGTTCCACTACGACCCCGGACAGCTCGCCTCCACGGCGGTGGCGCATGCCGCCGCGCACCTCGGGACGCTCCTGGAAGAGCTGGCGCTCCGGGCCGAGCAGGAGCCTTCCGCGCTCTCTCCGCCCCCGAAGATGCCGGAGAACCGCGTGGCGGGCGCCATCACGGGGGGCACCCGCTTCGGAGCGGCCGAGGTCCAGGCCGTACTCGCGAGGCACCCGGCGGTGGCGAGGGTGTCCGTGGTTCCCGATGCGAGCACGCCCGGCTCTGGCGCACTGGTGGCCCGCGTGGAGCCCGTGCGTCCGGCCACCGGAGCCCGGAAGAAACCCGGCTTCGGCCTCTTCTTCTTCGCCAACGAGGGCGCTGGCACGAGCGACAAGTACCGCCTCTACCTCGACGGAGCGCGGTTCGCGGACCGCAACGGCTTCACGGCCATCTGGACGCCCGAGCGCCACTTCGACGAGCACGGCGGGCTCTACCCGAACCCCTCGGTGCTGAGCGCCGCGCTGAGCACCCTCACCGAGCGCATCGGCCTGCGCTCGGGCAGCGTCGTGCTGCCGCTGCACAGTCCCTTCCGGGTGGCGGAGGAGTGGTCGGTCATCGACAACCTGTCGAAGGGCCGGGTGGGTCTGGCGGTGACGTCCGGCTGGATGCCCAACGACTTCGCGCTGGCCCCGGACCACTTCGAGGGCAAGCGCGAAGTGCTGTTCCGCTCGCTGGAACAGGTGCGGGAGCTCTGGCGCGGAGGCGCCGTGGCCACGCGGGACGGAGCGGGCAACGAGGTCCAGCTGCGCACCTTCCCCCGGCCGGTCCAGCCCGAGCTGCCCATCTGGCTCACCTGCCCCGGCAACCCGGAGCTCTTCGAGAAGGCGGGCGAGCTGGGCGTGAACGTGCTGACGTCACTGGCCTCGCAGCCGGTGGACGAGGTTCGGGAGAAGATCGCCCTCTACCGGGCGGCGCGGGCGAAAGCGGGACATGACCCGGCGGCGGGCACGGTGTCGGTGATGCTGCACACGTTCGTGGGGCGGGAGTCCGGCGAGGTGCTCGACCGGGTCCGAGGGCCGCTCACGCACTACCTGCGCACGCACCTGCGGCTCCAGCAGATGCGCGTGCGGAGCCTGGACATCCAGATGGACATCGATGATCCGAAGTGGCTGGACTCGCTGGCCACGTTCGCCTTCGAGCAGCACTACCGGATGAGCGCGCTGATTGGCACGCCCACCTCGTGCCTGCCAATGGTGGACCGGCTGATGGAGGCGGGAGCGGACGAGCTGGCGTGCTTCATCGACTTCGGCGTCGCCGAGGCCCATGCCATCGAGGGCCTGACGTACCTGGCGGAGCTGAAGGAGCTCGCCAACGACGAAGCCCTGCGCACCCGCCGCGTCCTGGCCGAGCACCTGGACGAACGGCTCCCCGGGAAGCCCCCGGTCACTTTCGAGATCCACTGAGAGGTTGAACACCATGGAAGCAAAGAACGCCGTGACGGCGATGCAGCTCCCCCTGAGCATGCGGCTGCTCAACCAGCTCGGCAGCGGTGTGGGCCGGAGGGCCTTCGAGCTGAACGCGGACCAGCTCATGGCGGAGGCACGCAAGCAGACGGGGCTGAACGACTTCGGTGGCGAGGCGTTCATCGAGCCCCTGCGCAGGCTGACGCGCGCCCTGGAGGAAGAGGGGAACCTGTCGCTGGTGGGACGGCTCTCCATCCGGAGGGGACTGCTGCGGTTGCTGGTGCAGCGGCTGCACATCGCCGCGGATCTCGCGCGCCACCCGGAGATCCGCCAGGTGCCCATCGAGCGGCCCGTGTTCATCCTCGGCTTCATGCGGACGGGCACGACGCTGCTCTTCAACCTGCTCGCGAAGATGCCGGGGGCCCGGGCGCCGAAGATGTGGGAGCTGCTGTGGCCCTCGCCGCCGCCGGACCCGGCGACGGAGGCCACGGATCCGCGCATCGAGCGGGCCCGCCTCTTCGCCGAGCAGGCGCACAAGGCACTTCCGGCGATGAAGGCCATCCACCCCTTCGAGCCCACCGCGCCCGAGGAGTGCCTCTTCCTGCTCGGGCTGAGCTTCACCGACTTCGCCGCGGAGAGCCGCGCGCACCTGCCGAGCTACATGAACTGGCTGATGAGCACGGACATGGTGCCGGCCTACCGCTACTACCGCGAGGTGCTCCAGTTGCTCACGTGGAAGTCCCGGGCCCACCACCTGGTGCTCAAGAGCCCCATCCACCTCTACAACCTGGACGCGCTGCTGAGCGTCTTCCCGGATGCGCGCATCATCCAGACGCACCGCGACCCGCGCGAGGTGGTGGCCTCGGGGTGCAGCATGTACGAGGCCTCGCGCATCCTGTCGATCCGCGGCCATGACCCGGTGGCGCTGGGGCAGCAGTGGCTCGACACGTGGGGCCAGGCGATGGACCGGGCAATGGCGGTGCGCGCGAAGGCCGCCCCCGAGCAATTCCTCGACGTGCACTATGACGAGCTGATGGCGGACCCCGCGGGCCAGGTGCGGCGCATCCACCGCTGGGCCGGACTGGGCAACGAGGAGGCAGCGGCCGGAGTCGTGCAGTCGTGGCTCGCGGAGAACCCGCGCCACAAGCACGGCGTGCACCAGTACACGCTGGAGCACTACGGGCTCGATGCCCGGCGGGTGGCGGAGCGCTTCCGGGACTACACCGGGCACTTCAACGTCCGCATGGCATAGCCCCCTCAGCCCTCCCGTCCCGGTTTTCTGATCGGGTACTCACCTGACGTCTTACCGTACCAGGCAGTTCGGCTTTGCCAGGAGGACGTGGACGCGGCCCCAGTTGGGGTCGTACTTGTAGAACAGGGCAATGTCGTCACGGCCATCGCCGTCATAGTCACCACTGACCATCCGGTCCGTGAAGGCATCCGCACTGTAGCCACCGCCGCTGTCCCACCAGCCGGCGTCTCCCTGGTACTGGAACGAGGAACCCGTCGAGAGCAGGACGTGGACGCGGCCCCAGTTGGGGTCGTACTTGTAGAACAGGGCAATGTCGTCACGGCCGTCGCCGTCATAGTCACCGCTGACCATCCGGCCCGTGAAAGCATCCGCGCTGTAGCCACCGCCGCTGTCCCACCAGCCGAGGTCTCCCTGGTACTGGAACGAGGAACCCGTCGAGAGCAGGACGTGGAAGCGGCCCCAGTTGGAGGCGTACTTGTAGAACAAGGCGATGTCGTCACGGCCATCGCCGTCATAGTCACCGCTGACCATCCGGCCCGTGAAGGCATCCGCACTGTAACCGCCGCCGCTGTCCCACCAGCCGAGGTCTCCCTGGTACTGCAGCCGAGTGCCTGCCAGGCCCCAGGGTGCATTCGTCTGGAGGGCATCCAAATAGACCCAGCCTTCTTCCTCCATTGTCTCGGAGCGAACCTCGTTAGTGCTCACTGCCAGCGAACGCGCTCGACTGTCTTCGGACGAACCTCCATTACAAGCTGCGAGCGATAGAGCCGCTACGGTCCACAAGTGTATTGCGTTGCGCATGAAGTGACTCCCGCCGGAATGAGCCATCCTGATATTGAGGTTGGTCATTCTTCATGGAAGGTCACATGAAGCCAGAGTGAATCCGCGCGCCGGAGTTGCATGCGTTCACTCCGATGAATGGGTTGAAAGGCTGCTCGGATTCCAGGCATTTGGAATGCCTTATGGTTAGCCCACATGAGCGGCAGTGAGGTACCGGCCTGGCACTCCCGGCTGTCGTGCTGAGTACAGCGGGACAGGAAGGGGGCCGATTTGGTAGAGGAGGAGCCATGTCCAACGTCTACCCTCTGTCGCTGCGCTGGGAAGGCACCACCACCGATCACGCCGCGGGCGAGCACAGCCGCGCCGCGGTCGCCTCCGTACCGGGCAAGCCGGACATCGCGGTGAGCGCCGCGGGGCCCTACGGCGGAGACGACACGCGGTGGAACCCGGAGGACATGCTCGGCGCCTCGCTCGCGACCTGCCACATGCTCACCTTCCTGTCGCTCGCCAGGAAGGTGCGCCTGGACGTCCGTGGCTACGTGGACGACGTGCAGGTGGTGCTCGGCACCGAGGGCAAGGTGACGCGCATCACCGAAATCCGCCTCGCGCCCACCATCCGCGTGGCCCCCGGGACGGACGTGGCCAAGGTGCGCGAGATGTTCGAGAAGGCCCACAAGTACTGCTTCATTGGCCTGTCCCTCAACTCCACCGTGCGCATGGAGCCGCGCGTCGAGGAAGTGCTCCCATAGAGCGGGAGTGGACATCGAACCGGCTCTCACATGTGACTGGCGAGGCTCGCTGCCACCGGCCCGCGAGCCCTCTCCGGCCGTGCGAAGTGCAGCTCCTCTCCGTCTCCGGGAATGAGCACCTTCTCGAGCAGTCCCTCGGCCTTCATCCGTTCGCGCAGCCCTTCGCGCGTGGTCGGGCAGTGGTCGAGCGCTTCCAGGTGATTCAGCACCACCCGTCCGGGTGCCCGCCTGACGAGCGTCACGAGCTCATCGACGGAGAACAGGATGTCGCCGCCCACCCCGAAGTTCGCCGAGCCCGCCGGAGCGATGATGACATCGGGCTGGAGGCGCTCCACGGCCTCCAGGAGATCCTCGGTGAGCACCGCGTCCGACGTGATGTACACGCTCGGCTCGTCCGGGTGCGCCAGGTAGTAGCTCGAGACGCGGCCCAGCAGCCATGCGAGCAGCCCGCGGCCGTGCCGGACCGGGATGCGCTCCACCCCCATCCCGAGCGCACCGTCGGCGAGCTCCCGGACATCGAGTCCCCTCTTCTTGAGGCCCGGCGCGTCCAACCGGCTCGTCCATACGGGTAGCTGGCGCTTCTGGATCCATCGGACGCCCGCCGTATCCAGATGATCCGGGTGGGGGTGGGTGACGAGCACGCCCGTCGCCTCCTCCAGCCACGAGAACGTGTCGGGCGGCAGGGGGACCAGGGGATTGGGGCGGCGGCCGCCTCCAAAGAACTTGAAGCCCGGAATCGAGCCCGGTCTGGCGAGCATCGGATCAATCAGCAGACGGTGCTCTCCCAGCGTCAGCAGGGTGGTGGCATTGCGCAGGTGGTGGATCTTCATGCCCCACAAACTAGGGGCCGCACGAATGGATGGAAACCGCTAGATTCGGAAGCCAGGCATCCATTTTCGCATGGGGGTCCGGATGGAGTGGGAGCTGTTGCGCACGTTCGAGACGGTCGCGCGCCTCGGGAGTCTGACGGCCGCGTCGAAAGCCCTGGGCGTGAGCCAGTCGACCGTCAGCAGACACCTGGCGCGGCTGGAGGAGAGCGCCGGTTCCCCGTTGCTGCTGCGCGAGGCGCCGCTGCGGCTGACGGAGCGCGGGTCCTCGTTGCTGGCGGCGGTGCAGCCCATGGTGGTGGCCGCGCTGGCGGCGCGGTCCGCGCTGGAAGACACACTGGAGCTTCGCGGCGAGCTCACGCTGACCACCGTCGGCGAGATGGTGCGCTGGAAGCTGACGCCCCGCCTGCCCGAGTTCTACCGGGCCTTTCCCCACCTGCGCCTGCGCATCCTGGCGGACAACCGGATCAACAGCCTCGCCGCCGGAGAAGCCGACGTGGCGCTCCGGATGATACGCCCCGAGCGGGGCGAGCTCGTCGCGAAGAAGGTGGGCACGGCCTCCTATGCCTTCTTCGCGGCCTCCTCATTGGAGCTCCACGCCGAGCTCCCCTGGATGGGTCTGACGGGCTCGGTCGCCGGCATCCCCGAACAGCGCCACGCCGAGCGGGCCTTCGCCACCCGCCCCCCACGGCTGCTCGTCGAGGACCTGGAGTCCCTGGGGCTCGCGGTGGAAGCAGGGCTCGGCGTGGCCTTGCTGCCCCGGGTTCTCGCCGCGAGGCTCCACGGTGTCGTGGAGGTGGCGCCGCGGCGGATTGGAGCCCGGAGCAGCGAGCGGCTGCCCTCGCGCGACATCTGGATGGTCGTCCACCGCTCGAAGCAGCACGTGCCCAAGGTGCGGGCATTGATGGGATGGCTCGGAAGCGTCATGAGCGACGAGCGCCCATGAGTGACAACGTCTGAGCATCCAGGGGCCCGGCCCTTCATGTCCATTGTATCCGAGGCCGGCAAGGTCTCCGGCCCTGGTGGTGACGGACACGGCGCGGGGGTTGGACGGGCTGTCAGCGCCCGCGAGCCACCACTGACAGGTTGTCGCACCCGGGGTGTGCGGCACACGGGGAAGAGCCCCGCTCTTCCCTCTGGAGAGGCGCGTGGCGGGGCCGTTGGTCCCGGCCTTGCTCTGGGGGAGTGCATCCACGCTCCCGTCAGGAGGCCACCGATGTCCACGCTCATCCGCCCCGCGTTTCATGCACTCACCCTGCTCTGCATCACGTGCACATGCCTGGTGGCCGCGTACTCCGTGAACTCGGTGGTGGATGCCTCGCTCCAGCCCCTCCCCTCCCTCGAGGATCCACCCAGGAAGGCACGCGCCCAGGAGGAATTGGCGCTCCCCCTCGCCCTGGGACCGCTCGCCCGCCTCCTGGGCCTTCCGGACAAGGTGCGTGAGGAGGTCATCGCCGCACCGGGAGACGAAAGCGACGAGGCGGTGCCGAACACGCTGGGCCTGAAGCTGCTGGGCACGATGGTGGGGGCGAATCCCTCCAACACCTTCGCCTCCGTGTACGAGGGCACCACGCGCCGCACGCGCTCGGTGTGGATGGGAGGTGACATCCTGGGCGCACAGGTGGTGGCCATCGAGCGCACGCGGGTGCTGCTGATGAACTCGGGGCGGCTGGAGTACGTCAGCCCCACGGCGACGGACGCGCTTCCTCCGCCCGTGGAGCCGCGTGCCGCCGCGGCGCCAGCGGCGACGGAGGCGAAGTCTTCCGTCGATGTCCGGCAAGTGGGTCCGCAGAGCTACGAGGTCTCGCGCAAGGACCTGGACGTGGTGCTCGCCAATCCCAGCGAACTGCTGATGCAGGCGCGCGTCATCCCCGCCATGCGCAACGGGGAGTCACAGGGCTTCAAGCTGTTCTCCATCCGGTCCGGCTCGCTCTACAGCCGCATCGGTCTGCAGAACGGGGACATCCTGCAGCGCATCAACGGGCTCTCCATCGCCAGCGCGGATCGTGGGCTCGAGGCCTTCCAGAAGCTGCGCGAGTCCTCGCACATCGAGGTGGAGGTGGAGCGCAACGGCCAGCCGATGCGCCTGACGTACTCGATGCGCTGAGCCCGCCGAAGCAGTCCAGCAGGTCCGCGAAGCCATTCCCCCTCCGCGACCATTTCCCCTCTGCGACCATTTCCCCTCTCCCGGGGGGAGAGGGAGTCTCAGCGCTTCGCGGCGGTCTTGTTCCCGGGCCACACGGAGCGGAGCGTGCCCGCGAGCGCCCGGAGCGCATCGGCGCGGGGAAAACCCGGGCGCCACACCAGGGCGAGCGTACGGCTCGGCGACGGGTCCGCGAAGGGCCGCACCACGAGCTGGCCCAGCCGGTTCTCGATGGGCACCGAGAGCGCGGGCAGCAGCGTGACGCCCCCCGCGCCCGACATCACCATCTGCGCCAGTGTCGTCAGGCTCGTGGCCCGGAAGTCCACCTCGCGCGCCCCGATGCGCGTGCACAGCGCGAGCGCCTGTCCCCGGAAGCAGTGGCCGTCCTCCAACAGCAGCACGTTCTCCTCGTCCAGATCCCGGAACTGCACCTGCTTCTTCTTCTCCAGCGGGTGCCCCGGTGGCGCCGCGACGACGAACGGATCCTCCGAGATGATCGCGTGCTCCACGTCCCCCACCTCGGGCACGAGCGCCAGCAGGGCCGTGTCCAGGCGTCCCTCCTCCAGGTCGCGCACGAGCACCTCCGTCTTGTCCTCGCGCAGGCGAATCTGGAGCCGGGGGTACTGCTTCACCAGCGCGGGGATGACCTCGGGCAGCACGTAGGGCGCGATGGTGGGGATGA
Source organism: Archangium sp. (assembly GCF_036277355.1). Taxonomy (GTDB): domain Bacteria; phylum Myxococcota; class Myxococcia; order Myxococcales; family Myxococcaceae; genus Archangium. The sequence continues at coordinate 105,657 of NZ_DASUNC010000076.1, forward strand.
CGCCCAGGTTCAGCGGCCCCGCGAACGGATCCGACAACCGTGACGCGGCGGACAGGATGTCCCCGGCCTCGGTGAGCACCTTGCGAGCCCGCGCCACCAGCTCCTCCCTGGCGGGGGTCAGCATCACCCGGCGCTTGTCCCGCTCGAAGAGCTTCACCCCCAACACGTCCTCGAGCTGCTGAATCTGCGCGCTCAAGGCGGGCTGGGAGACGTGGCACCGCTCGGCCGCTCGCCGGAAGCCGAGCAGGTCCGCGACGGCGACGAGATACTCCAACTGCCTCAGGGAGATGTCGTTCAGGGAGGGCATGGGCTCTGGAACAACTGATAGCCTCACCCTATCAATCCCATCGGAACGATGTCTTGGGCAACTCAGCGCGAACTCTCTACTTTCCTCCACGTCACGAACGCACTGACGCCACTCGCAGGAGAAATCGCGTGTCCCATCGTCCCCGCTTGACCACCGAGGCCGGAGCTCCGGTCGCCGACAACCAGCACTCCCAGACCGCCGGCGCCACGGGCCCGGTGCTCCTGCAGGACCACCACCTGCTGGAGAAGCTCGCCCGCTTCAACCGCGAGCGCATCCCCGAGCGCGTGGTGCACGCGGTGGGTTCGGGCGCCTACGGCTACTTCGAGGTCACCCACCCCAACATCTCCCATTACACCCTGATGAAGCTCTTCGACACGAAGGGCAAGCGCACCGAGGTCTTCCTGCGCTTCTCCACCGTGGCCGGCTCCAAGGGCGCCCCCGACACCGCTCGCGACCCGCGTGGCTTCGCGGTCCGCTTCTACACCGAGGACGGCAACTGGGACGTGGTGGGCAACAACACGCCCGTCTTCTTCCTGCGCGACGGCATCAAGTTCCCGGACTTCATCCACTCGCAGAAGTACGACCCCTTCACCAACTGCCAGGAGCCCGACAACCAGTGGGACTTCTTCTCCCACTCGCCCGAGGCCACGCACCAGTTCACCTGGCTCTTCGGTGACCGGGGCATCCCCGCCACGCTGCGGCACATGGACGGCTTTGGCTCGCACACCTTCCAGTGGGTGAACGCCAAGGGCGAGCGCTTCTGGGTGAAGTTCCACTTCAAGACCGACCAGGGCATCCGCACGCTCTCCAGCGAGGAGGCGGCGGCCATCGGCGGGAAGGATCCGCAGTACCACCAGCGCGACCTCTACGCGGCCCTGGAGCGCGGCGAGTTCCCCTCGTGGACGCTCAAGGTGCAGGTGATGCCCGAGGCGGACGCATCCACCTACCGCTTCAACCCGTTCGACCTCACCAAGGTGTGGCCGTACAAGGACTACCCGCTCATCGAGGTGGGCAAGCTGGTGCTCGACCGGGCGCCGGACAACTACTTCGCGGACGTGGAGCAGGCCGCGCTCGACCCGAGCAACTTCGTGCCCGGCATCGGCCCCTCGCCGGACCGCATGCTCCAGGCACGCCTCTTCGCGTACGGCGATGCGCACCGCTACCGGCTGGGCATCAACCACACCCGGCTGCCGGTGAACTCGCCCAAGGGCGTGCAGGGCGGCGCGCGCAACTACGGCCGTGACGGCGCCATGGCCTTCGACGGCAACGGCGGCCGGAGCAAGAACTACGAGCCGAACAGCTACGACGGCCCCGCGCAGACGGGCGAGGCCACCGGGCTCGGCGTCTCCGTCACCGGCCTCACGGGCACCTACGTCCCGGTGCGGCACGCCGAGGACAACGACTTCGTCCAGGCCGGCAACCTCTACCGGGTGATGACCGAGCCGGAGCGCCAGCGCCTCGTGGAGAACATCGCGGGCAGCCTGTCTCAGGTGAGCCGCGAGGACGTCATCACGCGCGCCATCTCCCACTTCCGCAACGCCGACGAGGAGTACGGCGCGCGCGTGGCCAAGGCCGTCCACGACAAGCGCCGCTCGCGCTGAGCCCTCCTCTTCCCCTTCCTCCTGCTCGAGGCACTCCCCATGAAGAACCAGACTCCTGATTCGCAGTCGACGGTGACGGACAACGACGTGATGGCCCTGGCGCGGACGGCGTTCCAGCACGCGAGGGCCGGGGAGACGGCCAACCTGGCGTGGCTCGTCGACTCGGGGCTGCCCGTCAACCTCAGCAACGAGAAGGGGGACACCCTGCTGATGCTCGCGAGCTACCTCGGCCAGGAGGGCGCTGCCCGGGCCCTCCTGGAGCGGGGCGCCGACCCCGAGCGCGCCAACGACCGTGGCCAGACGCCCCTGGCCGGGGTCGCCTTCAAGGGGAACACCGCCATGGCCCGGCTGCTGCTGGACCACGGCGCCAGGGTGGATGGCTCGGGACCGGACGGCAAGACGCCGCTCATGTTCGCGGCGATGTTCGACCAGGTGGAGGTGCTCGAGCTGTTGCTCGCGCGCGGCGCCTCGCCGGAGCACAAGGACGCCGAGGGCCGCACGGCGCTCGACTACGCCCGCGCCATGGGAGCCCGCCGCACGCCGGAGCGGCTCACGGAGTGGCTCGCGGCTCGCGTGTGACGCGCGAAGAGCACGGCGGCCGGACAGTCTCTGCTCTACCGGCTCATCGAGAGCCGCGTCCGGCAGCAGATGCAACGCGAGGGCTACAGCGAGGTGAGAACCCCCCAAATCCTCGCGCAACCCATCTGGGAGCGCAGCGGCCACTGGGGCAAACTTCCGCGAGAACATGTTCCAGTTCGCCGGCGAGGGCGAGCGGCACCTCGCGGTGAAGCCGGTGAACAGCCCCGGCCACATCCAGCTGGTGCACCGCATGGCGCCCAGCTACCGCGACCTGCCCAGAGGGAGAGGGAGCATGCGCAACCCGGGCGGATGTGCTTGGCTGCGCCGACTATGGCCGAGCACGTGAACAAGATCGCAATCATCGGAGCCGGCGCCGTGGGCGCCACCATCGCCTATGCCACCATGATCCGGGGAGTGGCCAAGCAGCTCGCCCTCTATGACATCAACCGGGCCAAGGTGGACGCGGAGGTGCTGGACCTCAACCACGGGTTGCAGTTCGTCCCCATGGCCACGCTGGTGGGCTCGGACGACATCGGCGTGTGCGCGGGCGCGGACGTGGTGGTCATCACCGCGGGCGCCAAGCAGAAGCAGGGGCAGACGCGCATGGAGCTGGCGGGCGCGAACGTGGAGATGTGCCGCTCGCTCGTGCCCCGGTTGCTGAAGGTGGCCCCGGACGCGCTGCTGCTGGTGGTGACCAACCCGGTGGACGTGCTCACGTACGTGGTGCAGAAGCTGAGCGGCCTGCCGTCGCGGCGGGTGTTCGGCAGCGGAACGGTGCTGGACTCCTCGCGCTTCCGCTTCCTCATCGCCCGCCACCTGAACGTCGCCGTGCAGAACGTGCATGCCTTCATCGCGGGCGAGCACGGGGACTCGGAGCTTCCCCTGTGGAGCTCGGCGACGGTGGGCGCCGTCCCGCTGAAGCAGTGGTCCGCGCCGGGACACTCGCGGCTGACGGACGAGGACCGCACCCGCATCTTCGACGACGTGCGCAACGCCGCCTATCAGATCATCCGCGGCAAGGGCGCCACCAACTACGCCATCGGCCTGGCCACGGCGCAGATCCTCGAGGCCGTGCTGTACGACGAGAACCGGGTGCTGCCCGTGAGCTCGCGGCTGGACGGCTACCTGGGCATCGGTGACGTGTGCATGAGCGTGCCGAGCATCGTCAACCGCTCGGGCGTGGAGACGGTGCTGGAAGTCCCCCTCGACGACACCGAGCGCGAGGGCCTGCGCCGCAGCGCGGATACGATCCGCCAGGCCATCCGCACGCTCGGCTTCTGAAGAAGCCCGTCCGCCTCCTCCCTCCAGGAGCCCTTCATCGTGACTTCCCGACGTTCCTCCCTCGCGTGGCTCTCCCCCCTCGTGCTGCTCACCGCGCTGGCCTGCCGCAATGAGCGCTCCCCCGCGCCCCCCCCCACGCCCACGGCGAGCACGCCCGTGTTCGGGTTCGATGTCGTCCAGAGCTGGCCGCATGACCCCAACGCCTTTACCCAGGGGCTCGTCTACCGCGACGGCAAGCTGTACGAGGGCACGGGCCTCAATGGTCTGTCGAGCCTGCGCGAGGTGGAGCTCGAGACGGGCGCCGTGCTGCGCCGGCGCGAGCTGGAGCGCCAGTACTTCGGCGAGGGCATCGCGCTCTTCAAGGGCCGCATCTACCAGCTCACCTGGCGCTCGCACGTGGGCTTCATCTACGACGCCGCCACGTTCCAGCAGGTGGGCCGCTTCGAGTACCCCACCGAGGGCTGGGGGCTCACCGACGATGGCACCTCGCTCATCATGAGTGATGGCTCCAGCACCGTGCGCTTCCTCGACCCCGCCACGCTCGCGGTGCAGCGCTCCATCCGGGTGACCGACAACGGCCGGGAGATCTCCCAGCTCAACGAGCTGGAGTTCATCAAGGGCGAGCTCTACGCGAACGTGTACCTGACGAACGACATCGTCCGCATCGACCCGGCCACGGGAAAGGTGACGGGGTGGCTCAACCTCACCGGGCTCCTCCCGCCCCAGGACCGGACCGGGACCGAGGACGTGCTCAACGGCATCGCCTACGACGCGGCCCGGGACCGGCTGCTCGTCACCGGCAAGCGCTGGCCCCGGCTCTTCCACATCCGCCTCGTGCCCAGGTAGTCCACTCCCTCACGATTTCCCACTTTTTCCTTCACAGTTTTATTGAAAAATTCTGCATTGACAGGAGAACTGATTTTATTGGAAAGTGAGGAAGTGCTCGACACAACCGTCGAGCCGGAGGAACCGTCATGCGCACTCGCCGTCTGGTTTCCATCCTCCCCCTCATGCTCCTCGGGAGCGCCTGCAGCGTCGACAGCACCGGGGTCGACACCCAGGCCACCCAGGGGACCCAGAGCAGCAACCTGTCCACCAAGGCCGAGGGCCGGGGTCTGGAGCAGCTGAAGGCGCAGCGTCCGGAGTTCTTCCAGGGCGCCGGTGACGTGTCCCTCAAGCGCAGCCTGCGTGACGAGAAGGGCCTGACCCACGAGCGCGTGTCCCAGAGCTTCCGGGGCGTGCCCGTCTTCGGCGCCGAGGCCATCCTCCACCTCGACGCGAACGGCTCCGTCGCCTCCATCACGGACCGTCTCAAGCGCGACCTCAAGGTGGACACTACCCCCGGCCTCCGCGCCGAGGAGGCCATCCAGATCGCCGTGGCCCAGGTGGGCGGCTCCCGCGCGCTGACGGCCGACCCCAAGGCGGACCTGCAGATCCTCACCGACGACATCGGCAACGGCGCCCGCCTCACCTACCGGGTGCAGCTGCAGAGCGTCACGGACAAGGGCGCGCCCGCGATGCCCAACCTCTTCATCGACGCGAAGACGGGTGAGCTCGTCATGCAGTTCGACAACCTGAAGACGAGCCGCAACCGCAACACCTACGACGCCGGCACCCGCACCACGCTCCCCGGCACGCTGGTGCGCAACGAGACCTCGGGCCCCTCGAGCGACGCGGTGCTCAACCAGGCGCACGACAACGCGGGCTTCACCTACGACTTCTACTTCACCAAGTTCGGCCGTGACAGCTACAACGGCACCGGTGGCACGCTCACCTCGTCCGTCCACTACAGCCGCAACTACGTGAACGCGTACTGGGACGGCACGCAGATGGTGTACGGCGATGGCGATGGCAGCCAGTCCGGCCCGCTGACCGTGCTGGACGTGGTGGGCCACGAGCTCACCCACGCCGTGACCGACACCTCCTCCGACCTCATCTACGCCAACGAGTCGGGCGCCCTCAACGAGGCCATGTCCGACGTCTTCGGCGCCTCCATCGAGGCCTACCGGGATGGTGCCGTCAGCGGCAACACCTGGAAGATCGGCGAGGAGTGCTGGACCCCGGCCACCGCGGGTGACGCGCTTCGCTACATGAATGACCCGGCCCTGGCGGGTGACTACGACTACTACCCCACGCGTTACACCGGCACCTCCGACAACGGCGGCGTGCACTGGAACTCGGGTATCGCCAACCTGGCCTTCAAGCTCATGGTCACCGGAGGAACCCACCCGCGCGGCAAGACGAGCAACGTGGTGCCGGCGCTCGACGCCAACGCGTACACCAGCATCCAGAAGGGCGCGGCCATCTTCTACCGCGCCAACACGGTGTACCTGACGCCGGGCAGCACCTTCTCCGAGGCGCGTGGCGCCACGGCGCAGGCCGCCACCGACCTGTACGGCGCGACCGCCGCCGCCGCGGTGAACGAGGCGTGGGCCGCGGTGGGCGTGGCCGCTCCCCCAGCCTGGACGGTCATCCAGACGGTGAGCAACCTGTCCGGCGCCCGCAACAGCAACACGAACTACACCTACGTCACGCCGGCCAGCGCGACGGCGATGAAGTTCGAGACGATCGGCGGCACCGGTGACGCGGACCTGTACGTGAAGTTCGGCAGCGCGCCCACCACCACCACCTACGACTGCCGCTCCGCGGGTTCGACCGCCGCCGAGTCCTGCACCATCAACGGCGCGAAGCAGGGCACGTACTACGTCCTCATCAAGGGCTACACGGCCTACTCCGGCGTCACCTACAAGGCGAGCTCCGGCCAGTAATCCCTGGCAGCACTGAAGTCCTCACGCCGGCGCGGCTCCTCCTCCTGGGGGCCGCGCCGGTTGTCTTTCGTGGGGCCGGTGCGCGCTACCGGGCGGCCTCGCAGCCGCAGCCGCACTCGTCGAAGAAAGGCTGGAAGCCCTCGATGCAGAGGAAGGTGATGGCGGCGCACGCGTCCGGGTCCCGCGAGACGTAGGAGCGATTCGGGTCGTTGTAGTCGCAGGCCTTCTGCTGTTTCTGGCAGCCGCAACCGCACTCGTTGAAGAACGGGGCGAAGCCCTCCTTGCAGGTGAAGCGGATGGCGGCGCACTGGGCGGGGTCTCGGGAGACGTATTTCATGCCCCGTTCATGGCCCGTGCAGGCAACGGGGTTCATCCTCCGGCAGATACCGCCACAATCCGCGCCGCCCCGGTCCGGGTCACAGTCGTCGCGGGGGTCGTCGACGCAGGCGTACCCCTCGGCGCAGGGGATGCCGGCGATGCCGCCGCAGAAGTCGCCCTGGACCTCCCCGGCCTGGAGCCCGGCCTCCTGCCCGGCATCGGCGGTGGAAGTGCAGGCCGCGCCACCGAGCGCCGCGCCGATGATGAGTACGCCGCACCACATCAAACGAATCGACATCCGGGACCCCCTCCGTTGGGTTGCAGGAGAGGAATGAGGTGGAGGGCGCCGGAAGCAGAGCAGGAAGCAGGCAAGGGCTCCCGCTCCCGGGTCTGACCGAGGGGCCGCCTCTGTGTTCACCCGGATGACGCAGGGCGCCAGCACGAGAGGCGCGACAGCCCACGCCCGCGGCTGGCACTCTCGCGCCCCCATGAGGAAGCCCGTCCATGTCGAGGAGTCCCCGGTGAGCAAGCCGCTCGAGCTGGTGACGATCCCCGCCCCTCCGTCCGAGTTCCACGTCCGCCGCGATGCACGCTTCGCCGCGCCCGGCGAGAAGCGCACGCGCTATCACCTGCCCGAGTCGCTCGACTCGTCCTCGCCCGTCGGCTACCGCACGCGCGTCTCGCTCTCGCGGGAGGAGGCCGGCACGCTGCTGTCGCTGCTCTCGCTGCCGAGGCCCTCGCGCTTCGTCCCGGGCCCCGCCCCCACCGAGCGCGAGCTCTTCGAGGAGTGCTCGCTCGGCGTGCTCTCCGCGAGGCAGTCCACCAACTTCCGCGGGCAGCGCGAGGTGTTGCTGGGCCCCCAGGACTCCGGGCAGGCTGCCGCGCTGTTGCGGCGCATGGGCCGCAAGGAGGCGCCCGTGCTGGATGGTGCCGCCTGCACCCATGTGGTGCTCGCGCGCCCGTACCGGACGCCCTTCACCTTCCTGCTCACCTTCGTGGGCCACAAGCCGGTGACCAGCCTGCTCACCGTGCCGCTGCGCGCCTGGGCCAAGCGCTTCCGCCACGCGGATGACATCCCCACCATCGGCTACCTGAAGGAGCTGCACCTCGGCGTCCTCGCGGATGCCATGGAGCGCGCGACGGTGATTGCCTCGGCGGGCACGCGGCGGGCCCAGGTGTTCCTGGAGCCCTTCGAGCAGCCCGCGGACGCGGCGGCCCTGCGCGAGCTGGAGGCACTGGTGGGCCTCACCCCGGCCGAGCGCGCGGCGGGCTGGCGCATCTCGCTGGTGGCCCAGGTGGGGTACGTGCCCGAGGAGGAGCGCATCCCCATGGAGCGCACCACGGCCCGGCGCCTGGGCGCGGCGCTGCTCGCCCTGCGCAGCGAGCGCATCCAGCCCGGCGTCAACGCCGAGCCGAGCGCCCCTCCGGCCTACCAGACGCGCCAGCCCATGGATGTGCCCGAGGAGCTGACGGTGCAGGCGGGCCGCGCGGCCTACAACGCCTTCGCCCGGTTCACCGGTGTGTCCCGCGAGCGCGCCAAGGAGCTGGTGCTGCTCGAGCGCATCGACGTGCTCACGCCCCATGGCAAGGAGCGGCTGCGCGCGGTCCGCGAGGAGCTGGAGCAGGTCACCGACAAGATCATCGCCCGGCTGCCGCTGTGGGCGGACCTGGCGCTCGGGCGGGCGCTCTCGCGCAACAGTGCACGGGGGCGCAAGGCCTTCGCGCTCGCGGGGCAGCGCATCTATGTGGGCGGATTGTCCCGCCGCGAGGTGGAGCAGTCCGGGTTGTCCTTCGCCCACGCGGTGCGGGCCTTCGGCGCGGCGGCGGCTCGCGGCGCGCTCGTCGCCGAGGTGGCGGGGACCACCGAGATTCCCGAGGGGTGTGACCTCCGCGGCGGCGTGTGCCTGATGGCCGGGCCGGTGAACCAGAACGACATCGGCAAGCAGTTCTTCGGCGGCAAGGACCTGCTCGAGCAGGCCTTCTCCGGGCGGGAGCCCACGAGCCTGCTGGTGTGGACGTTCAAGGCCAAGACGGTGGCCGATCCCATCGGCAACGAGCAGCAGTTGCTGGATGCCGCTCGCAAGGGCGCGCTCGTGGATTTGAGGCCAGGGCCGCACGAGGTCGTCGCCGTGCGGCAGGGCACGGCGATCGGGCCCATGCGTCTGAGTGGCGGCCGGGTGAATGCCGAGCGGGCCTTCGGCGACGTGGGGAACTTCGTCACGGACCCCGAGGGCAAGGAGATTCCGGGCAACCGGGGCACGGCGTGGCCCTCGGCTCAGGCGGATTCGCCCTTGTGGCCTGGGTGAAGCACCCGGGTGACGCACCCGGATGACCCACACATGGAGTGACAGTCCGGCCGGGCACGTTTAACCTGAAAGGCCTGCCCCCCAGTCCTCGGAGGACGGCCCATGTCCCGTGCCCCATCCGCACTCGTCACACTCATCCTCGTCAGCCTCGTCTCCGCCAGCCCACGCACCGCGGAGGCGGGCAACGTCGAACCTTTCTACGGCGCCTTCAGCACCCAGGTCCCCATCGAGCTCCCCGCGTTCCACGCCCTGGAGCCGAACCTGACGCTGACGTACAGCTCGGGCGGGCAGAATGGCTGGCTCGGCGTGGGCTGGTCGGTCTCGGGCGTCTCCTTCATCGAGCGCGCCTCGCGCGGCAAGGGCGCTCCCCGCTACGACGCCAGTGACATGTTCCTGCTCGACGGGCAGGAGCTGGTCGCGGACGCCTCGCTCGGGGGGACGCACTCGACGCGCATCCAGGGCTACATGCGCATCGTGCAGGACAGCGCCAACAACCGCTGGACCGTGTACCGCAAGGATGGAACCCGGCTCAGCTACGAGCCTGTCTTCGCGGTCTCCCGGGGCACGTTCCGGTGGGCGCTCAAGACGGCGCAGGACACGCACGGCAACACGGTGAGCTACGGCTACTGGTGCGACTCCGGCGCGGACTGCTACCTGGACGCGATCGCCTACAACGGGACGACGATCAAGTTCTACTCCGAGGCCCGTCCGGATCCCATCTCCTATGCGACGGGCGCGGGCCTGGCGCGCACGAACTACCGGCTCAAGAGCATCCTGGTCTCGGCCCCTGGTCCGGCCCCCATCCGGGCCTACAAGCTGGCCTATGCCTCGAGCGGCGGCTCCGGGCGCTCCCTGCTGGTGAGCGTCCAGCAGTATGGCCGGGACGTGCTCATCGACGCGGCCGGCACCATCACGGGCGGCACGGCGCTGCCCCCCATGACGCTGGGGTGGTCCGGTGCTTCCGCCAACAAGCAGCTCCAGTACTCCGGCAGCTCCTCCACCTCCACCGAGACGTACTGGACCAGCGTCGTGGACCACCCCAGCTATCACGGGAAGACCGTCTCCCTGGACATCAACGGGGATGGGCGGGACGACCTGGCGATGGTCTACCAGGACGTCAACAACCGCGTCACCCTGGCCCAGCACTGGATCTCCGATGGCGGCAAGCTCCAGTACGCGGGCAGCTCCTCCACCTCCACCGAGACGTACTGGACCAGCGTGGTGGACAGCTCCACCTATCGCGGCAAGGTCTTCCCCATGGACGTGAACGGGGATGGGCGGGGGGACCTGGTGATGATCTACCAGGACGTCAACAACCGCGTGACCCTGGCCCAGCACTGGATCTCCGACGGCAACAAGCTGCAGTACGCGGGCAGTTCCTCCACCTCCACCGAGACGTACTGGACCAGCGTCGTGGACAGCGGCACCTACCACGGCAAGGTCTTCCCCATGGACGTCAACGGGGATGGGCGCGGCGACCTGGTGATGATCTACCAGGACGTCAACAACCGCGTGACCCTCACCCAGCACTGGATCTCCGACGGCAGCAAGCTGCAGTACGCGGGCAGCTCCTCCACCTCCAATGAGACGTACTGGACCAGCGTGGTGGACAGCTCCACCTACCGCGGCAAGGTCCTCGCCATGGACGTGAACGGGGATGGGCGCGGAGACCTGGTGATGATCTACCAGGACGTCAACAACCGCGTCACCCTGGCCCAGCACTGGCTGTCCGACGGCAACAAGCTCCAGTACGAGGGCAGCTCGTCCACCTCCAACGAGACGTACTGGACCAGCGTCGTGGACAGCGGCACCTACCACGGCAAGGTCTTCACCTCGGACATCAACGGAGATGGGCGGAGCGACCTGGCGATGGTCTACCAGGACGTCAACAACCGCGTCACCCTGTCCCAGCATTGGATCTCCGACGGCGGCAGGCTCCAGTACGCGGGCAGCTCGTCCACCTCCAACGAGACGTACTGGACCAGCGTCGTGGACAGCGGCACCTACCGCGGGCGGGTCCTCCCCATGGACGTGAACGGAGATGGGCGGGGGGACCTGGTGATGATCTACCAGGACGTCAACAACCGCGTCACCCTGGCCCAGCACTGGCTGGCGGCGGGGACTTCACCGGATCTGCTGACCTCGGTGTCCAATGGCCTGGGCGGCACGACGACGGTGCAGTACACGCCCTCCTCCGCCTGGCAGAACACCTCGCTGCCCGCCGGCATGGTCTTCCAGACGGTCTCGTCGGTGACGACCACCGACGGGCGGGGCAGCAGCTCCACCACGAACTACTCCTACCAGGGCGGCCTCTGGTCCCACTCCGAGCGCCGCTTCCTCGGCTTCCGCAAGGTGACCGGTGTGCTGGATGCCGCCGGCAACTACACCGAGACCTACTACCACCAGCACGTCGGCTGCGTCTCCAAGCCCGAGGCCACCTACTTCCGCGATGCGGCCGGGAGGATCTACAGCTACTCGAAGTACACGTACCAGGAGAACAGCGCCCCGCCGTACACCTCGCTGCTCACGGAGCGCTGGGACTACGAATGCAACCAGGGCGCCACCTGCCAGCGGGTCGTCAACCAGCTCGGCTATGACGTCTACGGCAACGTGGTGCGCACCCTCGAGTACGGCAACTACGACGCCTCCGGCGACGAGCGCACCACGGTCCGCGGGTTCTACCCGAACACCACCCGGTACATCGTCGCCAAGGCGGCCTACGAGAACGTCTACGCGGGAATCGGCACGGCGGGGCGGCTGATGCGCCAGACGCTCCACGCCTACGACGGCGCCACCACGTACGCCTCGGCGCCCGTGTATGGCGACCTCACCTCGCGCAAGCGCTGGAACGACCAGAGCGGCGGCTATGTGACGGAGGCATTCACCTACGACGCCTCCGGAAACCTGGCCTCACGCACGGACGAGCGAGGCCATACCCGGACGACGGCCTACGACACCACCTTCCGCCTCTACCCGGTGCGGGAGTGCGATGCGCTCGGCCACTGCAAGGGCACCACGTATGACCTGACCCTCGGCAAGGTCACCTCCGAGACCGATGCCAACGGACTGACGCACACGCGCGGCTACGACGCCCTCGGGCGGCTGGTGCGCGAGACCCGGCCCGATGGCGGCTGGGTGGAGCGGCAATACCTCTCGTGGGGGAGCGCGAGCGGCCAGCGGGTGCGCCTCGTCCAATCGGATGGCACGGCGGACGGGCTCTGGGTGGACGAGTACTTCGATGGCATGCGGCGCGTCTACAAGCGCGTGCGCGAGAACGGTGCCACGCATCTCGTCCTGTACTCCGATGGCTCCGAGCGCGTGTGGAAGGAGTCGCTCTGGTACGACCCGGCCACGGAGACGCCCCGCTACCAGGTCTTCGCCTATGACGGCGCGGGGCGCGTGCGTACCGTCACCAGCCCGGACGGCAGCTTCGCGGAGAATGTCTATCAAATCTGCCACAACCCGTCCGACCCCGACTTCGCCGCGCCGCGCTCGTGCATCACGCACTACGACGAGCTCCGGCACGCCACGCGCAAGGCCGCCGACGGCCTGGGCAACGTGGTGGCCGTCTCGGAGTGGAGCGGCGGCGTGGAGAGCCGGACCCGCTACCAGCGGGACGTCCTGGGGCGGCTCGCGCGGGTGACGGACGCCGCGGGCAACGTGTCCACCAAGACGTGGGACTCGCTCGGCAACAAGCTCGCGGAGTGCGACCCGGATCTGGGCTGCTGGAGCTACGGGTACGATGCGGCGGGCAACCGCACCTCGGAGACCGATGCCAGGGGACAGACGACCCGGGTGACGTATGACGCCCTGGGGCGCCGGGTGTCCAAGGCGCTGCCCGGCGGCGGACTCGCGGCGTGGCGCTACGACGAGGCCGGACACGGGGCGGCGGTGGGGGACAGGCCCACGAGCCTCACCTGGGACGAGGGCTCCGAGAACCTCTCGTACGACTTCGCGGGACGGGTGACGAGCTCCACGCGGTGCATCCTCGGGGTGTGCGCCACGACGCGCTGGGCGTATGACCAGCTCGGACGGCTGGCGAGCGTGACGTACGGCGATGGGGAGTCCGTCAGCCACGCGTATGACAGCGCGGGGCGGCTGGCGAGCGTGGGCGGCTACGTCAACGCGCTCGCGTACAACGCCCGGGGGCAGATCACCCGGGTGTCGCTCGCCAACGGCGTCACCCAGTCCTACACCTACGACGCGGGCCGTCAGTGGCTCTCTTCCTCCCAGGTGCTGCGCGGCACGACGACGCTCTACTCGGCCAACTACGCGTATGACGCCGCCGCCCGCGTCACCTCCCAGTCCTCCTCCACGGATCCACTGCTCAACGTGAACTACGGCTACGACGAGCGCAACCGGCTCGTCTCCGTCTCCGGCGCCCAGTCCCAGTTCTTCACCTACGACGCGCTCGGCAACCTCACCTACAACTCCGCGGTCGGCGCCTACGGCTACGGCAGCGCCACCCCAAGGCACGCCTCGACGGTGGCCGGCGCGAGCAGCTACACCTACGACGCCAATGGCAACATGACCGGTGGCGCCGGGCGCGAGCTGCGCTGGGATGACGAGAACCGGCTCGCCTCGGTGACCCGGAGCGGCCAGACGACGACGTTCTTCCATGATCCGGACGGCGGGCGGATCTCCAAGACGACGGCGGGCAACACCACCCGCTACTTCGGCAAGCTCTTCGAGATCGGCCCCGGCGGCGCCTACCTCAAGCACGTGTACGCGGGGGCGCTGCTGGTGGCCAGCAAGGGCCCGGCGGGAACGAGCTTCATGCACCAGGACCACCTGGGCTCGGTGCAACTGATGACCAACGCCACGGGGGCGGTGGTCCACAGCTACGACTACGCCGCCTATGGCAAGACGCTCGCCGACTCCGGCGGCGTGGCCAATACCCGCGGCTTCGGCGGACACGAGACGGACGGGGAGACGGGCCTCGTCTACATGAACGCCCGCTACTTCGATCCGGAGCTCGGACGCTTCATCTCCCCGGACTCCATGGTGCCGGATCTGGAGAACCCCCAGGCGCTCAACCGCTACGCCTTCGGCTACAACAACCCCATCTCCAACGTCGATCCCACGGGCCATGCGCCGGTGGTGGCGGCCGTGGTGGCGGTGGTCTCGGTGGCCGCCTCGACTGCCCCGGTCTGGGTGACGGCCGTGGCGGCGGTGGGAGCGGCGGCCACGGTGGCCGGCTATGTGCTCAAGGATCCCTTCCTGATGACCCTCGGCGGCATCGCCCTGGGCTTCGCCACCGGGTACATGGGGCCGCTGCTGGGAGGCGGCCTCGCGGGAGGACTCATGGGCGCGTCGGTGGCGGCGCTCACCTCACCGCTGAGCCCACTGGAACCCGGGCTGAAACAGGCCATCGGCTGGGCGTACACCGCCGCGAGCTTCGTCGCCGGGCAGATGAAGTCCAGTGAGACGCTGGAGCAGCTCGAGCAGCAGGCGCAGCAGCAGGCGGCCCGGGAGGGAGTGGACATGGCCAGGGTGAGGGCGAACTTCGAGGATCCCCAGCGCGCCCTGAGCTCGGCGTACGTCGCCGCCCAGGAGACACACACCTCGCTGCAGCATGTGCTGGAGACCGCCATGCGCGCGGGGGAGAAAGGCTTCGGAATGGTGGGGCCCGGCAGCGGGATGACCACCACGGTGCTCGAGAAGCTCGTCGGGTGGATTCCCTCCGTCCGGCTCCACGGCGTCGTCCATGACGCCTACGGCTTCGCCTTCAACACCTGGCAGATCGGCCCCGGCTATACCTATGCGGGCCAGCTCCTGCTCTCGCAGGACATGCCGGTCGCCGGCCAGGTCACCGGGGTCTTCCGCAACAGCTTCCTCACCCCCTACGGCCTGAGCGACATCCAGAACTCCGCCATGCGGAGCGGGCGCCAGCTCGAGTTGATGGTCATCTCCTCGACCCGGGGATGAGCCGGTCTCACGGTGCGTTGCCCGGCGCGAGCCCGGTGACGCACCGTGGGCCCTCACGGTTCGACCCGAGGCCCTCGAGGGGAAGTGGGGTCAGGGGGCCTCCGTGCTCGCCTTCGGGGCCGGGCGAGGGGGGCCGTTGGCCACGCTGTTCAGGTAGTTCAGCGACATCTTCAGCTGGTAGTCCGTCAGCTTCGCCGGCACGTCCCAGTCCCGCACGCTCTCGGGCAGGTTCTTCGGCTTCGCCACCGCGTCGGACTCGCTCGACACCACCGGCTCCGCCTTGAAGTGCCGGTCCAGGTCCTTCTCCCGCGGCTGGTCCCTCGCGCCCTTCCCTCCCGGCGCCTCCGGCACCTGGTAGTCCGGCGTGATGCCCTTCTCCTGGATGCTCCGTCCCTTCGGCGTGTAGTAGCGGGCAATCGTCAGCTTCAGCCCCGAGCCATCCTCCAGCTCGATGACCGTCTGCACGCTGCCCTTGCCGAAGGTCTGCGTGCCCAGGATGGTCGCGCGTCCGTGGTCCTGCAGCGCTCCCGCGACGATCTCCGACGCCGAGGCGCTCCCCGCGTTCACCAGCACCACCAGCGGGTAGTCCGGCTCCGTGTCCCGGTCCTTGCTCAGCTCCTCGGTCACGCGGCCGCCCTTGCGCCCCCGCGTGCTCACGATGGGCAGGTTCCCCGGCAGCCACAGGTCGCTCACCGCCACCGCCTGGTCCAACAGCCCTCCCGGGTTGTTGCGCAGATCCAACACCACCCCGCGCAGCGGCTTGCCCCCGTTCTTCTCCCGCAGCCGGTCCAGCTCCTTGCGCAGGTACAGCGCCGTGCGGTCCTGGAAGTTCTTCACCTTCAGGTGCGCGATGCCCCCGTACAGCTCGCCCTCCACCGAGATGATGCGGATGTGGTCCCGGATGATGGCCAGCTCGCGCGGCGCGTTGAAGCCCTCGCGCATGATGGTCAGCAGCACCCGCTTGCCCGCGGGGCCCCGCATGCGCTGCAGCACCTCCGGCACGGGCATGCCCTGGATGGTCTCCCCGTCGATGGCGAGCAGCTCGTCACCGGCCCGGATGCCCGCTCGCGCCGCCGGGGTGTCGTCGATGGGCGCCACCACCACGATGCCCTCGCCCTTGCGCGCCACCTCGATGCCCAGCCCTCCGAACTCGCCGGAGGTGTCGATCTTCATCTCCTTGAAGACCTCGGGCGGCATGAAGATCGTGTGCGGATCCAACGTCTCCAGCATTCCCTGGATGGCGCCGTACATGAGCTTCTTGTCATCCACCGGCTCCACGTAGTTGTTCTCCACGTAGGAGAGCACCCGGGCGAACACCTCGAGCTGCTCGTACGTGGAGGTGTTGGGAGGGGGCGGGGGAGCCTGGAGCAACAGGCCCGCGGCGAGTGCCGCGCGCCAGGAGTGCAGGGAGCGCATGAGCCCCGAGTCTAGCACCCGGCCCGCGCCCCGGCCCTCCTACAGCCCCGCGGTGTCCGCGAACTGCACCAACTCCGACACCAGCTCGTTCGGCCGCTCTACCTGCGGGATATGGCCGAACTCCTCCACCACCCTCACCCGCGAGTGCGGCGGCAGGTGCGAGCGGAAGAAGTCCAGGCTCTGCCGGGGCAGCAATTTCTCACTCCCACCCCACACGCACAGCACCGGCATGGCGAGCGACTGGAGCAGCTCGGGCTTGAGGTACTCGCGCGTGGCCAGCGCATCCGCGCTCAGCTCCCTCACCGCGGGCGTCGAGTAGATGCCCCGCACCATGTCGGCCATCAGCATCATCAGCATGGGCGGACGGTGGAAGAGGCGCCGGGTGAGCGCGCGGGACTGCTCGGCCGTGCGCACGTCCATGGACTGGAGCACCTCCACGAAGAGCTCGTGCCCCACGTCCGCGCCCGCGGGCGCCACCAGCCCCAGGGCCTTCACCAGCTCGGGGTGCTCGGCCGCCAGCTGCACGGACAGGGCGCCACCCAGCGAGTTGCCCACCACGAAGGCCGGGCCCCCCACCACCTTCCGGTGGTACTCCACCAGCATGTTGTACTGGCCCCGCACGCACGTGGGCCCGAGGCAGTACTCCGGCGAGAAGCCGTGCCCCGGCAGGTCCACCGCCAGCACCCGCTCGAAGCGCCGGGCCAGCCCGAAGAAGATGCGCGCGAAGCCGTTGGCCGTCCCGCCCAGCCCGTGCACCAGCAGCACCGGCGGCCCCTTGCCCTTCCCCTTCAGCTCGTAGTGGTGCAGCCGCTGCCCGGCCACGTCCACCATGCTCGACCGCACCCCGCGCGCCACCAACATGCGCCGGGTGACTTCCTGGAGTCCTGAGATGAGATCCACGGCCGGAAGCTAATCCCCTCCATGCCGCACCGCATCATTTCCGTGCCGCATCCTTCCACGAGTGGACGCCCGGTGCCCGGCCCGGGGCGAGCGGTCAACGCGCCAGCCAGGGAGCGGGATCCACCGCCTGCCCGGCGCGGCGGATCTCGAAATACAGGTAGGCGCCCTTGAGCGAGCCGGTGTCACCGACCTCGCCCACGACGTCACCGGCGGCCACCTGGGCGCCCACCTCCTGGGCCACGGAGGCCAGGTGCGCCACCAGCGTGTGGTAGCCGCCCCCATGGTCGAGGATGAGCAGGTTGCCGTAGCCGCGCATCCATCCCGCGTAGGCCACGGTGCCCTCGGCCACGGCCTTCACCGGCGAGCCCGCGGGCGCGCGGATGTCCACGCCCTTCTGCACGGTGACGGTGTTGAAGCGCGGGTTCACCACCTTGCCGAAGCCCACCTCGATGAGGCCCGGCGCGGGGAAGGGCAGCTTGCCCTTGAGCGCGCCGAAGCCGGACGTGGCCGGGCCCTCGTTGAGGTCCTGGATGACGCGGGTGAGGTCCGCGTCCGCCTGCTCCAGCTCGCGCACCATGCGCCGCGCCAGCTCCGCCTCGCCCTTGATGGCGCCCACGATCTCCTCGAGCGCCGCCTGCTGGGCCCGAGCCAGCGCCGCCTGCTCGCGCAGGAAACCCAGGCGCACGTCCAGCGAACCCTGCAACCGGCGCAGCTCGGCGGCCGACTGGCGCCGCAACCGGGCCACGCGCTGCACCGTGCGCAGCAGCCGCAGGTCCTCCTCGAGCGTGGCCCGCAGCGCGCGCGAGCGCCACACCATGGCGGAGAAGTCCCTCGCGCTCAGCAGCACCTCGAGGGGCCGGCGGCGCATCAGCCGGTACATGCCCCAGAGCCGGGGGGAGAGCCGGCGCATCTGCCCGCGCAACATCTCCTGCGTCAGGGAGTCCTCCTGCTCGGCCACGGCGAGCCGCTTGCGGAAGACGGACAGGTCGCGCTCCAGCGCCTTCACGCGCTGCGAGCTGGTGGCCGCCCGCTGCTCCACCATCTCCAGCACCTCGAGCGCGGACACCTTGCGAGACTCGATGAGCGCGAGCGCCGCCCGCTGCGTGGCGAGCTTCTCGCGCACGGCCTCCCGCTCGGCCGCCTCGTCCAGCACGGGAGCGGACGCGGGGGGAGCCGCGTCCTCCTGGGCGAGGGCGGCACCACCCCACAGCAGCAGCGAGAGGAGGACGAGCCGGCTCATACCCTCAGGAAGCGCCCCACCGCGATGAAGCTGCCCCCGAGCCCCAGCCCGCAACCCGCCGCGAGCAGCTCGAGGGCGATGCCGGGCTCCAGCAGCGGCACCATGCCGCTGGGGCCCACGAGGAAGGAGAAGAGCGAGGCCAGGCCGGGCCCCGCGAGCCGCTCGAAGGCGAACAGTCCGGCCAGCGCCACGCCAGCGCCGAGCAGCCCTTGCAGGAAGCCCTCGATGAGGAAGGGCGCCTTGACGAAGCGGTCCGTCGCGCCGACCAGCTTCTGGATTTCGATCTCGCCGCGGCGCGCGTAGATGGCGAGCTGCAGCGTCGCGGACACGATGACGACGGTGGCGAGCAGCACCACGGCGAAGGCCACCCACCCGCCATAGCGCAGCGCCTTGGAGATGGCCGAGAGCCGCTCCACGGCCTCCTCGCCGTAGTCCACGCCGGTGACGCCGGGCAGGGCGCGCAGCTGCTGCGCGAGCGCCTTGAGCGCGCCCGGGGTACGCCGCTCCTGGGGGACCTCCAGTTCCAGCGAGGGCGGCAGGGGATTCTCCGGCAGCTGGGCGAGCGCCTCGCCGAGGTCACCCAGCTCGGTCGCGAGACGCTCGAGCGCGGCCCGAGGGGGAACCAGATAGGCGCGGCCCCCACTGAGGGCCACCATGCGATCTCGCAGGACGGTGGCGCCCTCTTCGTCGAGCTCGGGGGAGAGGTACACCGTCACCTGGACCTCGCCGCCGAGGGAGCCGATGAGGGCCTCGACCATGCGGCCGGTGGCCTGGGCGAGGCCGGCGGAGAAGATGGCGATGGCGATGGTGGTGACGGCGACGAAGTGGATGAAGGGCGCATGGCGGAGGCCCGAGGCCGCCGAGCGCCAGAAGTAGGCCGCCTTCGCGAGGACGCTCATCCCGCCGCCATCCGCCGGGCGGCCTTGACGCCGTCCTCGTCCGACACGATGAAGCCGTTCTCCAGACGCAGGGTGCGCTTCTGGTAGCGGGTGATGAGGCTGTGGTCGTGGGTGGCCACCATCACCGTGGTGCCCCGGGCGTTGACGTCCATCAGGAGGTCCATGATCTCCAGGGTGAGCGCGGGGTCGAGGTTGCCGGTGGGCTCGTCGGCCAGGAGGATGGTGGGGTCATTGACGAGCGCCCGGGCGATGACGACGCGCTGCTGCTCACCACCGGAGAGCTTGAGGGGCATGGAGCTGGCCTTGTGCTGCAGGCCCACGAGCTTGAGCATGCGCAGGACGCGCTCGCGAGCCACGGCGCGAGGGACGCCGAGGACATCGAGGGCGAAGGCGACGTTGTCCTCGACGGTGCGGTGGGGGAGGAGCTTGAAGTCCTGGAAGACGACGCCGATGTTGCGCCGCAGGTAGGGGACGGCCGACTCGCGGATGCGGGCGATGTTGCGGCCGCCCACGAGGATCTGCCCCTTGGTGGCCTTCTCGCCGCAGAAGATGAGCTTCATGAGGGTCGTCTTCCCGGCGCCCGAGGGCCCGGTGAGGAAGACGAACTCGCCCTTCTGCACGTGAAGGTTGATGTCCGAGAGGACGGGCGGATCGCCAGGATACGCCTTGTAGACGTGGAACATCTGGATCATCGGCGGGACCGATTATGGCCTCGTGGAGGCCACCTCGCCACGTTGCGGACGTGGCTTCCCGCTGGACCCGGAGTGCGACCCACATCCCGGCTCCAGGTGAGCCTCGGTTGCCTGCTCGCCAAGCGACCTGCTGCCCTGCTCATCATGCGCGCCATTGGCCCCCCTTCAGTGGAGTTCCAACACCGCCACCGCAGTGATGACGGCCCCTATCGGTATGGCCCTCATCGCCCAACGTGAGGCCAGTGAACGCCGACGGTTGGAGCACTTCGGAACCGCGCTCATGCTGGGCGTGGCCTACGCCGCCAACGTGGAGGCACCGACACGAAGCACATGTTTTCTTCGGAACAAACTCCTTGGATTGCTGACTTCCTCCCGTCCGCCGTCCGTATCATGGAGATTGTTGAGCGTGAGTGTCAGGAAGAACGGATGAGCAGGAGACGAACAAAGAGATGAGATTGATTCCGGCGCACTGATTCTGGCTCCTCTTGCCCTCTAACCTGGTGCACTCATGACCTATCATTCAAACTTCGATGTCGACGCCGTCATGAAGACGCTCGGAACGGTGGGCGCGAAGTACCCGGAGGGCACGCCGGAAGACGAGGCGCTCCGAATCGCCTCGGTAGCGTTGCTTTATCTCCGCGACACCCAGACGCTGGATGAATACCGCGATTATTTTCGGAGATTCTTCACCTATAAGCCGGTGACCCTTGCTCAAACGTTCGCGACGAAAGAGGAAGCGGACAAATGGCTCGCCAGTGGAAATGCCAAGGATGGCGATCTCGTCAAAATCGTTGAACAGGGTTTTGTCGTGTATGACATGCCGAAGGGATTGAAGTTCGTCCCGAGGCCCCTGCCGGATGAACTGGGACCTCCAGATTCGAAGTAGGCCCGCCAACAGGAACCAACCCCGGCCCATGGCCACATTCGTTCCACCTGTGGCAGGGTGGAAACGTGGCTTCCCGCTCGACCCGGAGTGCGACCTCCACCTCGCTGTCCCGTGTGCGCCTGATTGGCCTGCTCGCCGGGCCGCTCGCCGCCGGGGCCCTCCTGCTCATTCCTTCGGGCCTCCACGCTGTCCCCGGCATGGGCCACCGCCCGGCCGCCGCCGCCGCCGTGGCCGCCTGGATGGCCCTCTGGTGGTTCACCGAGGCCGTCCCCATGGCCTGGACCGCCCTCCTCCCCCTCGTCCTCTTCCCCGCGTTGGGCGTCTTCGGCACCAGCGGCCTCCCCGCCTCCCTGGGCCGCTCCGCCCTGCCCTACATGGACCCCTACATCTTCCTCTTCCTCGGGGGCATGGCCCTGGGCGCCGCGCTCGAGCAGTGGCACCTGCACCGGCGCATCGCCCTGCTCATCATGCGCGCCATCGGCACCGCTCCCCAGCGCCTGCTGCTCGGCATGCTCGTGGCCACCGCCTCCGTCTCCCTGTGGATCTCCAACACCGCCACCGCCGTGATGATGGTGCCCATCGGCATGGCCCTCATCGCCCAGCTCGAGGCCGGCGAGGGCCGCCGGCTGGAGCACTTCGGCGCCGCGCTCATGCTCGGCGTGGCCTACGCCGCCAACGTCGGCGGCA
Source organism: Archangium sp. (assembly GCF_036277355.1). Lineage (GTDB taxonomy): Bacteria > Myxococcota > Myxococcia > Myxococcales > Myxococcaceae > Archangium. Next base: position 127,465 of record NZ_DASUNC010000076.1, read on the forward strand.
TCGGCACCAAGATCGGCAGCCCCACCAACTCCGTCTTCGCGGGCGTGGCCTCGCGACGGCTCGGCACCGACGTGGGATTCCTCGAGTACATGGCCGCCGCCCTGCCCTTCGTCCTCCTCTTCGTGCCGCTCATCTGGTGGGTGCTGTGGCGCAAGGGCCGCCGGGACGCGCTCGGCCCCGGCAAGGGCGTGGACGTCATCCAGCGGGAGCTGTCCGCGCTCGGGCCCCCCTCCGCGGGCGAGAAGGTGGTGGGCACCGTCTTCCTCATCGCCGCGCTGCTGTGGATGGGCGGGGACTTCCTGCGGCCCATGCTCGCGCCCTGGGTGGCCTCGGCCTTCGGGGGCTTCAAGCTGCTCGGCAAGCACTACGAGGCGGGCGTGGCGCTGCTCTCCGCCGGGACGCTCGTGCTGCTGGGCCGGCTGTCTCTCCGGGCCCTCGCCCGCGTCCCCTGGGACACGCTGCTTCTCCTGGGAGGCGGCTTCGCGCTCGCCGCGGGCATCGAGGGCGGCGGGCTGTCCACGTACATGGCCGCGCGCCTGACCCACCTCGAGTCCCTGGGCCCCACCGCCCAGTACGGCGCCGTGGCCCTCACCACCGTGCTCCTGTCCGCCGTGGCCTCCAACACCGCCACCGTGAACGTGCTCCTCAACGTGCTCCCCGGCTCGCTGCCCCTGCTCGCGGTGAGCACCTTCGCCGCCTCGTGCGACTTCGCCCTGCCCGCGGGCACTCCGCCCAACGCCATCGTCTTCGGCAGCGGCTACGTCCGCCTGCCCACGATGATGAAGGTGGGGCTGCCGCTGGACCTGCTGTCCGCCGCGCTCCTCACCCTCTACGGGCTCGTCTGGGTGCGCTTCGTGCTCGGCTGAGCACGGCGCCGGGGGCCTACTGGTTGTTGTCCTCGCCCGCCAGGTAGCTGAGGATCACCTCGTCCAGGCTCTTCTCCGAGATGAGGTCCTCTCCGAAGAGCGTCTCCACCCCCACCTCGTTGATCTTCGGCGCCACCTTCAGGGCTCGCGCCGCGGCGATCTCCGGAGGCACGAACGCCGCCACGGGCACCGCCGGCTGCGGGGCCTTGGCCGCCGGGGCCACCTGCCGGGCCTGCGCGGCGTCCTCCGCCGTGCCCAGCTGCCCCGGCTGGTAGTGCCGCACGCCCGACGTGTCGAAGCCGTCGTACACCCCGTTGATGAGGTTGCGCAGCATCTCCTTGTGCTGCTCCTCCATCAACTCGCGGACCACCTCGCCCAGGTTCTCGGCGTTGAGGATGTCCGCGTACGACGTCTTCTTGGACGCGAGGATGTTACCGCCCACGAACAGGTGGGTGATGATGTGGGGGTTGTTGACGCCCGAGTCCTCGGTCTGGACGTGGTAGACCTTCCCCTTGTACTTGATGTTGTGGTTGAAGCCGGTGACGGCTTTTTCGAAGGTTTTCGCCATGCCCGAGGCCGCGGAACGTACCAGCGCCTACCAGGGGACACAAGGAACGCGTCGGCTCTTCCTCCTCGGATGCTCGCTGGCCTCCCGGCTGGAAGACCGGACGCCTGCATCGTTCACCCCATGACTTCGTCCAGGATCCGACTCCTTGTAGAGTCTCCCCTGGACGTGGTCGGCGGACCCCGCTCGACCCCCCTGAGCACCCCGGGACTCATGACGAAGAAGAACGAGCTCAAGAACCACCTGCGCCAGCAGGACGCCACGGCTCTGGCCCAGGGCTACTCGCCCGCCATCCGCGCCATGGAGATCGCCAGCATCGTCTCCTTCGTCGCCCTCGAGTCCGCCCTCGTCTGGCGCCTGGCCGGCAACCCCCACACCGGCCCCTGGCTCCTGCTCAGCGCCGTCCTGCTGGGCTACCTGGCCGCCGACTTCGTCTCCGGCTTCGTCCACTGGATGGGCGACACCTGGGGCTCCACCGACATGCCCGTGCTCGGCAAGGCCTTCATCCGCCCCTTCCGCGAGCACCACGTCGACGAGAAGGCCATCACCCGCCATGACTTCGTGGAGACCAACGGCAACAACTGCCTCGTCTCCCTCCCCGTCGCCCTCCTCGCCGTCCTCCTCCCCCACTCCAGCTCCGGCCAGGTCTTCGTCTCCGCCTTCCTCGGCGCGATGATCTTCTGGGTGATGGCCACCAACCAGTTCCACAAGTGGTCCCACATGGACCACCCCCCCGCGCTCATCGGCTTCCTCCAGCGCGTCCACCTCATCCTCCCCCCCGAACACCACCGCATCCACCACACCGCCCCCTTCAACAAGTACTACTGCATCACCGTCGGCTGGATGAACAAGCCGCTCCTGATGATCGGCTTCTTCCCCACCCTCGAGCGGCTCATCACCCGCGTCACCGGGCTGATTCCGCGCAAGGACGACATCGGCACCGAGGCCGCCCTCGAGCTCTTCGCGGTCACCTCCACCGCCACGCCTCCCGTCGTCCAGGCCGCCAAGGAGCTCCTCGAGGCCGCTCCGGAGGAGACTCCCTCCGTGTCCTCGGCCCGGCCTTCCTGATTCGCGGGTCCGTGCTGTGGTCTGGGGCTCTGGGGGGAACCCGGGGCCCGGATACCCTCACCCCGTCCCTCTCCCGGGGGGAGAGGGGAAATTGGACTCAGAAGGACAGGTCCACCTGCTCCGCGGACTGGATGGGCCTCCCGAGGAACCTCGCCCCCACCTCCACGAAACGCTCCGGTACGTCCGTCACGAAGTAGTGGTGCGCCGGCGTTCCTCCCCCGGTCGCCAGCAGTCGCTGCTCCTCCAGCAGCGACGCCACCACCTCCGCCGTCGCCTCCGCCGAGTCCACCAGTTCCACCCGCGGCCCCACCGCCTCGGCGATGACGTCCTTCAGCAGCGGATAGTGCGTGCACCCCAACACCAGCGTGTCCACCCCGCTCCGCGCGAAGTCCGCCAGGTACTCGCGGGCCACCAGCCGCGGTACGTCTCCTCCCAGCCACCCCTCCTCCGCCAACGGCACGAAGAGCGGGCACGCCCTCGCCTTCACCTTCACCCCCTCCGCCCCCGCCGCCGCCTCCAACTCCCGCTGGTACGCCCCTGAACGGATGGTCCCCGGTGTCCCGATGACGCCCACCCCTCCGCCCCGCGTCCTCCTCAGCGCCGCCCTCGCCCCAGGCGCAATCACCCCCACCACCGGCACCGGCAGCGCCGCCGACAGCGCCGGCAACGCCACCGCCGAGGCCGTGTTGCACGCCACCACCAGCAGCTTGATGCCCCGCTCCAGCAGGAACTCCGCGTTCTTCAGCGAATAGCGCGTCACCACCTCGCCCGACTTCGTGCCGTAGGGCACCCGCGCCGTGTCTCCCAGGTAGAGCGTGCTCTCGTGGGGAAGGTGGGACATCAGTGCCTTGAGGACCGTCAGTCCTCCGACACCCGAATCGAAAACCCCGATGGGACCGTGGCTGCCTTGCCGCATACCCGGCTTCCCTATCACGTTTGATGCCAACCCCAGGCGCCCGCCCGCGAAGCAAGGAGGGCCGAGGCGGTTGCCCCGGCCCTCCGGACTCCAGTCAGGCGGCCTGCTGGTTAGAACTCGCGGACCAGAGCCACCGTGTACGCCGTATCCGAGACCGTCTTCTGCTCGAAGGCCCTCACCGTCAGCACGTCCGGCAGGTCCTCGTTGCTGTAGGCGATGACCGAGCCCTTCATGCCGCGGATGTACACCTCGTACCGGCCCGGCTTCAGGTACTGGTAGAGGATGGGCGCGCCCGTGCAGGACTGGGGATCACCCGCCGAGCCGTAGACCATCTCCCCGGTCTCCAGGTTCTTCATGTTGATGAGCATCCCCGTCAGGCCCGCCTCGGCGCAGGTCCGGCGCGTGGTGCTGCTGTCCCACAGCTCCCAGCGCAGCGACATGCCACCCACCGCGAAGAACCGGAAGGACTCGGACCGGGGGCTGCCCGCGCTCGTCGTGAACGTGCCGGAGGTGTTGTACAGCGGCATCCCATCCCGGCCCGCCAGATCCCGTCCATAGGCCACCATCTGGATGGTGTGCACCCCGTCCGCCAGCCACGGCGTCTCCACGCCCCCGTTGCTCATGCCGTCCGCGCAGTTCAGGCTCACCCACTCGCCCCCGTCGATCTGCGCCTTGATGGAGGTCACGCCGGCCTGCGAGCAGGACGGGTTGTTGCTGTACGTGTTGGGCGGGAAGTACCAGGACACCAGCGCGTAGGACATCCCGTTGGGCGTCAGGTCGATGTTCACCCGCACATCCCCGTTCACGAGGAAGGTGCCCCGGCCCTCGAAGAGCGTGGCCCCGTCATAGCCGATGGCCCGGATGGTGTAGGGGTAGCTGCCGGGCGCGAAGTCGTGCAGGACGATTCCATCCACTCCCGCGGTGTTGCAGGCGTAGACGCCGCCGTTGTGCAGCGCCTCGCCGGGGATGGAGATCTGGATGTTCTTCACGTCCGGCACATCCGAGCACCGGCCATTGGGCGCGAACGTCCACAGGAAGGTGACGTCGCCCGCGCGGCCCTGCTGGGAGCCACCACCATCGCCGTCGATGATGATGCAGCCCGTGCTGGCGGCCGTGAGACAGAGGAATGCGGCGAGGATTCTGGCGTTCATGGGACGTCCTCGATTCTTGGATCGATGGAGGGGAGGGGGCGGGCATGCGGCCCGTCACACACCCCCTCGGACGCCCCCTCGGGGAATTTATTCAAAGCCCAGCAACTATCTCCCGCCAGCCCCTCCCCCCCGCCGGGTTTGTTTGACCACCCCGGACACGGATGTTACGGCCTGCCCCCCATGATGCTGCCCCATCTCCCCCCGGCGCTCGGCGCCATGAACTACCTGCAGATCCTCCGTGACGCCTCCCTCCTGGAGCTGGGCGTGCTGGGCCTGCTGATGGCCGTCTCGGTGGCCTCCTGGGCACTCATCGCACTCAAGCACACCCAGTTGTCGCGCGCCCGGAGCCAGTCCCTCAGCTTCCTGGACTCCTTCTGGAAGGCCTCCCGGCTGGAGACCATCTACCAGGACGCCCAGAAGCTGGACGGCTCGCCGCTGTCCAAGGTGTTCTGCGCTGGATACGAGGAGCTGAGCAAGCTGGCCCAGCACAAGGAGGGCGCGGAAGGTGCCATGGCCGAGCGGCTGGGCGGCATCGAGAACGTGGAGCGGGCACTCAACCGGGCCTCCACCAACCAGCTCACCGAGTTGGAGCACCGGGTGTCCTTCCTGGGCACGGTGGGCGCGGCCTCGCCCTTCGTGGGGCTGTTCGGCACGGTCATCGGCATCCTGAATGCCTTCAACTCGATCGCCGAGCAGGGCAACGCGACGCTGGCCACGGTGGCGGCGCCGGTGGGCAACGCGCTGTTCGCCACGGCGGCCGGCCTGTTCGCGGCCATCCCCGCGGTGGTGGCGTACAACTCGTTCGTCAGCCGCATCAAGGTGTTCGACACGGAGATGGCCAACTTCTCCGCGGACTTCCTCAACATCATCAAGCGGCACTTCTTCCGCTAGGAGACACGCGCCATGGGCATGGGCTCCAATCGCGGAAGCGGCGGCCGGGTCACCATGAGCGAGATCAACGTCACGCCCATGGTGGACGTGATGTTGGTGCTGCTCATCATCTTCATGGTGACGGCGCCCCTCATCCAGCAGGGCGTCAAGGTGAACCTCCCGGAGGCGAAGGCCGCCCCGGTGGAGGCCGCCGAGAAGAAGCTGGTGCTGTCCATCGACGCGCAGCGGCGCATCTACATCGGCGAGGCCGAGGTGGCGGTGGACGAGCTGGAGAAGAAGCTGGCCACCAACGCCAAGGCGCAGGCGGACAAGGAGCTGTACCTGCACGCGGACCGGGACGTGCCGTACGGCGTGGTGGTGGACGTCATGGCCGCCGCCCAGCGCGCCGGCATCACCAACGTGGGGATGATCACGGACCCCACGGCCGGGGGCCGGGCGTCCAACAAGGGCAAGAAGGAAGCGAAGGAAGCAAGGCGCTAGCCCATGCACCCGGCCGTCAACCACAGTCTGCTCGCCCCGAGGAGCTCCCGCCTGGGGCGCTTCCTCACGGTGTCCCTGGTGGGGCACGCGCTCATCCTGCTCGCCGTGGGGCTGTACAACGCCTTCGTCGAGAGCCCCCAGGTGAACCTGGACCAGAAGCCCATCCGCGCCACGCTGGTGCGCCTGGGCAAGCCCCGGGACGAGAAGCTGCTGCCGCGCAAGGAGCAGCCGCCCCCGCCTCCGCCCAAGAAGGTGGAGGCCCCGCCCACTCCCACGCCCCCCGCGCCCGAGCCGGCCAAGGTGGCCGTGCCCATCCCCGGCGTGAAGCCGGAGCCCGCCCCCGCCCCCACGCCCCAGAAGGGCGAGGCCAAGGGCGAGGACCGGCGCAACAAGCTCTTCGGCGCCTTCGACAAGCTGTCCAAGAACTCGAAGCCCGACGAGGAGCTGGACGGCGCCGAGGACGGCGACCCCAATGGCGACTCCGCCACCGCCGAGGGCGAGCGTTACTTCGGCCTGCTCTCCTCGCAGGTGCGCCGCCACTACAACGTCGCGGACACCATCCCCGACACCGAGCGGATGTACCTGAAGGCCCAGGTGGCCATGCGCCTCAACCGCACCGGTGAGGTCATCGAGGCGCGACTGGCCAAGGCCAGTGGCAATGGCCTCTTCGACTCGGCCGTGCTGGCCGCGGTGAAGAAGGCCTCTCCCTTCTCCCCTCCCCCCGACCATCTGCGGGACACGCTGCAGAAGAGCGGCATCGTCCTGGAGTTCAGCCCGTGAACGCGAAAGCCCTTCTCCTCTCGCTCCTCCTGTTGCCCGTGGCGGCGCTCGCCCAGGCGCCCGTCATTCAAATCTCCGGTGCCAACTTCCGGCCCCTGCCCCTGGCCGCCACCGCCCCCCTGCTCCAGGGCGAGGAGGCCAAGGCGTCCGCCCAGGAGGTGGACGAGGCCTTCATGTATGACCTGACCGCCTCCGGCATCTTCCAGGTGCTGGACCGGAAGAGCTTCCTGGCGGACCCCAAGGAGGGCATGGCCGCGGGCAGCATCAACTTCTCGCGCTGGGCGGACGTGGGCGCCGAGTCGCTGGTGAAGTACTCGCTGGCCCAGGAGGGCGGAGAGCTGAAGGCCGAGGCGCGCGTGTTCAACGTGGGCACCGGCCGCGAGGACTTCAAGACGACGCAGAGCGCCCCCGCCGCCGAGCCGCGCCAGGTGGCCCACAAGCTCGCCGACGCCATCTACCGCCACTTCACCCGCGAGCCGAGCCCCTTCCTCTCGCGCATCACCTACGTGCGCAAGACGGGCAACAACCGCGACGTGTGGACGGCGGACTGGGACGGCCGCAACGCGAAGCAGGTGACCCGCGGCGGCATCAACCTGCTGCCCTCGCTCGGGCCGGATGGCGCGGTGGGCTACACCTCGTACCAGCAGGGCGAGCCGGAGCTCTACGTCCGCAAGCCGGACGGCGGCACGGCGCGCCTCAAGACGGCCGAGGGGCAGATGGCCACCGGCATCGCCTTCTCGCCGGATGGCAAGCGCATCGCGTACTCGCTCGCCTCGGGCGAGAGCACGCAGATCTGGGTGGCCGAGGCGGATGGCGACAAGCCCAAGCAGCTCACGGATACGCGCTTCGGCATCAACACGAGCCCCTCGTGGTCGCCGGATGGCAAGCGCATCGCGTTCGTGTCCAACCGGGGCGGCTCGCCGCAGGTGTACGTGATGAACGCGGATGGCTCGGGCGTGCGCCGGCTCACCTTCCAGGGCAACTACAACCAGACGCCCGACTGGTCTCCCCGGGGAGACCTCATCGCCTTCACCGCTCGCGACGAGCGCAACGCGTTCGATCTCTTCACCATCAACGTGGACAACGGCAAGGTGACGCGCCTCACGCAGGACCAGGCGAACAACGAGGAGCCCTCCTTCTCGCCCAACGGCCGCCTGATTCTCTTCACCTCCACGCGCAACGGCGGGTCTCAGCTCTTCGTGATGACGGCGGATGGCAACAACCAGGTCGCGCTGCCGGGTCAGGAGAAGGCCACGCTGCTGACGCCCGACTGGGGCCGTTGAGCCCCTTCTGGAATGCCCGCGATAGGGTCCATGGGTTGAAGAACAGGGACAGATACCCTCACCCTGACCCTCTCCCGAGGGGAGAGGGGATATCCGCGGGCCCTCGGGACAGCGTCGCCAGACTCTGGTCCCTCTGCGACGTCCTCCGGGACGACGGCACCTCGTTCCACCACTACGTCACCGAGCTCACCCAGCTCCTCTTCCTCAAGATGGCCAAGGAGGCCGGCCAGGAAGACGCCCTCCCCAAGGGCCAACGCTGGGATGACCTCAAGGCCCGGAGCGGCGCCGCCCGGTATGACTTCTACCAGCAGCTGCTCCTCGAGCTCGGACGCGCTCCCCACCGGCGCGTGAGCGCCATCTACGCGAGCGCGCGCACCGCGCTGCGCCAGCCCCGGCACCTCGAGCAGCTCGTGGACGGCATCGACGCGCTCGACTGGTTCAGCGCGCGCGAGGACGGCCTGGGCAACCTCTACGAGGGTCTGCTCGAGAAGAACGCGACCGACATCAAGAGCGGCGCGGGCCAGTACTTCACGCCTCGCGCGCTCATCAACACCCTGGTGGCGCTCGTGCAGCCCCAGCCCGGAGAGCGCATCCAGGATCCGGCGGCTGGAACGGGCGGTTTCCTCGTCGCGGCGCACGAGCACATCAAGGCCAGGACGCGGAACCTCCAGGACCTCGGGGAGAAGGAGGCCACCTGGCAGGTGGAGCAGGCGTACACCGGCGTGGAGCTGGTGCCCGAGACGCAGCGGCTCGCGCTGATGAACTGCCTGCTGCACGGCATCGAGGGTCCACGCGGCGGTGAGGGCGCCATCCAGCTCGGGGACTCGCTGTCGGGCCTCGGCGCGAGCCTGCCCCGGGCCCACGTCATCCTCACCAATCCCCCGTTCGGAACGAAGAAGGGCGGCGGGCGGCCCACCCGGGAGGACCTGACGTACTCCACGAGCAACAAGCAGCTCGTCTTCCTGCAACACATCTACCGGGGCCTGGCGCCGGGGGGCCGCGCGGCGGTCGTGCTGCCCGACAACGTCCTCTTCGAGGATGGCGTGGGACAGAAGGTGCGCACCGAGCTGATGGACCTGTGCGAGCTGCACACGCTCCTGCGGCTGCCCACGGGCCTCTTCTATGCCCAGGGCGTGAAGACGAACGTCCTCTTCTTCACCCGGGGCCAGAAGGACACGGGCAACACGAAGGCGGTGTGGGTCTACGACCTGCGCGCGAACATGCCGAACTTCGGCAAGCGCACCCCCTTCACGTCCGACACGCTGAAACCCTTCGTGCACGCCTACGGCACGGACCCGCACGGCAGGAGCCCTCGCACGGACGAGGGGGAGACCGGACGGTTCCGCAAGTTCACGCGCGAGGAGCTCGCCAGGCGCCACGACAACCTCGACATCGCGTGGCTCAAGGACGACAGCCAGCATGCCCCCGAGGACCTGCCCGACCCGGAGCTGCTCTCCGCGGAGATCGAGGCCGAGCTCCAGAGCGCGCTGCGGGACATCCAGGCGCTCACGAAGCTCCTCACGGGTGCACCGGCGGAGGACGACGAGGAGGCGGCATGAGCCCGCTCCCGAAAGGATGGGCAACGGCCCGCCTCGGTGACGTCGTCGAGGTGGTTCGCGGGGCCTCGCCGCGCCCCAAGGGCGACCCCCGGTATTTCGGCGGTCCCATCCCGTGGATCTCCATCGGAGACCTCGGCCGCGAGCCGGCCCGGACCCTGTCGAAGACGGCGGAAGGAGTGACCACCGCAGGAGCCCAGAAGAGCCGCCTGCTCCCCGCGGGCACCCTCATCCTGTCCAACAGCGCCACGGTCGGCATCCCGAAGATCCTCTCCGTGGAGGGCTGCATCCATGACGGCTTCGTGGCCTTTCCGAACCTCGACCCGCGCCTGTTCGTGGCGGAGTTCCTCTACGAGTTCTTCCGCCACATCCGCACCCGGCTGCTCGACGCGAACCGCCGGGGCATGACGCAGGTCAATCTCAACACCGCAATCGTCCGGAACATCGAGGTCGTCATCCCCCCGCTCGCCGAGCAACGGCGCATCGTGGCCCGGCTCGACATGCTCCTCGCCCACAGCGGCGCGGCCAGAGCGTCGCTCGAGCGCGTGCACGAGATGCTCGGGCAGCTGAGACAGGCCACCCTGGCGTCGGCGTTCCGGGGAGACCTGACGGCGGACTGGCGCGCGAAGCGTGGGCAGGACTCCCTCTGGGATGCCGCTCAAGCCGCCGCGCTCGCGAGTCCGGGGAGCCGCTCACCCCAGCTCGAGAAGCCCGCGGAGGACGGCGTCGAGCAGGCCCGGTGGCCACACCGGCGGCTCCCGGATCGCTGGTGTTGGGTGCCCTTCGAGCTCGTGTTCTCGGACGAGACGAGCGGCGACAAGAAGCTCAAGCGGGAGGACTACCTGGAGCACGGCGAGTTCCCCGTGGTCGATCAGGGCGTCGCCGAGGTGGGCGGCTACTCGAACGATCCAACGCTCGTCTACGACGGAGAGCTGCCGGTCGTGCTCTTCGGCGACCACACCCGGTGCGTGAAGCTCCTCTCGCGCCCGTTCATCCAGGGCGCGGAGGGCGTGAAGGTGCTCCGGCCCTCACCCCTCGTCGAGCCGGGTTACGCCTTCTTCCTGCTGCGAGCCCTCTCCATCCCGGAACGGAGCTACGGCCGCCACTTCAAGTTCGTGAAACCCGCGTGGTTTCCCCTGGCCCCCAGAGCCGAGCAGCTCGAAATCGTGTCCCGGCTCCAAGCGGCCCGGGCCCACGAGGACACGCTCGTGGCCCGAGCAGGGAGACAGCGGGACAACCTCTCCCTGCTCGAACGAGCGCTCCTCGCGCGGGCCTTCCGCGGCGAGCTCGTTCCCCAGGACCCGAACGACCCGCCCGTCTCCGAGCTGCTGGAGCGCCTTCGCGCGGAGCGCTCCCCATGACCCGGAGATTTCCGCTGCCATCACCCGGGATGGAAGCCCGCCGCGCCGCGCGTTGACTTGGCCAGGGGGCCGGGCATTGTCCCCCTCCGCCATGGACGCGTCCCCCTTCCGCTCGAACTGGTCGCTCGATCCCGAGGTGACCTTCCTCAACCACGGCTCCTTCGGAGCCTGCCCCACGCGCGTGCTCGAGGAGCAGTCCCGGCTGCGCGCCCGCCTGGAGGCCGAGCCCGTCCGCTTCCTCCACCGCGAGCTCGAGCCCCTCGCCGATGCGGCCCGCGCCGCGCTCGGGGACTTCCTGGACGTCAACCCGGACGACCTCGCCTTCGTCAACAACGCCACCACCGGCGTCAACACCGTGCTGCGCTCGCTGCGCTTCTCCCCCGGTGACGAGCTGCTCACCACCGACCACGAGTACAACGCCTCCCGCAACGCGCTCGACTTCGTGGCCAGCCAGTGGGGCGTGAAGGTGGTGGTGGCCAAGCTGCCCTGGCCCGCGCCCTCGCCCCAGGCCATGGTGGACGCGGTGCTCTCCCACGTCACCCTCGACACCAAGCTGCTGCTCATCGACCACATCTCCAGCCAGACGGCGCTGGTGATGCCGGTGGCCAGCCTCATCCGCGCCCTGCGCGAGCGGGGGATCGAAACGCTCGTGGACGGCGCCCACGGGCCCGGGCAGGTGCCCCTGTCCCTGCACCGGCTCGGCGCCGGGTACTACACCGGCAACTGCCACAAGTGGCTGTGCGCCCCCAAGGGTGCCGCCTTCCTCTACGTGCGCAGGGACCTCCAGCCCGGCATCCGCCCCCTCGTCATCAGCCACGGGTACAACTCGCGGCGCACGGACCGCTCGCGCTTCCGCCTGGAGTTCGACTGGCTCGGGACGAACGACCCCACCCCCTTCCTCTGCATCCCCAAGGCGCTGGAGGTCATGGGCGGCATGCTCCCCGGCGGCTGGCCCGAGGTGATGGCCAGCAACCGCGCCAAGGCGCTGGCGGCGCGCACCTTCCTGTGCCAGCGGCTCAAGGTGGCCCCCCGCTGCCCCGAGGACATGGTGGGCTCCATGGCCACCGTGCCCCTCCCGGACGGCTTCCCGGCGGAGCCCTCGGTGCTGGGGTTGGACCCGCTCCAGGACCGGCTCCTCTCCGAGTACCGCATCGAGGTGCCCATCGTCCCCTGGCCCAAGGCCCCCCACCGCCACGTCCGCCTGTCCGCCCAGCTCTACAACACGCACGCGGAGTACCAGCGGCTCGCCGAGGCTTTGGAGGCGCTGGTGCGCTGAGTAAGCTCCGCGCCCATGCCTCGTTACGCCACCATCGATGTGGGGACCAACTCGGTCCTCCTGCTCGTCGCCGACCGCCTGCCGGATGGCCGCTTCCAGGCCGTGCAGGAGCGCGCGGAAATCACCCGCCTGGGCCGGGGCGTGGACAAGAGCCGCCGCCTCTCGCCCGAGGGCCTGGAGGCCACCCTCCAGGTGCTCTCCGACTTCGCCAGCGAGGCCCGCCGGCTGGGCGCCGAGGCCATCGCCGTGTCCGCCACCAGCGCCGCCCGCGACGCGGAGAACGGCGCCGAGTTCCTCGCCAAGGCCCGCGAGCGCGCCGGAGTGACGGTGGACATCATCTCCGGCGAGCTGGAGGCGCAGCTCTCCTTCACCTCGGCCCACGCGGACTTCGGGCGCGAGTCCCCGGCCCCTCTGGTGGTCATCGACATCGGCGGCGGCTCCACCGAGTTCATCTACGGCGACGCGCAGGGCCGCATGGCCTTCCGGCACAGCTTCGACGTGGGCTCGGTGCGCATGACGGAGCGCTACGTGCACTCGGACCCGATGTCCGCCGCGGACCGGGCCCGTGTGGAGTCGCACCTGCGCGAGACGTTCTCCCAGCTGCCCCCCTGCCCCCGGAACGCGGTGCTGGTAGGCATCGCCGGCACGGTGACGACGCTCTTCACCGTGCGGCACGCCATCGAGCCGTATGACGCCGCGCGCGTCCAGGGCGGCACCCTCACGCTCGCCGAGCTGGAGGCGCTGGCGGACCAGATGTGCCGGCTGCCGCTCGCCGAGCGCCAGAAGCTGCCGGGCCTGCAGCCCAAGCGCGCGGATGTGATTCCCGCCGGAGCCCTCATCCTGCTCGAGAGCCTGCGGGCGCTCGGGCTCGAGCGCTGCCGGGTGAGCGACCGGGGCCTGCGTTGGGGCCTGCTCGCGTACCGTTTCGGAGCCCCCCAGTCATGAGTACCACCACCGCCGTGGCCACCCCCACCGCTCCCGCCGTCTCCTCCACGCGCACCAGCTACTACGCGCTGCTCATCCTCTCCCTCATCAACCTGGTCAACTACCTCGACCGGTACATCGTCACGGTCGCCCTGCCCTACATCAAGCAGGACTTCCAGCTCACCAACACCCAGGCGGGCTACCTGGGCAGCTTCTTCATGCTGGTGTTCATGCTGGCCTCTCCCGTGAGTGGCTTCCTCGGGGACCGGCTGCCGCGGCGCTACCTGGTGGCCACGGGCGTGCTGCTGTGGAGCCTGGCGACGGGGGCCTCGGGGCTGGCGAAGACCTTCGCGGTGCTGATGGTGGCGCGGGCCTGCGTGGGCATCGGCGAGGCGGGGTATGGCGCGGTGGCCCCGTCCATCATCTCCGACCTCTTCCCGCGCGAGCAGCGCACGCGCGTGCTGTCCTTCTTCTACATCGCCATCCCCGTGGGAGCGGCGGCCGGCTACGGGCTGGGCGGGTGGCTGAGCGAAGCGTACTCGTGGCACATGGCCTTCTTCGTGGGCGGCGCCCCGGGCCTGGTGCTGGGCGTCATGGCCTTCTTCATGCCCGAGCCCCAGCGCGGAGCCATGGACGGGCCCGAGGCCCAGACGAAGCTGCCCTTCCTCGTGGGCCTCAAGGGACTGGCGAACAACCCGTCCTTCTGGTGGACCACGGCGGGCTACACGCTGATGACGTTCTCCATTGGAGGCCTCGGGTACTGGCTGCCCACCTTCCTCGTCAGCGAGCGCGGCATGTCGCCGGGGACCGCGGGCTTCAGTTCCGGCGCCGTCACCGCCGTCGCGGGTCTGGTGGGCACGCTGGCCGGAGGCCTGCTGGGCGACAAGATGGACCGGCGCATGGAGGGCGGTGGCCTGCGCATGTCCGGCGTGGGACTGCTGATCGCCGCCCCCCTCATGTTCCTCGCGATGAAGGTGGACTCGCACGCGCCGATGTTCGCCATCATCTTCCTGGCGCAGTTCTTCATCTTCCTCAACAGCGGCCCCATCAACGCGGCCATCGTCAACGGCGTGCCTCCGGCGTTCCGCGCCTTCGCCATGGGGTTGAACGTGCTGTTCATCCACATGCTGGGCGATGCCATCTCGCCCACCGCCATCGGCAAGGTGGCGGACCTGAGCAGCCTGAGCTTCGCCATCGAGCTCAATGCCCTGCCGGTGCTGCTGGGCGGACTCTCGCTGTTGATGGCGGGCAAGCTCTTCAGGCACGTCTCGGCCTGAGGTCCAGCATCCTGGAGGCTCCATGGGCAGTGTGTTGTTCACCCCGCTGACGCTGCGCGGGCTCACCCTCGAGAATCGCATCGTCGTCTCGCCCATGTGCCAGTACTCGAGCGAGGACGGCTTCGCGAACGACTGGCACCTCGTCCACCTGGGCTCCCGGGCCGTGGGGGGCGCGGGGTTGATCATCCTCGAGGCCACCGCCGTCGAGGCCATCGGGCGCATCTCGCCGCAGGACCTGGGCATCTGGAAGGACGAGCACGTCGCGCCCCTGGCGCGCATCACGCGCTTCCTCCACGAGCAGGGCTCGGTGGCGGGCATCCAGCTGGCGCACGCGGGGCGCAAGGCGTCCACGGCGCAGCCCTGGAAGGGCGGCGGCCCCATTCCTCTCAGCGACAAGCAGGGCTGGAAGCCCGTGGGGCCGAGCGCCGTGCCCTTCGACGCGGACCACACGGTGCCGGAGGCGCTCGATGAGGCGGGCATCCAACGCGTGGTGAGGGCCTTCGTCGAGGCCACCGAGCGCGCGAAGGCCGCGGGGTTCCAACTCGTGGAGCTCCACGCCGCGCACGGCTACCTGCTCCACGAGTTCCTCTCACCGCTGTCCAATCAGCGTACGGACCGGTATGGCGGCTCGTTCGAGAACCGCGTGCGGCTCACCCGCGAGGTGGTGCAGGCGGTGCGCAAGCGCTGGCCCGAGGAGCTGCCCCTCTTCGTGCGCATCTCCGCCTCGGACTGGACCGAGGGCGGATGGAACCTCGACGAGTCGGTGGCGCTCGCGAAGCTGCTGAAGCAGGACGGGGCGGACCTCATCGATTGCTCCTCCGGAGGCGCGGTGCCGGGGGTGAAGATTCCCGCCGGGCCCGGCTACCAGACGCACTTCGCCGAGCGCATCCGCAGGGAGGCAGGCATCGCCACGGGCGCGGTGGGCTTCATCCGCTCCGCCTTCCAGGCCGACCACATCGTGCGCACGGAGCAGGCGGACGTGGTCATCCTCGCCCGCGAGCTGCTGCGCAACCCCTACTGGCCCCTGCACGCGGCGCGCGAGCTCCACGCCACGGTGCCCTGGCCGCCCCAGTACGAGCGCGCCCAGGATTGAGCCACGCTCCGTTCCTCACGGAGCCCCGACGAGGGCTCCGCGAGGGATTCCGAAGTGCTCCAGCAGGGCCCGCTCGAGCTCCTCCGCCGTGGTGAGCGGCTGTTCCACGCGCCGGCCCTGCTCCGTGACGATGAGCCGGTTCCCACTGAGCGTCACCCGCCCCGTGGGCGTCTTGCGGGAGCAGAGCGTGTTCTTGAGGAAGAACGAGTCGGGCGAGGTCTGGTGATACCGGCACATCTCCGAGAACTCCTCCAGCCGCCTCGGCACGCGCGAGAACACATAGAGGAGCCGCCTCGCACCGCCCGGCATCTCCACGAAGAGCGACCAGTCCTCCCCGAGCCGCTCCAGGGGGAAGCGCTGCCCTCCCGATTCCCACGTTCCCGCGGCGAGCGGGAGCGGCTCGGAGAAGCTCTCCCCGAAGCCCACGTCCACGAGCCAGCAGGCGCCCTCCAGGGACACCTCCAGCACGAGGTGATCGAACTCGGGGCCGGAGGGATGAACGCCATCCGGTGACACCCGCCCGGACAGGTACGTCACCTGGAAGCCCAGGGCGCGCAGGAGCACGGCGAACAGGCCGTTCAGCTCGTAGCAGAACCCACCGCGGTTTCGCCGGACGACCTTGTCGAAGAAGGCCGCCTCGTCGAGGACGATGGGGCGCCGGCTGTGGATGTCGAGGTTCTCGAAGGGGATGGTCTCGAGGTGCCGCCGGTGCAACGCACGCAGGGTCTCCAGCGTGGGCTCCCGCGGCCCCTCGTATCCCAGCCTCCGCAAGTACTGACCGATGTCCATGGCTCCCCCGTCCGCGGCCCGAAAGCGCGCCTCGCGCACTATAGGTCAGCCGGAGGAGGGGGTGAGGCCCGCCAGGCCAGGGCGAGCCTCGGACCGGACATCAGTAGTAGGCCACGCAGGAGTAGGACTTGCTGCTGACGTTCGACCAGTTCCCGTTGCTGTCCTGCACCTTGAAGCTGAAGGTGACCGTCTGCAGGGGCCAGTACTTGTTTTCATAGGTTCGCGCCTCGCAGCCGAAGCTCTGGGTGAGCGTGCCCTGGAACCAGGGGTTCGCCTCGCCCAGCACGGAGTCCTGCCAGTAGGCGGTGTGCGTCCCGGTGCCCAGGCTGACGCTGCCCGTGCACCTGACCTCGTAGTTCGAGGGCCGCGTGCAGGAGAGGGAGGTGGTGGGGGCGCAGTACTGGCTGAAGGACGCGGTGACCGACCGGGGACTGTCGTAGCAGGTGGTGCGCGTGCCAGCGCTGTCCACGACCATGGGGAAGGCCTTCACCGTCAGGGTGTGCCCGCCGCACGTCGTCCCCCCGGCGCTGAAGTTCCAGCCACCGGAGGTGCCGAGGTACTCGGTGGCGCTCTTCAGCACGCCATCCACGTAGTACTCCGTCCGCACCCCGTTGGCGCCGCTGGATACCGCCCAGCTTCCAGCGCCGGCCGCCACCCCCTCGTACGAGCTGACGCCGTCGATGTTCAGCCCGGAGACCGTCAGGCCGACGCACAGCGCCGACTCCCGCGTGCCCAGCTGCTCCTCGGCCGGAGCCAGCGCGTCTTCCGCGGCCCCACCGCAAGCGGCCAACAGCAGCCCGGACATCAGCGAACAGGTGAGGGAACGAATCGTTTTTTGCGGTTTCAAGGGATTCCTCCGTTACGACGGAATACCATGAATTTCTAACATAACGGAATAATCCACTCAAGCTGATAGTTCCCTCCAGATGACAAGGCCCGGGACAGGTCGAGACGCCCCGGTGCCCCTCCGCCACCACTCGACCCGCACGAGCGGCGCATGTCCGCCAACGACGGGTGACTCCGGACTCCGCTCCGTCCCGGGTGGCTTCCGGGAGAACATGGCGCCCCGCCCTCTCTCCCGGGAGCCACCATGAACCCCGCAGATCCCCGCATCACCCTCGAAGTCCGTGGACCGCTCGCGCTGATCGGCATCAACCGCCCCGACAAGCGCAACGCCTTCGACGTCACGATGCTCCGGGCCTTCGGCGCGGCGATGACCGAGGCGGACCGGCATCCCGACGTGCGCTGCATGGTCGTCCTCGCGGAGGGAGATCACTTCTCGGCGGGGTTGGACCTGGCCAGCGTGGGGCCCGCCCTCGCCAGCGGGGAGCGGCTCTTTCCAGAGGGCATCATCGACCCGTGGGCCATCCAGGGAGAGGTGCGGACGAAGCCGCTCATCGTCGCGGTGCAGGGCCTGTGCTTCACGCTGGGCATCGAGCTCATCCTGGCGGCGGACATCGCCGTGGCCGCGGAGAGCACGCGCTTCGCGCAGATTGAAATCAAGCGCGGCATCTTCCCGTTCGGCGGAGCCACGCTGCGCTTCCCGCAGGTGGCCGGCTGGGGCAACGCCATGCGCTGGCTGCTCACGGGTGACGAGTTCGACGCGAAGGAGGCCCACCGCATCGGGCTCGTGCAGGAGGTGGTCGAGCACGGCCGGCAGCGCGAGCGTGCCCTGGCGCTCGCGGAGACGGTGGCGAAGCAGGCCCCGCTGGGCGTGAGGGCCACGCTCGCCTCGGCGCGGCAGACCCTGGCCGAGGGGCCCGACGCCGCCCGGCGCGCCCTGCTGCCGAAGCTGCTCGAGCTGTCCGCCAGCGAGGATGCACGCGAGGGCGTCCAATCCTTCATCGAGCGCCGCGAGGCCCGCTTCACGGGGCGCTGAGCTGTTTCATGCGCGGGCGGCTTCGGGGGCGGTGCGCTCCCGCCCGGGCAGCC
The DNA here is from genome assembly GCF_036277355.1 of Archangium sp. Classification (GTDB taxonomy): domain Bacteria; phylum Myxococcota; class Myxococcia; order Myxococcales; family Myxococcaceae; genus Archangium. The sequence continues at coordinate 145,673 of NZ_DASUNC010000076.1, forward strand.
CAGGGCCCGCCGACGTATTCACCCGCGCACATCTCGACAAGCCCCGAGGGTCCCTGGCGCGAGCCCGCCCCCATCCCCACTCCTCCAACGCCATGTGTCCGAAGCGGGCCAGCGGGTGGTGGGCGGGGGTGGCACTGCTCTCGGTGCTGGGGGCTTGTACCCGGGTACACGAGACTCCACCGGACGCCCGGAGGCCGGAGCACATCCAAGGTGCGGCCGCGCCATTTCCGCACCGTGAGCTTCCGCACGACTGGCACGCCTTCGACACCCGCTTCCTCCACTACGTCTCCATCCAGGTGGCTCCCGAGCACCTCGACGCCCTGGAGCACGACCACGAGCAGCGCATCCCCTGTGACATCACCCTCAACGGGGTTTCACTCCACAACGTGGGCATCCGCCAGAAGGGAAGCCTGGGCTCGGGCTCCACCCTGGCGGACAAGCCCGGCTGGAGCTTGAAGTTCGACGAGTTCGTCAAGGGCCAGCGCTACCAGGGGCTGGACAAGCTGCTGCTGAACAACGCCCACCAGGACCGCAGCCTGCTCAACGAACACCTCGCCTACGAGCTGTATCGCCGGGCGGGGCTCGCCGCGCCACGCACCGCGCATGCGCTGGTGGTGCTCAACGGCAGGATCTACGGCTTCTACGTGGTGCGCGAGGCCTACGACAAACGCGCCTTGCGCGGCATGTTCGGCAACGGCAACGGCAACCTCTACGAGGGTTCCTGCTGCGTGGACTTCGCCGCTCCGCTGGGGAGCCCCGCCCTGCTGGACCTCAAGGACGAGCAGGAGGAAGGACGCACGCGCGAGGACCTCCAGGTGCTGGCCGACATCGTCGAGACGGCTCCGGATGACACGCTGGAGCAGCAACTGGAAGCGGTGCTCGACGTGGACGCCTGGCTCACCAGCTACGCGCTGGAGGTGGCGCTCGCGCACTGGGATGGCTACGCGCTCAACCTCAACAACTATTACCTCTACCACCGGCCGGGCGATGGCCGTTTCGTCTTCCTGCCGCAGGGGATGGACCAGCTGGTGGATCAGCCGGAGCTCGACCCGTTCCAGGTGCCCCAGTCCCGTCTGGCCCAGCGGGTGCTGGAGCACCCCTCCTTGAAGGCACGATTCCTCGCGCGCCTGCACACGGTGGTCCGCGAGGTCTGGAGCGATGAAGCGATGCAGGCCCGCGCCGAGGCGGTGCACACCGTCATCGAGTCCGTGCCGTATGACGACGCACGGGTCCGTGAGGAGCTGGAGGACTTCCAGGCGCGCTTCCCCCTCCAGCTCGAGCTGTTCCGCGGCCGCCGCATCCTCCTCGAAGGGCTCCTGCCCCCCTCCGGGCCGTGACGTGACGCGAGCCCCTCACTGCCCGCGCTTGCGCACGGAGATCTCCACGATGAAGTCCGGGCTCCGCTCCGCGCCGGGCTCGGTCCGCGCCAGCACCGCGGGCCGGTCGTCGCCCGTCCACAGGCCCAGCAAGTCGTAGGTCATCCACTGCGCCAGCGAGCGCGCCACCCGCTGCGCTCCCTCGCGGGACACCGTCGAGAGCGAGCCCTGTGCATCCATCAGCCCTCGCACCAGCCGCGCCGGCACCATCCAGCACTCGGCGCGCAACGAGGGCGGCACCAGGAACAGGCAGAACGAAGCCTCCGTCTGTCCCAACAGCCCGTCCACCTGCTCGCGCCCGAGCCGCAGGTTCGGCGCCCACTCGCCCCGGTGCTCCAGCTTCCTCGCCAGCACCAGCACCGCCCGCTTCGTCGTCAGGAAGGAGTCCACCTCCACCTTCAGCACGAACGCCAGCTCCACTCCCGCCGGCCGCGCGTTCTCCGGCGCCGGCTCGCCCTCCACCGGCTCCCGCGTCCTGCGGTACTGGAGCTCCAACTCCAGCGGCACCGGCTGCCCCTGCGAGAGCAGAATCGAGAGGTCCGAGCGGATGCTCTCGAACTCGTGCCGCAGGTCCTCGAGCAGCCGCGTCACCAGCCGCGCCTCGTCCTCGCGGAAGTGCTCCGGGTAGCGCGCCGAGAAATCCCGCTCCACGCGGCTGAACGCGCCCAGCAGCAACTCCTCCAGGTCCCGGTCCTTCAGCCACGTCCTGCCCCCGCCGAGCGTCATCGCCCCAGAGGCCCTCAGGTGGCGCAGCGCCCCCGTCAACGTCGCGGGCGTCGCCGGCTCGGGCGCGGACTCGGCCCCGTGCGCCAGCCACGCGTTGATGGCCCGCACGCGGAAGCGCACGCGCGTGGACGGGTGCTCGCCCAGCTTGCGCAGCAGCCGCCGGTCCGTCCCCGTCTTCACCAGCGACAGCGTCACCAGCTCGGCCTCCGAGGCCGCCGCGTCCGGCGCGCACCACAGGAAGAACTCGATGGCCGCCTTGCGCAGCACCGGCTTCTTCACGAACCGCCGCGTCACCTCCTGCCTCCACGCCGCCAGCTCGTCCGCTCCGGGCCGCCGCTCCGACTCCACCCGCGGCCACAGGTCCGCGCACTCCTCCGCCAGCCAGTACAGCGCCTCCGCCACCGGCAGCTCGCGCACCCGCTCCCGCGCCTGGTTCCGCCGCTCGAAGGCGTCCTCCGCGCCCTGCCGCAGCGCCACCCGGAAGATGCGCTCCTCCAGCCACAGCAGCACCAGCGCCAGCCCCGGCTCGGCCTTGGGCTTCAGGTGCTCCCAGCACTTGTCCGCCACCACCCGGTGCCGCTCGAGCTCCTTGTCCTCGTGGATGCTGGCCACCAGCGCCTGCAGGGCGCCTCTCAGGCCCTCCACCGGCGCCTCGAAGTACACCAGCAACTCACTCAGGTTCTCGATGACCGCCAACGCGCCTCCCTCTTCGAGGTTCCTGGTCAGCAGCAGGCTCGCCCGGGTGCACCAGCGCGCCTCGCCCTTCCCGCTCGCGTAGCTCCCCAGGAAGCCGCGCAGCTCGCTCCGGCCCTCGGGCGACGCCACCATCTGGAAGAGCTTCTCCTCCAGCACGTCCCGGCACTCGCGCCACGGAATCCGCGCCGCCCGCTCCCGGATGAAGGCCACCAGCTTGTCCCGGCCCTCGCGCAGGTGCGGCAGCAGCGCCCGGAGCTGATCCAACCGCCCGATGACCCGCTTCTCCGAGCCCAGCAGGAACTTCAGGTCCAGTTCCACCGTGTCGTGGAAGCGCAGCACCCGGCCGTCGAAGGTGCAGCGCACGCCGCTCACCAACTCCGTCAGCGCCTCGGGGTGGCGCTTGAGGTAGCGCGTCAGCACCTTGGAGACCTCGGCCCCCACCTGCTCCATGAGCGGCCCCACGGCCTCGGCCTGGCCCTGCACGTTCAGCGCCAGCAGGAGCTGCTCCCGGCGGGAGATGAGCCGCTGCAGCAGCTCCCTCGGGGGCGCCGTGTAGGGCCACAGCAGCTCGCCGCCGTGGGCCAGCAGGAACAACAGCTCGCCCGGAGAGCGCTCGCCGGAGTCCAGCCGGGACCAGGCGGCCGTCTGCGCCATCTCGCGCTCGTCCAGGGTGGCGTTGCGCACCCACTCGGTGAGCTGCTCCGACCACTGAGGACGCGACGACAGCACGGCGTCGGGACTGGCCCCCGTCACCTGCTCATAGAGCGCCTGGATGGACTCAGGCCACTTGTCGTCACCCGGTTGCATGGTCGAGCACGGAAGCTCACCGCCCTGCTACCACAGCTAATGGCGCTCCGCCCGGGTCCAGTCGCGGCTGGTACTCCCCGGCCAGTTGCTCCACCTCGGCCGCCAGGCGCTCGCCCTCGGTGAGCAGCCGCGCCTTGAGCCGTCCCCGGCTGCCCAGCGTGAAGAACACGGCCACGTCATGGAGCAACACCTGCCAGCGCTCGGAGAAGTACAGCGTGAAGAGCGCCAGCGGCGGCACGCCCAGCAGCACCGGCAGCCCCAGCGGCGCCCCGCGCCACAGCCACGCCCCCACCGTCAGCGCCCCCCACCACGCCAGCGACACCACCAGCGCCACGAGGAACTTCACCGTCGCCTGGACGTCCAGCTCGGCCTTGCGGCTGGCCCACCTCGGCACCAGGTACGGCACGTAGAAGAGCCCCAGCCCCAGGGCGAACAGCGGCAGGCCGAACGCCAGCAGCAGCAGGTTCTTCACCACGAAGCGCGCCACCGGGCCCGTCCGGTACTCCAGCGCCAGGTCCGTGGGGTCCGCCCGCACCAGCTCCAGCCGGCGCAGGAAGGACACCATCTCTCCCCGCACCCGCTCGAAGCGCTCGGGCTGCTCGGAGCGGAAGAGCTGCAGGCCCCGCGCCCAGTTGCGCAGCCGCTCGGGATCCTGCGCCTCCTTCTTCCGGAAGGCGAAGAGCTGCTCGGAGAGCTGGATGAGCGGCAGCTCCTCCCACTGGTCCAGGTTGAGCGTGACGGCGCGGAGCCCCTCGGCGATGCGCTCGGTGAGCCGGCGCACGGACTCGCCCTCGGCCGCCGCGTCCGCCGGCAGGAAGTCCGTCACCTCGATGGGGGTGCCCATCTCGATGAGCACCTCGCTGTGGAACAGGTGCTTGTCCGCGTACGTGAGGCCCACCGGGACGATGCGCACCGGCGCGCCCTGCTTCGCCGCCCCGAGCGCGATGCGCGCCGCGCCCGTCTTCAGCTCCGCCAGCGAGGGCTCCGAGTGACTCTTGCCCTCGGGGAAGAGGGTGATGGCCCGGCCCGCCACCAGCGCCCCGCGCGCCGCGTCCAGCGTCCCCTCGTTCTTGCCCATCTGCGAGGGGTCATCCTGCTTGCGGTACACCGGCAATGCCCCGAGCCCCTTGAGCAGCCAGCCGATGATGGGAAGGCGGAAGAGCGGCTCCTTGGCCAGGAACGTCACGTGCCGGCGCGTGAGGATGAAGACGAGGGCCGGGTCGATGAGCCCATTGGGGTGGTTGCCCACGAACATGACCGGGCCCTCGGGCTCGGCCGGGGGCGCATTCACCTTCACCCGGTAGAAGAGCCGCAGCGCCAGGGCCACCACCGCACGCACGATGCCGTAGAACACGGCGCGCAGTGTACACCGGACGCTCGCGTCCCGGGCACGGCCCAGGACCCGCCCGGCCCGGCGCCTCCGCACGCTGCGTGCGTGGACACCAACACGCGCATGAACTGGAGCGCCCCCCTCCTCTATTGCCATTGGATGGATTGCTCGTCCACTGGGACGCAATCCCAGGGTACGTGGCTCATCGTCGGCGCGGCCTCAATCGAGGGTCTTGAATCGAATCTTCGAGATGAACTCGGAGAAGGTCAGCGCGATGAACCCAAGGTTGTGGAAGAACTCCTCCCCCAGTTTGCCGGCGTCGAACCAGTCGTGGGCCCAGAACCAGACGGAGCCAGGCCGTTTTCCGCTCACGTCGAGCAGAAACAGGTGGCCTCCGGGGTCGGACCCCATGGGAATGAACCCAGGTGCAATGCGTGGCTCCTCCTGGACGAACTCCCGATAGGCACCCGATAGCGTCAGGCTTTCACTCCTTTGATCTTCGTAGATGCCCGCCCAGTCCTCGGCGTTGAAGAGGTAGTCCACGATCACTTCATCCAGGACGCCCTTGGGCGGACGGCCCTGCCATTCCACCGTGACTACGGGGTACTCGTCCGGATGGGGTGCTTGAGGGTGAACGGGCCTGCCGCCATTCACGTCCAGGAGGAACTGGTGATGATCGGCCGGCAGGCGAATTCCGATGAGCTGCTCGAACTGCTGGATTCGCGATAGCTGACCGGGCCGTGTGGCCAGGGACTCGAACTTCATCTGCTCCCAGGGATTCATCAGAACTCCAGAACCTCCTCCAGTGCCAGAGCACGGGAGCGGAAGGGAAGCAAAGCCGCAGGAAGCGCACGCGCGGACTGAGCCCCGCTTCCACCCGGCTCCTCCAGTTCCGGGATGCTATACCCGGAGCGCTCATGGCCTCTCCCGCCCTCCGGCCGTTGAACCGCCTCGCCGCGCCTGGACTGCTGCTGCTCGCGTCTCTCGCCCTCTACGGTGGGGGGCTGCTGCCCGGCCGCGCGTTCTTCTACCGCGACGTGATGCACTACTACTGGCCCACCCAGGCCACGCGCTTCGCACTCGGCGGCCTGCCGCACTGGAATCCCTTCCACCAGGGTGGGCTCCCCTTCCTCGCGGACATCCACGCCGGCGTCTTCTACCCGCCCAACCTCCTCTTCGCCGTCTTCTCCTTCCCCACCGCCTACGCGCTCCTCCTGGTCCTCCACCACTTCCTGGGCCAGCTCGGGCTCTTCGTCTTCCTGCGGCGCCAGGCGTTCGAGGTGCTTCCCGCCCTCACCGGCACGCTCGCCCTCGGGCTCACCGGCTACATGGCCGGACTGGGCAACTTCGGACCGCTCGTCTCCGGCTGGACCTGGACGCCCTGGCTGCTCGTCGTCCTCCAATCCCAGCTCCTCCCCCTGCGCAGGCTGGCCGTCCTCTCGCTCCTCATCGCCGCGCAGCTCGTCTCGGGAGATCCCCAATCCGCGCTCTACTCGGCGCTGGTGGCCGCGACGTACGTGGCGTGGTTCCCCGGCCGCAAGGAGCGGCTGGTGGCGCTCGCGGGCGCCGGTGCGCTCGGGCTGCTGCTCGCCGGGGTGCAGGTGTTCCCCGCCCTCGAGCTGCTGGCGGAGTCCACCCGCGGCGGCTCCGGGGTCGGCTACCTCGCGAGCTGGAACCTGCACCCGGTGCGGATGCTGGAGTTCCTCTTCCCCTACCCCTTCGGCGAGTACCTCGGCGTGCCGCAGTTCTGGGCCTGGTTCATGGTGAAGGGACCGGGCGCGATTCCCTTCGCCCTCAGCATCTACCTGGGGGCCACGGTGCTCGTGCTCGCCGTGCTGGGCGCGAGGAAGGACCGGCTCACCGGCTTCGCGCTCAGCCTGTGCGCGCTGGGCCTCCTGCTGGCCCTGGGTGAACGCTCCCCGGTGTCCTTCCTGCTCGAGCAGCCCCCGTTCCGGTTCTTCCGCTACCCGGAGAAGTACGTCGTCCTGCTCGTGCTCGGGTGCGCGGTGCTGGCCGCGTCCGGCGCGAGGGCGCTCGTCACCGGCCCCTCGCGCGGGCGGTTGATTCCCCTGGGCGTGGCCGCGGGCCTCATGGGGGTGGCCCTCCTGTTCACCGGAGTCGCGACGGAGACGGCCCGCGAGCTCTTCGCCTCCCTCCTCCAGGCGGCCAGCACCCGGGCGGATCCGAGCGGCCCCCTGGAGAACGCGGCGCGCTCGGTGGGCACCGCGCTGTGCTTCACGGCGCTGATGCTGGGACTCGCGGCGCTGGCGCTCCGGAAGCCCGGCAGCCGCGCGGTGGCCGTGGGCGTGCTCGCGCTGGTGGCGGTGGATCTGCTGTGGACGGCGCGCAAGACGGTGTGGCTCGGGCCGGCCTCCCTCTACCAGGAGCCCGCGCTGGCGGCCCGGCTCCGGGAACTGGCGGGCTCACCGCCGACGCGCTTGTTCCGCATGGACAGGGCGCTCAAGGCCTCGGCGCCTCCGAGCAGGGACCTCGAGGGGCTCATCCGTCTGCGCGAGTGGGAGCACGAGACGCTCAAGAGCAACCTCTCCGGCGTCTTCGGGCTCGAGGAGGTCACCAGCTACAGCGCGGTGGACCTGCGGCGCTGGACGGGCCTGATGGGGGTGTTCGCACGGCGGCCGCAGGGGGTGGCGGAGCTCTACGCGGGCTGTCTGCTGTTGACGTCGGCCCAGGCGGCGCAGGCCGTGGGCCCGGGCGAGCAGGTGCTCCTGACCGAGCCCGCCCTGGGGCTCGCGGTGACGAAGCTCCCCGACTGCCCCCAGCGCCTGCGGACGGTGACGCGGACCACCGCGGTGGCCAGCCTGGAGGACGCCCTCGCGCGCCTGGGCTCCGGGAAGGTCGACCCGCGCCAGGAAGCGCTCGTGGAGGAAGGCACGACGAGGACCTACGGGCCCGCCGAGGTGACGGGCGTGGAGCTCGGTCCCCGGAGCGCCCGGGCGCGGGTGGTGGCGTCGGCGGGAGGCACCTTCCTCGTCTTCGCCACCAGCGCCTACCCGGGCTGGACGGCGGCCGTGGATGGCAACGAGGTGCCCGTGCGCATCGTCAACGGCGCGCTCATGGGCCTCGAGGTGCCGGAGGGCTCGCACCAGGTGGAGCTCTCCTTCACGGATCCGGGCTTCCACTCGGGACTCCAGGCGACGCTCGCGGGCGTGCTGGTGCTCGTGCTCCTGGCGCTCGTCTCGAGGCGCGGCCAGGACGCCCGCCCGGAGGCGCCCGCTCCGGCCTGACCGGGCACGTCACCGGTGCGGCGTCGCGGAGGCGGACAGCGGACCGCCGGGGGTCCCAGCCGCGCCGCTCCAGCTCGTCCACCCCTCCGAGATCATGCGTTCACGCTTCCGCTCGCATTGCTCGTGCCGCGTCCGGGCCACACCCCTGCGCTCCTTGAGATAGGCCCGCCGCTGGAAGACGGTGAGACAGTCCTGGTTGTCCTTCTCGAGCGCCTCCGCGAGCTGGGCGGTCGCGAGCCGGGTCGAAGGCAGGAACCAGACCCTCGCCGTCTTGTCCCAGGAGCCCGTGACGACGGACTGGCCATCCGGGCTGAACAGGGCGGACTGGACCGGTCCCTGGTGCCCCTTCAGCACGAGGAGCATCTTGCCGTCCGCCGCCCGCCACACCCGCGCCGTCCCATCCGCGGAGGCCGTGGCGATGAGCACTCCGTCAGGGCTGAACGTGGCGGATTGGACCGCGCCCAGGTGCTCCTTCAATACGAAGAGCTCCTTGCCATCCGCCACCCGCCACACCCGCGCCGTCCCATCCGCGGAGGCCGTGACGAGGTACCGGCCATTCCGGCTGAACGCGGCGGAGAGGACGGCGCTCTCGTGTCCCTTCAACTCGCGGACCAGCGTGCCGTCCCCGCTCCGCCACAGCCGTGCCGTCTTGTCTCTCGAGGCCGTGACGAGGAGCTGCCCATCCGGGCTGAACGCGACGGATTGAACCGCCCCCAGGTGTCCCTCGAGCAGGGCGATCCGCGCGCCATCCGCCACCCGCCACACCCGCGCCGTCTTGTCCCTCGAGGCCGTGGCGATGAGCTGGCCGTCCGGGCTGAACGCGATGGCGGTGACCGGCCGCTTGTGCTCCAGCTCCCTCACGAGGACCCCACCCGAGCCATCGGACCTTCCCACCCGGAGGAGGCCATCCCAGGAGGTCGTGGCGACGCGCTCACCATCCGCGCTCACCGCGACGGAGGAGGGCCGATCTCCGAGCCCCGTCAGCAGCAGGGGCTCCACCTGGCCGCTGGACCGCCACACGCGCACGGGCTCGTCCCGGGTGAACGTGACGAGGTGCTCATGGCTGAAGCCGGCGAGCTGCACCGGTCCCCCGTGTCCCCGCAGGACCAGGGGCTGCTTCGCATCGAGGCCCTGGGCCCTCCACACCCGCGCGGTTCCGTCCCAGGACGCCGTGACGATGAGCGTCCCATCCTGACTGAACCTGGCGGACTGGACCGGGCCCTCATGCCCCTTCAGCACGAGGAGCTCCTTGCCATCCTCGATGCGCCAGACCCGTGCCGTCCCATCCATGGAGGCCGTGACGAGGAGCGCTCCATCCGGGCTGAACGCGGCGGACTGGACGGGCCCCTCGTGCCCCTCCAGCAGCAGCACCTGGGTGCCATCCCCGGCCCGCCACAGGCGCACCGTCCCGTCCGAGGAGGCCGTGACGAGGAACCGGCCATCCCGGCTGAACCTGGCGGACTGGACCGTCCCCGTGTGCCCATGCAGGGTGAACAGGGGCATGCCGTCCCTGGCCCGCCACACCCGCGGGGTCTTGTCCCAGGCCGTGGTGACGAGGAGCTCCCCATCCGGGCTGAGCGCGGCGGACGACAACGTCTTGCCGTTTCCCCGGGGTACGCGGAGGGCGCCCGCGCCATCGGGGTACCTCACCGTCATGTCCCCATCGCGGGAGAGCTTCCACACGCGCAGCGGCGCACCGTCCGCGGCCCGCCACTCCCGGATCGTCCCATCCGAGGAGACCGTGAGGATGCGCTCCCCATCCGGGCTGAACGCGGCGCTCCGGACATCATCCTCGTGCGCAAGGGGCGCGAGGAGCTCCCGCCCATCCGAGACCCGCCACACCCGCGCCGTCCCATCCGCGGAGGCCGTGACGAGGCGCTCGCCCTCCGGGCTGAAGGCGGCCGTGCGGACCTCGTCCTTGTGTCCCTCCAACACGACGGGCTCGCCCAGGCCGGTGACCCGCCACAACCGCGCCTTCCCGTCCGAGGAGGCCGTGACGATGAGCGTCCCATCCGGGCTGAAGGCGGCCGCGTTGAGCGGCAACCCGCTGCCCGGGAGCGTCACCCTCAGGTGGTTGGCGTCCAGCGCCTCCAGGGCGAGTGGATCCCACTCCGGCACCTTCTCCGGCTCGCGCACCTCGAGCAGCAGCTTCCCGGCCATGGCGGGCTGGCCGCGCTCCAACAACTCCCGCGCTCCCGTCAGCAGGGATTGATTGAGGGCCTCGTGCCGGGCGTTCACGGCCAGGAACAGCAGGAGGAGCAGCACCGCCACCACCACGCCGGCCACCGACGCGGTGACGAGCAGCCTGCGCCGCATGGCCCTCACGCGCCGCGCCTCGTGGTGCGCCTCCTCGAGCCGCAGCCGCTCCTGCTTGAGCTCGAGCACCTTGCGCGCCAGCCAGTCGTGCCCCAGCTCGAAGTACCGGCTGCCCTGGTGCTGCTCCGCATGCAGCACCGCCGCCCCTTCCAGGCTGGCCAGCACCTTCCCCCCTTCCCCCGGTGGGAGCGCGGCCAGCGCCTGGTGCTCCATCAGCAGCGTCCGGCTCCCATCCGCCGCCACCAGGTGCTCCTCCAGCAGCGTCATGGCCGCGCCGTGCAGGGGCCCCAACGCGTCCAGCGTCGCGTCCAGGTACCGGTGAAGGATGGGCTCGGCCTCCACCTTCCCGGCCGGGCCGCTTCCCGCCACGCGCTCCTCCCAGAGCGCCCGGCAGACGATCTGCGCGAAGGCCGCCTGGACCTCGGCCTCGTCCGACTCGCTCTGCCCGGGCGTGCGCACCTGGAGCATCAGCGCGCGCATCTCCTCCTCGCGCCAGTGCTGGGCCGGCGTCCCCGTGGCGGCCACCCGGCAGGCCACCCGCGCCATCTCGCCCACCGTGAGCGGCCCCAGCCGGAAGCCCTGGTCCAGCACGAAGCGCAGCGCACGGGCCCGGTCCCGGAAACGGCCCAGGTAGTCCTCCCGCAGCGACAGCACCACCTGCAGCCCCCGGATGGGCATGGACGCGAGCGCCTCCAGGCCCTCGAGCAGTCCGCCCGTCTCCACCGGAGAACGCCCCGGGAGCAGGAGCTGCTCGAGCTGATCCAGGTAGATGAGGATCGGCCGCTCCGAGCGCTGCTCCGCCATCCGGAGCGCCTCCTCGAGGGCCTCGCGCGCGCCCAGTCCACCGGGCCGTTCGCCCAGGTCGAGCTCCGAGAACATCGCCTGTGCCAGCCGCTCCAGGGGCGGCTCCTCTCGCAGCCAGGCATCGACGCGGACGATGCGGAAGCCCTGCTCCTCCACCAGCACGGGGATGACGCCCGCCTGCATCAGCGAGGACTTGCCCGCGCCCGAGGGACCGAAGAGCGTGACGCACGGGTGGGCGAGGATGCGGTTCACCAGCTTGCGGATGTGCGGCTCCCGGCCGAGGAAGCGCTCCCGGTCCGCGCACCGGTAGGGCTGGGGACCGGGGAACGGATTGACATGCACGCCACCGCTCATCGGGCGCCCTCCTGGGCAGGCGGCTCCTGGAAGTAGGCCATCAGCTCGGCCGTGCTCATCTCGAGCACCTGGACGCCTTCCCTCCCCGGCAGGCTCTGCCCGCGCAGCCACATCGCGCGCTCGGCATCATCCGGCTCGAGCATCACCAGGCTGCCGAGGGGCAGCGGCCGCTTGCCGAAGAGCCGGTAGAGCAACATCCGGTGGTGCCAGGTCCAGATGGACAGGCCCAGCAGGAAGGCGGGCCGGGTGTTCAACACGCTCAGCAGCTCGTCGGCGAGATCCGGCGAGGAGAGGATGTCCTTCAGCCCGCCGATGCCCAGCAGGTAGTCGTCCTCGGTGAGCATGGGCTTGTTGAAGAGGTTGGGCGGCAGGTAGCCCCGGTAGAGCCGGAGCACGAAGATCTCCCGCTGCGCATCGAACGACTCGGGGACCTCCATGACCTGGGTCCACCGCTGCTCACCGGGCTCATGCCGCATCACGGTGGGCACGTCTCCGCCCCCCGGCCCCGAGGGCTGGATGACGTGGATGCGCCGCTGCGGCTGACTGTCGGCGAGGGCGATCTCCAACAGGGGGAAGCGCAGCAGCGTGATGTGGACGCCGGGGGGAACCTCGCGCGCCATGGCCCGGACGAAGGACAGCGATTCGGCGGCATGGCCGAACATCTTCTGGAACTCGAAGAAGAGGTTCTCCTCGCCGAAGCACAGCGCGTAACGCTGGGCGAGGGCGCTCATGGAGAGGCCGGGGGGCACGGCGCCCACGTTCTGCTCGAGCTTCTCGCGGAGCAGCGTGCGGAAGTCCTCCAGCAGGGAGCTCTGCTCGCGCAGGCGGTCGCCCAGCAACAGGGTGAAGGGCCGCTCCAGCAGACGGGACAGGGCGGGAGGCGCGGGCTCGTGCGGCCGGACGGGCGGGGGCGTGGTACGCGGAGGCACCACCCTGCGGCGCTGGAAGTCGAACAAGGTGGTGTCCTGGCCTCGCAGGTAGAGCACCGGGGAGAAGGCCTCGGCGCTGCCATGGAAGGCGCCGAGCACCGTGTGCCGCGCGTGCTGGAGGCTGCTGGCCACATCGCCTCGCGAGGAGGAGGCGCTCGTGAGGGCCCGGTAGAAGGACCTCGAGCACAGCCGGGCGAGGTCCGCCTTGACCGGCCACAGGTGGGCGACGACGGCGTCGGCACCCGAGTGCGCGAAACACTCCGCCGCGCTGGCCAGGGCCCCGGGTCTGGCCCCCCTCACAGGCGTCGAGCACGATCAACCGCAGGTCCCTGCGGAAGTCCGTCCGCAGCTGCTGGGCCAGCCATTCCACCTCCACCCCGCGCTCCTGGCCCTCGTCATCCTCGAACAGGAGGCGGGGGACGCCCTTCTCGTCGACACTCCCGTGCCCGATGAAGTGGAGGATGTGGGGCGTGCGCCCGCGCTTCAGCCAGTCGGAGAGGTAGGGCAGCCGGGCCCGGGCGCCCACGAGCGGATCCAACCATTCGATCTCCCCGGACTCGATGCTGTCGTGGAGCGCGGCCCGGAGCCCCGTGAGGGCCGACTCGTCCGAGGGGGCGATCGCCAGGACCCGCACCGCGCCCTCCACCTCGCGGGGTTGCCAGGGATCCGTCGAGCTCACGCCGCGGGCCAGGAGCAGCTCCGGCGAGTTGCCCAGGAAGGACAGGGTCGTCTCCGGCTCGCAGAGCGCCTCCCAGGGGAAGGCCTGGAGCGCGGCATCGTGAATCATCAACCGCACGAGGACCTGCTCGTCGCCCGAGGCCTCACGCAATCGCACCAGCACCTCCTCGAGGCCCTTCTGGAAGAGGGCCTGGTAGAAGGTCTGCGCCTGCTTCAGGTTCTCCCCCAGGGGCTCGGCGCGAGCGGCGGCCTTCTCGGTGTTCCGGGCGAAAAGGCTCAATTGCTCCAGGGTGACGGCCGGGAGCGTATGGGGAACGGGGTGCTCACCCCGGCAGCCCATCGCGGCGGCGCGGATGCCCCCCTCGACACGCTCGAGATCGATCTCCAGCCATTTCCTGGACAACACCGCCCACCCTCCCGAGTCAGGATGCTCCCCGGAGTAGAGTGTCCACCGGCGCCCTGTGAGCCATGGGACCCTCCGGGAGGAGCCAGGGAGGCGGCCCCCGACGCCCCTGCCAGGCCCTGTGGCCTGAAGAGCTCAGAAGCAGGCTCAGAAGGTGCCGATGCTGAAGTGGAACTGCATGAGCGGCTCGTTGAGCGTCTCGTCGGGGTCCAGGTTGACGCCCACGTCGAAGGACAGCGGGCCCACCGGCGTCTGGTAGCGGGCGCCGATGCCCGTCGAGTAGCGCAACGCGGCGAACTGGTACTGCTCCAGGTCTTCCCAGAGGTTGCCCGCCTCGAGGAACAGGCCCACGTCGAAGGAGGAGCCCACGGGAATGCGCAGCTCGCCCTTGGCGAGGGTGAACAGCTGCCCGCCTTCGCTGGTGGGCGGCTGGCCGGCGAGGATGGTCAGCAGTTCCGTGGAGCATCCCGCCGGGTGCACCAGGGAGCGGCAGTCGGCCAGCTGCCGCCGCAGCGACGTACGCCGGTCCTCGCCAAGGATGCCGTCCTCGCGGAAGCCTCGCAGGCTGGAGGAGCCGCCCAGGTAGAAGCGTTTGGAGCCGATGACCCAGGAGTCCTGCTCCAGGGGCACGATGGTGCCGCCGCGCACGGACAGGGCCAGCACCGTACGGGACGGCAGGGGCACGTAGCCGCTCACGTTCCCCATCAGCTTCACGCCGTTGATGGGCTGGGCCTCCGTGGGCTCGCCGCTGGCGTTCGTCGGCAGCGAGCGGATGTCGCGCATCAGCTCGGCGCTGGTGGACACCACCAGGCCCCTGCGCGGGTTGGCCGGGTCATCCCGCAGGTCCACCGCGCCCGAGGCGCGCAGCGAGTTCAGGATGAAGAAGCCGGTGGGGAAGCGCAGACGCTCCTGGTCCGCGCGGCTCGGCGCGGTGAGCTGGCGCTCTCCCCGCTCCAGCAGGTTGCCTTCCAACTCGTACTGCAACCCGAAGCTCAGCCAACGCGTCGCGGACCAGTCCAGGCCCGCCACCGCGGCGGCTCGGGTGGACAGGTACGAGGGCCGGTGCACGCGCTCGCCGATGAGATCGAAGCGGGCGCCCACTTCCAGGGGCAGCAGGCCGTAGAGCCGCGGCTGGGCGGCGGACAGCACGACGCGGCCACCGAAGTCACTCACCCAGGCATACGGCTCGGGCGCCTTGCACTCCTCGGGCACCGCGGTGCAGCGGGCGCGGGCGATGGCGGCCTTCTCCCAGCCCTGCGCGCTCCAGCCGATGTAGTTGAGCTTCAACCGGCCGGACAGGTTGAGCCCGCGCCCATCCACGTTGGAGCGAGACACGTCCAGGCCCAGACGGGGACCTTCCGCCAGGAAGTAGCCACCGGCGACCTCGCCCTCCCAGCGCGGACGCTCGCGCACCTCCACCACCACGTCCTTGCTGGCCTCGGGCACGTCCGGCTTCTCCAGCCGCACCGTGGCCTGCCGGAAGATGTTGAGGAGCGTGAGCCGGCGCTGGCTCTCGAAGAGCTTGTCCGGGCTGAGCACCTCGTCCTCCTTGAGGCGCACCGTGGCGCGGACCACCTCCTCGTTGGTGCGCGAGGTGCCGCGCACGAGGATGCGGCCCACCGTCACCTGGGGACCCGGCTCCAGGCGGTAGAGGACGCTCACGCCGCCGGCCGCGAGGTTCGGCGCCGCATCCGCGCGGGCGAAGAGGTAGCCCTTGCGCGCCAGCTCGGTGACGAGCGCCTGCTGCCCGCGCTCCACCGCGTCGTTGCTCATGGGCTCGCCCACCTCGAGGGGCACCAGCTTGCGTCCGTCGAAGCCCGGGGGCCCGCCCTCGATGCGCATCTCGGACACGCGCATCTGCGGCCCCTCGACCACGTCGAACCAGCCCACCGCCGAGCGCCGGCCCACCGCCAGCTCCATCTTGGTGAAGCGCACCCGGGCCTGGAGGAAGCCGCGCTCGCGGTAGGCCTCCGTCATCACCTCCGCCGCGTCCCGCCACGCCTCCTCGACGAAGACGGTGGCCGGGTTGTGCACCCACTCGGGAGGCCCCAGGTGGCGCTTGCCGGGCCCCATCTCCACCGCGTCCGACAGCAGCGGCCCCGAGGCCGGCTGGGGCTCGTTGGAGCGCACGTGCTCGGTGAGCATCTCGCGCAGGGTCTCGTTGGAGAGGACCTTGTTGCCGCGGAAGATGACGCGCCGCACGCGCAGCGGGTGGCCCTCCTCGATGTCGAAGGCGAGCACCGCCGCCTCGCCATCCGGGCGGTGCACCTCGCGCGTCTCCACGTGCACGTCGTTGAAGCCGCGGTAGCGGTAGAAGGACTCCAACCGCCGCGCCAGCCGCGCCACCGTCTGCGAGTCCAGCGGCTCCGAGCCGTCGTAGGAGAGCATCCGCGCCAGCACGGTGTCCGGGAAGCGGTGGTTGCCGTGGAAGTGGAAGGTGAAGCGGGGCCCGGCGGAGATGGGCACCACCACCGTCGCCGCGTCGCCCGCGCCCTGCTGTTTGGGCTGGCCCACCGTGGCGCGCCAGTAGCCGCGCGAGCGCAGCAGCGTCCGCAGCCGCTCCAGTCCGGACTCCAGGCCACCGCGGTCCAGCACGCCGCCCACGCGCAGGCCCAGCGTGGCGAGCAGCTCGGACAAGGGAAGGCCGGGGCTGCCCGTCACCGAGACGGCCGCCACCCGCGTGGGGCTGCCCTCGAAGACGGTGAAGACGAGCGCCACGCCTCCGGCCACGGTCTCGCGCGTGAGCTGGACGCGCGCGTCGTTGTAGCCCTGGCGCTCGTACGCGCGGGACAGGCCCTTCAAGGCCGTCCTCAGCACGTCCTCGTCGAGCAGCTTGTCCTGCTCGATGCCGTCCACCTTCAGCGCCGCCCGGAGCGCCGCGTCGGAGAGGACGACGTTGCCCTCCACGTCGATGCGGCGGATGCGCGCCATGGAGGTGAGCTCGAAGACGACGCGCACGCCCTCGGGCACGTCCACGGTGCGCACGACGACGTCGGAGAAGCGCCCGCTGGACCACAGCCGCTCCACCGAGCGGCGCACCGCGCGGGCCGACAGCGCCTGTCCCTTGCGCACCGCCACCAGCTCCGCCAGCCCCGCCGAGTCCTCCTCCGCGGGCAGGTGCAGCTCCACCGCCACCACCGTGGGACCGGCCGGCAGCACCGGCTCCGGGCGCACGGGGAGCGGCGCCGTCTCCGAGGCCTGTGCCCCGGCGGCCTTCGCTGGCTCCACCTCCTTCGCCGGCTGCGCCATCGCGGCGCTGGCCAGCAGCAGGCAGAGCACGAGCGTTACTGGGACTCCCAGCTCAACTTGAGCTCGATCCCAGGGTTGCCGAAGGCAGTCTCGCTGTTCTCGTTGTCCCACTGGCCCCGGAGGGAGAAGCGATTGTCGAAAAGGTACTCGGCGCGAGCGCGAGTTCCACGCCCACTGACGGGCTGCGTCAAGCCAATCTTAAGCTGCTCCGTGAGGAACTTCGACTCCAAGCGGGCGGTTGGCTCGGCCTGCTGGGTGGCGTCGTTGTAGGTGGTGGAGATCTGCAGGGACAGGCCGCGCAGGACGGGGTTGGAGGGCAGGAAGCGCTGCACCTGCCGGTCCAGGCCGGAGATGTTGAAGAAGGCCTCGGCGGCGAGGCCCGCGCTGGCCGAGGCGGCCGTCTCCTTGTCGGTGCTGGTGAGACCCAGGGTGAGGAGCGACAGCACATCGCCCTCGGTGAGGCTCGGCTCCGAGGTGAGGAGCAGCTGGGGAGCGGCCGGGCGGCCGAAGGCATGGAGTTTCACCTGGTACTCGCGCACCTGGGCCTGGGCGCGCAGGTCGAACATGGGGTCGATGCTGTAGCGGTCCTGGAACTCGATCTGCCCGCGGTCGATGGTGAACTGGTTGTTGCGGAAGAAGGCCTGGCTGCCCTCGGCGGTCTCCACCACGCCGAGGACACCCGGGCGCACGTTGGTGCC
The DNA here is from genome assembly GCF_036277355.1 of Archangium sp. Taxonomy (GTDB): domain Bacteria; phylum Myxococcota; class Myxococcia; order Myxococcales; family Myxococcaceae; genus Archangium. The sequence goes on from NZ_DASUNC010000076.1 coordinate 163,284, forward strand.
GGTGAGCTTGAGCGAGCCGAGCAGCCGTGCGCGGGCGAGGTTGTTGTCCACCCACACGTCGGTGAGGAGCAGGCCCACGTCGAAGGTGAGGTACTCGCGGGGCTTCTCCGCGGGGGAGGCCAGCACGCTGCGCCGGGAGAAGCGCTTGAGGATGTCATCCAGCTCCAGGCCGCGGCGGTAGCGCAGGTTGCGGATGTCCATGACGCCGCCCAGGCGCATGGCGTCCAGGGTGCCGGTGAGCCACAACCGGCCGCTGGTGGTGAAGGGCAGGTCCTCGTGGAAGCGCGTGGCCACGTCGGTGAGGGCCACGTTCATCATCAGCTCCGAGGGGCGGAAGTCGGCCAGGGAGACCTCGCCGCTGCCCTGCATGCGGCCCTCGTTGAGGAAGCCCTCGAGGGACTCCAGGAGGATGCGCTGGCCGGTGAAGGCGACGCGGCCCTTCACGTCGCGCACGGACAGCGGCTGGTCGCGCAGGGACAGCTTGGCGTCGGAGATGAGGGCCGAGCCCGCCACCTTGGGCGTGCGCGGGCTGCCCGTGGCCACGGCGCTGAGCTCCACACGGCCGCCGGTGCGCACCAGCATGGGTGAGACGGACTCGAGCAGGCCCAGGTTCATGCCGCCGCGCAGGTAGAAGTCCATTTGCTCGGAGCTGATCCACCCGGCCGCGGACAGCTCGGTGTCTGGCCCGCGGAAGGAGAAGGAGGGCACGTCCAGGCGCCCGTTGGCGAAGCGCAGGGAGATGGGGCCCTCGTTGGCGCCGGAGAACGCGCCGCGGGCCAGGGTGAGCCGCTCCACGGTGGCGTCCATCTGGATGGCCTGGGCGTTCTTCAACGCGCCCTGCGCCCGCACCACCGCCTTGACGGAGCCGGACAGGCCGTGGGTGAAGTCGTTGACGGGCAACAGCGGCCGGATTTCGGGCAGCTCCAGCGTCACCGCGGCCTCGAAGGGATAGGGCTCCTTCACGCGCATCCACAGGATGCCGGAGGTGTCGCGGGAGGGACGGCCGGCGAGCTGCAGCTCCCGCCCTTCCATGCGGGCCTCGAAGCCCATGTTGCCGAGGTTGCGGCCGCCGAAGATGACCTGCGGGCCGGACACGTGGGCCGTGGTCACCGGCACGTCCGTGTTGCCGGAGACGGTGCCTTCCAGGGCCAGCGTGGCGCTCAGGCCCATGCGCTCGGCGGTCTCCTGGCCGGCGAGCTCCGCGAGGGACAGGTTGTCGCCGCCGAAGCGGTAGTCCAGCACGCCCTTCTGGGGCCCGGAGAAGAAGAAGCTCCCATCCACCCAGGTGCGGCCCAGCCGGCCCTCCAGCACCGTGCGCTCGAGCACCATGGCCTCGCCATTGTCGAAGCGCAGCCGGGCCGAGCCTTTGCCCATGTGCCGCCCGTAGTAGGTGGTGTCCTTGAAGTCCAGGGCCACCAGACCGGAGAACTGGTCCATCGGGCTGTCGATCTCCACCCGGCCCGAGACCTCGCCCTGCATGGGCCCCTGCATGACGGAGATGGTGGAGTGCAGCGGGGCGATGATGTCGATCAGATCCTCGGTGCGGCCGCGCGGCACCTGCACCTCGGCGCGCGTGTGCAGCGAGCGCCCGAAGGTGAGCTCCGCCTTGCCGAAGTACTGGGTGCGCCCCTTCTGGCCGGAGAGGGTCGGGAAGCCCAGCACCTTGTCCGCGTAGGTGATCTTCCCCTGCACCACGCCCAGGTCGAAGTCCCAGAACATGAAGTCGCGCAGGGACAGGGTGGCGCCGATCTTCACCTGCGAGTACGGGCCCTCGACGGTGGTGCTCACCGCGCCATGTCCGGCCCACGGCAGCTGGGCGATGTGGCCGAAGTCGGAGAGGTCCGCGTCGCCGTGCGCGTTGACGAGGAGGCCCTTCTGCGAGTCGTAGAAGAGCGTCACGTCGCCGCCGATGCGCGAGCGGCCCGAGTCGATCTCGATACCGGAGAAGGTGACGCGGTCGGGCAGGAGCGACACCTGCGTGCGCACGTGGCCGCCCGCGTAGGTGAGGAGGGTGCGCCCGGAGTCCACGGGCGCATCGAAGGCGCGCGAGGCGAGGATGAAGCGGCCGTGGCGCAGATCCAGGTCGCCCGACAGGTTGGGCCTGGGCAGCAGCGTGCCGGACAGGTGGGCCCTGGCGTTGGCCGGGAAGTCCACCCAGGAGCCCGTCAGGCCGGCCTTCTCGAGGATGCGGCCGAACTGCGCCTCATGCGTCTCCAGGTCCACCTCGACGGGCAGCCCCGGACGGAGCGCGAGCGTGCCGGTGATGCGCGCGTTGCCGCCCGAGCCGATGGGGACGAGCAGCTCCTCCACCGTCACCAGCTCACCGGCGTACGCCAGCCGCGCGGTGAAGGAGCCCGGGGAGTACTGCGCATAGGAGATGCCGCTGCCCGACACCTCCACGGACACGCTGGGCGCCGTGGGGCGGCCGTTGGCCGTGAGCCGCGTCCAGAGGTGGCCCTCCGCGGGCTTCTTCAGCACTCCCAAGCGCGACAGCGTGCGCAGCGGGAGGAACACCTGGGCATCCAGCGCGAGCATGGGCTCGCACAGCTGCTCCACGCGGCCGGAGATGTTCACCGTCAGCTCGTCCAGCGACGCCTCGGCGCGGTCCAGCTCCAGCAGCTCCTCGTCCACGTCCAGCGCGCCCGAGAGCGCGAGCCGTCCGAGGGTGAGCTCCTGTCCCGGAGCCAGGTGGACCAGGCCGCGCCGGGCCTCCACCTCGAACTCCTCCTCGCCCCAGCGCTCGCGCAGGCTGACGTCCAGCTCGGACAGCTCCACGTGCCGATCGCCGGGCAGCGCCAGCCGCACCTCCGCGCCGGTGATGGCCACGCGCGCCAGCCGCAAGCGCCGCAGTGGCTTGAGCAGACACTCGCCGGGCTCACCCGCGGGAGCCCTGGGACGGGTCAGGTCCAGCGACACGCGCGGCCGGTGCACCTTCACCAGGTCGATGGCGAGCTGACCGGAGAACGGGTTGGGCAGGCCGAGCTGCACCTCGGCCGAGTCCGCGGCGAACAGGGGCGTGTCCGCGCCCTTCTCGAAGACGGACAGGCCGCGGAGGATGAGGCGCTGGCCGAGTGGATCCACCTCGCACTCGCCGACGCCCACTTCCATCCCCAGCAACGTGGGCAGCTGGCGCCGGGCCTGCGTGCACAGTTGGTCCCAGGCGGTGCGCGTACGAAGGACCAGCACCGTCCCCAGCACGAGCGTGAGGACGATGAGCCACAGCGGCGGCCTGCGCGCGCCCTGCTGCCTGTTCCGGGGAGCCAAAACGGCTACAGCTTACCCAACCCCTCAAGGTAACGGTCGATCTCCGCGAGATCGATCTTCGAGTTGCCGCTTGCCCGACTGCTCGGGCCAGCGGCGGGGGCGGACTTCTGTTGCCCTTCCGGCAGAGCCGAACCCTGGAGTCCCAGGTTGTCGGCGATGCGGTGGATGAGCTTGTCGGTGATGGTCTGCTCGCGGGCGAGGAAGGCCTCGAAGAGGGCGTTGTCGCAGATGCTGTTGATGACGCGCGGGGTGCCGCCCGAGCGCTGGTGCACGGCGACCAGGGCCTCGTTGGTGAACGGCATGCGCGGGCAGCTGGCCAACCGGAGGCGGTGCTTGATGTAGGCCTCGGTGGACTCGGCGGTGAAGGGCTCCAGCTTGTAGCGGAGCGACACGCGCTGGGCGAGCGGCGGGTCCAGCTTGAGGTTCTTCTCGATCTCCGGCAGCCCGAAGAAGACGAAGGAGATGAGCTTGCGCTCGGGGACCTCCAGGTTGAGCAGCCCCCGGAACTCCTCCATGAGCTCGCGCGTCTCCAGCATCTGGGCCTCGTCGATGAGGACGACGGCCTTCTTGCCGGACTCGTAGATTTGCAGCAGGCGCTGGTAGAGCTGGGACAGGAGGGCCAGCTTCTCCTGGGCGGGGTTCTCCACGCCCAGCTGCAGGGCGATGCGGCGCAGCAGCCAGTTGGCGGTGATGCCCGAGTGGATGATGACGAGCAGCGCGGCCTCGTACTCGGACTCGGGGAGCGAGTCGAGCATGCGGCGCGCGAGCGTCGTCTTGCCGGCCCCGATGTCGCCGATGAGGATCGACAGACCCTTCATGTAGCTGACCGAGTGCATGAGCCGGGTCAGCGCCTGGGAGTGCTGGGCCGAGTTGTAATAGAAGCGGCTCACCGGAGCGTTGGAGAAGGGCTCCTGGGTGAGCTCGAAATAGTCGAGGTAGGTGGACATGGGCTCGGCGAACCTCGGACTGCGCTAGACGTAGCCTACCTTACGCGGCCGGGCGGCTCCGGCGGCCGCGGGCATGGCACCGGGGGGAGGAGCGGTGGGCGCCTTCGGTGGCAGGGGATCCGGCACCGGAGACGTGGTGGCGGCCAGCCGCTGCACGTGGCCGGAGACCTCCCGGAAATTCGGGTCGAGCGCCGCCACGCGCTGGTAGTGGTAGAGGGCCTTGCCCTCCTCGCCGATGGCCTGGTAGGCCAGACCCAGCTCGAAGCCGATGGCCTTGGCGACCTCGCCGGTGGCGTGCTCGCTGGCGAGCGCCTGCTTGAAGGTGCCCACGGACGCGCCGGCATCGCCCTTCTGGGCCTGCAGCAGGCCGATCATCGTGAGGCAATCCACCTCACGCTTCTTGCCCATGCAGCCCTCGCGGGCCACGGCGAACTCGTTGAGGGCGTCGTCGATGAGGCCCATCTCGCGGTAGGCGATGCCCAGGTCGTAGTGGGTGTCCACGTCCTCGGGCTTGACGACCTTGGCGAGGCCCTTCTTGAACTCGGCGAAGACCTCCTCCACCGAGTACTGGAAGTCCTCCTCGACGGCGGACGCCGCGGGCTGCTCTCCGCCCAGGTCGCCGAACTCGCCGGCCAGCTCCGCCGCCAGGTCGAACGCATCGCGCTCGGCGGGGGACTCGCCCAGGGCGGGCACGGCGGGCACCGAGAGGGCCTCGGCCGTCTCCTCGGGCTCCTCGGCGGCCGGAGCGCCACCGGACTCAAGCGCCTCGAGCCGGGCCATGAGCTCTTCCGCGCGCGCGTGGCCCGGGAAGGCGATCTGCACCGTCTCGAGGATCTCCCGAGCCTCCTCGTAGAGGCCCTGGTCCAGGAAGAAGCTGGCCTCGTCGCACTCCTCGCCAGCGGGCTCCTCGGCGGGCTCCTCGACCTGGGCGACGACGGGCTGCGGCTTGGGCGCGGGCTGGGCCTTGGCGGGCGGAGCGGCGGCCACGGCGGGCTTCGCGGCGGGCGCGGGCTGGGCCTTGGCGGGCGGAGCGGCGGCCGCGGCAGGCTTCGCGGCGGGCGCGGGCTGGGCCTTGGCGGGCGGAGCGGCGGCCGCGGCCGGAGCCTTGGGCGCGGGAACCGGGGCCCTGGGCGCGGGAGGCTTGGGCGCGGCCACCACGGGGGCGGGCTCGGGCTCGAGCTCGGGCTCCTCGAGCTCGTAGGAGCCGACGAGGGCCGGCGTGTCCACCGGAGTGCCCTCGTCCTCGAAGGTCAGCGCGGGAGCGCCAGAAGAGGTCGGCTCGTCCAGCTCCGCCGGGCGCATGGCCACGCGCGTGGGCTCCGCCTCGGAGAAGCCGTCGTCCTCGAAGGAGTTCTGGAGCAGATCGGCCGAGGGCGCGGCCACCTGCGTGGGCTGCGGCTCGTCGTCGCCGAGCGCCAGGGGCTCCCCATCCGCCACCAGCGGCTCGTCCTCGAAGGGGGCGGCCAGGGCGTCGTCCTCACCGGCCGGCTCCATGAAGACGGTCGTCGCCTCCTCGGGCTCGTCACCGGCGCCGAAGAGGGGCTCGTCGCCCGACACCTCCGCGCCGGGCTCGTCCGCGAGCACCACGCCCTCCTCGGCGTCCACGGGGATGCCGAACTCGCCGGAGAGGATCTGCCCTTCCTCCTCCTCGGAGCTGCTCGCGGAGACCAGGGCCAGCTCATCGCCCGGCGGATGCTCCAGGGCATCCGGGGGCGCGTCGGCGACGACGATCTCCTCGTCGCTGGAGTCCACGAGGATGGCGTCCTCGCCCACGGACTCCACGTGCGCGGCCTCGACGGGCGCCGTCTCATCCGACTGCAGCACGGACAGGAAGGCGGGCACCTCGGGGTGGCCGGGGTTCTGCTCGAGGATGATGGCCAGGTACGGCTGGGCGCGCTGCACGTCCGCGCGGCGCGTGCACAGGCGCAGCACGTTGAGCAGCTGCTCCCCGGCCTGGGCCGTGTTGCCGGAGGCGACGTAGATGTGGAAGGCCTTCTCGTGCGCGTCGAGGTTCTCCGGATCCACCGCGAAGATCTTCCGCAGGTGCTCGAGCGCTTTGTCGTGCAGGCCGTATTTGACGTAGACGTCCGTCTCCGTCAGCAGCTTGGAGAACTGCTCCTTGCCGGGCTGGGCCGGAGCGGCGGGCGTGGGCGCCGGAGCAGTGGCCTGGGCGGGCGCGGGCGCCGGAGTTGGCTGGGGCGCGGGCGCCGGAGTCGGCTGGGGCGCGGGCGCCGGAGCCGCCTGGGCCTTGGCGGGAGCAGGCTGCGGAACCGGAGCGGGTGCGGGGGCGGGCGCGGGGGCCGGAGCCGAACTGGCGCTCTCGGCCTTGTACGCCTCGTAGTCGGGATCAGCCGGATCCAGCTCGGCGACCTGGTTCCAGATGTTCTTGGCGTCCTGGTGGCGGCCGCGCTCCTGGTAGACCTTGGCGAGCTCCTTGTAGACGGAGATCGTCTTGGCCGTCTGGCCGAGCCCGTGGAAGGCCTGGGCCAGCATGTTGAGCGTCTCGACGTCGCGCCCGTCCGCCTTGAAGCACACCTGGAGCCGGGCCAGCGCGCGCTTCTGATCTCCGCGCGACAGGTACTGCTGGGCCAGATCCTTGGCCAGCGCCACGTTGTCCGGATCCAGGGTGGACAGGCGCTCCGCGACGCGGAACCAGTCATCCATCCGGTTGTTGCGCTTGAGGTACTCGGCGGCCTTCTTGAACTCCTGGGTGGCCTCGCGCGGCATGTTCTCGCGCGCGTACAGCTCGGCCAGCTTGATCTTCGACGCCACGTTCTCGGGGTCGAGATCCACCATCTTCTTGAGCGTATCCAGGGAGTTCTTGACGTCGCCGGCCTTGTCGTAGTGGTTGGCGACGATCTGGAAATACGCCATGGCCTCGGACATCAGTCCGAGCTGCTGGTGGAGCTCCGCCAGCTTGAGATTGACGTCCAGCAGGTTGGGGTTGAGCTTGAGGACCTGCTTGTAGAGCGCAACGGCCTTGAGGAAGAAGCCGTCGGTCGAGTAGCCCTCGGCGACCTTGGTGAAGTAGTGGGCCGCCTGAACGTTGTCGTTCTTCTTCTGGTACAGCTCCCCCATCTTCTGGAGGACGCGGCCGTCCTTGGGGTCTACTTCCAGGACCTTCTGGTACTCCTTGATGGCCTTGTCGTAGGCGCCCTTCGCGACGAGCTTGGCGGCGGCTTCGATGATCTTGTTCTTGTCCATCGAGCGTGGGCTTCCGGCCGAGCGAAACCCGAGGAAAATCCGGGGTTTCTGCTTCCTTCAAGGAGACAGCGAGGGAGGCCCGAGGCTAACGGAATCCTCCCTCGCGGGTCAAGGAATCCACCCACCCCAACCCCCAGGAGGATCAGGGGGTTGCGCGATGAGCAGGCGAGCAGGCGAGCAGGCCCGGCCTAGGGGGTCTCCTCGATGGCCTTGCGCAGCCGGTGGGTGCCCGTCTCGGACGCCAGCAGCCGCTCCACGAAGCGCGTGTCGTAGTTGCCCTCGACGAAGGCGTCCTCCGCCATGGCCGCCCGGTGGAACGGGATGTTGGTGCGGATGCCCTGCACCACGTACTCGCCCAGCGCCCGCTGCATGCGCCGGATCGCCGTGGGCCGGTCCTCCGCGTACACGATCAGCTTGGCCAGCAGGCTGTCGTAGTACGGCAGCACCGTGTAGTTCTCGTACGCACTGGAGTCCACACGCACGCCATAGCCGCCGGGCGCGCTGTAGGCGGTGATCTTCCCCGGCCAGGGGACGAAGGTGACGGGGTCCTCGGCGTTGACGCGGCATTCGATCGCGTGGCCGCGCATCTGGATGTCCTCCTGCTTGCGCTGGAGGGGCTCGCCGGAGGAGAGCTTGATCTGCTCGCGCACCAGGTCGATGCCGGTGACGAGCTCGGTCACCGGGTGCTCCACCTGGATACGGGTGTTCATCTCCATGAAGTAGAAGCGCCCGTTCTCGTCGAGCAGGTACTCGATGGTGCCCACGTTGTTGTAGCCGAGCTTCTCCATGGCGCGGATGGAGACCTCGCCCATCTGCTGGCGCAGCTCGGGGGTGAGGGCCGGGGACGGGCTCTCTTCGATCAACTTCTGGTGGCGGCGCTGCACGGAGCACTCGCGCTCACCCAGGTGGATGATGCGGCCGTGCTCGTCGGCCACGACTTGGATTTCGATGTGGCGGGGCTTCTCCACGTACCGCTCGATGTAGAGGTCGCCGTTGCCGAAGGAGGCCACGGCCTCGGCCGCCGCCGTGGCGAAGGCCTGGGCCAGCGCGTGCGGCTCGCGGACGATCTTCATGCCCTTGCCGCCACCGCCGGCCGCCGCCTTGAGGATGACCGGGAAGCCGATCTCCCGGGCGAAGGCCTCGGCCTCCTTGGGATCCTTCACCGTGCCGATGCTGCCGGGCAGCAGGGGCAGGCCGGCCTCGCGCGCGGCGTTGCGGGCGCGGACCTTGTTGCCCATCAGCGAGATCATCTCCGGCCGGGGGCCGATGAAGTGGATCTTGCAGTCCCGGCACACCTTGGCGAACTCGGAGTTCTCCGAGAGGAAGCCGTAGCCGGGGTGGATGGCGTCCGCACGGGTGATCTCCGCCGCGGAGAGCAGCTGCGGGATGTTGAGGTAGCTCTCCTTGGACGGGGGAGGACCGATGCACACCGACTCATCGGCGAACCGCACGTGCAGGGCGTTGGCGTCCGCCGTGGAGTGCACCGCCACGGTGGCGATGCCCAGCTCACGGCAAGCACGGATGACCCGCAGGGCAATCTCCCCGCGGTTGGCGATCAGCACCTTCTTGAACACGATGTCGTGCCTCCGCGGGGCGCTGGGCGCCCGCTATGTCAGACCGGCTCGATGCGGAAGAGCGCCTGGCCAAACTCCACCGGCTGCCCGTTCTCCACGAGGATCTCCGCCACGCGGCCCGCCACGTCGGCTTCGATCTCGTTCATCAGCTTCATGGCCTCGATGATGCAGAGCACCTGGCCCTTCTTCACCACCGTGCCCACCTCGACGAAAGCGGGCTGATCCGGGGCGGGCGTCCGGTAGAACGTCCCCACGAACGGGCTGGTGACGGCGTGACCGGGCTTCTCCGCCGCCGGAGCCGCGGCAGCCGGAGCCGGCGCGGCCGGAGCATGGTGCACGGCGGGAGCAGGCGCGGCCATCACCGGCGCGGCGGCCATCACCGGCGCGGGGCTCACCGAGGGCGACACCGGAGCGGCGTGCACGATGGTGGGCGCCGGCACGGGGCCACGGCGGATGAACAGCTTCTCCTCACCCCGCTGCCAGACGAGCCGCGTCACCTCGGAGGCCTCGAGGATCTCCACGATCTGCCGGAGCGCCTCCACGTCCAGGGACGTGGTGTTGCCCTCGATCCGGGCGCTCCCCGGCTGCACGGTGGCCACGGGCTCCGTTCGCACTGCCTTGCGCTTGGTTGCCAATTCCGTCCCCTCCCTGAACCGCAGTGGGCTCTTAGCCCGCGGTGGCCACGCGCGTGAGGTACTTGCCGTCGCGCGTGTCGATCTTGAGGATGTCACCCTCGTTGATGAAGAGCGGCACGTTGACGGTGTAGCCCGTCTCCATGGTGGCCGGCTTCAGCGCGCCGGACACGGTGTCGCCGCGCACGCCCGGATCGCACTTGGTGACCTTCAGGTCCACCGAGTTCGGCAGCGTCACGCCGATGGCCTTGCCGTTGTAGAACAGGATGGCCGCGTTGATGTTCTCCTTCAGGAAGTTCTTGGACTCCCCGAGGACCTCGGCGCTGATGAAGGTCTGCTCGTAGTTGCGGGTGTCCATGAAGTAGAAGTCGCCGCCCTGCTCGTACAGGAACTGCATGTCCTTCTCTTCGATGTCGGGCTTGGCCACCTTCTCGCCGGACTTGAGGGTCGGCTGGAGCACACGCCCGGTCAGCAGGCTGCGGATGGACGTACGCACGAAGGCCGAGCCCTTGCCCGGCTTGACGTGCTGGAACTCGACGATCTCGAACGGCTCACCGTCGATTTCGATCTTCATGCCCTTGCGGAACTCGGACGTATCAATGACACCAGCCATGGACAGGCTCCTTCGGACAGCTTGAAAAGTCCGGGGTGTCTAGCCGAGGCGCCGCGCCTTGCAAAGGGGAAAGGCGCGGCGCGCTGCGCCGTCCGCTCGGCGGCCTACAACTCGGCGCGAATCTTGGGGGCGATCACCCGGAGGACGTACCTGCCCTTTCCATAGTTACCGTCCGCCCGGAGCGCCAGCACCAGGAAGTATTCCGGGGAGATGAGGCGCATCAGCGTGAGCACCCGCTCGCTGTTCACGCTGACCTCCTGGACCTCCCCCGTCTTGAGCGTCTCGGCGGCCTGGCGGAGCTGACCGAGCAGGTTGGCGTACTCCACCCAGGCTCCGTTCAGCTCCAGCTCGGCCGCGTCTTCCTTCTGATGGGTGTCCACGGAGATCCCGTCGAAACCCATCACACTGCAGGCCAGGGCCCCGTCTACCTGGTTGACCACCGACTCGAGGTGCGTGCGGAAGGACATGGCGTCTGGCTTGTAGGAGGCGCGGGGAAGTGGGTCAAGCGCTAGGTGGCATCAACGCAGCCGTTGGAGCCACTGGGGACGAGGACATCCTGCCCCCTTACGCAAGTGCCGGCAGGCTTTGTATCCGGATCCGTGCAGTCGTAGGTTGCACCACTTGTATACACGGTCACCGGGAAGGTGAACTTGTTGCTCTCCACCGTCTGACCGCTGCTCAGCCGTCCCCGGGCCTTGATGGTGGCGAACACGGTCCCAGCCCCCTTGCCGGGCAGTGCCGCGACCGCCTTGGGGCCGAACGCGTTCATGAAGACGTAGCTCTCCTCCGCGCTGGTCCCAGGACGCAAGACGCGGTAGATGGCACTGGTCTCCTCTTCGGTGTCGATCAGATTCGTGGCATCGGTACCGCCTTGCGGCATGAACTTGTAGGAGTAGACGATCTCGTTGAGGGTGATGTCGCTGAGCCCCTGGCCCGAGAACTCCTCCTGGTTGACGGTGATGGACTGGACGGAGTTGTTCGTCTCGACGCTCATCGCCAGCAGGTAGTTCAGACTACCGGACAGGTCGAGAAGGCCCGAGCCGATCACGAAGTCATCGGCGGGCGTGCAGCCCACGCCCTCCTCGAACGTCAGCGCCCGGGCATCGAGGAACCGCACGGCCGCATCACCCTGGTTGGCCACACAACCCGCCTGCGCCAACGCCAGTGCCGCAATCGCCATCAATCGCTTCATGAATCGACTCCTTGGACCGTAGGGCAGAGAGACCGGCTACAGGGACTGGGAAATCGTCTGCCGGTTGAGGATGCGCGGCGTGATGAAGATGAGCAGCTCCTGGCGATCATCACGCTCGCGGAAGTTCTTGAACAGCAGCCCCAGCACCGGAATCTTCGAGAGGAAGGGGACCGAGTTGCTCTGGGTGCTGCCGCGGCGCACGTAGATACCGCCGATGACGGTGGTATCGCCGTCCTTCACCAGCACCTGGGTGTTGGCCTCCTTGCGCTGGATGGCGGGCTGGCCGTTGGCGCCCGTCTGCGAAGGATCCGGCTGGTTGTTGGCCGCGTTGATGGTCAGCATGATGCTGCCATCCTGGGTGACGTGGGGCGTCACCTCGAGCGACAGACGCGCCTCGACGAAGGTGGTGTTGGCACCGGAGGCGGACACCTGGCTGAACGGGATGGACACACCCTGGCTGATGCGGGCGGTGTTGTTGTCCAGCGTCGTCACCTTCGGGGCGGAGATGGTCTTCACGACACCCTCGTTCTCCGCCGCGGACAGGCGCAGGTTGAGGGCGAGCGCACCACCGGCCGAGCCGAACACGAAGCCCAGCGCACCACCGGTGCCCAGACCGGCGCCCACCGGCAGGTTGACGGCGAAGTTGGGGATGTCGGAGACGCCCGGCGACGTGCCTTCGATGCCACCCGTCACCACCGCGGTGTTGGGGAAGATGAGGCCGGTGGCATTGCCCGTGGCGGGCGCGGCCGAGGCCTGACCACCCCACTGCACACCGAGCTCGCGGCTGAACGAGGTGTTGGCCTCGACGATGCGGCTCTCGATGAGCACCTGCGGCGTCTGCGTGTCCAGGTTGCGCACCAGGGCCCGCGCCTTCTCCACGTTGGCGCGCACGTCCTTGACGATGAGCACGTTGGTGCGCAGATCCACCGTCACCGTGCCGCGCTCGCTCAGCACGTCCCGGACGCGGCTCGACATGTCGTTGGCCGACGCGTAGTTCACCGGGATGAGGTTCACCAGCAGCTCCTCCTGGGCCACCAGCGACTTCTTGCGCTCCTGGCGCAGCCGGGCCTCCTCCTCCAGCGTCTTGAGCGGAGCCACGCGCACGATGTTGCCGATCTCCTCCTTGCCCAGCGACTTGGTGCGCAGGATGAGATCCAACGCCTGATCCCAGGGCACGTTGCGCAGGCGGATCGTCACCTTGCCGTTCACGTCATCGGCCACGACGATGTTCTTCTTGGAGATCTCCGCGATGACGCGCAGCAGGTTCTGGATGTCGATGTCCTTGAACTCGAAGGACACCTTCTTGCCGCGGTAGCGGGCCTGCTGGGGCGCGCCCTCGGAGGCATAGGTGGGCGCCTCGGCGGTGAAGCCGGCGGTGCGCTGGGTGACGGTCACCTGCTCCGTCTTCACGCCCTTGACGCTCAGCCGCCAGGACAGGCCACCGGCCACCTGGCTCACGTTCTCCTCGATGGCGCCATCCGCGGCCACCACCACGCGCACCCGGTTGCCCTCGCCGGGCACCGCGAAGGCGCTGATCATCTTCACCGGCGTCTCCAGCGCGCTGGTGTCCAGGCTGCGCTCCAGGCGCCGCGGCAGCCGGGCGTTCTCGATGGACAGCACCGCGCTGCGCGGATCCGGCCGCTCCACCTTCCAGGCCACCGCGCCCGACAGCTTCAGGTTCACCCGGCCACCGGACTCGTTCTCGTCGAAGGTCAGGTCCTTCACCTCGACGGCGGCCAGCTGGGCGTCCACGGGCTTGACGCGCACGGGCTCGTTCTCGGCGACGACCTTCTCGGGCGTGTCGGCCGGCTTGCGGGCCACCTTGCCACCGAGCACCACCTCCAGGCCGCGGCCGGTGCGCTCCACCTCGTAGCCGGGCATCTGCCCGCGCACGTCGAGCACCAGCCGGACCTTGTCCGAGTGGGCGCCCACGCGCACGTCCTTCAGCACGCCCGAGCGGACGCGCGGAGCGCGCGCCGACAGGCCCACGCCGTACACGTCCACCGCGAGCCGGGGGGGATCCGCCAGCTCCAGCACCTCGTAGCGGGCGACCTCGCCGTCCGCGCGGATGCTCAGGGTGTCACGGGCGAAGGACAGGCCGGTGATGCGGCGGGCCGGGTGGGCCACCTCGCGCTCGTCCGCCTCGGCGGCCACCACGTTCTCGGGCAGCGCGGCGGACTTCTTCTCCTGCGGCTCGGCCGCGGCCGGCCGCGGCGCGGGGGCCACCTGCGGAGCGGGCGCGGCGCTGGCGACGGCGGCGGGCTTCGGCTCGGGCGCGGCCGGCGTCACCGGCTCCGCCCTGGCCTCGGGCGCCTTCGCCTCGGCGACCTTCGCCTCGGCCACCGCTCCGTCCACGGAGATGATGACCTTGTTGCCGTCCGCGCGCACGTCGTACTGCGCGGCCTGGTGCAGGGCCACCAGCACCCGGCCCACGCTCGCGCGCTCGTCCGAGAACTGGGAGGCCACCACTCCGGCCACCGGTCCCTGTCCGTTGTGGTGTCCCTTGATGCCCGTGGCGTCCGCCGACGAGAGGTCCACCACCAGCCGCTCCGGACCGCTCAGCCGGAAGACGGTGAAGGTAGGAGCCCGCGTGCCGGCCACCACCACCTGGGCGCCCGAACCCGTCTGCACGACCTTCAGGTCGCGCAACGTATTGAGCTCGGCGGCCTCGGCCCCGACACCCACGATGGCAACCGCCAGGGCGGCCACCACGCTCATCAACTTGCCCCTCGTCACAGCGCTCTCCTCGAGCATGCTTCCCCTCAACAAGTTGCAATGGGCCCTGGGCGCCGCACTTCCCGGCGCCCAGGTCACCGGGCCCCTACGGCTCCCAGTTCTTGCCCGTCATCAGGTCGTAGGCGGGGTCCACCCGGCCCTCACGCTGCTTCAGCTCCAGCTTCACCGGGTTGTAGACCACCCGGTCCGCCGTGGTGGTCGTCTCCGTGACGATGACCTCCTCACGGAGGATCTGCGTCACCTTGCCACCCTGGCGGCCCATCCGGGTGTTGCGGCGCACGATGTGGCCGCGGCCCATCGGGTCCTCCACCATGGCCATGGGGTTGGCGTCACCGGTGACCACCGCCACCAGCTTGAGCTGATCGATGTCCCACTGGCACAGCGGCTCGGTGCAGGCCGACACCTGGGCACCGGGCTGCGGATTCTCGCGCACCATGTCCTCGATGGGACTGCGGAACGGATCCCGCCGGCCCATGGGATTGTAGCTGTAGACGTACCCCGGCGCGGCCGTCACCGTCGTCACCGGCGCCGCGGCCTTTTCCTTCTGGGCCTCGGCCTTCGGCTTGGACGCGGCCGCGGCAGGCGGAGGCGCTTCCTCGCCGCAACCGGCGAGGGCGAGGGCCAATGCCCCCGAAATCAACATGGAGTGGAACGTCTTCATCCGCGGGTCCCCTTGTCGCCCCATTTCCAGGACCGATCAAGTTTCTGCTACTTCTTCTTCTTCTTGCCTTCACCCGCGTTCGCCGTGTTGACGAAGCGGAAGGTGGTGGCGAGGAAGGAGCTGTTGAGCATCACCTTCTCGCTCTTCACCTTGGCGCCATCGAGCTTGATGTTGTTGACGTTGACGATGCGCCGCATGGTCGAGACCTCCTGCAGGAACATCGCGATCTCGTGGTAGTTGCCGCTCACCACCACCTTGATGGGGATGCGGGCGAAGAAATCACCACCGCCCACCGTCTCCGGACCCGGCTCCACGCGGGCGATCTCCAGCCCGGACTTCTTGCCGATGTCGTTGATCTGCGCGAGCAGCTCCTCGATGTCCTTGTTCTCGGGCAGCTCGGTGAGGGCCTCGGCGAGCCGCTGCTCCAGCACGTCCATCTCGCGCCGGCGCTCGTTGAGGTTCTGGGCGATCTCGCTCTTCTCCGCCAGCTCCAGGTCCAGCTTGCGCTGCTCGGCCTGCTGCCGCTCCATCTGCACTTCCAGCGGCTGGATGCCGAAGAAGAAGTTGGCGGCGGTCAGCAGCACCACCAGGGCCGCCAGTCCGCCGAAGCGGACCGCGGGGGGGGCCTTGGCGAGCCTCTCGAGGTATTTGTCCATGGCTCCAGGTCCTCTCAGATGGCGTAGTTGGCGTTGAGGGAGATGTCGAAGACCACCGTGCTCACCTCACCGGCCTTGGCGGCGCCCTGCTGGGTGCTCTTCAACTCCACGTTGGAGAAGAAGGACTTGACGTCCGTCACGGGGAACTCCTCGATGGCGGCCTCGGCCGCCACCAGCTCCACGCGGGAGGTCTTGGCATCGCGGCGCTGCTCCACCAGGCGGCCAATGCCCTTGGGCGTCCACACCATGCTGTTGAGGTTGCGCATCAGCTCGGCCACGTCGTCATGGCTGACGGCGGAACCGGCCAGCTTCACGTTGCCGCGCTCCTCGGTGAAGACGCGCAGCCACACCTTCTTGGGCAGCGCGGTGGACAGCGCGTCCAGCATGCGCACCGGACCGGAGCGGCCGCGGCGCAGCTCGTCCAGGACGGCGAGCTTCTTCTCCACCTCGGTCTTGCGGGTGTTGATGTTCTTCACCTCGCCGATCGTCTTGTCGAGATCGGCGATGCGGCGCTTGGTGTTGGACAGGCCCTCGGCCTGCTTGTCCACCACGCCGGCGCGATCGGCGTACCACATGTAGTTGCCCACGCAGGCGCCCACGAGCACGAAGGCGAGGAGCGCCAGGACTTGGCGTCCGGCGTTCGGCCTGACCTTGGCCCGGACTGGCAGCAGGTTGATACGAATCATCATGTGCGTCGGTCCTTCGAAGACGAAGAAGCTGGGGAGGGATCAGCCGAGCTTGTCGCCAGGCTTGCGCAATGCGAGACCCACGGCCACCGCGGCCATCGGCGCCACCTCCATGATGAAGGCGGGGTCGAACTTGCGGTTGTCCACGTCGATCTTCCGGAACGGGTTGAGGATCTCCACCGGCACGCCCACGCGCGACTCGATGGTCTTGAACAACGCCGGAATCTTGGCGGTTCCACCGGAGAGGTAGACCTTGGTGAAGTTGGCGTCCACGGCGGTGCCCGCGTAGAAGTCCAGCGAGCGCTGGATTTCACCGGCCACCTGCTCGGCCACGCCCAGCAGCACCCGCTCCACCTCCTGGGGAACCACGGCGTCCGAGTCCCCGCGCGTGCCGCCGATCTTCAGCGCCTCGGCCTCCTCGTAGGAGACGTTGAGCTGCTTCTGGATCTCCTCGGTGAACTGGTTGCCACCGATGGTGACGTCACGGGTGAAGACGGTGATGCCGTTGGAGATGATGTTGATGTTCACCACCGAGGCGCCCGCGTTGATGAGCACCACCGTCTCCTTGTCGGGGACGTCGTAGTTGGAGGCGAACATGTTCTGGACGGCGAAGGCGTCCACGTCCACCACCACCGGCTGCAGCCCCGACTCGGAGACCACGGTGGTGTAGTCGTTGATCATGTCCTTCTTGGCCGCGACCAGCAGCACGTCCATCTGGCCGGTGGCGTCATTGCCGCCCGCGTCCAGAATCTGCGTGTCGATGTTCACGTCCTTCACGTCGAAGGGGATGTACTGCTCCGCCTCCCACTGGATGCTCTCCTCGAGCTCCTCCTGGCTCATCCGGGGCATCTGGATCTTCTTGATGATGACCGAGTGGCCGGAGACGCCGATGGCGACCTCCTTGTTCTTGATCTTCAGCTCGGTCATGAGCTCCTGCAGCGCCTGGACGATGGCGGTGGAGTTCATGAGCGCGCCGTCGACGATGGCCTCGGGAGGCAACGGCTTCATGCCGAAGCTCTGCAGCGCGTAGCTCACCTGGCCGCGCTTGCGCTGCTCCTTGAGGAGGATCATCTTCACCGAGGTCGATCCGATATCGAGACCGAGAGCCAGCTTTCCCTTCGCCATACAGTCATTGCTCCTGAGGGGCCGCCAGCGTAGCACCGGCTCGCGAGCCCTCCTAAAAAGTGCTCCGCGCCTGCCCGGACAGCAGACGGCCAATTCGTCCCCCGGAATCCCACGGCGGTGCACCCACGCCGCTCTTGTAGGGCCGATTTTCCGGCTTCGGACGCGTTCCGTCAAATCTCACCGGTTCACGCTCCGTCCTCTACCGGGCAGCCAGTCAGCCTCGCTCCCCCTCTGCGTCCGCGTCGATTCCGTACTCCTTGATTTTGTACAGCAGGGCCCGATGACTGATCTCCAGGACCTCGGCGGCGCGGGTGCGGTTGCCCCGGGTGCGGCGCAGGGCGGCGCGGATGTAGGACTCCTCCAGGTCGCGGATGGCCTGCTTGAGGGAGAGGTTGGCCTCGGAGGAGGGACGCGTGGGGGTGAGCGCGGGCGCGCTGGCCGGGGGAGGCGTGGCCCAGAGCCGCTCTGGCAGGTTCTCCGGGAGGATCAGCTCTCCCTCGGCCAGCAGCACGGCGCGCTCCATGGCGTTCTCCAGCTCGCGCACGTTGCCGGGCCACGCATAGGAGGACAGGAGGGCCTCGGCCTCGGGGCTGAAGCCGCGCACGGGGGGCTCGCGGTTGAGCTCGCGGTTGAAGCGCAGGAGGAAGGCGCGGGCCAGCACGAGGATGTCCGCGTGACGCTCGCGCAGCGGGGGCACGCGCACGTTCACCACGTTGAGCCGGTAATAGAGGTCCTCGCGGAACTCGCCCCGCTCCACCAGCCGGCCCAGGTCGCGCAGCGTGGCGGCCAGGACGCGCACGTCCACCTTCTCCGCGCGGTTCTCCCCCACCGGGCGCAGCTCGCCCTCCTGGAGCACGCGCAACAGCTTCACCTGGGCGGGCGGGGGCAGCTCCCCCACCTCGTCGAGGAAGAGCGTGCCGCCGTCGGCCTCGCTGAAGAGGCCGCGCCGGGCGGTGCGCGCGTCGGTGAAGGCGCCCCGCGCATGGCCGAAGAGCTCGCTCTCGATGAGGCCCGTGGGGATGGCGCCGCAGTTGACGGCGACGAAGGGCATGGCGGCCCGGGGAGAGCGCGCATGCAGCGCCCGGGCGATGAGCTCCTTGCCCGTCCCGCTCTCGCCGGTGATGAGGACGGTGGTGCCCACCGGCGCGAGCCGCTCCACCTGCCGCATCACCACGCGCATGGGCTCGCTCTCGCCGAGGATGCCGTCGCCGGGCGAGACGCCACCGGAGGCCTGCAGGCGCCGGTTCTCCCGCAGCAGCCGCTCGCGCTCCTCCGCCTTGCGCAGGACGAAGACGATCTCCTCGGGCTTGAAGGGCTTGCGCACGTAGTCGTACGCGCCGGCCCCCACCGCCTCGAGCGCCTGCTCCTGCGAGCCGTAGGCACTCATCACCACCACCGTCAGCCCCGGGTGCTCGGCGAGCGCCTGGCGCAGCACGGACAGGCCGTCGCGCCTGGGCATGCGCACGTCGCACAGGAGCACGTCGTAGCCGCGCGCGGACAGCTCCCGCAGCGCTTCCTCCCCATCGGCCACGGCGCGCACCTCGTAACCCAACCCCGAGAGCACCAGGGTGAGCACGTGGCGGACGGAGGGCTCGTCATCGGCGACGAGGATGCTGCGGAAGAGGGCCATGGGACCCTTCAGAACTAGCCCACTCCGGGGTGCGCGGCCAGATTCCGCCTCAGATGGCTGGCAGCCGGACGGAGAAGCGAGCACCCCCGCCCGGCACATTCTCCGCCGTGAGCCGCCCGCCCATGCCCTCCGTCAGATGGAGCGAGACGGCCAGTCCCAGTCCCGTGCCCTGACCGGGCTCCTTGGTGGTGAAGAAGGGCTCGAAGAGGCGCGGCATCACCTCCGCCGGGATGCCCGGCCCCGTGTCCTCCACCCCCAGCACCACCTCCCCCGCCTCGCTCCACGTGGAGAGCCGGACGAGCCCCTGCCCTCCCATGGCCTGCACCGCGTTGAGCAACAGGTTGATGACGATCTGTGACAGCGGCCCCGAATCCGCCCGCGCGAGCAGTCCGGGCGTGAGGGCGAGCTCCAGCCGCACCTGCGAGAAATCCCGGCCCACCTTCACCAGCTGCACGCACGTCTCCACCACGTGCCCCACCTCCACCGGCCCCAGCCGCTCGCGCGAGGGGCGGCCGATCTCCAGCAGCCCCCGGACGATGCCGTCGATGCGCTGCACCTCCTGATCGATGCGTCCGAGGTACTCCTGCACCTCCGGATCCTTCACGCGGGCCCCGGCCAGCGACAGGTAGCCGAGGATGCCCGCCAGCGGATTGCCCACCTCGTGGGCCACGCCCGCGGCGAGCCGGCCCACGGTGGCCAGCCGCTCCGCCGAGACGAGCTCCGTCTGCGCCCGGGCCAGGCGCGCGTTGGCGGCCCGCAGCGCCTCCACCTGCCGCCGCGTGGTCTCCTGCTCCTCCTGGAGCGCCGCCGCCATCCGCGAGAGCGCCCGCTGGATGCGCGAGAGCAGCGGCCCCGGACTCTCCGGGACCGAGACGTCCAGCTCCAGCCGGCCGAGCTGCTCCACCACCACCTCGGTCCGCCTCAGCGGCCGGCCCACCATGAAGTCCAGCACCCCGTACGCCAGGACGGTGAGCAGCAGCAGATCCAACACCAGGAGGAAGGGCAGCGAGCCCAGCGTCCGCGACAACACCACCGCCTCCTGCGAGCCGTGCACCGAGCCGTGCCGCGCCACCTCCAGCAGCGCCAGCAACGGCCGCTGCAGGGTGAGCCAGGTGAGGCCCGTGCCCACCACGCTGAGCAGGAAGGCGACGCTGGCGATCCGCCACTTCATCCGCGTCCGCCCTCCCTCACCGCGCTCCCGCGAACAGCATGTCCAGCGGCACCGGCAGCACCTCGCGCAACAAGGGACCGAGCAACATCACCTCGAGCGCCGCCAGCGACAGCCAGGGGCCGAAGGGGATGCTGGTGGGGCCCGGCTCCCAGTCGTCCTCCTCCTCCTCCTCGTCCTCCGCCTTCTTCTCTTCACCCCCGGTGTCCACCGGCTCCGGGCCCACCGGCGGCGCGGGGGTGGACTCCGGCCCGGGCTCGGGGTCCGGCGCCGGTCCCGCACGCCCACGCACGAGCAGCAGCAGCGAGCCCACCACCGCGCCCTGCAACGAGGAGAGAAAGATGACGGCGAGCAGCGGCTTCCACGTGAGGAAGGCGCCAATGAGCGCGAGCAGATCCTTGTCTCCCGCGCCCAGCGCCTCCTTCTTGAAGATCTTCTCCCCCAACCACTCCATCCCCCAGAACACGAGGAAGCCCACCACCGCGCCGATGATGGCGTCCTGCACCCTCCCCCACCCCATCGGCCAGGACAACACCACTCCGGCGGCGATGCCCGGCCACGTCAGCTCATGCGGGAGGATCCAATGCTCCAGATCAATGAAGGAGAGCGGCACCAGCAACAGCACCAGCACCAGGGCGGCCACCAGCTCGGGGGTCCAACCAAAACGGCGCTGGCACGCCAGGAAGAGCAGCGCGGTGAGCAGCTCGATGAGCGGATAGCGCCAGGAGATGGGCAGACCGCAGGAGCTGCAACGAGCGCGCAGCGCGAGCCACGACAGGACTGGAATGTTCTCGTACCATGCGAGTTGATGCCCGCAACGGGGACAGCGCGAGCGGGGATGCACGATGCTCTCGCCCGCGGGCACGCGAGCGATCACGACATTCAAGAAACTGCCGAAGAGCAGGCCCATGACGAAAACCAACGTCACGGCCGCGCCTTCCACCGCCTGAGGAGTCACGTTCCGCGTCCCTTCGTTCCGCAAACATCTCCGGATGGCGGAGCATAGGGCCCAAGCGCGTCACCGGGGCAGACGTTTCCTGTCACCCGGTGACAAAAATTGGCACCCGAAAACCGTCACCCGCGCCGTGCGCCAGAGCCAAGATCCTGGATCAGCGTGGAGGCTGCGAGGGTTTGACCCTGGCACCGTTCGTGCTATTCCTCACGACGGCTTCGGCCGCAACCCCTCCTTCACCCGAAGGGAAATTCAAATGACCCGTCTGTTCGCCCGCAAGAACCGCGGCTTCACGCTCATCGAGCTCATGATCGTGGTGGCCATCATCGGCATCCTCGCCGCCATCGCCATCCCGAACTTCATCAAGTTCCAGGCTCGCTCCAAGCAGGGCGAGGCCAAGGCCAACCTGAAGGCCTGGTTCACCACGCAGCGCGCCTTCCTGCAGGAGAAGGACCGCTACGAGCAGGACATCAAGATCATCGGTTACGCCCCCGAGCGCGGCAACCGCTACGCCTACTACTTCGTGAAGGACCCGACCTGGGAGCTGCGTGAGGGCGCGGCCCTGAAGGCCGACCAGACGTCCGCCACCGGCATCACGGTGGACGCCGGTAAGTTCAAGGGCGCCACCACCAACCCGAAGTTCGTCGACATCGGCGTGTCCCACGCCGGCACGGGCGGCGCGCCCCTGAAGCCCGGCATCTCCGGCACCTGCCCTGGCTGCAACATCGACGCGATCGCCGCCGGTAACATCGACAACGAGACCGACGGTATCGACACCTGGTACATCTCCACGGGTGACTCCACGGGCGCCGCCAACTGCGGCAACGGTGACGAGACCATGGCCGTGGCCGGTACGCCGTTCATGAACTTCAACGACGTGGACTGCGACGCCACCAAGTAGTCGCTCCGTCGCCGGGCAGGCTCCCTGAGCCTCCGTCGAGAATGAAAGGACACTCGGGCATAAACCCGGGTGTCCTTTCTGTTTTAATGCCGCCCATGAGGTCGCGAACTTCCCTGCCTGCCCTGCTGGTCGGCGCCTTCTGCCTGACCGCTCTCGTCCTGCTCGCGGCGCCGCCTCGTCAGCAACCCCGAGGTCCCCACCAGGAGCCCCTGCTCCCTCGCCAGGAGCTGCTGCGCCTGGCCGGGCGTGGCTACCTGGAGCTGGTCGCCGACTATTTCTGGCTTCAGACCATCCAGGCCACCGGCCGCGCCTTCGTCGCCGAGGAGTACGGGGACATCTACCCGTATGCGGATCTCACCACGGACCTGGATCCGAAATTTGGCCTCGTCTACGTGTTCGCCGGCAGCGCGCTGCCCACCAACACGGGGCGGGAGATCTGGGCCAACACGGATGAGTCCACACGTCTTCTGCGCAAGGGCCTGAAGATGTTCCCGGACGATCTCAAGATGCACATCCTGCTGGCCTACAACCTGAGCGCCTTCCACAAGCAGTACCAGGAGGCCGCCCAGCTGCTGGAGCGGGCCTCGAAGCTGCCGGGTGCGCCCTCGTACCTGCCGGCCCTGGCCACCCGCCTGTATGCCCAATCCGGGAGCGTGGACGCGGGCCTCGCGCTGGCCCGGACCCTCGCGAGCTCCGCGGAGGACGAGGAGACGCGGGAGATCTTCAAGCAGCGTGTGCGGGACCTGGAGATGGAAGCCGAGCTGCGGCACGTGGAGGACTCCATCGCCCGCTTCCGCCAGCAGTTCGGCGTGGCCCCACCGGATGTGGACACGCTGCTGTGGCTGGGCTTCCTGGACAGGCCTCCGTACGACCCCAAGGGCGGCGGGTTCTTCATCGGAGCCGATGATCGCGCCTATTCCGTCACCCAGCAGCGGCGGCTCGAGATCTTCACCCCCGACAACCGTGGCTACCAATGGGCCATGCCCATGGAGCAGTGAACCCATGGACTCTCCCTCTCCCATCGAAATCCGAAACCTGTCCAAGACGTACCGGCTCGGGTTCCTCATGAACCGGCAGGTGCGCGCCCTGCAGTCGTTGGATCTCTCGCTGATGCCGGGCCAGGTGTATGGACTGCTCGGGCCCAATGGCGCCGGCAAGTCCACCACCATCAAGATCCTCCTCAACCTGGTGCAGCCCTCGGGAGGCGAGGCGCGGCTGTTCGGCCTGCCCCCGTCCGAGCGCGAGGCGCGCCGCCGGGTGGGCTATGTGCCGGAGAACCCCGCGCCCTACGAGTACCTCACGGGCCGCGAGTTCGTCACGCTGTCGGGACGGCTCAATGGCCTGAGCGGCAAGGAGCTGGATGACCGGGTCTCCGAGGTGCTGGGCATGGTGCAGATGACCCGCGCCGCCAACCTGCAGATCCGCCGCTACAGCAAGGGCATGGTGCAGCGCGTGGCGCTGGCGCAGGCCCTGGTGTCCAAGCCCGCCCTGCTCATCCTGGACGAGCCCACCTCGGGGTTGGATCCCGTGGGCCGCCGGCAGATCCGCGACCTCATCCTCGAGGAGCGCCACCGCGGGACCACGGTGCTCTTCTGCACGCACATCATCCCGGACGTGGAGGCGCTCTGTGATCGGGTGGCCGTGCTGGTGGGTGGCCGGCGCGTGCGCGAGGGCAGCGTGGCGGAGCTGGTGAGCTCGCAGGCCACGCACGTGGAGATGACGGTGGAGGGGCTGCCCCTGGAGCGCATCCAGGCCCTGGGCATTGCCCTGGAGCTGGCCCGTCCCCTGGAGAACCGCGTGCTGCTGCACGTGCGCGAGTCGGATTCACAGCCGATGCTCAAGCGTGTGCTGGAGCAGGGGGGGCGGGTCACCCAGCTGCAGCCCGCCCGCTTCTCGTTGGAAGAACTGTTCCTGCGTGCCCTGGAAGAGGCGAAGCAGGGTCCCGTGGGAGGAGAGATCTCGTGATGGGTCCGTTCATCGCCCTGGCGCTCAATGGCTTCCGGGAGGCCCGGCGCAACCGGGTCACCCTGCTGGTGGCCATCTTCGCGTTGGCCATGCTCCTGTCCACCACGCTCGTGCTGGAGGTCACCGTCGGCACGTTCGATCGCGTCATCACCGACGTGGGCCTGGGGGCCATGAGCCTGATGCTGGTGCTGCTCACCATCTTCCTCTCCAGCGGGCTCATCTCGCGGGAGATCGAGAGGCGCACCATCTTCCTCATGGTGTCCAAGCCGCTGTCGCGTGGCGCGTTCCTGGTGGGCCGGCTGGCGGGCAACATGCTCACCGTGACGGTGCTGCAGCTGCTCATGGCCGCGCTCTTCTTCGCGATGATGTTCTTCTACCAGAGCCCCATCAGCCCGGCGCACCTGGCGGCGGTGGGCATGCTGTGGTTCGAGCTGTGGGTGCTCAGCGCCGTGGGCTTCCTGATGTCCAGCTTCTCCAGCCAGATGGTGTCGGCCTTCGTCACGGTGAGCGTCTACTTCGCCGGCCACCTGTCGTCGGACATCTACGCGCTGGCCTCCAAGTCCCAGAGCGGCGCCATCCAGGTGGTGGGCAAGGCCGTGTACTACGTGCTGCCGGACCTCTCCCGCTTCAACTACCGGCCGCACGCGACGTACTACGCCCCCATCGCCTCCAGCGAGCTGCTGTCGGCCGCCACGTACGGCGTGGCCTTCACCGGCGTGCTGGTAGCGCTGGCCATCATCCTCTTCAACCGGCGCGACTTCCGCTGAGGCCCGGGGAGGCGGGGCTCAGGCCTCGTCCTCCCGGTCCGACAGTCCGTGCTTGGCCAGGCGGTAGCGGAAGGAGCGGAACGTCAGCCCGAGCAGCTCCGCCGCGCGGATCTTCACCCCGCCCGCCTGGGAGAGGGCGGCCAGCAGGTAGCGCCGCTCGGCGTCGTCCAGGTGGTGCTCCAGCGAGAAGCCGGGGCCGAGCTGCACCTCCGCCGAGGGAGCCGCCGCCACCGGCGACGCAGCCGGCTCACCGCGCAGCGTGGGCGGCAGCGAGGCCAGCGTCAGCACGTCCCCATCCGCCAGCGTGGCCGCGCGCTCGACGATGTTCTCCAGCTGGCGCACGTTGCCCGGGAAGGAGTAGGCGGACAGCACCGCCAGCGCCTCCGGCGAGAAGCGCATCCCCGGCCGCCCCAGCTCCTTGCGCTGACGCTCGAGGAAGTGCTCGGCCAGGAGCGCGATGTCTCCCGCCCGCTCGCGCAACGGCGGCAGCTCCAGCGTGATCACATTGAGGCGGTAGAAGAGATCCTCCCGGAAGCGCCCCGCCTTCACCTCGGCCTCCAGGCGCCGGTTGGTGGCGGCCACCACGCGCGCGTGGAAGGGAATCTCCGCCGAGCTGCCCACCGGCTTCACCTTGCGCTCCTGCAGCACACGCAACAGCTTCACCTGCGTGGCCAGCGGCACCTCGCCAATCTCGTCGAGGAACACCGTCCCCTCGCCCGCGTGCACCAGCAGGCCCGGCCGCTCCTGCGTGGCGCCGGTGAAGGCGCCCTTCACGTGGCCGAAGAGCTCGCTCTCCAGCACGCCCTCGTTGAGGGCCGCGCAGTTGACGGGAAGGAAGGGCTGGCCCGCCCGCTGGCTCTTGAGGTGGATGGCCTTGGCGATGAGCTCCTTGCCCGTGCCGCTCTCCCCGTGGATGAGGACGGTCGAGCGCGTGGGCGCCACCTTCTCCACCAGGCTCCACACGGCGCGCATCCGCTCGCTGCGCCCCACCCCCATCACCCCCGCGCCGGGCACCAGGTGCTCGCGCAGCGACACGTTCTCCTGGCGCAGCGAGCGCTTCTCCAACGCCTTCTGCACCAGCAGCTTCAACTCCTCGTTGTCGAAGGGCTTGCCGATGTAGTCGTACGCCCCCTCGCGCATGGCCTCCACCGCCGAGGCCGCCGTGCCAAAGGCGGTGATGACGATGACCTCGGGCGGCTCGGGCAGCGCGCGCGTGGCGCGCAGCACGTCCATCCCGCTCTGCGAGGCGCCCAGCTTCATGTCGGTGATGACCAGGTCCACCTTCGCCGAGGCCAGCACCTCCCGGGCCGCCTTCACTCCGTCCGCGCACGTCACCTGGTAGCCCGCACGGGCCAGCAACACCTCCAGGAACTCGCGCATCGACAGCTCATCGTCCACCACCAGGATGTGCACGGCCACGCTCTCCCTTTCTCCCCCTCAACCCTGCACCGGCAGCTGGATGAGGAACTCGGTGCCCTCCTGCGGCGAGGAGGACACCCGGATGTTGCCACCATGCGCGCGCACGATGGAGTACGCCGTGGACAGACCCAGCCCCGTGCCGCCCTCCCGGGTGCTGAAGAACGGCTCGAAGATGCGCGACAGGTCCGTGGCGGGAATGCTTCCCCCCGAGTCCCAGATGCGCAGCAGGGCCAGCTCGTCCGCGCCCTCCAGCGTCACCCGCACCCGGCCGCCCGGGCCCGCCGCCTGGAAGGCGTTGCGCAGGATGTTGATGAGCACCTGGCGGATCTGATCCGCGTCCACCGGCACCCGCAGCGGGGCCAGCACCTGCTCCACCCCCACCTGCCAGGCCAGGGGATCCGCCCGCAGCATGGCCACCGTCTCCGCCACCAGCACCTCCAGGTCCAACGCCTGCTTGACGGGAGGCGGCGGACGGGCGAAGCGCAGGAAGTCCTCCACCAACTTGGACAGCCGGTCCGACTCGCGCAGGAGGATCTCCACCAGCTTGGCCGACGAGGGATCCCCTCCGGGCTCCTGGACGAGCAGCTGCGCCGAGCCCCGCATGGCGGCCAGGGGGTTGCGAATCTCATGGGCGAGCTGGGCGGCCAGCGTCCCCAGGGCGGCCAGCCGGTCCGCGCGCTTCAGGTCCTCCTCGATGCGGCGCAGCTCCGTCAGGTCCTGGAAGACGACGAGCGTGCCCCCGCCGCCACTGCCCTCCAGCCCCGTCACCGTCAGCCCGAGCGTGCGCAGGCCCGCGGGCGTCTGCACCGTGAGCTCCCGGCGGCGCTGGCGGGCCTCCGGCCCCAACGTCCCCGGCAGCAGGGACTCCACGTGCAGGTCCGGCGGCAGCCGCCCCTCCAGGGACAGGATGGAGCGGGCGGCCCCGTTGACGAAGGTGACCCGCCCCGCCTCGTCGCAGGTGATGAGCCCCGAGGGCATGCAGGCCAATATCTGCCGCTGCAGGTTGTCGAGCTTCTTGAGGTCCGCCTCACGCTCGGACAGCTGCCCGCCCGTGGCCGACAGCTGGCGCGTCAGGTAGCCCGCCAGCGCGGCGATGAGGAAGAGGGCCAGCACGTTGCTGCCCAGCAGGAAGGCCAGGCGCTGCCGGCTGATGTCCCCCACGCCCAGGGGCGGCTCCAACCACCGCAGTCTCACCGCCATCAGCAGCGAGCCGTAGGCGATGGCCCCGGCTCCCGCGGCGAGCAGCGCGCCCCGGCCGTCCAGCACGATGCTCGCGCCGATGACGGCCAGCAGGTAGAGGAAGGTGAAGGGGCTGTCCCCCACTCCGGTGAGGAAGACGAGCACCGAGGCGATGAGCAGGTCCCCCACCACCTGCACCACCGCCGCCACCCGGTCCGCCCGGCCTCCGCGCAGCATGAGGCCGTACACCAGGGTGAAGAGGTAGACGAGCCCGATGACCGTGAAGGACAGCGTGTCGACGCGGCTGGGCTCCTCCACCAGCGGCTGCATCAGCAGCCGGGCCACCACCGCCACCAACGACAGACTGACGGCCACCGTGCGGAACACGGTGAGCCACACCAGCCGCGTCCGCAGCGCGTCTGCCTGCGGAGGCGCGGCCAGCACGAGACCACCGACGCTACTTGACGGCACCGGCGATGGCGAAGATGGGCAGGTACATCGAGATGAGGAAGCCACCGACCACGCCGCCGAGGAACACCATCATCAGCGGTTCGATCATCGCCGTGAGACCGGCGACGGCCGTGTCCACCTCGTCGTCGTAGAAGTCGGCGATCTTGTTGAGCATGGTGTCCATGGCGCCCGTGGCCTCACCCACGCCGATCATCTGCACCACCATGGGCGGGAACACCTTCGTCTCCAGCAGCGGACCGGCGATGTTCTTGCCCTCGGCGATCTTCCCGCGCACGAAGTAGATGGCCTCTTCCACCGAGCGGTTACCGGCCGTCTTCGCCGTCACGTCCAGCGCGTCCAGGATGGGCACGCCCGAGGAGATCATCGTGCCGAGCGTCCGGGTGAAGCGCGCCACGGCCACCTTGCGGATGACGGGTCCGAAGATGGGCGCCATCAGGAACACCTTGTCCATGAAGCGCCGGCCCTGCGGATGCCGGTAGGTGTACGTGATGGCCGCCGCGATGGCGCCGATGCCGCCGAAGGCGTGGAGCACGTACTTCTGCGCCCACTCGGACAGGTCCACCACGAACTGGGTGGGCGCCGGCAGCGCCTGGCCGAAGTCGGAGAACATCTTCGCGAACGTCGGCGTCACCTTGAGGAGCAGCAGCGCCGTCACGCCGAAGGCCACGAGGAGAACGATGGCCGGGTAGGTCATCGCGCCCTTGACCTTGCGCTTGAGCTTCTCGTTCTTCTCACGGTAGGCCGCGAGACGGTTGAGGATGTTGTCGAGAATACCGCCGACCTCACCGGCCGCGCACAGCTGGACGAAGAGCTCGTCGAAGACCTTGGGGTGGTCCGCCAGCGCGTCGGCGAAGGTGGAGCCCTGCTCCACCTTGCTCTTGATGGCGAACACGACCTTGCGGAAGGCCGGGTTGTCCATCTGGCTGCCGAGGATGTCGAGGCACTGCACCAGCGGAAGGCCGGCGTCGATCATCGTGGCGAACTGACGGGTGAAGACGAGGATGTCCTTGCCCGTGACGCCCGACCCGAAAGCGATGTTCAGGTCGGAGTCGAGAAGACCCTTGCGGCGGACCTTGACGGGATTGAGACCGAGCGACTTGAGACGGGCATTGACGGCCTCGATGTCGGAGGCCTCCATCTCTCCCTTCTTGGTCTCGCCAGACTTGGTCTTGGCCTCCCAGAGGAACTGGGCCGTATTCTTGGACTTTTGGGGTGCAGACTTCTGGGTTGCCGTTGCCGCCATACAGCCCTCCGAGGGGGATGTGAGTCTATCCCCTCAGTCGAATTTCGCGAATTAGCGTCCGCCCGGACCGGCCGGCCGCTGACCAGGCACGCCGCCACCCGCGCCCGACAGGATGTTGCGCAGCTCGTCCGGATCGCTCGAGCGTCCGAAGGCCTCTTCCTGGGAGATGAGCCGCCGCGCCAGCAGCTGCGCCAGGGCCTGATTGAAGGTCTGCATGCCGAACTTGGCCTGGCCCACCTGCATGGCCGAGTAGACCTGGTGCACCTTGTCCTCGCGGATGAGGTTGCGGATGGCGGGGTTGGGCACCATCACCTCCAGCGCCAGCACGCGGCCCGGAGAGCCCGCCTTGGCGATGAGCGACTGGCTCATCACGCCTTCCAGCACGAAGGACAGCTGCGCGCGCACCTGCGGCTGCTGGTACGGGGGGAACACGTCCAGCACGCGGTTGATGGTCTGCACCGCGCTGTTGGTGTGCAGCGTGGCGTAGCAGGTGTGGCCCGTCTCGGCGATGACGAGCGCCGCTTCGATCGTCTCCAGGTCACGCAGCTCGCCCACCAGCACCACGTCCGGGTCCTGGCGGAGGATGTACTTGAGCGCCGTCTTGAAGTTGCGCGTGTCCGCACCCACCTCGCGCTGGTTCACCAGGCAGTTCTTGTGCGGGTGCAGGTACTCGATGGGGTCCTCGATCGTCATGATGTGCTCGTGACGATCGGTGTTGATCTTGTCCACCATGGACGCGAGCGTCGTGGACTTGCCCGAGCCCGTGGGACCCGTCACCAGGATGAGGCCGCGCGGCTTCTTCACCAGCTCGGCCACCACGGGGGGCAGGCCGAGCTCCTGGAAGGTGAGGATCTTGAAGGGGATGGTGCGGAAGGCCCCGGCCACCGCGCCGCGCTGCATGTAGATGTTGGCGCGGAAGCGGGACAGGCCCTTCACACCGAAGGACAGGTCGAGCTCGTTCTCCTCCTCGAACTTGTGCTTCTGCGCGTCCGTGAGGATGGAGTAGCAGAGCTGCTTGGTCTCCACCGGGGTGAGCTGGGCCGTCTTGAGCGGCACGAGCTCGCCGTCCACGCGGAGCTGGGGCGGGGAGCCGGTGGTGATGTGGAGGTCGGAGGCGCCCTTCTCGACCATCGCCTTGAGCAGCTGGTGCAGATTCACGAAAACCGTCCTTCGGGTATGGGGTGTGGCGGGTGGTGCGAGAGCGTTAGAAGGTGTCGGGCGCCGTGTTGGCCACCACCTCGTCCAGCGTGGTGACGCCGTCCATCATCTTCGCCAGGGCCGACATGCGCAGCGAGCTCATGCCCAGGCGGATGGCCTCCTGCTTGAGCTCGGCGGCGGAGGCACCGTTGATGACCAGCTCCTTGAGGCCATCCCAGAAGGGCATGACCTCGTAGATGGCCACGCGGCCACGGTAGCCACGGTCGTTGCACTCGCGGCAGCCCACCTTCTCGTAGAGCGTGAAGGTGCCGAGCTTCTCGGCGGGCACGCCGGCGTTGAGCAGCGCCTGCTCGTCCACGTTCTCCGCCGGCCGCTTGCAGGCGGGGCACAGGCGGCGCGCCAGACGCTGGGCGAGAATCAGGTTGAGCGAGGCCGTCACGAGGAAGGGCTCGATGCCCATGTTGAGCAGACGGCTCACCGTGCCAGGCGCGTCGTTGGTGTGCAGCGTGGAGAGCACCAGGTGGCCCGTGAGCGCCGCCTTCACGCCGATTTCGCCCGTCTCGAAGTCGCGGATCTCACCGATCATGATGATGTCGGGGTCCTGACGGAGGAAGGAGCGCAGCGCCGCGGCGAAGTTCAGGCCGATGTCTTCATGCATCTGCACCTGGTTGATGCCGGCGAAGTTGAACTCGACCGGGTCCTCGGCGGTGGCGATGTTGGTGTCGATCTGGTTGAGCGAGGAGAGCGCCGAGTAGAGCGTCGTCGTCTTGCCGGAACCCGTGGGGCCCGTCACCAGCACCATGCCGTAGGGACGCTCGATGGCCTCCTTGAACCAGGCCAGCGGCTGGGCATCGAAGCCCAGCTTCGTCATGTCCAGCTGGAGGTTGCTCTTGTCCAGGAGGCGGAGCACCACCTTCTCGCCGAAGAGCGTGGGGCACACGCTGACGCGGAAGTCCATCTCCTTGCCACCGCCGAGCTTGATCTTGATACGGCCGTCCTGCGGCAGGCGGCGCTCGGAGATGTCCAGGTTCGCCATGATCTTCAGACGGCTGGTGATGGCGTTGCGCAGCTTCATCGGCGGACGCATCACCTCGTAGAGCGAGCCGTCGATGCGGAAGCGGACACGGAAGTCCTTCTCGTAGGGCTCCACGTGGATGTCCGAGGCGCGCTTCTTGATGGAGTCCTGGAGGATGAGGTTCACCAGCTTGACGACGGGGGCGTCGTCGGCGGCGCGGGCCATCTGCTCGACGTTGCCCTCCTCCTCCTCCTCCTTGGCCACCTCGATGTCGTCGGCCATCTCCTCCACGAGGGCGTTCATGTCCGGGCCCTTCTCGGCGTAGTAGCGCTCGATGGCCTCGCGGATGGAGATTTCAGAGGCGACCACCGGCTCCACGTTGTAGCCGGTGAGGAACTTCAGATCGTCCACCGCGTAGATGTTGGACGGATCGCACATCGCCACGATGAGCGACGGACCGGCGCGGTTGACGGGAATCACCAGGTGCTTCTCGGCCACTTCCTTCGGCACGAGCTTGATGATCTCCGCGTCGATGTCGAAGTCCTTCAGGTTGATGGCCGGGACACCGTACTGCTTGGAGAGGAAGTCGGTGAGCTTGGACTCCTCGATGGCTCCCGTCTTGATGAGGGCGGTGCCGATGCGCGTCCCGTTCTTCTGCTGCTCCTCCTGGGCCTTGCGCAGCTGCTGGACGGAAATCAGGTTCTCACGAACCAGCAGTTCACCAAGTCGACCGGACATTCAGATGGCCTCGAACGTTGAAATGGCTTGATGGCGCCCCTCGCATGTCAGCGCGAGAGGACACCCCAGGATGCGCCCAAACGTGAGCGCACCGATGTTTCGGGATTAAAGGAAGGGTCGCGCGAGCCTGTCAAGGCGGCGCCTCAGGCCCGCTCTCCCGGCAAACCTTTGAATCTACTCGGGAAAAGTTCACTCGGACGCCCGTGCGATGACCGCCCGAGCAGCCTCGACGTCCCTCTTGATCTGCCCCACGAGCTCTGCCACCGAGCCAAAACGGCGCTCGGCGCGCAGCCGCTCCAGGAACTGCACCCGCAGCTCGCGCCCGTAGAGATCACCCTTGAAGTCCAGCAGGTGGGCCTCGATGGTGACCTCGTTGACGCCAAAGGTGGGTTTGACGCCGATATTGGCCACCCCGGGGAGCCAGGTGGCGTCCGAGGGGGAGCCGGGTGCGCCGAGGAAGCGCACGCGGATGGCGTAGACACCGGCGGCGGGCCGCAGCTCGTTCTGGGTGTCCACGTTGGCGGTGGGGAAGCCGATGCCCCGGCCGCGCCCCTGGCCGGTGACGACGGTGCCGTCCAGGTCGAAGGGCCGCCCCAACAGACGCTGCGCGGCGCTGACACGGCCCTCGAGGATGTACTCGCGCACCTTGGAGGATGAGGCCACCACCCCATCCACGGTGACGGGAGGCACCACGTGCACCTGGGCCCCCCGTGCGGCGGCGGCCTCGCGCAGGGTGTCCGCGGTGCCGGCGCGGGCGGCGCCATAGGTGAAGTCGTAGCCCACCACGATGTGGCGCGCGCCCAGCTCGTCCAGCAGCGAGGCCTCGAAGTCCCGCGGCGAGTGGCGGGCGTACTCGCGCGTGAAGGGCTGCACCACGGCCGCGTCCAGCCCACACGCCTCGAAGAGCTCCAGCTTGCGCGGCAGCAGGGAGATGAGCTTGGGGGCCAGCTCCGGCTGCAGCACCTTGCCCGGGTGGGGCTGGAAGGTGAGCGCGGCGGCGGGCGCGCCCTGGCGCCGGGCCTCGGCGAAGAGGGCCTGGTGGCCCAGGTGCACCCCATCGAAGTTGCCCAACGCGAGCGAACACCCGGCCAGCTCCCGCGCCTCCGTCACACCGTGGAAGACCTTCATGAAGCGCCGGTATACCGCCAAAACCGTCGCTTTGCCCTGGCCAGACCGCCCCGGCCCATGCGAAGAGGCCCCCAGCGTCACGCATCCGTCATGGCCCGCCCCCGCCTCCTCCCCGAACCTGTCGGCCTCCACCTGGCCAAGCTGGAAACCCCTCCCGACTGGGACGCGGAGTTCGGCTTCTCCGGCCCCCTCGAGCTGGAGATCGGCTCCGGCGCCGGTGGCCACGCCCTGGAGTACTGCCGGCGCAACCCCCAGGTGCGCTTCGTCGCCTTCGAGTGGCGCAAGAAGTACGCGCGCGACACCCTGGACCGCGGCAACAAGATGGGCCTGCGCAACCTCCGGGTGCTCGAGGCCGACGCGCGCTTCGTCGTGCCGCGCCTCTTCGCCTCCAGCTCGCTCGACGCCATCCACCTGCAGTTCCCCGACCCGTGGTGGAAGCGCGCCCACTTCAAGCGCGCCGTCATCCAGCCCGAGTTCGCGAAGCTGCTCCTGGACAAGCTCAAGCCCGGCGGCCTCTTCGACATGCGAACGGACGTTCAGGACCGGGGCGTGTCCATGCTGGCCATCCTGGAGGACGCCGGCTTCGTCAACCCCCTGGGCCAGGGTATCTTCCACCCTTATGACCCCGAGGAGGTGCCCTCCACCCGGGAGCGGCGCTACCTGGCCAGCGGGGAGCCCGTCTACCGCGCGCGCCTGCGCAAGCCGGCCTGAGGAGCACCCGGGCCAGCGGGTGACTTGGCAGTCACCGGGCTTCCGGGGAAGAATCAGACGGCCCCGGAAGTCGAGGGTGCAGCGGGGGCAGGCGCGACATGGCGGACGGCTCGATCAAGAAGATGGGAGAGATGGCCCGCCGGACCCTGGCCACCCCAGCGCTCGCCGACCGCACCATCCTGCTCGTCGACGATGACCCCGCCAACATCCAGCACGTGCGCGAGGGCCTGGCCTCGCACGGCTACCGCTTCCGCGAGGCCCATGACGGCACCGAGGCGCTGCGCTCGCTCCGGGAGGTGCGGCCGGACCTCATCATCATGGACGTGGAGATGCCCCGGCTGGGCGGCGTGGAGGTGTGCCGCATCATCAAGGCCAACGGGGGCGAGGGCGGCTTCGGCTTCATCCCCGTCATCCTGGTGACGGCCCGCCAGGCCGCCGGCAAGGTGGAAGGCCTGGAGCTGGGCGCGGATGACTACCTGGTCAAGCCCTTCGACATGCTGGAGCTGTCCGCGCGCGTGAAGTCCATGCTGCGCCTCAAGGCCCTGCAGGACGCGGTGGTGGAGAAGAACCGCGAGCTGGACAACAAGAACCGCGAGCTGGACAAGGCCAACAAGGAGCTGGCCCAGAAGCGCGAGGAGCTGCTGGCCCTCACCCGGGTGGACGCGCTCACCGGCCTCTACAACCGCCGCTACTTCGAGGAGCGCCTCACCGAGGAGTTCGTCCGCTCCACCCGCTACCGCTCGCCCTTGTCGCTGGTGATGATGGACATCGACCACTTCAAGAAGATCAACGACACCTACGGACACCCCTTCGGGGACGAGGTGCTGCGCCAGGTGGCCCGGACCATCAAGGGCAAGCTGCGCGAGGTGGACTTCGTGGCGCGCTACGGCGGCGAGGAGATGATCGCCCTGCTGCCGGAGACGGGACCCAAGGAGGCGCTGGGGGCGTGCGAGCGGGTGCGCGAGGCCATCGCCTCCCTCCAGTTGGAGTTCCGCGCCCAGGACGGGTCGCGCCAGCTGGTGCGCTGCACGGCCTCGCTGGGCGTGGCCAGCGTGCCGGCCAGGAGCCTGCCGGTGATGGAAGAGCTGATGCGCGTGGCCGACGTCTGCCTCTACGAGGCCAAGGCGGCGGGCCGCAATTGCGTCCGCCAGTACCAGGAGGAGTCCCCGGGCTGATTCTGCCCCTTGGCGAGCGGGTCGGTTTGGCCTAGATGGCTAGAACATGCGCCTGCTGACCGCAATGCCGTTGCTCTTGCTGGCCCTGCTGGCCCTCGGTGGTTGCGACCGGGCTGGTTCCATGCCGCCCGACAAGGCCTACCAGTCCTTCCTCGAGGCCCTGCGACGGGGAGACGAGAAGAAGGCCTGGTCCGCCCTCTCCCAGCCCACCCAGGAAGCACTCAAGGCCCGGGCCGAGACCGCCGCCCAGGCTTCTGGAGGCGCGGTGAAGGCGGATCCGGTAGCCTTCTTCTTCGCGAATGTTCCTCCCCCCGCCGATGTTACGGAGGTCTCGGTATTACGCGAGGAAGGGGATGTGGCGGAGGTGGGCGTGGTTTCCTCGAATGTAAAGAGCCAGGTCCGGATGGTGCGTGAACCGTCCGGATGGAAGATTGACTTGACGAAGTCCCTCCAGCAGCCGTGAGAACAGGCCTCCCCCAGGCCGCTCGCGCTTCAGGTAGCCTAAGAACGTGAACGATCGGAAGCCACGGCGGATTGCCCCCGCAGTCGAGGTCATCCGGCGCCCTGCCAGCACTCCCGGCACCGCGGCGCCGAGCCCGACTCCCACCAGTACTGTCTCGCCCCGGCCTACGCCTACGCCGCGGCCCACTCCCACCCCATCCCCGGCGGCGCCCACCGTCTCCGTGACGCCGCGGCCCACGCCGCGGCCCACGCCGACCCCGGCCCCAGCCCCGATTGCGGCGCCCTCCGGCCCTCCCGAGGCCCCGGCGGCCGTGGCCCCCGTCGCGCCCGTCGCGCCCCGGACGGTCGTCCCCGCCCCCACCGCGCCCCGGCCCGCTCCTTCCGCCGGCCGCGCGCCCGGTGCGGGACCCGGCTCGCGTCCCGGTGGTGGCTTCGGACGCCCCCGGACGCCCCGGCCCCCTCCCACCCCCGAGCAGATTCTCGCGCTCGCCACCAAGGAGCATGTGCCAGCGCGCATCGCCAAGGGTGAGCTCGAGGGCAAGATGAAGTGCCGGGTGTGGCGCAAGCTGCACGCCGAGGAGGCCAAGCGCTTCGACCAGGTGTACGCGCTCATGGGCCAGAACCCCGGCCTGTCGCTCCCCGACGCCTTCGGCGTGCTGCAGAGCGGCCTGTCCGTGACCGACTTCCTCGCGCGCAAGGAGCGCACCCAGCGCAAGGCCGCCGTGAAGCAGGCCCGCGGCGAGGTGGACGACTCCTCGGTGAGCGTCTTCATCAACGGGCTGCTCGAGTCGAAGACGGAGCTGGCCGTGGTGCTGGGCGAGCGCACCGTGCTCGACACGCTGTCGTCCGTGGAGCCCATCTCCTTCGTGCTCGGCCGCAGCGGCCGGCTGGAGAAGCTCCAGGTCGTCATGATCACCCGCCGCTCGGACTGGGAGCAGCTCACGCCCCAGCTCGAGCGCGACCAGAAGCTGGCCCAGAAGCCCGCCAATGTCGCGCGCCAGCCCGACAAGCGCCCCTACTCGGATCCCCGCCCCTTCCTGCCCCACCAGGGGCAGCTCGTGCACCTCACGCTGCGCAACGGCATCCAGCTGTCCATGCGCCTGCGCGTGGTGGGACGCTTCGACCTCATCGTCGGCGAGGACGCCCACGAGGTGTTCATCCCCCTGCACGCCCTGGTCCGCTTCTCGGCCGAGGAGGCCGCGGACGAGGACATGGATACCGACACCGACACCGAGAGCTCCGGCGATGAAGCCGGAGAGAACGACTAGCCCCGAGGACCCGCGATGCCCTTCCTCTCCAAGATCATCAAGCCGCTGCTGGCCCTCACCCTCTCGGCCGCCATCCTGGGCTCCCAGGGCTGCACCAAGGACCCGAAGCCGGCGGCGGAGCCCGCCGCCGCCGCTCCCGCCCAGCCGGCGGCGAAGCCCGGTGAGCCGCGCACCATCGCGCTCTCCGTCACCGAGAAGGGCTACGAGCCGAGCCCCGTCACCCTCAAGCAGGGCGAGCCCGTGAAGCTGGTGCTGACCCGCACCACGGACCACACCTGCGCGACGGAGATCGTCCTCGAGGACTACAACATCAACACCCCGCTGCCCCTCAACCAGCCGGTGGAGGTGGCCTTCACCCCCAACAAGACGGGCAAGCTCGTCTACGGCTGCGCCATGGGGAAGATGGTCAGCGGCGTGTTCATGGTGGAGTAGCTCCACTCCTTCGATTCCGCCGTCCCCAGGGGGCCGGCCACACCCGCGCGGTGTGGAGGCCCCCTTCGTGTATCAGTCCAGCGACTCCCCGGAGTCCTCCGTCCCCACGGCAGCGGGCTGATCCACCGCGGCGGGCTGCTGCTCGGAGACGGTCTCGGGCATGGGAACCGGGCACTCGAGCGAGCGGGCCCACGTCGCGGCCCGGTGACGCGCGAGGTGGAAGGCCGGCCAGCCTCCCGGCATCGGCTCGGTGAACCGGCAGAACATGCCGTGGACGTTCCGAGCGAACACGCTGTCGGGCGCCAGCGCCATCTGCGCGGCCAGCTCCGGCGCCGCATCCTCGGACAGCGAGACCATGTACCCATCGTCCAGCGAGTCACCGGCCGCGAACCGCGCGAGGTTGCCCCGCGCGATGAAGGCGTCCGGGTTGAGCACGTTGAGCGCCGCGAGGAAGCCGAGCGCCCCCACGAAGGCCCCGATGGCGAAGCGCTCCGGGCGCCACCACAGCGTCACCGCGCGCCACACCAGCACCCCGGCCAGCGCCACCATGAAGACGTGCGTGTACACGCGCAGGTGCGTGTAGCCGTACGCGGACTCGTAGAGCGCCATGCGCTTCATCGCCGACGCCAGGATGACCAGCACCAGGCCCACCATCACCGAGCATGCCACCCGGAAGGCGGTGACCTGCCCCTCGCTCCGCAGCCGCGTCCAGCGCGCCAGCGCCAGGCTCAGCCCCAGCGTCATCACCGACACCGCCAGCAGCTCGAAGAAGCCGCGCCGCGCGTACTCCGAGTAGCTGATGAACCTCGCCGGCAGCTCGGCCGCGCCGAAGAGGAAGGCGAGCTGGATGGCCGTGAAGCCCAGGAAGAGCAGGTCCACCAGGCCCACCAGCGTGAGGCTCTCGACGAAGCCCAGGCGGGCCTCCACCGGCGCCACCTCCGTCTCACCCGCCTCCACGCCGTTGCGGCGCCGCCGCTGCGCATGGGCCAGCAGCCCGAGCACCCCGAACGCGCTGCCCCCCACGAACACCAGCCGCAACACCGTCTCCAGGAACGTCATGCCCGGATTGAAGGCCAGCACCCGCGCCACCGCGTCCTCGAAGACCGCGTCCGCCGAGACGAGCAGCGCGGTGAAGATGAACAGCACGGGCACGGCGAGCAGCGCGCCCCGCACCACCGGCATCAGCTTGGGCACCTGCCTGCGGGCCGAGGACAGGTCCACCTCCGCGCGCAGTACGCCCGGCGGCAACAGCGCGGCATGGAAGAAGGCGCCGAGCGCCGTGAACGGGTAGCTCCACAGTCCGAGCCGCTCCACCCGGCCCGCCGCCCAGAAGTGCGTCACCAGCAGCAGCAGGAAGCCCGAGGCGAGCACGTTGAGCGTCGTGAGGAACGGACTCGCGCGCACGAACACCATCCCGGAGAAGAACAGCAGCGGCACGAGCAGCCACGCGTTGGGACGGGCCCGCTGCCAGCCCTCGCGCCCGCCCAGGCCGAGCAGCGCCGCGAGCAACAGCACGACGAAGAGCGGGAAGGAGATGCCGAGCGCGGGCCCATCGAAGAACACCTCGGCGCAGACGCCCAGCCCGAGCGACGCGAGCATCGTCGCGAGAGGCCGGCGCAGACGCGGGACGGCGGGGGCCGAGGCAACATCATCGGTATCGGTCGGGAAGCCAGTGGCGGCGGTCGTCATACGGAACTCCGAGAGCGCGTGTTCGCCCGGTGTTGTGCAAGGTTGGGCCCAACCGGGGTGCCGGCGAGGGCTCGCGCGCCGAACGGTCGGTTCGCGGCGCCGAACGGTCGCGACCCCGTACAGCGCGTGGACCCCCGCGCCGCCCCACCCGGCTTCACGTGTCCCGAGCGCCACGGCTGCGGCCGGTGAACCGCACTGCCTCCCCGCGTGAAGTCCACGAATGGACGGAGCCCCCAGAGGACCCCGGACGCCCGGTTTCTCGGCATGACGCCCGAAGACGGGTAGGCTTGGGCCTCTTCTCCCCATGGGCGGCGCGGCGGACCTCTTCACCCGGCACGTATTCCTCGACCTCGAGACGACGGGGTTGGATCCGCGCGCCGACGAGGTCATCGAGCTCGGGGCCCTCTTCATCGAGAACGGCCGCGTCGTGGACCGCTACGTCCACTTCTTCGCCGCCTCGCGCCCCCTGCCCCTCACCATCCGCCGGCTCACGGGCATCAAGGACACGATGCTCGCCGGCCAGCCCCGGCTCGCCGACAAGGTGCCCGAGCTGCGCCAGAAGCTCGCCGGGTGGACCGTGGTGGCCCACAACGCCTCGTTCGAGAAGGGCTTCCTCCCGGACCTGCTCGGCCCCATCCGCGCCCCGGTGCTCGACTCGTGCGAGCTGATGCACTACCTGCACCCGGAGCTGTCCAGCCACTCGCTCGAGTCCCTCCTGCGCTGGGCCGGCAAGGGGCCTCGTGTCCGCCACCGCGCCATGACGGACTGCGAGGCCACCTGGTCCGTGCTGCTGCACGCGCTCGATGGCTGCATCCGCGACGGCCGCGCCGAGGACATCGCCGACCTGCTGGAGACCCTGGACCCTCGCGCCGCGCTGCGGCTGGCGCAGATCGAAGCCGGCGAGGCCGGGGGAGAGCTGGACGGAGCGCTCGACCCCGAGGCGGCGCCCCTCGTGTCGCTGCTCACCGGATTGTGGAACCTGTGCCGGGCCCGGCCCGCTCCGCTGAAGCTGGAGGCCACCGGCTTCCTCCCCGGACGCGCCGAGCGCCAGCGGGCCAACGGCTCGAAGCCGCCGCCCGAGCCGCCGGATGAGAATACGCCAGTGTTCCCCGTCCGCTCCGAGGAGGTGTCGGCCCTGCTCGGCCCCGGTGGTGCCCTGGAGCGCGCCCAGGAGGGCTTCGCCGCCCGCCCCGCGCAGCTCGAGATGGCCCAGGCCGTGGCTCGCACGCTGTCCGACGGCGGTCAGCTCGCGGTGGAGGCCGGCACGGGCACGGGCAAGTCGCTCGCGTACCTGGCGCCCGCGGCCCTCTTCGCCGCTCGCAACGGCCGCAAGGTGGGCGTGGCGCCGCATACCAAGACGCTGCAGGACCAGCTCATCGAGAAGGACCTGCCCCGCCTGCACCGCGCCACCGGCGGCGCCTTCTCGTACACGCTCCTCAAGGGCCAGACGAACTACCTCTGCCGCCGCCGCGCGCTCGACATCACCCGCGTGGAGCCCGGCATGGGCCACGCCGCGCGCGCCCCTCGCGCCTACCTGCGCGCCCTCATGCGCCGCGGCCCCGATGGAGACCTGGACCGGCTGAGCCACTGGTTCCGCGAGCGCTTCCCCGTGCTGCACGCGCTCGCCCCGGCCGTGCGCTCCGAGGCCTCCACCACGCTCGGCGAGCGCTGCCCCTACTTCCACCGCTGCTACTACCACTCGGCCGTGGCCCAGGCGCGCGACGCGGACGTGCTCGTCATCAACCAGTCCCTCGCCTTCGCCTGGCCCGCCCGCTACCCGAAGCTGGACCACCTCGTGCTCGACGAGGCCCACGAGGTGGAGGACGTGGCCACCACCGCGCTCTCCTCGGAGCTGTCGGACATGGCCTTCAGCCGGCTCGCCGAGCGGCTGCACGGGCGCGACGGCCGGCGCGGACTCTTCGCCGAGCTGCGCCGGGCCCTCTTCGCCTCGCGGCGCGCCGAGGCCCGCGTGCTGATGAGTGAGATCGACAGCGCCCTGCTCTCGGTGAGCACAGCCGCGCGCGCGCTCGGCGAGCGGGTCACGGCGCTGTGCGAGCCGGCCGCGGCGAGCACCTCCGAGGACGCGGACGAGTCCGCCTACGCCCCGGAGCTGCGCATCACCGCCGAGGTGCGGGCCTCGCCCCCGTGGACGCCCGTGCGCGAGGGGCTGCTGGAGCTGCGCGAGTGCCTCCAGGGCCTGCACAAGCTGCTCACGGTGGGCCTGCAGGAGATACTGCCGGACCTGGCCGTGAAGATGCCGCCGCTGGAGCGAGAGCTGGCCGGCGGCGTGTCCGAGGTGTTGGAGCTGACCACGCTGACCTCGGAGCTGTCCGACGAGCCGGCGGAGGGCCGGTGCTACGCGGCCACGGCGGTGCCTCGCAAGCAGCGCTGGAGCCTGAGCGCGCAGCCGCTGAACGTGGCGCCCTACGTGTCCCGGGACTTCGCCCAGCACAAGCGGGCCCTCGTGCTGGCCTCGGCCACGCTGAGCACGG
Organism: Archangium sp.; assembly: GCF_036277355.1. Classification (GTDB taxonomy): domain Bacteria; phylum Myxococcota; class Myxococcia; order Myxococcales; family Myxococcaceae; genus Archangium. Next base: position 204,537 of record NZ_DASUNC010000076.1, read on the forward strand.
GCACCGAGCGGATGCCCTATGTGCTCGGACGGCTGGGGCTGGACGGGCGCAACGAGGGGATTCCCGCGCCCCGGCTGCTGCGCGCGCCCACGCCCTTCGATTTGCGCAAGCAGGCCCTCGTCATCCTGGTGATGGACGCGCCGCGCGCGCACGAGGAGCCCTTCATCGAGTGGGCCGCCACGCGCGTGTCCGGGCTGGCCCAGGTGATGGGCGGGCGGGTGCTGGGGCTGTTCGCCTCCACGCGGCGCATGGAGCGCGTGGGCGACCTGGTGAAGGCGAAGCTGGAGCCGATGGGCATCGAGGTGATGCGGCAGTCGCGCGGGCACGGGCGCTCGCTGGCGGCGCGGCAGGAGAAGGACACCGGCACGGTGCTGCTGGGCACGAAGAGCTTCTGGCAGGGCGTGGACATCCCCGGCCGGGGCGTGGGCTGCGTCTTCATCGACAAGCTTCCGCTGGAGCCCGCCAGCCGCCCGCTGGTGGCCGCGCGCGAGGAGCCGCTCGCCCGCGGAGGCAACACGCACCTGGGCTTCCTCCACTACCGCATGCCCCGGGCCCTGCTGATGCTGCGCCAGGGCGTGGGCCGGCTCATCCGCTCGCACGCGGACCGGGGCGTGGTCGTCATCGCCGATCCGGGCCACCCCAGCTACCGGCAGATGCTGCTGGACGCGCTCGCCGGCTACCGCGTGGAGCTGCTCCCGTGGTCCGAGGCCCGGGTGCGCCTCTACTCCGCCATCGAGGAGATGGGGCTCATCCGCCGGGCCTGAGGCCAGGGGGGCTTTCCTCTCGCACGGGGATGGCCCAGAGTTCCCCCATGGCTCCCTGGATGGCACTCGCGTGGTTGTGGCTCCTGGCTACCGTCATCTCCCTCGTGTCGGGCGTGGTGATGGCCCTCGTGTGTTGGGCCGTGGGCGCCTCGCTCTCCGAGGTCCGCTTCCACGTCGGCCCCCCGCTGCTCAGCTTCCGCATCCGGGGCGTCAAGTGGAGCCTTGGCTTCCTCAACTTCGGCGCGAGCGTCACCTTCGAGCCGCTCGGCATCCGCAGGGATGGGTCGGACAACAACAGCTTCCTGCAGCTCCCCCTGTTCCTCCGGCTCATCGTCCACACCAGCACGGTCGCCGGCATGCTCCTGCTCGCCGTGGCGTGCCTCTCGCCCGCGCGCGGCCTCGCGGCGTTCACCTCGGGGTTCGAGCAGGTGGTCAACGTCATGCTCGCGCGGGAGCGGGTCGTCGCCTTCCTCGCGCTGCTGAGGTCCGAGGGCTTCGTGCCGGCGCTCGGCGTGCTCTCGGCGAAGCTCGCCGCCCTCAACCTGCTCCCACTGCCTCCGCTCACCGGCTACATGATGCTGCGCGAGCTCTGGCAGGGCATCTTCAAGCCCCGGACGCCGAATGAGGGGGTCCCCGCCTGGGGCATCACGCTGGTGCTCCTGCTCCTCCTGGGCTGGGGCTACGGCCTCTACGAGGGCCTCGTCCATCCGTACTCGAAAGAGCCCGGGCTCGGCGTCATGTTCCGCGAGGCCAAACGGCTCATCGGAACCGCCGCCGATCCCTGAACGCGCGGGCCAGCTCAGGCGGAGCCCGGCTTCGTAGCGGGAGGTCCGCGCTCCAAGGGGTCCCACACGAATTCCTCCGTGGGAGTCAGAACCATGTTGGTGAAGCCATGGCGCTCAACGAAGCGCGCGAAACGCTCGGAGACGACCAGGTCTCCATAAAGGCCGCGAGGACGGAAGATGTCTTCCCCCTTCCAGGTGCCGGGCTCCAGGGCGAAGCCATGGATGGAATCTGTTCCTTCGGAACGGCACTCCTCGCAGGTAGGTGGTTTGTTGTAGCGGATGCGGCTGCGGGCCACGTCCACTGCCGCGCGGCCGAAGCAGGCCGTGACCGCCAGGTACTGGGGGATGTTAGAGGGCTTGGGGCCCCGACGTTTCCGGCGGACCCGTACCACCTCCACCGGATGGAAACCCTCCAGTCCCATGAGCCCCTCTTCCCTGAAGGCCTTGGCGAAACGCTCGGACACGAGAAGGTCATCCCCCTGGGTTTCGAGGTAGTCCCCGGCCTCCTCACCGTGCAGTAACAGCTCGATGCGGTAGGGGGGCAACCACCTCATCATTCCAATGGGGTCCCCGCATTTCGGGCAGTCGGCCCCCTCTTCGCGATTGACGGGCTCGGCCTTGTCTACGTCAACGTCGTAATGAGACCAGAGCGCGCCCTTCTGCAAGACGAAGAAGCGGGGGGAGGTCGCCGACTCAGAAACCAAGGGGGAACCTCTCACGCATCAAGGGCCGGTCATGGATTTCCCGAAGGAAGGTCTCGAACTCCTTTGAGGTCGCTTTCTTGTAGCGCCGCAGCCATTCAACGACCTCCGCGTCCACATCCCGATGCCATTTCTGGTAGCCACAGTGGGCCTTCTCATCCACGGCCCGGGTGACGAAGCGCGGGTCACGCGCCTCGTACTGGCCGCGAAGCGTTCTGTGTTCCTCCAACGCCTTGGCGATGCGTTTGGAGATGACATGGTGCAGCTGCCCCTTGCACTCCTTGGGCTCGGAACAGTCGGAGGCAACCGCGGCCTCGGCCGCGCTGTCCGCCTTCCGGGCGGCCTCCTCCACCTTGGACCGCGGCGCGAACTCCTCCAGGAGTTCCAGCAGCGCCTGCTCCTGCAAGGTACTGCCTGACTCACACATGCACTCCAACTCCACCAGCGTCCCGCCAGGTGGTGGGGGTGGCTGCTGCGTGAGCAACAACATCAACAAGGTCGCGAACATTGGGCTCCTCCCAGGTGCTGATGAAGACACGCAAGCGCCATCAGCGCGCCGGAAACCCGAGGAGCTTCCGGCCCGCCTCGACCGTCCGCTCCTCCGGTGCGCGCTCATCGCCCTCCTGCTGGAGCTCCCAGACGCAGTGCAGGGCGTAGATGTCCTCGGGAGGCAGGCCGGCCGTCGCCTCTCCGAAGAGCGCGAAGGTGACCGAGCCCACCATGCCCACGCCTTCCTCCGGTTCGCCCCCTTCCTCTTCGTAGCGGTAGCGGAAGAGCCAGACGTCGCGCTCGTCGTTCGTGGGCGGCCAGAAGAGCCGGCGGTGATCGTAGACCTCGAGGTGGTCGGGCGGCCGGCCGAATTCCGACGGGTGCTCGAGCCAATCGCTCATCTCGGCCATCGCGTCGAGCCGGAGGCGCTCCTCCTTCGGGAGAGGCGCGGGCGGGTGACCGAGCTCCTTCAGGTAGGTCACGGCGCGCTTCCGGGTCTTCGGGTCCTTCGACCAGTCCTGGAGCCGGGCCACGGCCAGGGCATCTCCACCCCAGGCGGCGGCCCAGGCGGCCTCCATGCGGACCGCCACGTCGGGGTGCGCCTGGGCCAGGGTGAAGAACTCCCGCGCGTCCTTCAGGAAGGGCAGGCTGGCCGCCGCGCTGTGGGCGTACGAGAAGTGGTCCGGGTCCTCGTCGGTGAGGAAGGCCCGGATCCGCTCGCGCCCCTGGGCCGTGTCGAAGGCGTGGGACGTGACGCCGTGCTCGCGCGCGAGCGTATTGGCCATGTCGAGCAGCGCCACGGCGATGAACCCCGGAGGCAGCGGCTCCCGGAGCGCGGAGGCGACGTGAGTGGCGGCTTCCTTCTCCGCCTTGACGAGCGCGAACAGGGCGACCGACCACATGTAGCTATCGGGAGCGAGCGGGATTCGCGCCGCGTCGATGATGCGCTGGAGCGCCTCCTCTCCCCGGTACATCCCGAAGATCTTCAGGACGTAGAGCAGATCGCTGGCGGCGTTGTCATAGCCCTCCTGAGGACCGGCCTTCCGCCACTCGCGCAGCCGCGCGTCATGGAGACGGAGCAGGGCGGGGAGCGCCTCGGTACGCAGGGTCACCGCCGCTTCCTTGACCGTAGGCCGCTGGAAGAGCGCCACGATCTTGGACAAGGGTGACACGACGGACTCGGGGTCCGTGTACTTCTCGGGGTGGGCCTCGAAGTCGAGAACGAGCCTGGCGGCCCGGTGTGCGGCCTCCGCCGAATCGATGTCGGCCGTGGACCAGTGCTCCAGCGCTTCCCGAGCAGATTTCTCCTGGGTCATGGATTGGTGTCTACCGCAGTCCCTGGGAGTTCCTGTAGCGAAGTCGAGCGCCCCTCGGGCCAGCACGCCCCCCTGCGGTAGACTCGCGCCCGGACAGGTGACGTCGGCCCACGGAGTCAGGACATGGCACGCAGCCTCTGGTCGTGGAATGGAGCCTTCCTGGGCATGCGCGGCGGTGACGGGACCCAGCCCGCGAAAACCCCAGTGAGCTGGGCCCTGGACGTGCCTTGATCACGAATCTGGAATGGACGGCGCTGTTGGGCGCCGTGCTGCTCTCCACCGGCTGCGTCACGCTGGCGCCCCGGCAGGGCGGCTGCACCGCGGAGGCGGGCGAGCACGAATTCTCCGAGGTCGCCAGCGCGAGGCATCCCCTTCAGGAGCCGCCCTCCTGTGGGGGGCAAGCCGTGCCCCCGGGCTGGCCGGACTACTCCTCCAACGACAGCGAAGCACTCCTCGCCCCCTTCCTCACGTGCACCTCGCCCGCCGAATACGTCGCACTGCAGGAGCGCGTGGACATGCCCCGGCTGGTGGAGTCGCTGACGGACTGGGATGCCGTGCGGCTCGGCTCGCTGGGGCCCGTGCGGGAGGACGCCGCCGGCCTGCTCAACCGCAAGCGCCTCGCGTTCATCCTCCACGCCACCGGCACGTATGGAGTCGCCCATGCCGAGGTGTTCGTCCGCTACCTCCTCGACTCGGCTTATGACGATGAGCTGCGGGAGCTCCTCTTCTGGCTGGCCCGGGACAAGCGGCTGGAGTCCACGCTGGGGCGGATGCCCAGGGCCCGTGCGGAGTTGGAGGCGCGGGGTCTGAAACTCTCGGCCCGTCCGGACAGGGACTTCCAACCTGGAGACGTGCTGCGAGGGGCAGACCATGCCGCCTCGGACCTGCTCACCCACGAGCAGGAGAAGAATGCCTGGTTCACCCACTACGCCCGGCAACGAGGCCAGCTCCCACCGTCCTACCAGGAGGACCTCGACGAGGTGGAGCGGGAGGCGGCGCGGCAGCACTACTCGGCGGGCAACGTGCTGCTGGGCAGCGTGGACCAGGTCACCTTCGGCGTGCCGCTGGGCTTCTACTACCTCGCGGCGGGAACGGGTCACGGGCTGTCCTCGCTCTCGCGGGGTGAGTACGAGCAGGCCGTGCGCGAGCTGACGCCCCTCGCACTGCTGGCAACCCTGTACGCGGGTGGCAAGGGCGTGCGCACCGTCTACGAGGCCCGGGGAGCAGGAGCTGGATTCCAGGGGGGACTCGCGACGGTACGGGCGCGAATGGGTCTCCTCGCGGAGAAGACGCGGCAACTGCAAGCGCAGCTGGGCACGGGCGTGGAGGGCCTGCGGGAGCTGGCCCGCTACATCCAAGCCAGACGCGAGGCGGGACGCTTCGTGGCCGTGGGGGGAATGGACGCCGCGCTGGCGCTCTACGAAGCGCGGGGGAACGTGGCCAGGGCCCGGCCGCTCATGTCCAGGGCCAGGCCCGGGGCCACGGGAGCCCCACCCGTGCGCCAGGGCACCCTGGCCTCGCTGGTGGATGAGGGGGTGGGCCACACGCGGGAGGTGGTGGACGCGAAGCTGGCGGCGGTGGAGTTGGAAGCCACGGGCCCGCGCCTGCCCACGGACACGCGGGTGCTGAAACAGCACCGCCCCTCACTCGATGCCCCGCCGTCCAAGGCCCGGGGCAACCCGCGCTGGCTCGAGTACGTGGACTACTACGAGCGGCGCCTGGGCGAGGTGGAGCAGGGCAAGGCCAGCAAGGGCCCCCTGAAATGGGAAGGGTACGAGCAGTTGCGCGGGTGGTTTGCCCGGGGGCTGGCCTTCGAGCGCGACATGGTGAAGCTGCTGCGAGAGGACGCGGCGAAGCCTCGGGCCGAGCGCCGATTCCTCGGGGACTTCAACAAGCCCCGCATTGAAACGCAGGTGGGCGTGAGGAAGCCGGATTCTGGCCTGCGCTACGCGGATGTGCTCGTCATTGAGGAAGGCCCGCTCGGCGGAGGGCCTCGGCGCGTGGAGACGTTCAGCTTCAAGAGCCGTGACCTCTCGAGGATGGGGAGAGACACTTTGACGGCACAAATCATCGAGGACGCCAGTGAGGCACTGAGACTCTACGGCGAGAGGCTGGATATCCGCCGAAACTCCCTCCAGCCCCTTTTGCCGGGAGGCAGCGAGGTGCAGGTTCCGAGGGTGCGCCTCATCTACGAGGGGGGCGAACTCAAGCCCAGGAACGCAGCTTTTTTGAATGATGCCGTGGCGAGAGCCCAGAGTGATGTACCTGGAGTGGAGGTGTCGTTCCAATGAAGGTGCTGGACCTGCACGGTTTGCCTGAGGAAGACAGCCTCCGCCTGGAGTTCAAAGGTGGCTTCGAGCCACAGGAAGGGCTCCAGAACGAATTGGAATCTTTTCTGCTGACGCTCGAGGAGCACGCCGACGGATGGATGCCGGACGTCGTCAACGGCAAGCGGCAACGCAAGTACTCCCACTCTTCCTTCTGGAAGGCACTGGAAGAGCGGCGCAGCCAACGATCTACAGGGCTGGGTCTCTATCGCACGACGTGGCCCGCGTTGGACATGTCGCTCTGGCTCTCGTTCGCATCTCAGCCCCCCAAGCTTGACTGTGCTGTCATCGTGAAGCCGCTCTCCTTCTTCACGGAGGCAGCGCGCTGCCAAAGGCTGGTGGACATGGTGCGCGCCTGGGCCTCCCGCTACCCCGTCTGCCATGCTTCAGCACATAGCTCTGATGACAGCGAGCTGGCGGGGTTTCCCAGCTTTGGTCGCGAATTGCAGACCACTGTTCGGGACGGCTTCGACAAAATCTACGAGGTCTTCTGGCTCAACATCTTCGGCCCCAAGCTGGTGGAAACCGTGGGCCGCGAGCGCATGCTGTCCACCCCGGCTCACCGGGTGGAGGAGTTGCCCAACGGCTCCGTGCTCCTGGTGACGTGGCCCACGGTGACGGACTTCGCGAGCAAGGAGGCACGGCTCGCTCAGGCCCGAGCCCACGCCCACCTCCGGCCACACCTCGACTTCGACACCGTGCTGCACAGCTTGCATGAGCGCAGTGCCAGGCTGGCCCCCGTGGAGCCCCGCTTCCATCCGGACCTGGCTCCGCTCCTCTCGCGGGTGGTGGACCGCGCCACCAGTCACGAGCGCCCGCGCAGAATCGCCGAGCTCAACGCATGGCAACCCCCCGAGCCCGAGGAATGGCGCCCCGCCAACTCCGCCCTGCCTCCGGACGTGGACGACCCGGAGCGCGCTCTCGAGTACTACGGCGACCTCGCCGAGCACCTCGTGGCGCTGCTGCACTCGGAGGTGCCCTCCGTCTTCAATGCCACACCCGAGTCGCTCACGGATGCCGACTTCTACTTCTGGCGTGAGGAATTCCCGACGAGCCGCCTGCGGGAAGCCATCGACGAGCACGCGGTGCCCGCCATTGGCGCCTACCTGGGTGAGGTGCTGGTGCGCAACCTCGGTGGCCGGTGGATTCCGCGAAAGAAGCTCGAGGAGGCCCAGGTTCTCGTGGGCAACCGCGTGTGGCTTCCCTTCGTCCGGGCCCGCAACGCCATGCGCTCGCGACAGTCGCTGCTGGACTGCTCCCTGACCTGGCTCTATCGCGTGGCCGAGCGGCACAGGGGCTGAAGCGTGAAACGACGTGGTGCCCCGCCGGGCCTCACGTGTCCCATTCGAACGTGTCGGCGGCCTCCTCGACGATGCGCGGGGCCAGCACCTTGAGCAGGTCCTCGGGCTTCGCTCCCGACGCCTGCACCTCCACGTCTCCCAGCAGCGCCTGGTCCGGGTAGCCGATGCACACCATCCGCACCAGCAGCCCTCCCGATTCCGTGGAGTGAATCTCCGCCTGCACCCGGAAGCCGTGGATGCCGTGCTTGCGCAGCACCCCCTGCGCCGCCGCCTTGCTCTCCTTCGCCGGTGCCAGCTGCGCCCCCATCTGCGTCAGCTTCCGCTTCATCCGCGCCTCGGCGAACTTCACCACCTCGGGCTTCAGCCCGCCCGTCTTGTCCTTCACCCCGGCGAAGTGCACGTACACCCGCGGCGTCTGGTTCTTCAGCTCCTGCAGCACCTGCACGGACGCCTTGATGGCCGCCTGCGCCGCCGCGTCCGTCTCGCCCTTGCGCGCCTTCAGGCACTCCAGCCCCGCCACTTCCTTCAGCTTCCCCAACGCCTGGGCCGCCGCCGCCCGCACCACCCCCTCCGGATCCTTCAGCCCTCCGCACAGCGGCTTCACCGCCTCCGGATCATCCGAGGACCCCAGCCCCTGCGCCGCCTGCGAGCGCACGCGCGGCTCCTGCCCCTGGCCGAGCTGTTTGCTCAGCGAGGCCGTCCGGGAATCCACCTGGGCCACAACGGCCCCGGGCAGGGTGAGCACGAACACAACGAGGAGCGAGAGCGAGCGCCGCATACGGGGAAACGAATCCTAGCGTCCGGAGCGAGAGGAGCGCAGCCCACCCGGGGTGTGCGCTATTTCCACTTGAAGGAGGCCGCGGTCTCCGTGATGGCCTCGGGCGCCAGGGCCCAGAGCAGCTCGTAGGGCTCCGCCCCCGACGCCTGGACCTGGATGCTCCCCAGCAGTTGCAGCTTGCCCGGGTAGCGCGTGCACATCACCGCCAGCATCAACCCTCCCGAAGCCCCCGGGCGGATCTCCGCCGTCAGCCGGTACCCCTGGATCTTGTGCTTGCGCAGCACCCCCTTCGCCTCCGCCTCGCCCTCCTTCGCCGGCGCCAGCCACGCCCCCTCCTGCGTCAGCTTCCGCCGCATCCGCGCCTCGGTGGCCTTCACCAGCTCCGGCGGCAGCGTCCCCGTCGTGTCCTTCACCTCGTTCAGCAGCACGTAGAACTTCGGCGGCCGGGCCTTCAGCTGGCGCAGCTTCCCCACCGCCGACTCCACGGCCGCCCGGGCCGCCGCGTCCGGCTCCTCCTTCCGGGCCTCCAGGCACTCCACCCCTCCCAGCTCCCCCAGCTTCTCCAGGGCCTGGGCCGAGGCCGCCCGGACCTCCGCCGCCGCGTCCTCCAACCCCGCGCACAGCAGCGGGAGCGCCTCGGGGTCCTCCGATTCCCCCAGGAGCCGGGCCGCCTGGACACGGTGCTCGGGCTCGGCCCCCTGCTTCAGCCTCCGGCCGAGCGAGGCCGTCTGGGGGTCGGTTTGCGCCAGGACTGTCGCCGGGCAGACGAGCAGCAGAAGGGTGACAAGGTGGGATGGGGAGCGCATGTCAGGAGGTGGATCCTAGCCCGGTCCACAAGAAACGCAGCGTACCCACCACTTGTGGCATATACCCTCACCATGTCCTCTGCCCTATCCGCTTCCCAGATTCGAGAGGCGTTCCTCAAGTTCTTCGAAGAGCGCGGCCATCGCCGCGTCGCGTCGTCCTCCCTCGTGCCGCAGAACGACCCCACCCTGCTCTTCACCAACGCAGGCATGGTGCAGTTCAAGGACGTCTTCACGGGGCGTGAGAAGCGCGAGTACACCCGCGCCACCACCTCGCAGAAGTGCGTGCGCGCCGGCGGCAAGCACAACGACCTCGACAACGTGGGCTACACCGCCCGGCATCACACGTTCTTCGAGATGCTCGGCAACTTCTCCTTCGGCGACTACTTCAAGTCCGACGCCATCGCGTACGGCTGGGAGTTCGTGACGAAGACGCTCGGGCTGGACAAGGCGCGGCTGGCCGTCACCGTGTTCAACGGCGAGGGCGGCATCCCCTGGGACGAGGAGGCCTTCGAGCTGTGGGCCAGGCAGGGCGTGTCCCGCGACCGCATCCTCAAGCTCGGCCTCAAGGACAACTTCTGGGCCATGGGCGACACCGGCCCGTGCGGTCCCTGCTCGGAAATCCACTACCACCAGGGCGACGACATCCCCTGTGCCGAGGTGTCCGCGGGCCGCCCGTGCAAGGGCGTGGCGTGTGACTGCGACCGGTGGCTGGAGATCTGGAACCTCGTGTTCATGCAGTTCGAGCGCAAGGAGAAGGACGCGCCGCTCATTCCGCTGCCCAAGCCGTCCATCGACACGGGCGCGGGCCTGGAGCGCATCGCCTCCGTCGTGCAGGGCAAGCGCTCCAACTACGACACGGACCTCTTCCAGAGCATCCTCTCGCGCGTGAGCGAGCTGGTGGGCAAGCCCTACACCCAGGAGGGCGGAGCCTCCATGCGCGTGGTGGCGGACCACAGCCGCGCGGCCGCGTTCCTCATCGCCGACGGCGTGCAGCCCTCCAACGAGGGCCGCGGCTACGTCCTGCGCCGCATCATGCGCCGCGCCATCCGCCACGGCTCGCTGCTGGGGCTCGAGGACGTGTTCTTCTTCAAGGTGGTGGACCGCGTCATCGAGCTCATGGGTGACGCCTACCCCGAGCTGCGCGACGGCCGCACCTTCATCCTCGAGGTCTGCAAGCACGAGGAGGAGAGCTTCCGCCGCACGCTCAACCGCGGCATGAAGCTCATCGACGAGGAAGTGGCCCGGATGAAGCAGTCCGGGGAGAAGGTCCTCTCGGGCGCCAAGGTCTGGGAGCTCCACGGCACCTACGGCTTCCCGTGGGACCTCACGGAGATCATCCTCAAGGAGCGCGGCTTCGAGGCCGACATCCCGGGCTACGAGAAGCTCAAGAAGGAAGAGGCCGACAAGGGCCCGGACGGGCCCATTGGCCCGGGTGCCGCCATCTCCACCGTCTACCTCAAGCTGCTCGAGCGCCTGGGCCCCACCCAGTTCCTCGGCTACGAGGGCGTGGGCCACGAGGGCGAGGGCTCCGTGCGCGCCCTCATCAACAAGAAGGGCGTGGAGCTGACCGAGGCCACCGCGGGTGACGAGGTGGAGCTGGTGTTGGACCGCACGCCCTTCTACGGCGAGTCCGGCGGACAGATGGGCGACACCGGCCGCATCGTGGGCCATGGCGGCAAGGCGAAGGCCGAGGTGCAGGACGCGACGCGCCCGGTGTCCGGCCTCATCGTCCACCACGTGAAGGTGACCGAGGGCACCTTCAAGGTCGGTGACATGGTGCAGGCGGGCGTGAACGGCGAGCGGCGCTCGTCCATCCGGGCCAACCACTCGGCCACGCACCTGCTGCACAAGGCGCTCAAGATGGTGCTCGGCGAGCACGTGAAGCAGGCGGGCTCCGTGGTGGCGCCCGACTACCTGCGCTTCGACTTCTCGCACTTCTCGCCCATGACGCCCGAGCAGCAGGAGCAGGTGGAGGACCTGGTCAACGGCTGGGTGCGCGAGAACACCGAGGCCCAGACGCGCGTGATGAACCTGGAGGACGCGAAGAAGTCCGGCGCCGTCGCCATGTTCGGCGAGAAGTACGGCGAGACGGTGCGCGTCGTCACCGTGCACCCGCAGTCCACGGAGCTGTGCGGCGGCACCCACGTGCGGCGCAGCGGCGACATCGGCCTCTTCAAGCTGGTGAGCGAGAGCGGCGTGGCCTCGGGCGTGCGGCGCATCACCGCCGTCACCGGCCTGGGCGCGCTCCAGTACGTGCGAGAAACAGAGCGCGAGCTGAAGAAGGCGGCCGAGCTGCTGAAGACCTCGCCCAAGGACCTGGTCAAGCGCGTGGAGGCCACGCAGAAGCGCGTGAAGGACCTGGAGCGCAAGATCGAGGAGGTGGCCGTCAAGGCGCAGGCCGGCTCCAGCAAGGACCTGCTCGAGCAGGCGCGCGACATCAACGGCATGAAGGTGCTGGCCACGCGGATGGATCCGGCGGACCCGAACGTGTACCGCGGGCTGGCCGACCAGCTGAGAGATCGCATCAAGTCCGGCGTGGTGGTCATCGGCGGCGAGAAGGACGGCAAGGTCGTCCTGCTGGTGGCGGCGACCAAGGACGTGGTGGCCAAGGGCATCCACGCGGGCAACCTGCTCAAGGAGATGGCCAAGGAGGTCAACGGCCGCGGCGGTGGCAAGCCGGACCTGGCCCAGGGCGGTGGCGAGGATCCCTCGCGCATCTCCAACGCCTTCGACAAGTTCTACGAGCTGGTGAAGGGGACGACCCTCTCATGAGCCCGAGCACCCGAGGCCTCGCGGTGCTCCTCTGCGCGGCGGCCCTCTTCGGGGGCTGCAAGAAGGAGGAGCCCGCGGCGAAGGACGACCGCACCCTGGAGAAGCTGCGCCAGGAGGTGGACCGCGTGAACCAGGGCGGGGCGCCCTCCGGCGCGCCCGACGAGACCGACCCCAACGCCCGGCTGGCGGGACTCGCCGCCGGCCAGGACCAGGAGAAGCCCCGGACGTACACCCTGCCCTCCAAGCAGAAGGTGAAGGTGGACACGCTCGAGCTCCAGCCCACCGGGTTGGAGTCGCTGCACTCCCTGCGCGGCACGGGCAAGGTGGCGCTCACCACCGACGAGCTGTTCCTGCGCGTGAAGCTCGACGCGGAGAACGTCGGCGAGAGCGCCGTGCACGTGCCCTTCTCGACGGTGCGGGTGGTGGACGCGGGGGGCAAGGAGTACCCCCTGGCCCGTGATGCCCAGACCGTCGCGGGGACGCGCAAGCTGGACCGCACCTGGGAGAACGAGCAGCGGGACTCGGTGGACCTCATCTTCGAGGTGCCGCCGGACGCCATCGCCCCGGGACTGTCCCTCCTGATTCCCACCAGCAGCGGCGAGGACGCTCGCATCCCGCTGCAATGAGGCCCTTCGGGAGACGGTGACGCACGGTGACGGTCGGGCCCAAGCTGATCCCGCTGCGCATCCGCCTCCCGTACGCGACGGAGGAGGACTTCGTCGAGAAGTACGGCTCCAACGTCGCGCGTGGGGGCCTCTTCATCGCCACGCGCTCGCCCAAGCCCGAGGGCACGGGACTCGCCTTCGAGCTGGTGCTCGCCGATGGGGGGCGCCTGCTGCGCGGCGAGGGCCTGGTCGTGAAGGCCCAGGCCGAGGGCCCTCGCGCCGGCATGACCGTGCGCTTCGTGCGCCTCGATGCGTACAGCAAGGCGCTCATCGACCGCATCCTCGCCCGCCGCAACCACGGCTCCGAGAGCACCGCCAGGACGCATGACGCGGCGGCCGGTGCTGGGAACACCGCCGAGGTGCCCGAGCCTCTCGCGAGCCCGCCCGTCGAGACGCCCCGCGCGGAGGAGCCCGCGCCGCTGGAGCCGGCTCCACGCCCGGAGGCCACAGCGGGCGCTGCGAAACGCGGCCGGCCCGTCATCTCCGCGGAGGCGCTCCGCAAGCAGGCCGCGACGCCATCCGCGCCCATCGCGCCTCCACCAGCGGCCAGCCCCGCCGCTCCGAAGCCCGCTGCGCCGGCCCAGGCGACTCCGAAGCCCGCCGCTCCCAAGCCCGCCGCGCCAAAACCGGCGGCCCCGAAGCCCGCCGCTCCGAAACCGGCATCGCCTGGCACGACGGCCGCTCCCAACTCGCCCGGGCCAGCCAACGCTCCGGGAGCCGTATCACCGGCACCGGCTCCTGGTCCGGCGAAACAGACGGCTCCTGTTGCGCAGACCCGTGCGCCAGAGCCGAAGACGCCTGCGCCCGCTCAGGCGATGCCTCCGGCCTCCGCGAAGCCAGCCGCGCCCTCCGCCCCGCCCCGGACGCCTTCGCCCAAGCCGGCCGCGCCTGCTTCGCCAGAAGCGGTGACGCCTCCCACCGCCATTCCCGCGCGACAGGACGCCCCGCCCACGCCGAAGCCGGCCGCGTCTCCTCCGCCAGAGGTGGCGACTCCCGCCGCCGCCATTCCCACGCGACAGGATGCCCCACCCACGCCGAAGCCAGCCGCGCCCTCCGCGCCCGCTTCCGCGAGAGTGCCCACGCCCGTGGAGATTCCCACGGCTGCCTCGCGGCCCACCACCCAGGACCTCATCGCCAACGCCGTCCTGGATCATCTCGCCCCCGACGAGGAGCTGCTCTCTCCAGAGAGCATCATCCTCGAGCCCGAGCCGCTCACGCCCGCCCCACCCGTGAACGAGGCCCCCCCGGCTCCCGCTCCGGTGGCTCCTCCCGTCTCCGTGCAGCCGGAGCCGCCCGTCGCCGAAGTTCCGGCCCCGGCCGCCCCCGCCCTCCCCGAAGCGCCCGCCCCCACGCGTCCCCCGGAGGCTCCCGCTCGTCCGGAGACAGCCCGCGAGGTGCCGCCTCCCGCCGAGGAACCCCGCCGCCCCGTCTCCGCCGAGATCAAGGGCCGCCGGCGCGCCATCCTCGACGTGCCCGTCTCCATGCCCGTGGTGGCCGCCCACCCCGAGGTGGTGCTCGGCATCGACCTCGGGACCTCGCAGGCGCGCGTCGCCGTCCACCACCAGGGCACGCTCCAGCTCATCCCCCTGGGCGAGGCCAGGGCCCTTCCCTCGCTCGTCGCCGTGGACGCCTCGGGCCAGCTCCTCGTGGGCGCCGCCGCCCGGGCCGAGGCCGAGCGCTCCCCTCGCCACGCCGTCCACGGACTGCGCCGCTTCCTCGGCCTGCGCGCCCGCTCACCCCTGGTGCGTGCGCTCGGCGGTCCCCTGCCCTTCCCCATCTCCGCCGGCCCCCACGGCGACGCCAGCATCGAGCTCCACGGCCGCGGCCACCTCCTCCCCGAGCTCGCCGCCCGGCTCCTGCGCGAGCTCAAGTCCGCCACCACCACCTTCCTCGGCCACGAGGCCACGCGCGCCGTCCTCTGCGTCCCCGCCCACTTCGACGACCGCCAGCGCGCCGCCATGCGCGAGGCGGGCTCGCTCGCCGGGCTCGACGTCCTGCGCATCCTCAACGCGCCCTCGGCCGCGGCGCTCGCCTTCGGTCATGAGCGGGGACTCGCCCGCAAGCGGCTGCTCGTGGTGGAGCTCGGCGGCGGCGGCCTCGACGTGTCCGTCGTCCAGCTCACCGGGGATGATCTCGAGGTCATCACCACCGGGGGAGATCCCACCGTGGGCGGCATGGACTTCGACGCGCGCATCGCCGAGGCGCTCGCCAGCGAGCTCCAGGCCCAGGGCCTCCCGCGCCCCGAGCACCCCGCCGACTGGCTCCCCCTGCTCACCGCCGCCGAGGCCGCCAAGGTGGCCCTCAGCGAGCGCGACGAGGTCTCCGTCCCGCTCCCCGGCATGCAGGCTCCGTTCTCGCTCAACCGCGAGCGCCTGGAGGCCCTCACCGCGGACCTCGTGCAGCGCATCACCCTCGTCGTGCGCCACGTGCTCGAGTCCAGCGCGCTCTCGCCGCAGGGGCTCGACGAGGTGCTGCTCCTGGGAGGCCAGGGCCGCTCGCCGCTGGTGCGCCGCCGGCTGGAGGAGAGCCTGGGCGTGCCCGTGCGCGCGGACCTGGAGTCCCCCCACGACGCCACGCATTCCGTGGCGTTCGGCGCGGCGCTGGTGGGCCAGGGACTGCTCGATGCGGCCGCGGGCAAGCCCGGCGCCACCGTCTCCGAGGTGCTCTCCGTCCCCATCGGCGTGGCCGAGCGCGGGGGCACGCTGCGCCGCGTCCTCGAGCGCAACACGCGGCTGCCCGCGGAGAAGACGCTCGTGCTTCCCGTCACGCCCGGGCCGCTCACGCTCGCCCTCTTCCAGGGGCCCTCTCCGGTGGCCGCGGAGAACGAGTACCTCGGCACGCTCGCCTTCACCGTCGAGCGTCAGGGCGAGGCCGAGGTGCACTTCAGCCTCTCGCAGGACGGCATCCTCTCGCTCGCGGCCACGCTGCCCGGCGTGAAGCGCCACGCCGTCACGCTCGCCCTGGACATGCCCGAAGACGCGGAGCTGGAGGCCGTCATGGCCCGCTCGCCGCTGGAGGGCGAGCCCGAGGCGCGTCCGGGCGGTCTCCTCTCCGGCCTGCGCAAGCTCTTCGGCCGCCGCTAGCCCGGATTATTCACCAGGGCTTGGCGAGGAGCCGCGAAGCAGTCGTGCGCAGGACCCGGGGGCACAATCTGGCCCGTTGCCCCTATCTGTCAGGTGAGCGGCAGTCAGGTTGGCAAAGGGGCGCCAAATCCGTGG
>NZ_DASUNC010000077.1:0-87546 GCF_036277355.1 Archangium sp.
CTCCCTCCTTCCCTTCACGCCTGCGCGTCCAGAAGCGCAGCCTCTCGCGCGGCAACCCGTGCTTGCGCATGAAGGCCGACTGCGTGCCTCCTTCCTCCTCCCACGCTCTCACCACCTCCGCCGCTATCTCCGGTGTCCACCGGGGCCGCCGTGCTGCTTCCAACCACGCTGGCTCCGCCTTCGTCGTCGCTGTGCTCGTCGTCATCGCGCCGCGCACTCTGCGGCTCCTCGAGCACCTGCACTACCTGGGCTGGATCGGACGCTTACGCTCCTGAAGCCTCGGAGTGGGGTCTTCACCGCGCGTCGCGTGCAGCACCAGCCCGGCCAGTGCGGAGGCCCAGGCGAACTCCGCCGCGTACTCCCCCGTGTCCTTCTGCCAGGACTTCGTCATCCGCTCCACCACCTGGGAGGCGAGCTCCCACTGTCCCGCGGCCACCACGCCGGACAGGGGGACGAGCCCCCACGATGCGGGCGGTGGCGGCAGGTTGCGCCGCTCCAGGTGGAGGAGGAGGCGGCGCCAGTTCTCCGCAGCCCGGCAGAGGTTGAGGAAGAACGGCTGCGGACGGCCCTCCAGCAGGAGCGTGGCCGCCGCGATGTTGACGAAGCAGCGGCACAGCTCACGCACCTCCTCCACCAGCCGGTCCCGTTCCCCATCCGGGTCAATGTGCGAGATGAGGACCGGCGCCGCCGCTCCCGCATTCTCCCGCAGTTGATGGAAGTCGATGTCCATGTGTCCTCAGCGGTACTTGCCGTTCCAGCCGTTGGCGGGGAGGAACTTCACCCCTGTCAGCTTCGCGGCGGTCAGGGCGGCTTGGACGGCCGGGTCCACCATCGTGTAGCTGCGCAGGTGTTGCGGCCGGAAGACCTTCGGGCCCTCGGGCGGAAGGTCTTCCTTGAGTATCAGCTCCGACACACGGCTGATGTTGTCCTTGAGGATATGGCTCATCCGGACAGTGGAGCGCTCAAGGTCGATGACGTCCCGGTCTGCGACGACGTTCATGATGAAGTAGTCGCGAGACACGACGTCCTTCTGATGGTCCACGAGAGTGACGGGGAGGAACTCCACGTCCTGTGGCGTCAGCTCCAGGATGATGCGTCGCACCCGGCCGGAGACAATACGGATGTCCAGGATGCTGTCCATGAAGTCATAGAGCTTCCGCCGGTCCGGGTAGTTGGGCGAGAAGCCCATGCTGAGGCCGTCGGAGGGGTACTCGGCTGCCAGGCGTTGGGACACCAGGTAGCGCCATCCTTCAGGGCCGCCCTGCGGGTAGGCATCGAGCAGGGCGCCGTCGTTTCGGTCACAAAGTAGCGAGAAGCTCACAGGTTCTCTCGAAGTCACGGCGCTCCATCGCCTGCCGGGCGGACTCCAGCGCGAGCGCGAAGCCCGCGGAGCCGCCGCTAAAGAACCTCCATCGATCTTCCGGCCAGGACACGCCGAGTCCCTCTAGCGCCCGTCCCAGCACGCGCCGTCCCAGCCGCCGCCGCCAGCTCCGCGGGCCCCGAGCCATCCGAGAAGTCGGGCAGGGACAGGAAGATGCCTGCCTTGCGGCCCAGGTCCTCCAGCGACACATACGTGCGCAGGTCTTCCAGCGCCTCCATCGCAATCGCCACGAGCCTGCCTTCACCCGAGAAGCCGAAGGTCGACCCCAGCACCTCGCGGACGAAGACCGGCTGCGGCTTATCGTCGCCAGGAGCGAAGGTGGTCACCGACTCGGAGGGCTTCGACCGGACGATGCCCGCGCGGAAGGCGGCGCAGGCGGTCGTCGTGGGACCGAGGCTGGAGCACATCCCCACAGCAACCACTCGCATCTGCGCGTCCTCCGGTTCGAGCAGCCTATGCTACACGAATGCCGCTACCGGAATCGACGCCGCGCCTCTCACATCCCTCCGAGCTGCGCCTCCGGCTGCGCCGCGCGTAGTTGCACCAGCGAAGCGAGGCGGCTCTGCCATTCGTCCTTGGCCAGTGAGCTGGTGAACTCGCCCAGCACGGGCGCCACCACCGCTCATCCCGGCGGTAGGCCGAAGAGCATTCTCCTCAAGAAGGTGCGCGGCGCGCCCACGTTGGCGAAGCGCCTCCGTGGCGGCCAGGGGGCCTCATTCGCGCCTGCGGGCTTCCAGCCATAGAGGAGCCATCAAGGGCAGTGCTTTCAAGCTGGCTTCGCTCATCTCGTTCATTGAAGAGCACAGGGCATTGTGACGGCTATTCCCTTACCATTCAGAGCCCCCGTGCCCGTTGAGAGCGGTGCAACTTGTGCTCGTTCCGCTCGTCGCATGGCCCGGCCCCTCGTGGCTTCGGCTCTGCCTGTTGCACGTATGTCGCAGGAGCCTGCGGAATGGGGTGGAACAGGACGGGACCACACGGGATGCGGCGGGATGACGAACCTGAATCCTTTAATAGCCCGGGGACGATGGAGATGGTTGTCGGAGGCTGGACAAGCTCGGGCTTCCGCGCCGGACCTGAACCTCACGTCACCTGGAGCGGCTGCGAGAAGGACGCGGACTCCAGCAGCCGCCGCAACTGCCCGAGGTCCTCCTCCAGGTGCTTCCTCGCGGTGCGGACGAAGATCGGCGTGGTGAGGGTGAACAGGCCACTGAGCCGGGCCTGCGTGCGGAACGTCACGCGCGTCCCGTCCGGCGCCGGCTCGAACAGGCGCCAGCCCACCACCTGGATGTGCGGGATGCTCGCCCGGAGCACCACGCGCGTGGGAGGCAGGTACTCGAGCACCTCGACGGGCACGTGCGCGCGCCGGCCGAGCAGGTGCACCCGCTGGATGAGGTGGACCCCGGCTCCCAGCGGCCCCGTCGCCTCCACCTGCTCGACCACCGCGCTCCAGTCCGGGTCGTTCTTCGGATCACTCGCCAGCGCGAAGACCTCGTCCAGAGGACGCCGGATGAGCACGCTCTGCTCCAGTTCGACCATCTCGCCTGCCTGCCTCCCCGAGCGGATCCGAGCCCCCGGAAAGATGGGCCGTCCGCCGTGTCCTGTCCGAGCGCCACGCCAGGTGGCCTCCTCGCATGGTGTGCATCCAGGCGCTCGTGGACCGGCGCGCACCGCCCGGGGAGCATGCAACGGCTCCCGGACCGTCCATGGGCCAACAGTCCACCCGCCCCCGGCGCGATGACTAACTTCAGGGGCCATGAACAAGGCCTCCTCGCCCGCTCTCGAGACCTTCCTGCGGCTCCGAGCCTCGTTCTTCGAGCGCTACCTCGAGACGCAGCCCGAGGAGGCCACCACGCTCGGGCTGCACCACCTGGATGACCGGCTGAAGGACCTCTCCCCTTCCGCGCTGGGCGACGAGTACGCCTTCCACCGCGAGGTCCTCGCACGGCTCGAGCACCTCGACCCCGGGGAGCTCCCTCCCGAGGCCCAGCTCGACCGATGGGCGATGCTCGACGTCACCCGCTTCCACGTCCACACCTACGAGGAGCTGCGCGGCCACCGGCGCAATGTCGAGCTGTCGACCTATCCGCACACCATGTTGCAGTACCAGATCGGCCAGGCCGAGTCGTCCGAAGACTGGTCCGCCATCGCCAGCCGGGCCGCGCGCATCCCCACCTTCCTCCAGCAGCAGGAGCAGCTGCTCGCCGAGGGGCTCGCCACCCGGGAGCCCCCGGACCCGCACATCGTCCACGACTTCGCGGAGGACCACCTCCCCGTCATCGAGCGCTACTTCGAGCACCTCCCCGCCCTGCCCGGCGCGCACCAGGTGACGCTCTCCCCCGCGGAGGCGCGGCAGCTCCAGCAGGCGTCCCGCGAGGCGCAGCGGGCCTTCGCCGCCCACCGCCAGTTCCTCCGCGAGCACGTCCTGCCGCACACGCATACGCCCGTGGTGCTCGGCGCGGACGAGTACCAGTGGCGGCTGCGGCACATGTTCGGCCTCACCGCCTCGCCCGAGGAGCTGGTGCGCCAGGCCGAGGACGTGCTGGAGCGGGCCCGGGAATCCATCCTCCAGCTCTCCGGCCCGCTCGCCCGCGAGCTCCCCGGCGCCCCGTCCACCCTCTCCAACCTGGGAGAAGCCCGGGCCCTGCTGCTCGGACTGGAGACGGAGCACCCGGAGCGGGACGAGGACGTCATCCCCCTGTACCGGGAGCTCATCGCGCGCGCCGAGCAGTTCATCCACGAGCGGGAGCTGTTCAACGTGCCCGAGGGCCTCCGGCTGGGCCTCAAGCCGCTCCCCCCGGGCATGGTGGACGTGCGGGGCACCAACTGGCCGGCGCCGCTGTTGGATCCGCGCAAGGTGGGCTGGTTCGTGCTGGCGCCCATGGCGGCGGAGCATCCCATCGTCTGGGCCACGCTGCTGGCGGTGCACGAGGGCATCCCCGGCCACTTCCTCCAGAGCATCGCCTGGCAGCGCGCCTTCTCCGGGCACCCCGCGCCCGTGCGCTTCCTCCTGGTGACGGACCACGTGGCCATGGCGCGCGGCCACTTCGGGCCCATGCTCAACATCGAGGGCTACGCCACCTACGCCGAGGAGCGGATGCGGCGCGCGGGCTTCTACACCGCCGCCGAGGCCCTCACCGCGCTCGTGGCCCGGGCCCTGCGCGCCGTGCGCGTGGTGGTGGACATCGGCCTGCACACCGGGCGCATGACGGACGAGGCCGCCGTGCGCTACCTCGTGCACCACGCCTGCATGCCGGAGCCCAACGCGCGCCGCGAGGTGCTCCGCTACAAGCGCATTCCCCTGCAGGCCATCACCTACCTGCTGGGCGCGCTCGACTTCGAGCGGCTGGAGGAGGACTGCCGGCGCGAGCGAGGCAGCCGCTTCGACGAGGCCCGCTTCCACGACGAGCTCTTCTCGTTCGGCCCGGTGGCCCCCGCGCTCCTGCGGCGCTTCATGCTGACGGAGGCGTGACGTCCGGGAGCCAGCCCAGGAAGCGCG
Organism: Archangium sp.; assembly: GCF_036277355.1. Taxonomy (GTDB): domain Bacteria; phylum Myxococcota; class Myxococcia; order Myxococcales; family Myxococcaceae; genus Archangium. The sequence goes on from NZ_DASUNC010000077.1 coordinate 4,881, forward strand.
TGTCCGCGCCCCGCCTGCCCCGCGCGAAGTGCAGCACCCGCTTGAAGAGGGCATAGACGCGGAAGAAGGTCTCCAGGCCCACCCGGTCCACCGGCCGCAGGGGCCGGGCACTGCAGATGACCTTGGGGTCCGCGCAGCCCGCGTCGAGGAAGGCGATCACCCCCACCACCGGCACACGCAGCCGCTCGCCCCGGCGCAGCCGCGGGCCGAGCACCACCACGTCCAGCGGATCTCCATCCCCCGAGCCCAGCCCCGGAATGCAGCCGTAGTTGTAGGGACACGGCAGCGGGGAGATGAAGTCCACGCCCCCGTCCGCGCGCCGCTTCACCACGGAGAAGCGGGGGGACTCGATGAGCACTTCCGGCTCGCGCGGGAGCTCCGGAGGGAGGGAGAAGTCGGCCACCCGCGCTGTGTAGCACGACGGGGCGGACCGCCCGTCCTGCAACCAACGTCGTGGACCGGACTCTGTGCACCCGGTCACTCCGTGGCACGGGAAAATCCAGGTTCCCCTGGCCGCGGGCCCCGCCCCTGCCCACCTCACCCCGAAGCGGCAAAGGAGGGCGATGATGAGGCGGGGGTGGGCATTTCTCGGGCTTCTGGCCCTGGCGGCGTGTACGGGCGAGGAGGACGTCTCGAAGTTGCAGAAGACCGCGTGCGGGGACGTGCAGGCGGGCGCCCTCCCCACCCGGCCCGAGACGAACGATGGCCGCGAGTCCTTCCTGGTGCGCTACCGCTCGGGCTCGCGGGTGAGCGCGGCCGCGGTGCGGCGCCTGGGCGGCCAGGTGACGGCGCAGTACCACTCCGTCCCGGCGGTGGCCGCGCGCCTGACGCCCGAGGAGCGGGCCCGGCTCGCCGCGGATCCAGACGTGGAGCGCATCGAGCCGGACGTGCAGCTCGAGGCCCTGCGCCTGCCCACGGCGACGGCGGGCTCCGTGGATGAGTACACCAGCTCGGTGCGCATGGTGCAGGCGCCGAAGGTGTGGGACGCCAACGAGGACGGCGTGCTCGACACGGGAGCGCCCGTGGGCGAGGGCATCCGGGTGTGCGTCATCGACAGCGGCCTGGACCGGCGGCACCCCGAGCTGACCATCCCCTACGCGGGCGGCTACGACTTCGTGGACAACGACGACGACCCGAGCGACGAGACGGACGGCGTGAGGGGCATCGGCCACGGCACGCACGTGGCGGGAATCATCGCGGCGCAGCTCTCCTCGGGAGGCACGACCCTGGCGGGCATGAGCCGGGGCGGCATGGTGGGCGTGGCGCCCGGCGTGGAGCTGCTGATCGCCCGGGTGCTCAACGTGCACGAGACGGCCAGCATCGGCGCGGTGCTCTCCGCGCTCGAGTGGTGCGCGCAGAACAACGCCCGCATCGCCTCGCTGTCGCTCGGGGCCTCCACGGACCTGGGCAAGACGGCGCGAGAGGCCTTCCAGGCCGCGCAGGACAAGGGGATGCTGCTCGTGGCGGCATCGGGCAACGACAGCACCCCGGACCACGAATCACCCCTGAGCTACCCGGCGGCCTACCCGTCCGTGCTGGCCGTGGGCGCGGTGGACAAGAACGAGGAGGTGGCCACCTTCTCCAACCGGGGAAGCGGGCTGAGCCTGGTGGCGCCCGGAGTGGACGTGCTCTCCTCCATCAGCATGCAGGGGGCCACCGTGTCGTCGCTCGACGCGGAGGGGACGGAGTACACCTCCCGCTCGCTCTTGTTCTCGCCACCGGGGGAATACACGGGGCCGCTCGTCGACTGCGGCCAGGGCGAGTCCTACAACTGCAAGGGCTCGAATGTCTCGTGCGAGGGCTTCGTGGCCTACGTGCGGCTGACCGCGGACACGAGGGCCTCGCGCGCCGCGCAGAACGTGATGAAGCAGGGCGCGAAGGCCATCATCTTCGGCACCGACTACTCCGAGAACGAGCCCTGGATGAAGTTCCTGGACGGACCGGGGCTCCCGTGGGTGCCGTCGCTGGCGGTGGGCCGCGAGTCGCGAGCGGCCGTGCTCAACCACATGGGCCAGCCGGTGCACGTGAACCTGCGGGGCGTGGACTACGCCGAGTTCCCTGGCACCTCGATGGCCGCGCCGCATGTGTCGGCCGTGGCGGCGCTCGTGTGGAGCGCGCGCCCGGAGCTGACGGCGGCCCAGGTGCGCACGCTGCTGGAGCGCACCGCGAAGGACCTGGGCGACACGGGCCACGACGCGCGCTACGGCTACGGGCTGGTGCAGGCCAAGGCGGCGCTCGACGCGCTCCAGCAGCTGCCGTGACGGAGAGCGGACAGGGGCGCGCACCAGCGTCACATCCAGCCCAAAGGCAGCGCGATGGGCGTCCAGCACCTCACCAGACCCAACGGCTTGACCTGACCGTCAGCCACTCCCTGTAATAGGCGGGTTTGGCTTCCAACCCGGGGGCGGCCCGCCCGGAGAGGTGCGGCAATGTCGAGGCATTCTGTTGATACCCGCCGCGTGGACACGCGGCGGCCCTTGCGCGTGGGCGCGCTGGCCCTGGCGGTGTTGATGCTGGTGACAGCATGCGCCACGGGGGCTCCCATGGGTGGAGGGTTGACGGATTCCCGTTACCCTTCGCCCGTGCCGCACGACTCGCCCGAGTCGTGGGAGTTGGAGTTGGAATTGGAAGCCGACGACGGGAGCGCGAGAGAGGCTATTTTCAGTAAGCTTCCCACGGACTTCGCGCCAGTGCGGGTGAGTGACGCGGAGTTTTCGGCTGCCATGGCAACGCTTTGGCTGGAAACCCCGCTGCGGGTGGCCACCTCCCGCCCCCCGTTATATGTCGGCCGTAGATTGGCGTTGGCTTCCACCCCCTGAGCGGTGAAGCGTGGCAATCAGACCTGGCCCGCTCGTATGGGCACCACTGCGAGCGATGCGGCACCCCGGGAGACTGTCTGACGCTGTTTGAAGACGGGCCCGGCTTCCAGGATGACGACAAGCGCAGCCTTGCGCTTGCCCTGGCGGTGGGCCCTGCCCTGGAAGGAGTCAAAGCGGAAGTGGGGGCCATGCTCGACCCTACGCGAATGCTCGCGATGATCAGCATCAGTATTACGGCTTACATGGCGCTATTGTTGGCGCCAGTACCCGAGCCAATAACAAAAGGCGCGGCCCTGGTGTTTAGCGCCGCACTCTGGGGTTATCTCGGTTATGAATTCTTCGATCTGCTGCGGGCCTATGCGCGGCTTTACGAAGACGCACCCCGGGCCTCTTCCTTTGCGGAGTTGCGCGAGATTGGGGAGCGTTTCGGGCGTGTCATCGGTCCCAACAGCGTGCGGATTCTCGTGATAGTCGGGACGGCGGCGATAGGTGAAACTGCCGCCCTTGCATCCAAGGCCCCCAAACTCCCCGGATTCGCGCAAGCGTCGGAGAGAGTCGCAGCCGGTACCGGTTTGGGCCTGCTGGAGACAGCAACCGAAGCCGAGCGCCTCATTGTCTCCATGCCCGAGGAGACGCTCCGAATGGTGGTGGCGCCTCATGTCGTGGCCATGGCCTCTCGAGGCGTTGGCGCTGGGAGTCCCGCGCCCACTCGGGGTAAGCTCCTCCCCAACGGACACAGGGCGTGGGGGTCGTTCAATGGCTTCAAGTCGGCCATGGGGCCAGCGGGCAAAGGCAAGGAGTGGCACCACCTCGTTGAGCAGACAAAGGGAAACGTCAAGCGATTTGGCGGTGAGGCCATCCACAACACCGAGAATATCATTGCTCTAGACAAATCGCTGCACGACGAGGTGAGCGCCTTCTATTCGTCGATTCAGTGGATGGCCACCAAGTCCTCACGCCTGACGGTGAGACGATGGCTCAGCACTCAATCCTACGAAGCGCAGCGGGAGTTTGCCTTGCTAGCAATTGAAAACATCAAGAATGGGGTATGGTGATGGATCTGGGGAGCATCGCCGAGGACTTCGCCCAGAACGTAGCCGCGCAGACTGACGCGATCATGCGCGGCGACCGAAAGGGCGGGAACAAGTATGCGAAGCGCTACATCGCCGCTTACAAGAAGCTACGCGACCACGGCGAGGCGGGGCGGGATGCGCTCGCGGGCCTGTTGACGCATCCGCGTATGGACGTTCGGGTCAACGCGGCAGCCTGTCTGCTCAGTGATAGACCGGAGCAGGCCAGGCCCGTCCTCGAGGAAGCAGCCAAGGGGAAAGGCATGGTCCCGTTTCTGGCAACACGGGTTTTGAAGTATTGGGAAGAGGGCACCTGGAGCCTGGATGTCGATTAGCACCAATTCAGGGGAGACGTTCCCCTCGGGGGGAGCCTCATCCACCGTGGCTGCAATTCGAGAGGGGCTCACGCCCATCAGCGCGTCGGACGAGATGCCCAGGACGATGCTGATTCGCTTGAGGCGCGGAACGGACGGCATCACGGGGCTCTGATGCGAGCCCGCGCGCGTGTGTCGACGTGGGAGTCCGTGGCCCACACCGTGAGCCACGGGTTGAACAACGGGCCCGCTCAGAAGGGGGTACCGTTGACGCCTGTCTGGAATGCGCCATGCGTCTTCCACGATAATGGCCGGGCGAATCTCCCCGACTCCCATGCCCACCGAGCCCACCCTGCTGCGCTACATGACGCGCTTCCGCTGCATCGCGGAGCGCTGCGAGGACACCTGCTGCACGGGCCTGCGGGTGCCAGTGAGCGAGCCGCAGTGGGCGCGGATGCGGGCGGCGGTGGCGGGCAGCGCGGTGGAGTCGGAGCGCCTGCGCCAGTGCATCACTCCGAATCCCGGAGGCGCCTCCACGGAGCACGCGTTCATCCAGATGCGCCCGGATGGGCACTGCCCCCTGCTGGACTCGGAGCGGCTCTGCTCGCTCCAGCGCCGCCATGGGGACGCGGTGCTGCCGGACATCTGCGCCACCTTTCCGCGCGTCGTCACCCGGTGGGGCGAGCGGATCGAGGTCTCGGGGACGCTGGCCTGCCCGGAGGTGGCGCGCCTGTGCCTGCTGGAGGAGGACGCGGTGGAGCCCGTGCCCACGCCGCTCGAGGCCTCGCACGTTCCGCGGCCGGAGACGGCGAGACACATCGCCCTCGACGCGGAGGACGCCTGGGCCCGCCACGCCGAGACGGTGCGCGAGGCGCTGCTGCGGCTGCTGCACCGGCGCGAGTATCCCCTGCCCTCGCGGCTCGCGATGCTCGGGCATCTGGCGCAAGGGCTGGACGGCCGGGGCGAGGTGCTCCAACACTTCGAATCACCGGACGTGCTGGAGGCGGTACACCGGGACTTCTCGGGGCTGGCGCTTCCGGGAGGCCCGTGCGTGGGCCTGTTCAGCTCGGTGCTGAGGGCGCGGATGGCGGCGGGCCGGGGCGAGCGCTTCTCCACCCTGGCCCGGAGCGTCCTCGAATCGCTCGGGCTCCAGGAAGGGGCACCGGGAGACCTGGACGCGGCGTGGCGCACCTACGCCGAGCGGTGGCGTCACCTGGAGGCCCTGCACGGCGCGCGGGTGCACCAGTACTTCGACAACTACGCCGCGCACTATGTCTGGCGCAGCCCGCTCATCGACGCGCCGAGCCTGCTCGCGTACGTGTTCCGCCTGGCCCTGCGGGTGGGGCTGCTCCGCCTGACGCTCGTGGGCCATCCCCGGGTGGCGGAGCTGTGCCAGGAGCCCTCTCCCACCGCCGGCTCCCGGGAGCAGTTGGACCGGGCGGCGGTGGAGACGTTCCAGCTCGTGGCGAAGCACGTGGAACAGGCGCCGGACTTCCTGGCGCTCGCCGAGGGCCTCGTGGGCCCGGGACGCGGCGCGGACACCCTGGGCAAGGTGCTCGTCTTCGCGACGTTCTGAGCGGCTCAGCGCGGGACGAGCTCGAGGGCGAGCGCCGCCCCAGGAGGCCGGTGGCTCCACTCCTGGAAGGACGCACGGAACTCGTCCATCGTCCGAGCGAGCGCGCTTCCGGGACGCGGCGACAGGGCCTCGTGTCCCCCCGGGTCTCGCGAGGCGAGGCCGATGAAGAAGGGACCCTCGGGCGCCGTGTTCGGGAAGGGTCGCGCGAAGAGCCCGCGGTCCGCTTCCAGCCGGTACACCAGCGCCGTGAGATGCCCGAGCACCCAGCCCGAGGCCATCTCGCGCGACTCGGTTGAAGGCGCCTCGACGGAGACCCGGAGCCGCACGGGCAGCTCCGTCTCGAGGTCCACCGGCTCGAACAGCGCGGCCCAGGACGCCTCCGTTCCCTCGGCCCGAGCCCGCCGCACCACCTCGCGCGCCCGGGAGAGCTCGTCACGCAGCACCTGGAGCGTCGAGCGCGACACGTTGCGCGCGGTGTTGCGCGGCGGCAGCGCGGGAGCCACCACCGGCATGAGGTCCCTCCGGTCGCTGGCGCGGTAACCCGCCGTCTCGGAGGTCAGCGTCACGGGCCGGGGCCACTGCCAGGCGGAGAACGTCTCGAAGAAGTACGCGAGCAGCCCGCTGTCCGAGCGGGTGGCCTCGCGAGGCGCGTGCGTACACGCCCAGGCCACCAGCACCGACCACGACAATCCGCCCAGGTAGCCCAACGCGTGCGAGTACACCCCTCGCGCCTTCGCCCAGGAGCGCACGGCGCGAAGCACGGTGCGGAAGCGCTCGGCGCCCGCGCCTTCGTGCCCCACGCAGTCGAGCAGTGCCTGCGTATCCCTCCACCCGTTGAGCGAGCGGAAGCCCGGGGCATCCAGCCGCTCGCCGTACCGCGTCAACAGCTCCGTCGGAGGACAGGGCTCCACACCCTCGGGCCGGCGCGCGTAGGACACGTCGAAGTGCACCCCCTCGAGAGACAGCTTCACCAGGGGGAGCGCGGCATCGGCCACGAAGCGCGCGGCTGCGGGTCCCCCCTGCTCTGCCACGAGCCGGGTGAGAGCGTGGGCAAAGTCCTCGCGGGAGAGGCTCGCGGGCCCGACCGCCACCGCATCCACGTCACTCCCGGCGTTGTCCGTACCGAGCAGGTACGAGCCATACGGGAGGAGCTCCGCGCCAACCCGGGCACACAGGGCCGCGAGCCTGCCCACCACCGCCTGACGCACTTGCCGGGTCTCGGCGGAGGGACACACCCCGCGAGCAGACAACACGTCGCGGAGCACGTCCTTCTCCTCGGAGGAGGAACGGACATTCCTGGAGGGGCGAGGCCTTCCACCGAGCGGCACGCGCCGGCGGATTTCGAACGGGCCATCGCCGCGCTTGCTGGTGAGGCACACGTCGCTCACCTCGAAGCGAATCGGGCGCCAATCCCGCTCCCAGGAGGCCAACGTGCGCCGGATGGTGGCGGCCGGAGCACGCGGGAGCTGCCCGACGGTCAGGTGCGGAGTGAAGTCGAACTCGGGCTCACGGCCCCTCGACTCTCCTTTGGGGAACACCTTCACGAGCGCGGCGTGCAGGGCCTCGAGTGCACCGTGCGGACGAGCCTCCGGACGGAGCCAGGCCGTCACATCGCTGTTGTGCTCGAAATACCCGAAGCCCGAGAGCACCACCTCGAAGGGCTCGATGCCCCGGAGCGCCTCCGTGATGAGCGCTTCCGCCTCGCCGAAGGAGTCCTCGGGTACGAAGGGGAAGAGCAGCGTCACGTGGGGCATCCAGCGCTCGAACTTCGAGTCATGCACCGCACGCAGGGCCTGGATGGGAGCCCACACCTCCTCGGGAGGGACGAGCACCAGACACGACTGGCGGACGAGCGGCACCGTCATCGGCCGAGGCGTGGCCCTGGGGAGCGCGGGAGCCGGAGCCTGGGCGGAGGCGGCGTTACGTTTCAGCACGCAGCTCAGCCCGAAGTGGTCCGACGCGAAGAGCGCATCGCCTCCAGGACCCGGAGGGCCCGAGAGCGGCGCCTCGGCGAAGAGCTCCACCTCGTGCGGGACGAGCCGTCCGGAGGCCGAGCGCACGAGCACGCGGTCGAGGCGCTTGCGCTGACCGGAGGTGGTCGTGAGCGCGGCGAGCGTGTTGCGGGAGGGATCGAACGTGTACCCCGCGTCACCGGGCCGCAGCGCCGACCAGGCATCGACGAAGCCCGCCCTCGCGAAGTCCTGGACCTCGGGGGCGCCGTCGCCGAAGTTGAAATCACCCACGAGCGCGATGTCGGGCGGCGCGTGTCCCTCGTCTCCGAGAGAGCGGGCCCACTCGAGGAGCGCCTGGACCTGGACCGCGCGCGCCTTGGCTCTCACGGGGTCGCGGTCGCTCGTGAGGTGCGGCGTGACCACCCAGAGCGAGCCCCCCGGGAGTGCGAGCTCCCCCGCGATGATGCGCTTGTCACGGGAGAAGACGCACTGGCTCAGCGAGGCGAACGGATACCGGGAGAGAAGAACCTGCCCATAGGGCTCGACGGTGGAGGCCTCCGGTCCGTCCGAGACGAAGTAGTGCTCACGCACCCACTGCTTCTCGAGCAACGCTTGGAGGAAGGGCGCGGTGACCTCCTGCAGGGCGATGACGTCGGCATCGACCGAGCGCAGCAGGGAGATCGTCGCGGCGGTGCGCCGGTGCGTGGCGAGCAACTCCGGGTCGTACAGGTCGAACAGGACGTTGAACGTAGCGACCGTGAGCTCCGCGGGAGCGGACCGGGCGTCGATGGCGGCAGGCTGTTCCGCTTCGACCCAGGCATTGACTCGCGCGTCGTAGCGATGGACCGGCAGCGGCGTGAAGCGGGGAGCCGCCTCGCTGGTGGCAGCGGGCGGCGGTGGAGGCACAGGAGCAATCGGCTCCGAGTCCTTGAAGGTGAGGGAGGACAGCCGGTCGATGCGTTCCCGTCGGTCCCACACCCTCTCGTGACCGCGTTTGAAGTACCAGACGCGGTGCCAGGGAATTTCCCCATCGGGAGCGAACGCCCCGAAGGGCATCTCCTCCATGGTTTCGCCATGCGCGTCGTAGCCGATGACGAACTCGCGCGCGTCGAGCCGGGGGTCCCACCGGATGCGGTGGTACACCTCGCGGCTGGTCTGGAATCTGTCCTGAGACATGGAAGCAACCCTCGCGTCAGCGGGAAAAAGGCTCCCACGCGCCCCACCCGACGCCCTGCCCTCGCCGGTCCTGACATCCAGCCAAGCCGCCTGCTACTGGCCGCGAGAGAACAGCCGCCGCAGGTTCCGATGCCGCCAGCGGAAGGCCAGCCGGAAGAGCCCCAGTTGCAGCGCTCCCAAGGGGCCCAGCCGGGGGATGAACCGGACCGAGTCCGTGAGCCTGCACCCCATCTCCGTAGGGGTCACGATGCGCTCGTGGACCCATTGCCGCTGGGAAAGCATCACGGAGCGCTCGAGGAATCGGCGGCCGGACTCGAACTCGACGAAGGTCAGGTCGTCGTAGTCCATGGGCAGCAGCCCGAAGAGCAGGATCCAACTCCGGAACAGCCGCTCGCCGAACGGGGGCGGAGAAGGCAACCGGCCATCCGCTCCGGGCCACGTCATGCGCACCAGCGGGAAGAACTCCCGATTCACGCCCCTCATGTGCGTCGAGTGGGACCAGACCTCCTCGGGTGGCGCTCGGAGCTCCGAGGAGAAGGAGAAACCGTACTCCCGGTTCGACGGTGCCATGCCCTCGATGACCCTCACCCTGACCCTCTCCCAGAGGGAGAGGGAAACCTGTGCTCAGGCGGCCTGCTCGTGGACCACCCGCTCGTCACCGACGATGAGCCCGTCCGCCAGGCGCACGATGCGGTCTCCCACCTCGGCGGCCTTCAGATCGTGCGTCACCATCACCACCGTCAGCCCCCGCTCCCGCGTGGCCTCGCGCAGCATCCGCAGCACCTCGGCGCCCGTGCGCGAGTCCAGGTTCCCCGTGGGCTCGTCCGCCAGCAACACCGCCGGCTCCATCAGCAGCGCCCTCGCCACCGCCACCCGCTGCATCTCTCCACCGCTCAGCTCGTCCGGCCGGTGGTGCGTGCGGCCTCCCAGCCCCACCGTCTCCAGCAGCGCCTCGGCCCGCCGCCGCAGCTCCGTCTGCTCCCGGCCCGACAGCAGACCCGGCAGCATCACGTTCTCCAGCGCCGTCATCGTGGGCATCAGGTTGAAGAACTGGAACACGAAGCCCAGCCGCTCGCGGCGGAACGCGGACAGCTCGTCGTCCTTCATCCGCGACAGCTCGCGCCCGTCGATGCGCAGCGACCCCGAGCCCGCCACGTCCAGCGCGCCCAGCAGGTTCAGCAGCGTGCTCTTCCCCGAGCCCGACGGCCCCATCACCGAGAGGAACTCCCCCTTCGGCACCGTCAGCGACACGCCCGCCAGCGCACGCACCTCCGTGCGCCCGCGCCGGTACACCTTCGCCACGTCGACGGCTTCGATCATATCTCCGCCACACCCTCGCGCTCGGCCCAGCCCTCCAGGCCATTGGGCAGGCGGATGCGCACGTAGCGGCCCGTCTCCTCCATGACGCGCACCTTCAACCCGGGGTGCACCTCGAAGGCCACCTTGGCCTCCTCCTTGGGGAACTCCCGGGCGCGCAGCGTGGGCGCGAGCACCACCGCCTCGTGCAGCGTCTCGTGCACCCAGACGTGCGCGGCCAGCAAAGCTCCGGACGGCACCGACGCGGCCAGCAGCAGACCACCCACCACCGCCGCCCAGGCCCGGTTCCCCGGGCGCAGCACGCGGAAGAGCAGCAGGAAGGCGAAGCCCGTCAGCCACGTCCCGAGGAAGAGCCACGCCACCAGGTTGCCGCTCGTGGCGGCCACCACGCGCTGCACGAAGGGCTCCTCGGGCGCGGCGCCCACCACCTTGTCGAGCTGCTGGGCGCGAGCCATCGACAGGTTGGCGTCCAGGTCGGGCCCCTCACCGCCGGCCCTGCGCGAGCGCTCGAAGGCGAGCACCGCGCGTCCCAGGTCTCCCTGCGACAGGTACGTGGTGCCGAGGTTGTAGTGGATGTCCGGGCCCCCGAAGCCGCGCGAGAGCAGCTTCTCGTAGCCCTCGCGCGCGGCGGCGTAGTCCTGCTTCAGGTAGGACTCGTTGGCCTGCTGGAAGAGGAGCTGGGCCTCCTCGGGCGAGTAATAGGCCTGTCCCAGCAGCGTGGCCACGAGGATCGCGGTGATGGCGCTCACTTGTCCCAACCCTCCATGACGGCCGCGGCGTCATCCAGGATGCGCTCGCGGGCAGCGGCCTCGGCACCGGGGGCGAAGCGTCCGGCGTCACAGGCCTCCAGCACGAAGCGCACGCGCTGGCGGCGCTCGGCATCCACCCCGGCCTCGGCCAGCTTCGCGTCCAGCGCATCGCGCGTGAGTCCACCCACCGGCGCGCGCAGCCGGGCCTCCAGGAAGTGCAGCACGGCCTTCTCCACCTCGCCGTAGAAGGCGCTGGAGCTGCCCTCGCGCAGCTTCTCCGCCTCGGCCAGCCGCTTGCGCGCCGCCTTGGCCCGCTGCCGGTTGCGGCTGCCCTCGTCCGGGTTGGAGATCCGTCCGCGCACCAGCCCCACCAGGCCCAGCGCCAGCATCAGCCCCAGGGGCGACAGCAACGCCGGCACGAAGAAGGGCCGCTGCCACACGGCGGACGCGGGCTCCTCGAAGCGCGCCTGGTAGCGCAGCGGGCGCAGGCCGTTCGCGGTGAGGACGTTCTTCTGCTCGGCCGCGGCGTCCGTCACGTGCTGGGACGAGGGCGCCACGGGCGCGGAGGACACCCCACCCGCTCCGGGCTCCACCGTCAGCTCCACCGGCTCCGTGCGCGCCACCTCGTAGCGGCCCGTCCGCGGGTCGAAATAGGGGAACTCCAGCGCGGGCAGCGTGAAGGAGCCCGTGCGCTGCGGCATCACCAGGTACTCCTGCACCCGGCGGCCCTGGATGCGCCACTTGTCCGGTATCACCTTGTCGGTGGTGCTCGGGTCGTACACCTTGAGCGCGGGGGGCGCCTCCAGCTTGGGCGGGGTGACGTTCTTCACGTTGCCCGCGCCCTCGAGGATGACCTTCACCGTCACCGGCTGGCCCAGCTCCACCCGCGTCTGGGACACCTCGAGCGACAGGTCCCACTGGCCCACCTGGGCGCTCGACATGCCCTTGGGCCCGCCCGGCGGCAGCGGCTTCACCTCCACGTCCAGCGCGTTGGAGACGCGGTGCACCCGGTGGCCGGCGAAGAGGAAGCCGGTGGTGATGTCCGCCTCGGCGGCGGTGACGGCGAGGGTGCCGCTCTTCACCGGGAAGAGCGCGCGGCGGCGCAGCAGGTAGGTGCGGTAGGGAATGCCGTTGACGACGCGCTGCTCGCCGGTGAGCTGCGTGGGGCTCTCCACGTCCTCGCTCCAGAAGCCCTCCAGCTTGGGCATGGTCACCGCGTCCACGCTGGACAGGTCCACGCGCGAGTAGATGTAGAGCGACAGCGTCACCTGCTCGCCCACGTACACCTGCTTCTTGTCGATGGTGGCGCGCAGGAAGAGGTCCGAGTCCCCGCGGGGAATCCGCACGTCCTCCTGCTGGCGCCGGTCGTTCGGATCCTCGTTCTCCTCGTCGGCGAACGGGTCCGGCATGCCGCCAAAGGGAGCGGGGAAGTTGCGGAACGGATCCGGCGGCTGGCGGCTGGCCTGGGAGCGAGGCGGCTCGACATGGCCCCGGCGCGCCGTGATCTTGATGGGCTCGGTGCGCTGGGTGCGGCCGCCCGTGGTGAGCACGGCGGGCGGGATGGTGAGGGTGCCCGGACGGTTGGCGCGCATCAGCAGCACGTGCTTGCGCACCGTCTGGATGACGGGCGGACCGCCGCCGCTCATCTCGATGGAGCGCTGGGTGCTCTGCGAGGACGACAGCACCTCGAAGTCCTCGGGGGACGGGAACTGCACCTGCGCGTTGTCCGGAGGATCCACCACCACCACGGTGAGCTGGAACACGTCCTCCGTGCCCACCTCGTTGCGATCCACCGTCTGGTAGAACTCGATGGACGCCCACGCGGGCATCGCCACCAGCCACAGGGCGAGCGCGGCCAGCGCCGCGTGGCCGCTACCAGTCCTTCTCATTGGGATTCCTCGGCCTCTTCTTCTGCTGGAAACGCCACAGCTGGAGATTCTTCTCGTTCTGCTTCATCGCATCCAGCAGGCGCTCGGCCTCCTGGCGATCGATCTCCGCCTGACTGACACCGGCATCCACCGAGTCCATTTCACCCTCGGTGCCACCGTCCGATTCGGTGCCTTCCTCTTCGCTCGGGCCGCCATCACCCTGGCCGCCATCGCCCTCGCCGCCGTCACCCGGGCCGCCATCCTCGCCGCCATCGGCGCCACCATCCTGCTGGCCACCGTCGCCCTGGCCCGCATCGCCCTGGCCGCCATCCGGCTGGCCCGCGTCACCCTGCCCACCATCGGGCTGGCCACCATCCATGCCGCCGTCCATGCCGGCATCCTGGCCGCCGTCACTGCCCCCATCCTGGCCCGCGTCCGCTGGCGTACCACCATCCTGCTGACCCGCATCCGGACCCGCGTCCGGGCGGCCGCCATCCTGCCCGCCGTCCTGGCCACCATCCGAGCCTCCATCCGGGCTGCCCTTCTGGGGCGGAGGCAGGTTGCGCAGCAGCACCTCGTAGTTGTGCCGGGCCTGGGCGTCCGAGGGGTCCATCGTGAGCGCGCGGCGGTAGGCCTTGAGCGCCTCGCGGGTGTTGCCCGTCATCGCGTGGACGTTGCCCAGGTTGTAGGTGGCCTTCTGGCGCAGCTCCGGCTGGTTCTGCGTGTCCGCCACGCTCTGGAAGGCCCGCTGCGCTTCCTCGTAGCGGCCCAGCTTCATCAGGGCGTCGCCCCGGTTGAACTCCACGGCCGGGTCGTTCGGACGCTCCTTCTTGGCCTCCTCGAAGGCCGCGAGCGCCTCGTCGTAGCGGCCGGCGGTGTACGCCTGGCGGCCCTTCTGGATGAGCGGATGCTCCTTCTCCAGGAGCCCCGCGGCCCCCGCGCCGGACGGCAGCGCCAGTCCCAGCGCGAGCAGCAACCCCACTCCCACGCGCATGACCATGACTCCCCTGCTCACGACGGCCTCCGGCGCGCGGACGGCAGCAACAACATGCCCATCACCAGCAGCACGAGCCCCGGCAGGGCGAACATCTGGAAGCGCTCGTCGTACCGAACGGTGACGCGGCTCTCCAATTCGCTCTTCTGCATCTGCTCGATGCGCTCCAGCACCTGGGCCATGGCCACGCCGCGCGGCTGGTAATAGAAGGCGCCGCCGGTGGCCTCGGCGATGGAGGTGAGACCCGCTCGGTCCAGGCGGGTGATCACCGTCTCGCCGCTGCTGTCCTTCTTGTAGTCCACGAACTCGCCGCGGCGGTTGTAGAGGGGGATGGGCTCGCCCTGCTCGGAGCCCACGCCCACGGTGAGCACCTGGACGTTGGCCGCCTTGAGCGCCGCCACGGCCTCGTCCACCTCGCCCACCAGGTCCTCGCCGTCGGACAGCAGCACCACCACGCGCTCCTTGGCGCCGCGGTCCGCGTTCTCCAGCACCTGCTTCGCCAGCACCAGCGCATCGCCGATGTTGCTGCCGCCCTGGGGCATCTGCTCGGGGTCCACCGCGCGCAGGAAGAGCTTCACCGCCGAGTAGTCCGAGGTGAGCGGCGACTGGATGAAGGCATCCCCGGCGAAGGCGACCAGGCCCACCCGGTCTCCCTTCAGCTCATCCAGCAGCGTGGTGAGCTCCAGGCGGGCGCGCTCCAGGCGGCTGGGCTGCACGTCCCGCGCGAGCATGGACTTGGAGGCATCCAGCACCACCACCACGTCGATGCCGCGGCGTTTCGTCAGCTCGCTCTTGGTGCCACACTGGGGCTGGGCCAGTGCCAGGCCGAAGAGCAGCAGGCCCATGCCGTAGAAGCCGCCCTGCACCGCCGGGCGCCAGCGCGAGGTCCCGGGGGCCAGCTTGTCCACGAGCCGCTCGTTGAGCAGCGCGCTCACGCGGGAGCGGCGGCGCAGCGCCGACAGCAGGGCCAGGGTGCCCACCAGCCCGCCCACCACGCACAGCGCGAGGTAGCCGGGCTTCGCCAGGCCCATCTGGTAGCCGAGGAAGAGGAAGCGCAGGGGCTCCATCAGCTTCCCGAAGAAGTCCGTCAGGAAGGTGGGCGTCACGGAAACACCCTCAGGAAGGTGGCGCGCAGGAGCAGTTCCAGCGCGGCCAGCCCGAAGGCCAGCAGCAGGTACGGGTGGTAGTCCTCGCGGTAGTTGGCCGTGGCCCCACCCTCCATCAGCTTGGAGCGCTCCAGCGAGTCCAGCACCTTCTGGAGGCCCAGCTTGAGGCCCTCCGGATCCGTGGCGCGGTAGTACTCGCCGCCCGTCTGGTCGGCGATGTCCTGGAGCAGCTCGGGGTTGATGGGAATCTCCGTCTCACGCCAGACGGTGTTGCCGAACAGGTCCGTGCCCTGGGGGAAGGGCACCTTGCCGCCCTTGCCCACGAGGATGGTGTAGATGGGGATGTTCAGCGACTTCGCCATGTTGGCCGAGTCCAGCGGCGAAATCTTGCCGGAGTTGTTGTCGCCGTCGGTGATGAGCACCACCACGCGGCTCTTGGCCTCCGAGTCGCGCAGGCGGTTGAGCGCGGTGGCGAGCGCGTCACCAATCGCGGTGCCGTCCTCGAGCACGCGGGTGCGCAGCTGGCGCAGCACCTCCTTGAGCACGCCGTAGTCGAGCGTCAGCGGGGACTGCGTGTAGGCCGCGCCGGCGAACACCACCAGGCCGATGCGGTCATTGACGCGATTGCCGATGAACTCGGCGAGCACCTCCTTGGCCACGTGGAGGCGGTTCTGCGGGCGGAAGTCGCCGGCCTCCATGGAGGTGGACAGGTCGAGCGCGACGACGATGTCGATGCCCTCGACGCTGGAGTCCCGCACGCGCGCGTCGCGGGACTGGGGCCGGGCGAGCGCGACGACGGCGGCGGCCACGGCGAAGACGCGCAGGAAGGGCAGCAGCGGCAGCAGGTACGTGCGCAGGCCGCGGCCGTGGCTGGCGAGCACGTGCGCCGCGGAGAAGCGCAGCACGGCACGGGAGCGCCGCTCGCGCCAGGCCCACCCGAGGAGGACCGGGATGAGCAGCAATCCCCACAGCAACTCGGGGTTATGAAACGCGGGGACCGGAGGCATGGGACACGGGAGCGGCCTCGGGGAGAGGCGGCACGAGAGGGGGCCAGGTCTTGTCCAGCAGCTCGTAGCCGAAGGCGAGCGCCTCGCGGCACGACTCCGGCGACGACTCGGCGCGGGCGTATTTGACCAGGTCGGACTCGGAGACGAAGCGCATCAGTCCGTCCTCGGGGAACTGGAGGGGCTGCTTGCGCCGCAGCTCCACCATCAGCTCCGAGCTGGTGCACTCCAGGGCGTCGAAGCCGTAGCGCTCGCCCAGGTAGCCACGGATGATCTCCGACAGCCGGAAGTAGAAGTCCTTCACCCGGCCCTGGGCGGGCAGGTTCTCGGCCTTGAGCCCCTCCAGCGCCTGGCGGGTGCGCACGTCCAGGGGCAGCAGCGGCTTGACCTCGGCCAGGGGGCGGTTGCGGTACTTCTGGAAGAGCCGCCACGCCACCATGCCCACGGCGATGGCGGCCAGCAGCCCCAGCAGCGCCCACACGAGCGTGAGGGAGCGGACGGCCACCTCGGTGGGCGGCTGGATGTCCTTGAGGTCCGCGCCCTCCGCCTGGGCGTCCTCGGGCAGCGTGCCGGCCACCTCGAGGGTGCGGCCCGGCGCCATGTAGCGCTTGGGGCCCTCCGGCGTGGTCACGAGGAAGGGCAGCTCGGGCAGCGTGAGCATGCCGAGGTTGAAGGCGGACAGCTTCAACCGGAAGGTGGTGACGGCGGGCTCCTTGCCCGTCTCCGGAGGCGTGCGCGCCTGGGACAGCAGCTCGAAGTCACCCAGGTCCGGCGGCAGCTCCAGCTCGTAGCGCTGGTCCGCCGGGTGGGTGATGACCAGCTCGTAGACGAAGGGCTCGCCGAGCAGCACCTGCTCCGGCTGCACGCGGGCCTGGAATCCCTCGGGCTCCACGGCCGGCAGCTTCGCGAGCGCCTGCTGGGACGGAGCGGGTGCCGGCTCCTGGGCCAGGGCCGGCGAGACGAGGAGGAAAGCACCGAGAGCCAGCCACCTCATGCCGCCATCCTCCGGGAGCGGGCGCGGAAGAAGCGCACCAGGGCCATGCCGTGATCATCGCCGGTGCTCAGTTCCACGTGGTCCAGCTCCAGCTTCTTGAAGAGCCTGCGCCGCTCCTCGCGTTGCGCCTGCATGGCCCGGGCGAAGCGGCCGCGGACGAGCGGGTCGCTCGTGTCCACGATGAAGCGCTCGCCCGTCTCGGGGTCCTCCATCTCCACGAGACCCAGCCGGGGGAACTCCTGCTCCAGCGGATCCTCGATGACCACGGGGACGAGGTCGTGCTTGCGGCCCACCAGGCGCAGCGGCGGCTCGTACCCATCCGCGAGGAAGTCCGAGATGAGGAACGTCACCGTCTTCCGGCGCGCCAGGCGGCTGAGGTAGGTGAGGCCGGCGGCGAGGTCCGTCCCCTTCCCCTTGGGCTGGAAGGTGAGGATGTCGCTCACCAGGCGCATGACGTGCGTGCGGCCCTTGCGCGGCGGCACCACCTTCTCCACCTGGTCCGAGAAGAGGATGAGGCCCACGCGGTCGTTGTTGGCGATGGCGCTGAAGGCGATTTGAGCGGCCACCTCGGCGGCCACCTCCGACTTGGAGCGCTCGCGCGAGCCGAACTCCTTGGAGGCGGACACGTCCACCAGGAGCATCACCGTGAGCTCGCGCTCCTCGGTGAAGACCTTGACGTAGGCCTCGTTCATGCGGGCGGTGACGTTCCAGTCGATGATGCGGATTTCGTCACCGGGCTGGTACTGCCGCACCTCGGAGAAGGCCATGCCCCGGCCCTTGAAGACCGAGTGGTACTGGCCCGCGAGCATGTCCGACACCACCTTGCGGGTGCGGATCTCCAGCTTGCGGATGCGGCGGATGATGTCCTTGGCGAGCACGGCGCGCCCCCTGGGCTGTCCCGGGTGGGGTTACGGGACCTCGACGCGATCGAACACGCGCTGGATGAGCTTCTCGGTGGTGAGCTCCTCGGCCTCGGCCTCGTAGGTGAGGGCGATGCGGTGGCGGAGCACATCGAAGGCCACGGCCTTGACGTCCTCGGGCGTGACGAAGCCGCGGTGGCGCAGGAAGGCGTGGGCGCGCGAGGCCTGGGTGAGCGCGATGGTGGCGCGCGGGCTGGCGCCGAACTGGATGTAGTCGGCCTGGTCCTTGAGGCCGTAGCGGCCCGGCTCGCGCGTGGCGAAGACCACGTTGAGGATGTAGTCCTTCACCTTCTCGTCCATGTAGATTTGAGTGACGAGCTCGCGGGCGCGCACGAGGTGCTGCAGGTCGATGACCTTCTGGGCGGACGGGGGCTTGCCGCCGGCCATGCGGTCCATGATGACCTTCTCCTCCTCGCGGGTGGGGTAGCCCACCTTCACCTTGAGCATGAAGCGGTCCACCTGCGCCTCGGGCAGGGGGTAGGTGCCCTCCTGCTCGATGGGGTTCTGGGTGGCGAGCACGAGGAAGGGCGAGGGCAGCGGGAAGGACGTGTCACCGATGGTGACCTGGCGCTCCTGCATGGCCTCGAGGAGGGCGGACTGCACCTTGGCGGGGGCGCGGTTGATTTCGTCGGCCAGCAGGACGTTGGCGAAGACGGGGCCCTTGCGGACGGTGAAGTTGGCCGCCTGCTGGTTGTAGATCATCGTGCCCACCACGTCCGCGGGCAGCAGATCCGGGGTGAACTGGATGCGCATGAAGGAGGCGCTGATGCTGTCGGCGATGGTGCGCACCGTGAGCGTCTTGGCGAGGCCGGGCACGCCCTCGAGGAGGACGTGGCCGTTGCACAAGAGGCCGATGAGGATGCGCTCCAGCATGTAGCGCTGGCCGACGATGACCTTGCCGACCTCCTGGTTGAGGAGCTCGACGAAGCTGCTCTCCTGCTGGACGCGCTCGGTGAGCGCCCGGATGTCCGTGTTCATATGTGCCGTCTCGACTGTCCCTGGAGGAGGCGGGCAGCCTAGGAGGTGTAGGTACGCCGCTCAACACCCCATCACGCCCGACATTCCAGTAATTTCAGGGGCCCATGTCCCCGGAACCCTCCAGGAACGACCCTCGGGAGTACCCCAAACCACATCGGGGCGAAGAACGCCAACCTTCTGGAGGGGTCCTCCCCCGCGTCCCAGGGCCGGTCGAGGCGGAGCTGCTGGGGGAGCTGGCCCCCGGGGTGGCCTCCCGGGAGTGCCCCCTGCGAGGGGGTGGAGGGCTGCGGCTGTTGGAGGGGGGAGCGGGCCGGGCGGTGGTGTTGCTCCATGGCCGGGGGAACGCGGCGAGCATGTGGTTCCCGCTCCTGGGTGAGCTGGCCCGGGAGCACCGGGTACTGGCGGTGGATCTGCCGGGATTCGGGTGCTCGTCGGTGTCCCAAGGGCCCCTGGAGACGGCGGAGGACGGACTGCGCTTCTTCGTCGAGCCGGTGGAGGAGGTGCTGGCCACGCTGGCGCCGGGGCCGATGACGCTGGTGGGGCACTCGCTGGGAGGGCTGGTGGCGCTGGAGCTGGCGCTGCGGGGGCGGGTGCCGGTGGAGCGGCTGGTGCTGGTGGACGCGATGGGGCTGGGCCCGGAGATGGCGCGGGACGCGCGGCTGTTCTTCCGGGTGGGCCCGGAGCGGATGGCGCGGGTGCTGGGGCCGAGGCTCTTCGGCCGCATCGCGCCGCTGCCGGACACGCCGTTGAACCGGAGGCTGGCGGCATTGGGGTACGAGCTGATGACGGTGCCCGGGGGGAGACCCGAGGCCACGCGGGCCTTCAACACGCTGGTGCCCTTCACGGGCGGCGTGTTCCACCGTTACGAGCGGCTGGGCGAGGTGAAGCAACCCACCCTGCTCTACTGGGGCGAGCACGACACGGTGCTGCCCGTGTCACTGGCCGAGGCCGCGGCGAAGGTCATGCCCGATGCGCGGCTCGTGCGGGTGCCCGCAGGACACAGCCCGCACCTGGAGCAACCAGCTGACTTCCGCGTCCAAATACACTGACCTGCGAATCCAGATACAACGTCTGACCCATCGGCCCGTCACGAGCGGATTGAACTCCGTCAAGGGGCTCGTGATAGAAGCCCCGCCCCATGCCATTGTCTACCCGCGTCCGCGTTGTCCTGATGAGCAGTGTCTGTCTATGGGGTTGCGAGCAGGCGAAGACGGAGCCCACGTTCGACTACGGGCCCAAGCGCGGGCTGGTCGCGCAACTGCGGAGTGCGCTCGAGAAGGAGCCCTGCGACCGAACGAAAGCGGTGCAGTACATCCAGGCCGTGTTCTCCGCCGGGGACTGGCGCGGAAGCATCCAGTTCGCCGACGGCTTCAGCGCGCGGTGCGGGAAGTTCCCCCAGCTCCGGTCCATCAGCTACTCGGCGCACATGCAGCTCAGTGAGTTCGACCTCGCCATCCAGGATGCCACGGAGCTCATCGACAGCGCGCCGGGCAATGCCGGGTATTGGGTGTGGCGAGCCCTGGCCCACCAGTCCCGTGAGCAGTCCGAGCAGGCCCTGGGCGATTTCCAGCAGGCCTTCCGCCTCCAGCCAGAGCAGTTCCAGGTGGCCAACCAGCTGGCCACTGCCTACGAGCGGCTGGACCGGCCGTGTGACGGCCACCTCGTGATGCTGGAGCATCAGCAATCCAGCATCGAGTCCGTCGGACGGCCCGAGGTGACGAAGCGGATCGCCCAGTTGGCCGCCATGGGGTGCGAGTCCGGGAAGGGCAAGGCGGTGGTGGCGGTCAGCAAGACGGGCACCATGTGGGTGGAGCCGCTGGTCAATGGCAAGACGCGCGGCCGGTTCATCCTGGACACCGGAGCGAACACGGTGGCCGTGTCTCAGGCGTTCGCGGACCGGCTCGGATTGAAGCTCGAGGGCGCCCGGAAGCTCTCGTTTCGCACGGCCCAGGGCCTCATCCAGGCTCCGGTGGTCCGGGTCCCGAGCATCGCGCTCCAGGGAGCCCAGGCCGAGAACGTCGAGGTGGCCGTCATGTCCACGCTGCCTCCGGACGTGGATGGACTGCTGGGGCTCGGTTTCCTGGCACGCTTCGAGATGAGGCTCGATGCGCAGGCGGGCCGGCTGGAGCTCTCGGAGCACAAGCGCTCGCGAACCTCGAGCAGCCGCACGCGTCAGTGAACGATGAAATCGAATTGCTCGATGACGGCTTTGAGCTCTTCCGGGGTGGTACCGAACTGCCTGGCAACGGTAGGAGCATGGTCGGCCAATGCCACGGTGGAGGGCGGCCATTTATAGAAGTTCTTCACGAGGATATTGCTGGAGCCTGGCCACTTGACACTGTTCAGCTCATGGCTGTGGCCAATGGGGTCCAAGATGGTGAAGCTCGGCCATTTGGGAAACCGCAGGGTATGAGGGTCACAACCGTGGAAGCGGCAACCATCCAGACGGGCTTCAGTGAAGTCGCAGTCCTCGATGGAACCCAGTTGGTACTCCGGTTCCGTCCCGTACTCGGGCCAGTATCCGAACTCACACCCAGACAAGCGCCCTTTGAAGCGGCAGCCCTTGAGAGAGGCCTTGATCCATTGCTGGTGGTTCTTCAACTCCTGCTTCACCTCGAAGGTGCAGTCGGTGAAACGTGCCCCGATGATGATGAGGTTCCTGGCGGAGACATTCAGGACAACGGTGCAGTTGCGTAGCGTCAGGTTGGGTCCAAGGAAGTAGAGCGAGTTCTTGTCCGTCAGTTCCAGCCGCTCGTTTTCAACGGCTTTGTTCTCGATGAGAACGCTGGTGAGCCACCCCATGGCCGCCCCTTTCAGAAGGTGAGCATCCGGAAGAACTCGCCCGCCATGCGCCGGCCATGCCGCGCCAGGTTCGACGCCGTCCCGGAGAGAATCTCGTACTGTCGGTTGTTGCTCAGGTCAATCACGTCGGCTCCTTGCTGGTTGAACTGCAGGCGCCCTCGAAACTGGGCCTTCACCGTTTCGTGTACGAAGCGGCCCCGGGCCTCGCGCTCCAACAAGTGCGCCAGCCAGTACTTGCCTTCTTTGAGGGCCTGGTCGATGGCCCTTTCTTCTGCCGGAGTGAGCCTGTGTGGCCCCCAGAGCCGGGCCGCCTCGGTCACAGCCTTCTGGAGCATGTCACCCACCTCGTCCTCGGCGGGGATGTCGTGGATGGACTTGCCAGGAGGCAAGTGCCACCTCTGGCCATTGGGCAGAATGACCTGCAGGTTGCCGCCCCGGTGGCGGATGGCGACGATGCCCGAGGAGCCGCCCCCGGAGGACGCCCCGCCGCCCCTGCCCTTCTTGAGCATCACCACCGCCAGGGGGCCGTGCGGCGTGGCCGCCACCGTCTCCACCGCCGCCACCGCCCGGGCCAGTACCCCCTCCGCGGCCACCATGACTTCCACCCGTCCCAGCACCGCCGCCCCACCCTGCGCCTGCCACCGCGCGTTGGCCACGCTATAGCCTGGTAGCGCGCGCACCCGCGCCGCCACCTCCGCCACCGTGCGCCCCGTCAACGCCCCCACCGCCAGAATCATCGCCCGCGCCGCGTCCGTGCCCAGCACCCGGGCGAAGCCCTCACCCGCCTCGCGCAACTCCTCGAAGGTGGTGGCCTCGTGCGCCCTCATGGCCATGGCCGCCCAGCCGTCCATCAGCCCCCAGAGCGTGTCCACCCCCAGCCACGCGACCAGCACGACGGACAGCCCAGCGGCCAACAGCTTGGTGGTCGGCTCGGGCACCAGCCAGAGGGCCAGGTACGCCCCGAGTGTCCACATGCACGAAGCCACCAGCACCTGCGGGTCCAACTCCCGCCCCAGTGCCGCCTTCGTCTCCTCCAGCACCGAGCCGAAGGACAGGGCGAGCGCCAGCGTGCGCCGGTCATCCGCCTTCAGGTAGGGAGCGTCGTCCAGCAGGCGCAAGCAGTCGCCCCCGCCCTGGCCCCGGGCGCACCACTCCAGGTAGTGGCGGCGCAGGGCCTCGTTCGCCTCCGTCGTCAGGTGGCTGTCCTCGTCCACCGGCACCAGCGACAGCACGCGGCCCTTGTACACCTCGGCCACCCATGTCCCACTCCCCTGCGCCCATTCCGGGTGCTGCTCCACCTGGTCCTTCAGCCACTCGAGCGCGGCCTCGCGGGGGCTCTTGCCGTTGAGCTGTGTCCGCCGGGCGTTCTCCCGCACCGCGCGCAGGAAGTCCGCCCTGGGCACCGCCACCGGCCGTCGGGGGCCACCACCTCCCGGCTGCAGCACCACCACCTCGTACTCCACCGCGCCCTCCAGGCCAGCACCTGAATCCGCGAAGGACTCCTGCATGGGCGCCGGCGGGGGCGTGAGCGATAAGGGGCGCCCGCTGCCCGTCAGCGTGCCGCCCGGCGGGTGGCTCGTGGTACACGCCCCGAGGAGCAAGAGGACGGGCAGCACCCAGCAGCGGTGCGGCAGCGGGCCTGCCAGGTGAGAACTCTTCAGACCGGGGAGCATACCGCACCTCTTCCGCCAACCCTGGGGGCTGGCGCGGATTGTTTCCGGGAGTACACGGAAGCCCGAGCGCGGACGTCAAGCCCTTGGGTAGGGAGAAGGGTGGAAGACGCAAGAGGTTGGCGGGAGGCGTGCGCGTCAAGGGAAGGTGACGTTGCCACTGTCTTCCGACGGAAGGGTTGGATTATCTACTTCCCAGGTCATGCCGTGGTAGGGTCCGCACCCGGCAACAGCATCGGAGCGCCTTCATGCAAGTCACGACCTGGTTCATCGCGAAGGAAGACGAGGCGGAGGCGATCGAGTCGATCGTCACCACCGAGGAGCACGCCCCGGAGGACTGGACGTATCTCGAGCTTCCGCTCATCGAGATGGAGCTGATGGCGCTCTCCGCCGCCCTCCGGGGGACGGAAGACATCACGGACGAGCGCACCCTGGAAGATCCACTCATCTTCCGGGAGGAGGACGGGCTCATCATCGCGCGCGTGGTGGAGTCCTTCATCCAGGCACTCGCCCGGGTGAAGGACGAGAGCGTGCCCGGCCTCGTCAACGCCTGGGTGGAACGGATCGACGAGGAGAATCACTCTCCAGAGGACCTGCGTGAATTCCTCTCCGAGATGGTGAAGTTCGCCCGGCAGGCGGTGGCACGCCCCAGCCCGGTGCTGTCGCTCGCGACGTTCTGAGTCCGGATTGGAGTCAGGAGTCCGCGCCAGTAACGTCCATGGGAACCCTGTACTCCCCACCCGGAGGCGCCCATGACCCGCGGATCCAAGACTCCCGAGCAGGACCGTACCGAGGGCACCGCCCGTCCCCGTGGCTACGAGCAGGTGGACAAGCTGTCCGTCCCCCTCCCCCACGGCACCGAAGTCACGACGCGCGTGGAGCGCGTGGCCGGTGACCGGCAGATCCCCCAGGGCGTGGTGGGCCGCGTGGTGCGTGCCCGGGGCGGCGGCTTCGACGTGCAGATCGTCGGCGTAGGCGAGCTCTGGTACGCCCGGGACGAGCTGGTGCCTCGCAAGCCGGGCCAGCTCCAGTTCGCGCTCCGGCGCGCCGCCACCTGGGACGCCCTGCGCCCCTGCGTGGTGCTGGAGACCGTGGTGGGCTCGCAGGCCTGGGGCCTCGCCAACGAGGCCTCCGACGTCGACATGCGCGGCGTCTTCGGCCTGCCCCTGCCCTGGCACTTCGGCCTCGCCGACAAGGCGAGAGATCTCGTCAGCGCCGATGGCAGCCATACCTTCTGGGAGCTCTCCAAGGCGGTGGAGCAGGCCCTCCGCGCCGACCCCAACACCCTGGAGATGCTCTTCGTCCCCAGCGCCCGCGCCTCGGACGAGCTGGGGCAGTGGCTGCTCGCCGAGCGCGAGGCCTTCGTGTCCAAGGCCATCTTCGGCAGCTTCGGCCGGTACGCCATGAGCCAGCTCGACAAGCTCACCCGCAGCCAGCGGCTCGCCGAGCACCGGGATCTGGTGCTCGAGTGGCTGTGCGAGGAGCCCGCGCCCAACCTGGACGAAGTGGCCCGGCGGCTCGCGGCCATCTCCCCACGCTCCGCGCCCTCGCCCGAGGACGCGCTGCTCGCGGCGAAGACATACCTCAAGCAGCTCTACCGCTCGCTGTGGGACCAGGGCCTCATCGAGGCCAACGACTTCGCCGCCCTCACCCGCTATGCACGCGGAGGCGGTCAGCGGCCTCCCAGCGCTCGCGAGCTGCGGCCGAAGAACGCCTACAACCTGCTGCGGCTGGTGGTGCTCGCCACCGGATGGCTGCGGGAGGGGGTGCCCACCTTCGAAGTCACCGGCACCTACAAGGCACGCATGTTGGACATCAAGGCCGGACGTGTCCCGCTGGAGGAGGTGCTGCGGGACGCCGAGGCCCTCGCCCCGGAGTTGGAAGAGGCCCACCGCACCAGCAAGCTGCCGCAGCTCCCGGACTACGGGCGCGCGGACCGTCTGCTGCGCCGCGTGGGCGAGGAACTCGCACGGCGCTGGGTGATGAAGGAGCCCGGGCCGCTCGGCCGTGATGCCCCCGCGCCTCCGGCCGTCGAATGGAAGGAGGAGGAGTCATGACCCACACGCTGATGACGGAGCACCAGGCCCGGGTGGCCAACGCCGTGCTCGACGAGGAGTCCACCCGGCGGTGGCACCTCGTCGTGTCCCTCTCGGGCGCGCACGCGTATGGCTTCCCGTCGCCCGACAGTGACCTGGACCTCAAGTGCATCCACGTCACCCCCACCGCCCACCTGCTCCGCCTGGAGCAGCGCGGCCCCGGGGCGTCCGCCGAGCGCCTGGAGGTCATCGACGGTGTCGAGGTGGACTACTCGTCCAACGAGCTTGGCCCGGTGCTGTTCGGTGTCCTCCAGGGAAACGGCAACTACCTGGAGCGGCTGCTCGG
Source organism: Archangium sp. (assembly GCF_036277355.1). GTDB lineage: Bacteria > Myxococcota > Myxococcia > Myxococcales > Myxococcaceae > Archangium. The sequence continues at coordinate 30,572 of NZ_DASUNC010000077.1, forward strand.
AGCGCATACGCTGCGCGGCTCGCCCGAGCTGGAGGCCGTGCGTCCGCTGGTGCGCGGCGTGCTGTCCCGGCGGCTGCACCGGCACTACCGCGGCTTCGCCCACGGCCAGTTGCGCGAGTGGGAGAAGACGGGCTTCCGCTCCACCAAGAAGCTCCTCTACGTGCTGCGCACGGCGCTCACCGGCACCCACGCGCTGCTCACGGGAAAGGTGGAGGCGGACCTCACCGCGCTGATGGACCGCTATGGCTTCAGCGAGGCGGGTGAGCTCGTCGCCTGGAAGCGGCGGGGCGAGCGCAGCGAGCTGCCCGAGGCCCTGTCCGAGCACTGGCGCGGCCAGGTGGAGCGGGCCTTCGAGCGGCTCGACTCCGCCTGCGAGCGCTCCGTGCTTCCGGAGGAGCCCCAGGGCACCGAGGCGCTGGAGGCGTGGTTGCTCGAGCTCCGGCGCTCACGGTTCTGATGCACGGCGGGGAGGACGGGGACGGGCACCCTCACCCCGTCCCTCTCCCGGAGGGCGAGGGGATGTTGACGGAGTGGGTTTCAGGTTCAGGTAATGCTCGCGCTTCGCCTTGGGGAACTTCTCGATGGCATAGCGCAGCAGGGTCCTCGGCATCTCCCGCGCATGGCGGTCGAGGAAGGCCTCCTCGCTCGCCAGGTCCCTGTTTCCGACCTCGCGCAGCATCCATCCCACCGCCTTGTGGATGAGGTCGTGCTCGTCGTGGAGCAGCAACTCCGCCAGCTTCAGCGTGTCCTTGAATTCTCCCGCACGGATGAAGGCCTGGGTCGACATGATGGCGATGCGCCGCTCCCTGAGCACCGGTGAGCGCGCCAGCTCGTAGAGCCACGGCGTGAGCTCCGGGTGCTCGAGCAGGTACGCGCCCAGGACCCGCGGTGCCACCGTGTCCACCAGATCCCAGTTGTTCAGCCCCGCCAGGTGCTCCCGGCAGAACTCGAAGAGCCGGTGGCGTCCAGCCTCGTCCGCTCGCTCGAACTGCGTCACGAGGATGAGGAAACCCGTGAGCCGGTGCTCGTGGACCTCGCTCCGCAACAGCGCTCCCAATTGCTCCAGGGGAAGGTCCTTGTGACGCCGGGCGATCCTCCGCTGCTCCGGCACGGTCACACCGAGGAACACGTCTCCTTCGGCGTACTCGCCCGGGCCTGTCTTGAAGAACCTCGGGTAGAAGGCGGCCTTCTCGGGGTCGGCCGCCCGCGCCAGCTCGTCCCGGATGCTCTTGGCGGAGGGAGTATTCACGGCCGGGAGTCTGGCGGGGACGCGGCCCGGAAGGCTAGCGTCCTCCGCCGTGTCCCATGACCTGCTAGACCTCGCCGCCACGCCCGAGCGCCTCCGCACGCTCGCCGATGCCGGTGTTTTGACTCCCCAGGGCTTCGAGCATGCCCTGCGGCTCGCCGTCGCCACTCCGCAGCGGGCCGCCTGGAGGCGCTTCCTGTCCGCCGTGCTGCTGGGCTTCGGCTCGCTGCTGGTGCTCTCCGGCGTCATCTACTTCTTCGCCTACAACTGGGCGGCACTGCACCGCTTCGGAAAGATGGGGCTGCTGCTGGCCGCCATCCTCGGGGCCTGCATCGCCGCCTGGCGCCTGGGCGAGACCCTCGCGGGACAGTTCGCCCTGCTCTTCGCCGCGGTGCTCGTGGGTCCGCTGCTCGCCGTCTACGGGCAGGCGTACCAGACAGGCGCGGACCCCTATGAGCTGTTCCTCGGGTGGAGCCTCCTCATCCTTCCCTGGGTGGTGCTCGCCCGCTTCGCGCCCCTGTGGCTGCTGCTGCTGCTCCTCGTGAACACCGGGCTGAGCCTCTTCTGGTTCCAGGTCGCCGATGGCGAGGGCACCACGCTCATGTTGGTGCTCGCACTGGTGAACGGCGTGGCCTGGGGGGCGCACGAAGCACTCGCGGCGCGCGGCATCTCCTGGTTGACGGGCCGGTGGATGCCCCGGGTGCTGGCGATGATGACCATGGCGCCGCTGCTCGGCCTGGGGGAGCTCCAGGTGGCGGTCCCCCGGGAGGGTGACAGCGCGAGCATCGTAGGGCTCGGCCTGCTCCTGGTGGTGATGGTGGCGGCGTACGTCTTCCACCGGCAGGTGCGCTCCGAGCTCTTCCTCCTCACGCTGGACGCGGTGAGTGCGATGACATTGGTCACCACCCTGGTCGGCCGCTTCCTGTTCAAGGCGAGCAGCTTCGACGCGGGCGTCTTCCTCTTCCTGGCCCTGCTCATCATCGGTGAGGTGGGGCTCACGGTCTGGTGGCTGCGCGCCGAGGCTCGCGGTCCGGAGGAGGCATAGCCATGGCGTTCAAACCCTCGCTACGGGACGTGTTGCCCACCTCATTGCACGAGCCGGCACGCGCCGCGCTCACGTCCAGCACCGAGGCCACGGCGAGCATGCCCTGGTTCGTGCGCATCCTCACCGGCTTCGGCGCATGGCTGGCCTCGTGGTTCCTGATCGCCTTCATCGCGATGGGCGTGCTCGGAGCGGGCGAGGAAGTGGGCGCCATCGTCCTGGGCTTGATTCTCACCGGAGGCGCCGTCTTCGTGCGCCACGCGGGAAGCAACGTGTTCCTCACCCAGCTCGCGCTGTCCACCGGGCTGGCCGGACAGGGCCTCTTCATCGGCGGCGTGGGAGCCGCCTCGGACGAGAAGGGCGCGGCCCTCGCCACGGTGGCCATCCAGGCGGTGCTCCTCTTCATCTACCCGGATCTCATCCAGCGCTTCCTGTCCACGTTCTTCGGAAGCCTCGCACTGCTGTACCTGCTGCGAATCACCGCGCCCGCCGTGCTGGCGGATGTGACGCTGGTGGGCATCACCGTGCTCGCGCACCTGCTCTTCCTGAAGCAGGCCAGGCTCCAGAGCGGACGCTGGAGCGCACTGGTGACGCCCGCGGCCTTCGGGCTCGTCACCACGCTGCTGTCCTCACTGGTGATGCGCTCCTGGTTCCATGAGCTCTACCGGGAGCTCTTCCGCAAGGGCGCGGTGGAGCTGCCCGCCGGGGTGCTGACGCTCGGGCTCGCCGTGGTGACGCTGTACTCGGCCTGGCGCGTGCTGGAGGAGACGGACTCCGAGCCCGGGGGCCCCGCGGGTGTGACGGCCTTCGCCTCGCTGGCCCTGACGGCCCTCCTCACACTCCACACGCCTGGAGTCATCGCGGCCCTCGGCGTGCTGCTGCTCGGCTTCCACCGGCGCAACGTGGTGCTGCTCGGCATGGCCGTGGTCTTCATCCTCGTGTTCGGCGTGGGCTACTACTACGACCTCCAGTTCAGCCTGCTGGCCAAGTCGCTCGCGCTGCTGGGCAGTGGACTGGTGCTGCTCGGCCTGCGGCTCTTCATCCTGCGCCGCTTCCCCGCGGCCGAGGAGGTGCGCTGATGCGCGCCCGCGTCATCTTCGGTGGTCTCCTGCTGGTGGTGGTGGCCCTGGTGGTGCAGGTCGTCCGCAAGGAGCAGGTGCTGGCCCATGGCACGCCGGTGCTGCTGGAGCTCGCCCCGGTGGATCCCCGCTCGCTCATGCAGGGCGATTACATGGTGCTCGACTACGCCATCAACCGCGAGGCCCGGCTGTCCAACGACACGGACTGGGGCGCGAGCTCCAGCACGGACTCGGGCCCGAAGGAAGGGCGCCTCGTGCTCCGGCTCGACGAGAACGGCGTGGGGCGCTTCGTCCGTCACGACACGCCCGGCACGCCTCTGGCCCCGGGGGAGTTCCTGCTGCGCTACAAGGTGCGCCAGGGCCGCGTGCGCCTGGGCGCGGAGTCCTTCTTCTTCCAGGAAGGACACGCGGACCGCTACGCGGGGGCGAAGTACGGCGAGCTCCGCGTGACTGGCGATGGCACCAGCGTGCTCGTGGGCCTGCGAAACGCCGAGCGCCAGCCGCTCGGCCGCGACACAGGAGACGCACCCGCCCGGGTCAATTGATCTGCACGGAGCCGCCCTTGATGCGGTTGACTCCGGCCGCGCTCGACTCGAGCTGCACGCCCTTGATGATCACCTTGCCGTTGCGCCGCAGGGTGATGCTCGCCTTGCCACACGACAGGACGATCTCGTCCTGCCCCTCGATGACCACGCGCTTGCCGTCCACCCGGGCCTCCACCTGCTCGCGTGGGACACGGGCCTCCAGGAGCTCGTCGATCAACGGCGTGCTGCTCGTGGTCTGCACCAGCCCCACCAGCAGGGGGCGCGTGGGGCTCCCGTTCTCGAACAGGAGCACGGCCCGCTGCCGCGAGGCGACCGCCTGGTCCAGGCTCTTCGCATCGAGCGGCACGGTGGACAGGGCCGGCAGCGGACCCGCCGTATTGCCCTCGTAGTCCACGAGCACCCCGCGTCCCGGATCAACCCCCACCACCCACCCCACCCGGCTGCCGACGATGGGCTCCTGGGGGGCGGGGTCGTGCGCGGACAGCGGGGCCTTCTTGCCAGAATTCATGCTCATTCCTTCTACCTCCCAGCTCACTTGCTGGAGTCGCTGGCCTTCGTGCGGCCGGGCGAGCTGGCCAGGGGCTGCGCCGACAGGGACTGGAGCTCGGACTGGGCCGAGGACAGGTCGATGTCGGGCGGATCCTTGTGCTCGACCGGTTGCACATCCGGAAGTTCCAGCTTGGAGACGGACTTGCTGCTGAGCGAACCCGCTCCCAGCATCTTCACCTTACCGCCCTTCACCTTGATGTTCGAGCCGTCGATGGTCAGCGACTTCGCGAACCACTTGACGGCGCCGGACTTCTCCATGCTGACGATGAGGTTGCCGCCGACGATGAGCGAGAACTTGTCCGCCTTGAATTGAAAGGCCTTGGCCATCGAGGCGGCGGCCTTCCCGACCTCGGTGTGCGCCTTGGCCCCGACGTCGTCCTTCTGGTCCTTGCCGGCCGCCAGCGACGCCGAGCCCTTGACCTGGGACTCGAAATCACTGCCCACCTTGGTGGAGCGATCCTCGGCCACGCTCTCCTGACGGACGCCCGCGACGTACTCGAAGCTGGCGCCGCCCACCTGGATGGACTTGTCCCCCTCCACCGACTCGCTCTTCATCAAGGCGACGTTGATGGAGTAGGCGGCCCCCACGTTCAGCGCCGCCGCCAGGGACACGGAGGTGTCGGCGGTCTGCACCACGAAGACGTTCTGCATGCCGCTCACCGCCACCGACTGGTTGCCCTCCACCTCCTCGTCATGGCTCCCGCGGATGCCGGTGGTCCGGTTGCCCGTGACCTTCAGCGTCTGGCTTGCCTCCACGAGGCCCGTGTCCTCCTGAAGGACGCTCAGCGTCTGGTTGCCCTCGATGGTGCGCTGGCGATCCTTCTTCACGAGCAGCGCCTCGTTGGCCCGGATCTCCTGCGTCTTGTCGTTCCGGGTGTGCAGGTCATCGTCCTTCTGGGCGTGGAAGAAGACCTGCTCCTCGCCCGCGGCATCCTCGAAGCGCAGCTCGTTGAAACCATCGCTGTTGGGACTGGAGGAGGTACGCAGGGTGGAGCGCGTCTTCTCGTCCGGCAGCGAGTAGGGGGTGGGGTTCTGCCCGTTGTAGACGGCCCCCGTGATGAGGGGCCGATCCGGGTCGCCCTCGAAGAACCGGATGACGACCTCCTGCCCCACCCGTGGCAGGAAGAGCCCACCCCAGGCCGGGCCGCCCCAGACCTGGCCCGGGCGGATCCAACAAGAGCTCTTGTCGTCCTTCCCGCCCTCACGGTCCCAGTGGAACTGCACCTTGATGCGGCCGTGCTCGTCGGGGTGGATCTCCTCGCCGGGAATCCCCGTCACGGTGGCGGTCTGGATGCCGGAGATGACCGGGCGGGGCGTGCTCCGGCGCGGCCGGAAGGGCACGTCCGAGGGCATGCAGCGGAACTCGTTCCGGTAGCGCCCCTGCCCCAGCGCCTCGTGCCGCGAGTGCACCTCGGGCTGGTGGCCCACGTGCTGGATCTCCACCACCAGCAGCTTGCCTCCCGCGACCGCGTCCAGCTCGAAGAAATGACCGGGGCACAACCGCGGGCTGACACTGATACCCGACTGGGTCCGCTCGGATTGGAGCTGCTCCTCCAGCCGCACCTTGCCGAGCCGCTTGCCCTCCGAGGGCTCCACATAGCTGGCGGGAAAGTCGTAGAGCTCGAGCGCGTCGAAGTCACCCGTCTTGGAAGGCCGGGCCGACAGGTCGAGCGCGGGCTTCTTGAAATCGAAGTCGCGCAACATGACCTTGCCGGGGCGCAACCGGTGCACCTGGGCCAGGGCCGAGGCGTGCTCCGCGTCCGACACGCGGCCATCCTCCTCGCGGAACGGCAGCAGCGAGCCGCCCGCCATCTCCAGGTACGCCCCGGAGCTGTCGCCCAGCAGCAGCTCGTGCGCGTCCTCCGAGTGCGTGAAGAAGTAGAAGATGCCCTCCTCCTCCAACAGCCGGGAGATGAAGTCGAAGTCCGACTCCCGGTACTGCACGCAGTACTCGCGAGGCGCATAGCTGCCGGACAGGACGAGGCGGTGCTCCACCTGTCCCTCGTTGAGCACCTGCTTGACGATGTCCGGGACGGCCTTGTGCTGGAAGATGCGGCTGCGCCGCACGTGCTTGAGCCGCTCGAGCGCGGGCACCACCCGCAGGCGGTAGCGGAGCCGACCCCCTTGCAGGCCCAGGGCCTGGGCGCGATGCACCTGGCCATTCACGTAGCGCACCGGCTCGCCCGCGTGCTGGAAGGTCAACGTGGCCGGCTTGCCCATCAGCTCCGCCAGGGCCAGCGGCTCCTCGGCGTGGGTGTAGAGGTCCAGGTTGAACTCGAAGGGCCGAGACAGCCCCTCCACCCCGGAGAGCTGCGTGACCACGCCGTCCTCCGGGGCGAGGCCGCCCACCTGGAGGCCAAACGCCATCTTGTCCGTCCATGCCATGGCGTCAGTTCTCCGCGATCTTCGAGCCCTTGATGACCACGTCGCCGCTGGCGGTGATCTCCACCTTGGCGCCCTTGATGATCACATCCCCGTTCTTCTTCACCTGGAGGGTGGCGGAACCGACCTTGAGGGTGAACTGCTCCTCGGCCACCAGGGAGATCTCCTTGGCGGACAGGGTATAGGAATCCTTGACGGCGTGGGTGTGATTGCCCCCCACGCTCACCATCAAATCCTTGCCCACCTTGAGGTTGCGTGACTTCTGGACCTGCTCGGACAGGTCTCCGCCCACCTGGAGGCTGCGCGAGCCCAGGACCGTCTCGGACTTCTTGGCGCCGACGGTCTCCGACTTGGCCCCGCCCACCTGCTCGGCCTTGAGGCCACCCACCAGCTGGTTGAGGGCTCCGCCCACGCTGACGGAATAGGCACCGCCAACGTTGAGCATCTTCCCCAACCCCACCGTCTCGAGGGAGGCCATGCTCACCGTGACGCTCTGGTTGCCGCCCACGCTGACGGACTGGTTGCCCGCGACCGTCTCGGTGTGGTTGCCGCCCACGGACGTCGAGCGATCCTTGTCCACCCGGAGCGACTGGTTGCCGCCGATGACACTGTCGTCGTTCTTCTTCACCTCCAGGGACTGGTTGCCCTCGATGGTGCGGCTGCGGTCCTTCTTGACGAGCAGCGTCTCGTTGCCGCCCACCTGCTGGGTCTTGTCGTTCTCGACGACGATGTCCAGGTCCTTCTGGGCGTGGAAGTAGACCTGCTCCTGGCCGGCGGCGTCCTCGAAACGCAGCTCGTTGGAGCCATTGCCGCCAGGACTGGAGCTGGAGCGCAGGGTGCTCCGGGTCTTGTCGTCCGGCAGGGAGATGGGCGGGGGATTCTCGCCGTTGTAGACGCTGCCGGTGACGAGGGGCCGGTCCGGGTCTCCCTCGAGGAACTCGACCACCACCTCGTGACCGATGCGAGGCAGATAGAGGGCGCCCCAGCCGGGACCGGCCCAGGACTGGCTCACGCGAATCCAGCAGGAACTCTTGTCGTCCCGGCCGCCCTCGCGGTCCCAGTGGAACTGCACCTTGACGCGGCCGTGCTCGTCGGTGTGGATCTCCTCGCCCGAGGGCCCCACGACGATGGCCGTCTGGGCGCCAGGGATGAGGGGACGCGGGGTGGTGCGCGCCGGACGGTAGGGAACCTTGGCGGGGAGGCAGGTGAAGGTATTGCGATAGCTCTCCCGGCGGCCCTCGGACTGGCCCTCGAAGAGGAGCACCTCGGGCTGGCGGCCCTCGTGACGGGCGGAGAGGACAAGGTAGCCCCGGTTGAAGGAGTCCACCGGGTGCTCGTCCAGCTCGAGCGTGTGGCCGGTGCGCAGACGACGGCAATTGCTGGCACCGGAGGCGAGCTCCACCCGGGCCCGCAGCTCCTCCAGGCGAACCTTGGCGAGCGTCTTGCCGACGCCGGGCGCCTCGTAGCAGCCCGGGTAGTCGTAGACCTCGAGAGAGGACTCGGCCTCGGCGTCGGTGCTGGTGGCGGTGAGGTCCTGGGTGGGGCGGACGAAGTTGTAGTCGCGGAGGGCCACGGCGCCGGGCTGCACCTGGAGCTGCGAGGAGAACTCGTGCACGTACTCGCTGTCGGCCACCATCTGGGTGGTGTTGCGGAAGACGAGCCGCGCCTCACCGGGCATCGCGGGGCAGCCGAGCGAGGTATCCGCGAGCACCAGGGTGTGAGCGTCCTCGGTGTGCTCGAAGTAGTAGAAGATGCCCTCTTCCTCGAGCAGGCGGGAGACGAAGTCGAAGTCGGACTCGCGGTACTGCACGCAGTAGGTGCGCGTGGCGTAGGAGCCGTTCAACTCCAGCCGGTGCTCCACGAAGGCATCGCCGAGCACCTCGTGGACGATCTCGGGGACGGTCTTCTCCTGGAAGATGCGGCTGTTGCGGGTGTGCTTGAGCGTCCACCAGCGGGGCACGACGGTGATGCGGTAGCGCAGGCGCTCCTCGGAGGCGCCCGCCTCCCAGCGGGTGACACGTGAAACGACGCCATGGAAGTAGCGCTCCCCGTCCTCGCCGAGGTGTACGGCCAGCAGCGCGTTCTGCCCCAGGAGGGCGCGCTCATCCACGGACACGTCCGACGGGGCGGCGAGGAGAGCTTCCAGCGTATAGGGCTGGGAAATGGCCTCATCGGCCTCGAAGCCAATGACGGCCAACTCGCCCAGAGCATGTGGGCCCACCTGGAAATCAAACTCAGCCTGATTTGCCAGGAGCGCAGCGGTTGCGACCATAAAACCCCCCTTCCGCGAGAGTATGCGCCGAGCCGGGTCCACAGTCACGATCCCACGTGGAATACCGTCTGCTTGAATTGTTCGAAGGTACTTGAGCGGTGTATGTGTGAAGCGCTTCACAGCGCTCCGCATCACTCTGCTGAAATACTCGGCCGGACAGCGCACCAGCCCAGAGGAAATCCTGGTGCCAGGCGCATGTGGTAGCACGGACAGCGGCCACACGAACGCATGCAGATCTCACTCAACACGACAGGCATGCAGGCCGGCATCTCCGTTGCCGCGGACAAGGACGCTCGCGACTCCTGCGTGGTGGTGGTGAAGGGAACGTTCGAGACGAATCCACGCGGAGAGATGACGCTCGCCAGAGAGCAGCGACCCCTCGTGACGGCCGATGAGCACCATGGCGATCCCGCCACGACCAGCATCCGCTACGAGTGCGACTTCGCGCTCGAGAAGCCACTGACGGACGTCATCGTGGTCGGCAAGGCGGTCTCGCCCTCCGGGCAGCGCGTGACACAACTGCCCGTCAGTCTCGAAGTCCAGGGCACGAAGAAGAGTCTGCAGATCCTCGGGGAACGACGCTGGGTTCGCTCGCTGGGAAGCATGTTGCCTTCAGAGCCCGTCCCTTTCCTCGAGATGCCCCTGACGTTCGAGCGGGCCTTTGGAGGCACGGATGAGAGCCGCGGGCCGGGACACGCCTCGGTGGAACACCGGAATCTCGTGGGCGTTGGGTTTCATCCGCATCGCGGCGCGGCCCAGATCGAGGGTACACCCCTTCCGAACCTGGAGCGTCCGGGGCAGACGATCTCCTCGCCCCGTGACCGGCCGGAGCCGATCGGAGTCGGGCATGTAGGGCGTGCCTGGGCGCAACGCATTGCCTACGCAGGCACCTACGACACGCGCTGGCGTGATGAACGGACGCCGTTCCTCCCAGCGGACTTCGACTCGCGCTACTTCCAATCCGCACCGGCGGATCAGCAGTTCCCGCATTTCCAGGGGGGCGAGCGGATCCGTTGCATCCACATGGCCGCGGAGCCCATCGTTCAATACGTCATTCCCTCACTGCGCGTTCCAGTCAGGTTCCACTTCGTCGATCGAGAAGTGGAGCAGATGGGTGTACTCGATACAGTGGTTCTCGAGCCCCATCTCTCGCTGGCCATGCTCGTGTGGCGCGCACGCGTCCCCATTGGGAAGAAGCTCAACGCGCTCCGGGAGATCTCCGTGGGTGAGAAGCCACGCAGCACATCGGGTACACCCATCGGCTATCGACATGGCAAGCCGGTGTTCAGCGGCCTTGCCGCGGCGATCCGCTGGATTCGTCAGCACCGGGGCAGCAAGCGATGAGTACGTCACCCGTCTACGTTCACGCCGCAGGAATGGCCTGCCCCGTGGGCCTGCGCTGGACGCCTGCGTGCGCGGCCTTGCGAGCCGGAATCAATCGCAAGCGGGTCTCACCCTACATGGACAATCAAGGCCGGGAGATCGTCATCTCGCACCTGCGTGACATCCTCGACCTCGAGGCGACCCCAACGCAGCGCTGGCTGTTCTTCCTGACCCACGCACTCCAAGATGTCCTCGAGCAGATCGGCGCAGCCGCGTTCGAGCAACTCCCGCTGCTCATCGCATTGCCGGCCTCGACGGCGAACACGCCCTACTCCGCGGATTTTCTCGTACGCGAACTCTCGGCGCGACTGGGGGTCGTGCTCCATCCGCGCAGGGTACGCATCTTCACCGAGGGTTCTCAGGGAGGCTATACCGCCCTGGCCGCCGGTCGCGAGCTGGTCCGCCGCCGCGAGGTCCCGGCCTGCCTCGTCGCCGGAGCGGAGTCGATGATGTGCGCTCGCACGGTGCTTCGGCTGTATGAGCAGCGCCGGCTGCTGACCGAAGACAACTCCGATGGTGTCATCCCCGGCGAGGCCGCCGCCTGCGTGCTTCTTTCCTCACACAAGCAGGGGCTGGCCGTCATTCGAGGCATGGGGTTCGCCCAAGAGCCCTCCTCCTTGGAGAATGATGTGCCGTTGCGCGCCGACGGGCTCACGGCTGCCGCACGAGCGGCCCTGGAGGAGGCGGGGCTCGCCCTCCACCAGATCGACTTCCGCTTCTCCGATGCGGCGGGTGAGAGCTTCTATTTCAAGGAACAGACACTTCTCGTCTCCCGGGTGCTGCGAGAACGAAAGGAAGACTTCCCGCTCTGGCTGTGCGCCGAGGTGCTCGGCGACACCGGCGCGGCGGCAGGGCTTTGCGGCATGGTCTGGGCCATCGCGGGTTGGGCACGCCGCTATGCGCCAGGACCTCGAGCCATTGGCCTGGCTGGCAACGCGCAGGGCAGGCGTGCCGCGGTGATCATCGAAGCCATGGAGTAGGAGGTATCATGGGCAAGAAGGTCTTCGCGAACGGGATGGAGATCGCGCACAAGGCAGGAGACGCCAAGGTCATCTCGGCCTTCCCCGACGTATGCCTGAGCCCCCCGCCTCCGCCCACGGGCCCGGTTCCAGTGCCCTATCCGAATACGTCCTCCGCGAAGGACCTGAAGCAGGGCAGCACCAGCGTCACCATCGGAGGCGAGCCGCTCGCGCTCAAGGGCAAGAGCTACTACCAGAGCTCACCGCTGGGAGACGAGGCCGCGACCCGTAATTTCGGCGGGAGCGTGCTGACACATACCCTCACGGGCAAGACGTACTTCCAGGCCCACTCGATGGACGTCATGGTCGAGGGGAAGAACGTCTGCAGACACCTCGACATCACCACCAGCAACCACGCGAGCTACCCTGGAAGCACCCCTCCCATGCCAAATACGGAGGCCATGGTCCAGCTCGCACTGCAGCGCGCCGCCGAGAAGAAGTGTCCTTGCTGCGGGAAGCCTGATTGCCCTGCGGCCTTCCAAGATGGAGAGACGCCGCAAAGCCTGGAAGATTTCTACGGCTTGAACCAAAAAGGCCCGGACGGAAATCCAACCCCTGAAGCGGCCGACAAGATGAAGGTCTACCAGATCCTGCTTGGAATGAAGGCCAGGAATTGCACATGCAGCGGGCGTCCTTTCCCAAGTGCCCCTTGCGATGTTTTCAGACCTCCCGACCCGGAACGGACTGTCGAAATCGAAAACAGGTGGAATGAATCCTCAACGGACTTCTACACTTTCTTCACCACCACCAATCCAAATGCAATCGCCGATTTCCGCTCAGCCAACCCGGCGGCTCCTCCTCCCAGTGGGGGACCAAGATTCAGCAAGACCGATCACTTGACGCCGAAAAGCGCAGGAGGCTGCCCCGACAATCCGGGCAATCTGCAACCGAGCGACTTGCTGTGTGCCACTTGCAAGCTCATCGACAGCGTCTTCACCAAATGGCAAGGGAACGACAAGCAATGGAACAAGTGGTGGCGCGATTCATTCCGGGCATCTGGCATCAAGCGGCGTAGGGTGACTGGATTCACTCCAGGTTGGTGGTAGACATGAACGAAACACCTATAGAAGATCGCCCGACACTGAAAGACGCGGGTCTGGACTTCCAACGCTTCGCCTACTTCACCCGGCCATTTGCTGCGATCCCAAGGCCACTTGCCAAGGACCTATCTTCGCGATTACCCGCAGATGAGGACCTACACTGGGTACGGTTCGAGATGCTGCTCGAAAGACTCAAGTCGGGGGATTTCTCCGCTGCCGAGGATATCTTGAGCATGTGTCGCAAGACCGAGAATTGGCGAATGAAAGACGTCGCGACGCGGGTACTGGGGCATGCGGGCACCGTCGCATGCTTCAGACACATGCGGGAGGAACTCGAGCAGCACCCGATGCGCAGGCAAGAGCGTATCGATGTAGCGTATCGTGAGAGCGTCCTGCTCTATTGCCGCGCCTTTGCGCTGTGGGGTCGGCTCGATGTCGTACCGGTGTTGATGGATCAATACCTTACCTTGCGACTAAAAAAGACACCGGAGATCTCGTCACTGCCGATCCTGATGGCGGAGTTACTGATGGATGACAGGAAAACCATGATTGCGCATGAACCGCCGGAAGACAGCCTTGAGGACTATCTCAACCTGGTCATGAACCAGTACGATGAAGTCACCGCGAAGCACGGGTCCGAAAAAGTATTTATCTATCGTGGTGATATATTCTCCGTCCGCGCAATCGCGGAGCGCATGCGGCACCTCACCACGCGATACCCTGCCGCGGAACTGGCCAGGCTACGTGAACGCTTCGAGCCAGCCACTGGAATCGACTGCAGCGTGATTTTCAGTGGAGAAAGGGTATCTACACTGGCTGCTGCCACCATCGCTGAATCGTTCCTGGAGTCGGACGAGGCGAAGAAATTCGAGCCAGGCAAACGCTATTTCTTCGGCCATCCGCTCCCCGAATAGAGCGCAACGCACGCGCTACGCGCGCAGGCCCTTCACCACCCGATACGCTGGGAACACATGAGCCACCTGTTGATGGATGTGCTGGAAGAGCACCTGGACGAGGCGGCCTTCCTCTGGCTGCAGTGGGAGCGCAGCCTCGTCGCTCCCCACTTCGTGCTGCATGAAGTGGCCGGGCTCGAGGAGCGGCTGCTGGCCCATGTGGATGGCCTCGTCATTGGTGGCGCTCCCGCGGCCGACAAGCTGCTGATTCCAGCCCTGGAGGCCCAGGAGGACGTGGAACGCGTCACCGCCGCGGCCTACACCCTGCTGGGCTCCGAAGACCCCTCACTCGCCGGAACGGTACGAACGGCCCTGGAGAGCGCATCTCCCGAGGCCCTCCCCGCCTTCCAGCGAGCGCTCGAGCTGAGAGGATTCGACGCCCTCCCCTCCTGGCTCTCCACGCTGCTGAAGCAGGAGGAGCCCGCACGATTGGCCCTCGCGCTGGAAGTGCTCGCCACCCATGGGGTGGATCCGGGCCCCGTGCTCCCGGACCTGCTCCGGCACGAGGAGCCACATGTCGCGGCAGCCGCCCTCCGGGTGGCCGCTCGCCTCCGATATCCCCTGGACCGCCAGGTGCTCCAGGCCGGCCTGACGTCATCCGTCTCCGCCCTCCGGGATTCCGCCATCATCGCGGGGTTGCAGAAGGGTCATCGGGCCGCCTGGACCGCCTGCCAGGCAGCCGTCGACAGCAAGGCTCCCGAGCCGCGACTGCCCGCGCTGGTGCTGGCATTGAGCGGGGATGCTCGCGAGGTGGAGCGGCTGAAGCGCCTCCTCGAAGAGCCCCACCACCGTCCGGATGCGCTCTGGGCCCTGGGCTTCAGCGGCCAACCCGCCGCCGCCGAGCTCTGCCTGCCATGGATGGAAGATGAAGCCACGTCCCACCTGGCGGCCGAGTCCTTCTGCGCCATCACCGGCCTGAGTCTGGAGGGCCGTCTCGTCTCACCGCGTACCGAGGAGGAGCCCTTGCCTCCCCTGGAGGAGGAGGCGCTCGAGGTCGAGCTCACGCCCAGACCGGAGGACGACCTTCCCCGGCCGGTCGCATCGGAGGTGCTCGCGTGGTGGAAGGAGTCACGCAAGAACTTCGAGCCGGACCGGCGCTACCTGCACGGAAGGCCCTTCGGAACCGAGGCGCTCCTCGAGTCGCTGCAGACGGCTCCGATGCGCCGGCGCCATGCACTGGCGTTGGACCTGGCGCTGCGCAGCCGAGGGGAACTGCGAGTGCCAACACGGGCCTTCACTCCCTACCAGTGGAAGGCCCTGGAGACCGTCCGCACGGCAGTTCCCTCCGCACTGAGCCGCCCCTTCACCGATGGGCTCCATTCCTCATGACACACGGAGGAAACGGCTCGTCCCGGTCACACCAGCAGTGCGCACCGGACAGACCCGTGGCCTCACCGCCAGGGTTTTCACTGTCGCTCATTTGATCGATTCACCGCCCTCCAGTTAGCTGATCTCCATGCGCAACCGAAGGCTCGCCACATCGCTGCTCTCCCTGGGTCTCCTGAGTGGAGCCTGGCCACTCGCCGCGAACGCGCAGGGCAGGAAGCCACCGTCCCGCCCGCAGCCTGTCGTCGGCTACAACATCCCCATCGACGTCAGCGCTCCGTTCCAGAAGCCCGAAGACAACCTGCCGTACTTCGACGACTTCTCGTGGCGGGAGTTCATCGCGCTCACCTGGCCGGTCAAAGTCAGCACCGGCGCGCCGTATTCTCGCGGTGTTCCGGACGTCTCGAAGAAGTACGGCGATGTCTCGGTGCCGGGCGTCTGGGAGACGTGGAAGGCGGATTACGAGCTGTTCCTCCCCGAGGGCGCGGCCCCCACGGAATGGAAGAGCTTCGCGACTCCCTCCCCCTGCGGCGGCCCTGACACCCTCGTGCCCTACGAGAAGGTGCTCGGCTCGTTCAACAAGTACCACGGCTTCAACCAGGCCAGCATGACGGACGCCGCCGGTCCTCTCGTGAGCCAGAACCGCCAGTACGTCCGCTATGAGACCCGGCTCAATCAGACCGAATACAACTACATCATCAAACCCGGCGACTCCTACCCCGGGCCCCTGTACCTGCTGAAGAACCTCCCGGGAAATGGCTCGTCCAATCCCGCGCTGAAGTTCCCGGCCGGCTCGGTGGAGGTCAAGGCCTCCTGGCGTGTGATGACGGGCGTGCCCGACAAACAGCGCAAGCGCTATTACGTCACCCGGGCCCGGGTGCTCGATCCCGTGAGCGGCACGTGCACCCTGACCGATGTCGGCCTCATCGGGCTGCACATCGTGAACAAGACCGCCGCCTTCCCCCAGTGGGTCTGGTCGACCTTCGAGCACGTCGACAACGTGCCCGCCCTCACCGGGGAGAAGACCCGGGGCGCCCCTCCCTACTCGCTGAACGACAACAATCCGAAGACTCCGCCCTCGGAGATGGGCCCGCCCATCAGCCAGTGCAACCCGCCGGGCAAGGACCCCGTGCCCACCCAGGTGGTGCGCAAGCGGCCCATCGCCGCCTCGACGCAGCGGACCAATCAGGACTACCACCAGGCCAAGGACGTGAAGGGAACCGTCTGGGAGAACTACCAGCTCGTGCTCACCCAGTGGCCCGTCGGCGACACCGACACCTTCCCCAGCACGACACAGCCCCTGCCCCAGACGAATACCGCCAACGTGGCCACCGAGACCTGGGTCCAGGACTCCACCGCCACCTCGTGCATGGGCTGCCACAGTGTGGCGAACAGCCACCAGTACGACTCCGTCTGGTTCCTCCCGCTCGGCGCCTGGCCCCAGACGCAGACCCCCTGCACGCCCCAGGTGGCCTCGGCTCCACCGGCCGCCCCGCCCCCCGAGAGCAACCCCGCAGCCGAGCGCCGGGACAAAGCCATCCTCGACCTGCGGGATCTCCTGAAGCGGACGAAGCAGGGCCAGGCCGCGGCGGGGGAGTGAGCGTCGCTTCACAATCGCCGGACTCTTGCCGATAATCCCTCACGTGACACGCGGCGTCAGCGGCTCCTCCTCCCGGAGGGCCCCTGGCGCCCGGCCCTGGCAGGTGCCGTGCCGGTCGTTCGTGAAAGGAACGGAACGTGAGGGTCCCCGCGAGAGCCGACTTCATCGGCAATGAGCGCTTCCAGGTCCGCCGTCCCCTGGGCCAGGGCTCGTTCGGCCATGTCTACGAGGTCTTCGACACCCTCTACAACACGGTGGTGGCCCTCAAGCTCCTCCACGAGCCCCGGCCCATCGCGCTCTACCGCTTCAAGCAGGAGTTCCGCCTGTTGGGGGACCTGGTCCACCCCAACCTGGTGACCCTCTACGAGCTGCACTCGGAGGGCAACCAGTGGTTCTTCACCATGGAGTACGTGGAGGGCGCTCACTTCACCACGTACGTGCGCTCCATGAGCGCCTCCCTGTCCCTGAGTGACTCGCCCCAGGACAGGACCGAAACGGTGATTCCGAGCCAGCGGCGGACCGACCCGGGCGCGAGCGGCCCCCACGACGCGACGGCCACCTTCTCCTCGGCGGAGCCCTCGGGCGAGGTGCCCCTTGCGCGCGACCCCCGGCCCACGGCGTCGCCCTTCCTCGTCGACCCCGAGCGCCTGCGCGCCGCCTTCTACCACCTGGCCCAGGGCGTCCGGGCCCTCCACTCCGCCGGCATCGTCCACCGCGACCTCAAGCCGTCCAATGTCCTGGTCACCCCCACCGGCCGCGTCGTGCTGCTCGACTTCGGGCTCGCCAAGGAGCTGACTCCCGCCCCGCAGGATCAGGCCCCCGAGGGCGTCGCCGGCTCGCCCTCGTACATGGCGCCCGAGCAGTGGTCCGGCGAGGGCATCTCCGAGGCCACCGACTGGTACAGCGTCGGGGTGATGCTCTACGAGGCCCTCAGCGGCATCCGCCCCTTCTACGGAAACTCCTCCGAGCGGCGCGAGCAGCAGAACCACGGGCCCGTGCCCCTCTCGCAGGTGTCGCAGGACATTCCGAAGGATCTCTCGGAGCTGTGCATGCGCATGCTCGAGCCCGAGCCGAGCCGCCGGCCCGGATTCGAGGAGATCCTCGCCTGCTTCGCCCCACGGGGTGAAGGCACCAGCTCGCGCGGCGCCATGGCGCTGCCGGAGCGGGGACGCACGCTGGTGGGCCGCGAGGCGGAGCTGGCGGTGCTCGAGGAGGCCTTCCAGCGCAGCACGGCCGGAAAGCCCGGCATCGTGTACCTGCACGGCCCGCCCGGCATGGGCAAGAGCACGCTCCTGCGCGGCTTCGTGGAGTCCGTCCACCAGCGCGGGGCCGTGGCCCTCATGGGCCGCTGCCACGAGCGCGAGTCCGTGCCCTACAAGGCCCTGGACAGCCTGTTCGACTCGCTCGTGCGCTTCCTGCTGCGGCTCCCCCCCGAGGAGGCGCGGGCGCTCCTCCCGGAGCGGTTCCACGAGCTGCTGCCAGTGTTTCCCGTGCTCCGGGTGGTGGCGGAGCGGCTCGAGCCCACGCCAGCCCCGGCCGGGCCCCAGGAGCCCCAGCAGGCCCGCTGGCACGTGGCCACCGTCCTCAAGGAGTTGCTGCGGCGCATCTCCGGCCGGGGGCCCCTCGTGCTCTGCCTGGATGACCTGCAGTGGGGTGACGTGGACAGCGCGCAGTTGATGGCGGAGCTGCTCTCGCCGCCCGACATGCCCTCGCTCCTGCTGGTGGCCAGCTACCGCAGCGGGGAGGCCGGGAACAGCCCCTTCCTGCGCGAGCTCGAGCGGCTCCTGGCGCACTCGCTCGTGCTGGAGGCGCCACGGGAAGTCGTCCTCGGGCCGCTGCCGGCGGAGGAGGCCACGCGGCTGGCGCTGTACCGGATGGGTGCCTCCTCGCACGAGGCCCGGCTCCAGGCCGAGCGCATCATCCGCGAGGCCGAGGGCAACCCGTTCTTCATCGAGGAGCTCGCCCGCCCCGAGCCGGGCAGCGGCCCCACCGCCACGGACTCCGGAGCGCACGTCACCCTGAGCGGCGTCCTGGCGCGGCGGCTCCGCCAGCTCCCCGAGGGCGCCCGCCGCCTGCTGGAAGTGGCGGCCGTGTCCGGACGGCCCACGGAGGAGGCGGTGGTGCTCGAGGCGGCCCGGCTCGGGGACACCGCGCTCTCCTCGCTCGTCCTCCTGCGCGCCCAACACCTGCTCCAGGGCCGCACCGGGGACTCCTCGCGCCTCGAGGTGGCCCACGATCGCATCCGCGAGAGCGTGCTGGCCCAGCTCGAGTCCACCACGCTCGCCACCCACCACCGCCGGCTCGCCGAGGTGTGGGTCCAGCGGCCCGAGCCAGACCCCGAGCTGCTCGCCCTGCACCTGCATGGCGCGGGTGAGCTGCGCGAGGCGGCCGTGCAGGCCTTCCGCGCGGCGGAGCGGGCCTGGAAGGCCCTGGCCTTCCACCGTGCCGCGGATCTCTTCGGCTCGGCGCTCGAGTGGAGTGGGGGCGCCGCGAACGCCGCCCTGCCCGAGCCGGGCGTGCTGAAGCTGCGCCGCGCCGAGGCGCTCGCCAACGCGGGCCGGGGTGGCGAGGCGGGACCCCTCTTCCTCCAGGTGGCCGAGGAGGGCCCCGAGGAGCACGGGTTGGACCTGCGGCGCCGCGCCATCGAGAGCCTGATGCTCAGTGGCCGCATCGACGAGGGACTGACGCTGGTGCGGCCGGTGCTGACGCGCGTGGGCCTGTCCTACTCGGACTCCAACGCCGTGGCGATGGGCGGCGTGGCGTGGAACATGATGCGCCTGATGGCGGGCGGCGCGAAGCTGCGCCAGCGGCCGGACCCCATCCCCGCCGAGCTGCGCGCGCGCATGGACGTGACGTGGGCCCTGGGCAAGTCCCTGGCGAGCATCGAGTCGCTGCGCGCCATGGGCTTCCAGATCCAAAGCCTGCGCATGGCCCTCGAGTCCGGAGATCCCGCCCGGGCGTCCCGCGCGCTGACGGCCTTCGGCGCCTTGTGGCTCTGGCAGGGCACCGCCGGCTCGGTGAAGCGGGGCGCGCGCTACCAGGAGCAGGGCAAGGCGCTCGCGCTCGAGCTGAAGGAGCCCGCCCTCATCGGCTTCGCGGAGACGTACCAGAGCACCCACTCGTACGTGCTCGGCGAGTGGCGCACCGCCCTGGCGCAGGCGGACCACGGAATGAAGCTGCTGCAGGAGCACGGCCTGGACGTCATCTGGGAGACCAACGTCGGGCGCACCCAGGCGTGTCTGGTGTTGCAGGCCACGCACGGCCTGCGCGAGCTGGGGCAGCGCGCCTCCGAGTGGTTCCGCGTGGCCAACGAGGTGGGGGACCTCTTCTCGCGCGTCACCGCGTCCTTCTCCACGGCCCTGTGCCTCATCTCCCAGGGCCAGACGGACGAGGCCCGCGCGCTCATGACCGAGATGATGGCGGGCTGGAGCCGGCTCGGCGCCATCCAGCACGGCTTCCAGGTGCTGCGCGAGACGCTGGCCGAGCTGTACGAGGACAAGCTGGCGCAGGCCCTGGAGCGGCTGGAGAAGGCCTGGCCCTCGCTGGTGGCCGGACAGTGGCTGCGCGGACAGCTCGGCCGCTTCGAGCTGTACGGGCTGCGGGCCCGCATCTGCCTGGCCCTGGCGGAGCGGGAGCCCCAGCGGCGCGCGGAGCTCGTGCGGCGCGTGAACAAGGACATCGCCCTGCTCGCCCAGGAGCTCCGGCGCGACGCACCGTCCCTGGTGCACCTGCTCCAGGCGGGTGCGGCCCGGCTCGGAGAGCAGCCCGAGCAGGCGCTCACCCACCTGTCCGCGGCCATCGACGGCTACGACGCGGCCGGGATGCCCACGCTGGCCGCCTGCGCGCGCCTGTGGAAGGGCGAGCTGGTGGGCGGCGACGCGGGCAAGGAGCTCGTCACCCGCGCCACCGAGACGCTGAAGGGCGAGGACATCCGCGAGCCTCGCCGCTGGGCCGCGGTCCTGGCCCCTGGCTTCGGCGCGTAGTTCGAGGTATCCCAGCACCACCCACGAGGGAGGGGACCGTGCTTCTACACTTCATTTCCGATCTGATCCGCAACCCGGAGTTGCAGCGGCAGTTCAGCAAGGATCCGGATGGCGCGATGGCCAAGGCCAACCTGTCCGAAGCGCAGCGGGAGGCCTTGCACAAGGGCCACCTCGACTCGGTGATGAAGCATCTCAAGACGGAGCTCGCCTCGCTGGAGATGTTCGCCGTGGTGTGGGTGAAGGCCGTGGTGCAGGTGAGCTCGGCCACTCCGAGCACGGGCTCGTGCGGCAACGCGGTGCAACTGCGCGTGGCGGGCGACTTCTTCACCACGGGCACGTTCGCCGCCCTCAAGCTGAGCGGTATGGATCTGCCCGCGGTGACGCAGAGCGTGGAGAACCCCGGCGGCCGCGGCTCCGTGCTCACCTGCACGCTCAACCTCCCCTCCAACGCGCCCATCGGCGTGTACGATCTGGCCGTGGTCAACCCGGACGGGCACTACGGCGTCCTCCCGCAGGCCTTCACCATCGAGTGAGCGCGGCTCCAGGACTTCCCGATGATCGTCCCCATCGATGAGTTGATGAGCCGTCTGAAGCCGTTCCTCTCCAAGGACCTGGTGGGAGAGGAGGAGTTCGGCCACGTCAACGCGGTGGCCCGGCTGCTTCCGGAGGTCTCGGGAGGCTTCTGCTTCGAGTGCCGCATGGAGGCGGGCGCCCCCCGGGTGGACTACATGGTCTGCTGCATGCGGACCGATGGTGGCCACCAGGCCCTCGCGGATGCGCTCGAGAAGACGCGCGAGCCACTGACCGGGCCCCTCTGGGACGGCGTGCGTGAATTCTCGCGGCAGTGGGTGGACCCCCAGTCGCCGCTGGCGCGCGTGCCCGTGCTGTGGATCGAGTACGACGTGGAGGGCCCGACCACGACCCCCAAGCCCTTCGCCTTCGCCTGCGTGCAGCCCGAGTTCGGGCAGAAGCCACCCGGCTCGCGGCGGGAGACCGGGGCCACCGTGGACGAGTCGCTCCAGCTCACCTGGCGTGCGCTGGAGTCCTTCCAAGGGGGGCCGGTGCGCCCGGCCATCGCGCGCACCGTGGAGCGCTGCTTCGAGCAGCTGCCCGACTTCGCGGAAGTGGAGCACGTGGCCTCGCTCGCCTGCCGCGGCTCGGACGCGGTGCGGATGATCATCGGCATGCCGCGCGAGGAGGTGGGCGGGTACCTTGAGCGCATCGGCTGGCCGGGCTCCCGGGCGCAGGTGGAGGAGCTCACGAAGACGTGGCTCAACTACCTGCACTTCGCGGAGGTGAACCTGGACGTGGGCGAGACGGTGGGCCCCACCATCGGGCTGGCACTCCCCTTCCCCGAGAAGCCGCACGAGCCGTGGGCGAAGGAGTTCCTCCAGCGCATGGTGGACCTCGGGCTGTGCACGCCCGAGAAGCGCGAGGCCATCCTCCAGTGGCCCGGGCGCGAGCGCGTCCCCCTCACGGGGCACCGATGGCCGAGCAACCTGTGCCGGACCGTCGGTGCCAAGCTGGTGGTCCGGCCGGACGCGCCGGTTTCGGTGAAGGTGTATCCCTACTTCGAGTGCCGGTTCTCGCTCTGGAGCGACGTCTAGGCGCCCTTGCCGGGCTTGGGTTTCCCCCCGGCCGTGCCCACGGTGAAGAGCCGCTGCAGCATGAAGGAGCTCGAGCCCAGGCTGGTCTGGACGTACCCGAAGACGATGGAGCGCACGGTGTTCCCGTGCGCCTTGGGCTCGTACAGGTACGTCTGGGAGAAGCCGGTCATGGCGTTGCCCGAGGGCGGGGAGCCATGCACCGCGGTGACCGAACCCGAGCAGTAGAATTTCGACGTGTCCGTGGGGCTGGTGAGGCCCACGTACAGGTTGGTGATGGCATCCGTCCACGCGTTCTTCGGTGCCACCGTGCAGGAGACCGCGAGCTGGCCCTCCACGAAGGTCACCGTCCAGTTGCTCGGCACGACCAGCTCGTTGTCGCCATAGCCGTACCCGGGATTGTCCTCGCTGATGCCCATGTCGTTCCCCTCCGTTGCGCTCCGGGGCGGATGATAACCGGTCGAGCGCCCGTCCGAGGCCGGACTGAGGCCCCGCCGCGCCGTTATGGCAGGCTCGCCCCATGACCCCGGCGCCCCCCCACTCCCCGCCCCGCTGGCTCCTACCAGGGCTCGCGCTCGCCACGGCGGCGCTGCACCTGCTCTTCGCCCACCGCTACGGCTACTTCCGGGACGAGCTCTACTTCATCGCCTGTGGCCAGCGGCTCGACTGGGGCTACGTGGACCAGCCCCCCTTCATCGCCGTGGCCGCCCGGCTCGCCACCACGCTCTTCGGCCATTCCCTCACGGGCCTGCGCGTGCTGCCCGCGCTCGCCGCCGCGGGGCTCGTGGCCCTCACCGGACACCTCGCGCGGCGCTTCGGGGGTGGAGGCTTCGCCGTGGCGCTCGCCGCCCTCCCCGCCGCGCTCGCCCCCATCTTCCTCTTCCAGGGCCACACCCTCACCATGAATGCCTTCGAGCCCCTCCTCTGGACGGGCTGTGCCGCCCTGCTGGTGCACCTGGTGCGCACCGGGCAGACCCGGCTGTGGCTCGCCCTGGGCGCGCTCGCGGGCGTGGGGATGCTCAACAAGTACTCCATGGCCTTCTTCACCGTGTGCCTCGTGCTCGGCATCCTCCTCACGCCCGCGCGGAGGCTGCTGGCCAGCCGCTGGTTCGGCCTCGGCGTGCTGCTCGCCACCGCGCTCGTGCTGCCCAACCTCCTCTGGCAGCACGGGCACGGCTGGCCCATGCTCGAGCTGCTGCGCAACGGCCAGCTCTACAAGAACACCCCCTTCCAGCTCGGCGACTTCGTGGGCGGGCAGTTCCTCCTGCTGCACCCGCTCTCCGCCCCCCTGTGGCTCACGGGGCTCGGCGTCCTGTTGTTCTCCCCCTCCCTCCGGCCCTACCGCGCGCTCGGCTTCGCCTACGTCCTGCTCTTCGGCCTGCTCGTCTTCCTGCGCGCCAAGGACTACTACCTGGCCCCCGCCTACCCCATGTTGCTCGCCGCGGGCGCCGTGCACGCCGAGCGCCTCATCCAGCGCCCCGTGGCACGCGCCGCGGTGCTCGTCCCGGGCCTCGCGGGCTTCGCCGCCCTCGCGCCGCTCACCCTGCCCGTGCTGCCCGTGGACACCTTCATCTCCTGGCAGCGCACCCTGGGCATCGAGTCCTCCCCGCAGGAGCGCCACGAGTACGGCGTCCTGCCCCAGCACTACGCGGACCAGCACGGCTGGGAGGAGCTCGTCGCCTCGGTGGCCGAGGTCTACCAACGCCTGCCTCCGGAGCAGCGGGCGCGCACCACCCTCTTCACGCAGAACTACGGGGAGGCCGGGGCACTCGACTGGCTCGGCGCGGCCCACGGCCTTCCTCCCGCGCGCTCGGGCCACAACCACTACTTCCTCTGGGGGCCCGGAGACGCGGACGGGAATGTCCTCGTGGTCGGGGGCAAACAGGAGGACCTCCAGCCCGTGTGCGCGCACGTCGAGCTCGCCGCGCGCGTGCCGCCCAACCCCTACGTCATGCCCTACGAGAACAACCTGCCGCTCTACCTGTGCTCGGGGCTGAAGGTGCCGCTGGCCACCCTCTGGCCGCGCGTGAAGCACTACGAGTAGGCGAGGCGCTCACCCCGGCTGGACGAGCCCTTTCAGCGTGCGCCAGGCGCGCTTGACGGGCACGGGCGCGAGGGTGCTCGCCGTCTTGCGGAGCAGCTCCCACCCTTCTCCGGAGAGGGTGATGCGCCGCGCACGGATGTCCTCCGCCATGCGCTGGAACAACCGCGCCCGGTGCATCAGCGCCGGTCCGGGCAGCAGGTGGCACGTGCGCGGCTGGACGGCCCGCGGGTCCCGGCAGAAGACGTAGAACGAGCGCACCGAGTGCGGGAAGAACAGGTCGAACACCGCATGGAGCCTCCGCTCCACGTCCGTCAGGCGCTCCAGCCCGTGCTGGGCGAACTGCCGCTCCCACCACTCCGTGTGCGCCCAGATGAGATGCCCCGAGGCCGGAATGGGCGGCTCGAGGCGCTCGTCCGCCAGGTAGTGCGACTTCACGAGCCTCATGGGCGCCCACCCTACCGGAACAGGAGCCGCCGCCAACCCGCTGTCTCAGGAGCCGCCCATCCGCGGGCTCAGCCACTCGACGATGCGGCTCAACGTAGCCGGGCGCGGGTTCTCCAGCGAGATCTGCCCCGTGTCGTTCCCCGTCACGGGGACTGGCGCGGGGAGGGTCTCGATCCTGCCTTCCATCTGCAGGTAGGGGGACAACCAGAGCCGGTACGAGAGCGGCATGAAACCGCTGAACGTCTTGTAGGCCAGGATGTACTGACGCCCCTTCTGCACCGGGTACCGGATCATCGCCGTCCCGGTCTCGAGCGCGTTCTGGACGTATTCGCCACCGATCTGGGTCAGGACCGCGCCCTCCTCGATGGGCGCGATGGTGAGCGGATAGCCGTACCCGTGGACGTAGCCGTTCGGCCCCACCTCGATGACATCGGACATGATGGTCACCGGGCCACTCTCGCGCGCGGTCACCACGAAGGCGTCGTAATGGAAGTACTGAGGCGCCTGCAGCGAGTGCGTGGTGAGCACGCCGCGGAAGGCTCGGTCCTGCGGCGCCAGGCCGGCGGCAACCTCCAGGTCCTCGGGAGCCGCGGTCAGGGTTTGGGAGGACATCCCGGCCGCAGCAGGAGCCGGCGCGGAGGGGGGGTGGAGGGTTGGGCTCGGTGGGACCGGGCTCCGGCTGGCAGCCGGTAGCGGCCACTTGAGCCGAGTGCTCGACACGAAGGGATTCAATACCTTCGTCTGCTCGCGGACCCAGAGCGCGCGAGGGGCTTCCGTCGAGATGCAGTCGCTGCGCTCGGGCACCCTCCCGCCGGCCCCCTGAGCCAGTACCATGGGTGCGCGCCGGACAACGCATGGGGCGCTGACGAAGCGCGCACGGTCCTCCAGCACGAAGGGGCAGCTTGTCGCGGTCCCGCCACATGGACAGCCTGCCGCCAGCGATTCGAGCGAGGAGACCACCATGGCAGCCGAGCAGGGAGCGAGTACGCAGGAGAAGTTGGCGATGATACGAGGCTCGGCCGTCATGCTGGGCCCCGCGGTGGTGGTGGACGGTCTGCTGGCCGCGAGTGTCCTGGCCGCATCGGCGGCGGCCTGGGAGCAGGGGCGCCGGAGTGGACGGCTCCTCTGGAAGCTGGCGGCGGTGGGCGCGTTGACCCCCTGGGTCTACCGGCTCTTCCTGCGCTCGAGCATGATGAGATTGGGCGCTACCCGACAGGAGGAACAGCAATCCCTGCCAGGGGACGAGCTGATTCCCGACCGGAGGGCGACGGAGCTCACCCACGCCCTCACCCTCCGCGCACGCCCCGAGGACATCTGGCCGTGGCTGGTGCAGATAGGGTCGGGAGAGCGCGGAGGCTTCTACAGCTATGACTGGCTCGAGCGGCTGGCGGGGGCGCCGGTGCACAGCGTCGATCGCATCCTCCCGGAGTACCAGCAGCCCAAGGTCGGCGATCTGATCAACCCGGATGGATCGTGGCGCGTGCTGCGGGTGGATCCAGGCCGTGCCTTCGTGTTCGGCGACAAGGACTTCGTCTGGGCCCTCGTGGTGCAGCCGGTCGATGAGGAAAGGAGCCGTCTGCTCGTGCGCTTTCGCGTGAGCCCACGGCAGGCGGGGCCCTTCGCATCCGGCCTCATCGTCCTCCCCCACCTGCTCATGCAGAAGAAGATGATGAAGGGCCTGCGCCGCCGGATCGAACGGGCCGCGCGCCAGCGGGAGGCGGGAGGCGCCATGACACCCGGGATGGCACGTCCGGTGTCCGAGCAGTCCCCGGCGCCTGGCCTCTAGATGAAGTGAAATGAACAAACAGCAAGGGGCGGTCTGCATGCGGCGGTGGGTCTCCGTGCCCATGCCCCTGCACCCCTCCATCGAGCCGCTCCAGCTGGCGAAGCCGATCGACTTCATCGTCCGCGTCTCCGCGGCCTGACGGGCCCCCCGGTCGCGATGCCTTCTCACCCGTGGAAGACCTTCGAGAAGAACTTCTCGACGCGCGACTTCTCGGGCTCCAGCGTGTTCGCGGGCGAGGCCACGGTGGACGCGGCGGCGGCACCAGGACGCAGGCCGGACGCGATGCCGGGCTTGATGTGGTGGCACAGGTCCACCGCGACGTCGCTCTTGAGGTGGGTGCCCACACCCGCCGCGGCGTTGAGCTCGGCGGACTGCTTGAGGAAGCCGTTCTCCAGACCGAACTTCCCGCCCGCCTGGGCCGCCGCGCCCGCCACCACGCCCCCCGTCACCGAGCCGTGCAGCCGGCCCAGGTGCCCGCCCGCCGTGCCATACGCGCCCGCCGTGGCGGCCGCGCCCACCTGACCCGAGAGCAGCGCCGTGGCCGTCCTCGGATCCACGGACGCCACGCCCTCGGCGTAGGCGGTGGCGGAGGCCTTGCCCTTGATGAACCCGCCCACGTGCCGGTTGAAGTCGTGGCTCGCGCTCGCCGCGACGCCCACGCCCGTCTCCGCCTTGGCCGTCAGCGCGGCCGTGTACGCGTGGCCCTTCGTATCCGCCGAGACACCCGCCTGGGCGCTCGCCTTGAAGGCGCACCCCACATGCCATGCCCGGATCGCCCTCCATGAACCGGGGGCCAACGTGGTTTCAGGGGAGGAGTCGAGGAGGACCGAGAACCCGCCGGTCTCCATCTCCTATATCAAATATCAACCAACGATGTAGCGACCGCATCATCCCTGACGCGGCTCGCACGCGGCGAATCCAGAGCCATGAAATTGCCGAATGGGACCAGACACCCTAGAACAGATTTCCTTTCCAAAAGGAGGAGGATGAGATGACGGCGATGATGAAGCTGCTGCGCGGCTGTGTCTTGCTTTCATGTACCACGCTGCCCCTGCTGATTTCTGGCTGCAAGAACACGTCTTCCGTGAGCGATGCGACGCCGGCCGCACGACCGTCCGAGGGTCCGACGGTCCAAACCATCGACATCGGGCAGTGCTTCGCCTACCGGTACTCGACCAATGATCGTTGCAACGCGGCGAATCAGTTGGACTGCCAGAAAGCGATGTCCGATAGCGACTGCGGCGTCCCGAACAACTTCGTCTACACCAACGCCTGGTGCAATCAGGACAAGAGTACGTTCTACGAGTATCACGTCATGTGCCAGGGCTATCTCAACACGGGGCCCCAGCCGGGGCCGCAATGCCCGAATGATCATGCGACAGGCACCTGGACGCAGTCCGGCTGTGATCTCGGGTCTTGTACCGACAACTGTGACGCCTACTGCCCGGGCGGGTACTGCACGGGAAGCGCTTACGGACTGTGCTATTGGGGGTACGCCCCCCGGTGCGACTGCGGGACCGTCACGTGTCCCTGCACCGGGCCGGACTGCGACGCCAAGAAACAGGCACCTCCCAAGACCGGTACTCCTTAGCGCCCGTTGACCCGGCCCGCGCAACTTCCACTGCCTCATTCGGAGTGGATATGCTCCAGCACATGGGCAGTGTTCGCGCGTTCTGGGGCCAGCTGTTCGTCGTTCTCTTGGGGTGCTGCACGGTGGGCTGTGGCCTGGCTCGCAATGCCATCCAGGAAGACCGGCGGAGCTCCAACTCACTCCCGGCCTTCACCCACCGGCCGGGAGACTGGCGGAAGCAAGCCGTGCGCATGCGGGATGGCGTGGAGCTGTCCACGCGCATCCTCCTGCCGGAGGGCGTGGAGCGCGCCCCCGTGGTGCTCATCCGCAATCCCTACGACCTGGGGCCCTTCATCGAGCTGAGCTGTGACCTGTTCGTCCGCTACGGCCTGGGCTGCGTGCTGCAGGACGTGCGGGGACGCATGGCCAGCGGCGGCGAGTGGTGGCCCCTGGTGCACGAGGTCTCCGATGGCGAGGACACCCTGCGCTGGCTCGTGCGGCAGCCCTTCGTGGACGGCAACATCGCGCTGTATGGCATGTCGTATCTCGGAGGCACGGCGCTCGGGGCCGTGGCGGGAGAGTTGCCGGCCGAGGTGAAGACGGTGGTGGTCTCCGTCTTCGGCACGGACCTGCGGGAGGTGGTCTCCGAGCGGGGGCTGCTCCCGCATGAGCTGTTGACGGCCTGGGCGGCCTTCATGCCGGGCCTCCGCGAGACCCGGTCCGCGGGAGACGCCTACCGCAAGATGCTCGAGCACCGCCCGCACCTCGAGGCCGACGTCGCCGCCTTCGGCGCGCCGCTTCCCTTCTACCGGGAGTGGTTGAAGGCGTTGGAGCCCGGAGGCGCGCTGTGGCAGCGGCCGGAGACCGTGGCCTTGCGGCAACTGCCGGAGCGGCCCGGGGTTCCTCCCATGCTCCTCGTCGGTGGCTTCGATGATCCCTTCCTGCCGGCGACGCTCCGCACGTGGGAGTCCCTCGCCTCGCGCGAGCGGAGCCTGCTGGTGCTGGGGCCGTGGAACCACCTGGGCATGCAGGGCGGGGCCGTGAAGACTCCCGGCATCAAGGACGACATGAACCAGTGGGCCTTCACCATCCCGTGGCTGCGCCATGCGCTCCAGGGCGTGCCCCTGCCGTATGAAGCGGGCCGCGTGGTCGTCGCGGGCCATGGGGATGACGGTGCGCGCGTCCTGCCCGCGTGGCCTCCCGCGACCCGGGAGCAGGTGCTCTTCCTGGACACGGCCCCGGCGACAGGAGCGCCCGGGGCATGTGCCTCGGCGTCATTGAGCGGCCAGTCCCCCCTCACGCCCGCCTCCCTGTCCTACCGCTATGACCCCGCCGACCCCTGGAGGAGCGAGGGAGGAGGCCGCGGGTTGGCCTTCGCCATCTACGGCCGCCAGGGAACCCCGCAGGGACCGGTGGTTCAGACCTGGCCGTGTGCACGGCAGGACGTGTTGCGCTTCGTGGGAGCCCCGGCGGATTCCGCGCTGCGCATCGCCGGCCGCGCGCGGTTGCGTCTTCGCGTGCGTTCGAGCGCGGAGGACACCGCCTTCGTCGCCAGGCTCGTCGACGTGGATGCGAAGGGGCGCGCCCTGCATGTCACCGATGGAGCGGCCACCCTGCGTCTGCCCCTGGCGGACACGCCCGCGCCCCTCGCGTACACCCCCGGCAGCGAGCGCGAGGTGGAGATCGACTTCCGCGCCACCTCCTGGGTGCTGGCGAAGGGACACCGGCTCGGGCTCTGGGTGTCCTCGTCGAGCTACCCCCTGCTGTCCGCGCACCTGAACACCGCGCGCCCCTGGTACGAGGAGACGACCCCCGTGGTGGCCACGCAGACGGTGGAGCTCGGAGGAAGCGAGGAGGCATCGAGGCTCCTCCTGCCGGTGGAGCGACAGGCCACGGCCCACCGGACGGCCACGCACGGTGCTCGCCAGCGCTCCCTGACGAATCAGAACTCGGTGGTGCACTGCCACTGATTGAAGGGAATGTCCTGGCAGTAGCACCAGCCCTGCGCGCCATTGCTGAACACACAGGGCACTTCGGAGAACGGGCTGCAGCCCCGGTATTGAATCTGCTCGCAGGACGTAGCGAGCGTCGTCTTGTCCTGCTGCGCGAGCGCGTCGCTCCCCGCGTCGTCGGGAGTCTCCACTCCACCACAGCCCACGGCGAGGACGAGGAACGCAGACACGAGAATGCTTCGGAACATGAGTAAAGCCCCTTTCACGCCAGTGAAGGCGCGATAGGGCTCAGCAAGTGGGGCGCTCGTCAATTTCTCGGGCCCTCCGCGAACCTTCGGCGTGGCTACCGCGCGCGGACCTTCGTGCCGGGCACGGGTTGGGGAGCCATCTCGGACCCCCAGCGCCCCGCGCATCTTCCGCTGACCCGGGAGGAGGACTCAGGGGGGCACTGCCCCCCCGGCTCACTTCATGTCGTCACGGCAGCTGAAGCTTCGGCTGACGACGGCCGACGCCGTTCCATTGCTGTCGATCACCTTGAACTCGGCCTTCTTCGTGGTGTTGGCGCTCGCCGTCGTGCTGGGGGTGGGGCAGAAGAAGGTCTCGATCATCGCGCCCGAGTACCAGCCCAGGGGATACCCGTACTCCCACTCCTGCCAATACGGGGTGTAGCTGCCACTGCCTCCCGTGGCGCTGCCCGTGCAGCGCATCGCCGTCGAGGTGGCGCGCGCGCACGTCATGGACACCGATGGAACGGGGCAGGCCTCGGTCACGGCCTGGGACACCGACCGGGGCACATCCAGACAGACGGTCCGGTTGCCCGCGCTGTCGACGACCATGGGGAAGGCCTTGACCGTGAAGTTGCGCGTGCCACAGGCAATCCCCGTCGTGCTGAAGTACCAGGTGCCGGAGCCGCCCGTGCGATCCTCGATGCTGCGCAGCGCCCCATCCACGTAGTACTCGAGCCGCACCGCGTTGGCGCCCGTGGACACCGCCCAGGGCCCGCTGCCCGCCATCTCCCCCTGCCAGGTGCTGATACCCCCGATGGACAGATCCGTGACGCTCAAGCCGGAGCACAGGGCGGACTGCTGCGTGCCTGGCTGCTCCTCTGCTGGCACCAGCTCCTCCGGTGCGCCTCCGCAAGCAGCCAGGAGCAGCCCGGACAACGAGGCAGTGACGAGCGGACGAAGCAACGAGGGACGCATGGGATTCTCCGAATCTGGGTGTGCAGGTCCAGCCTGAATTCCAGTCTCCGTAGAATAAATGGAGCAATATTGAAAATCAAGGATTCCAACGATTAAGCCTTTTCGAGGGCTCATTCCTGCCAGTGGAGCTTCAGACCTCGGACCTCACCCGGAATCCATCAACATCCATCCTGATATGTAATCCGCTGCTCCCTTGATTTTCCGTTTATGACAAGAGAATGTGTTGCCGCTGGAATACTCCTGACGGAGGACGAATGCGGCAGTCGATGAACGAGTGGCTCAAGCAGAACAGGCTGGCGAGGTTCCTGGTACGCACCGCGGCGGGGCTGTTGCTCACCGCTGGAGCACCGGCGTTGGCGCAGCAGCAGGCGGCCATGCCGGCCGTGGCGCTCCCGGGGGGCGACTATTGGCAGTACACGCTCGAGACCGGATACGACTGGCGGCTCGTCCAGATCAATGGCTATACCGAAGAGGGGCAGTACTTCAGCAAGCCGATGTACATGCTCGATGGCGTGAGCGGCATCTACAACGCACCGCTGCCCTACAGCCTGCGAGAGGAGCTGCTCAACTCCATCGATACCGAGAATACCTCCTTCTCGCTCAGCCAGGAGATCGTCAACGAGATCAGCACCTCCGAGCAGCTCGGCTATCTCACCCCGGCGCTGCAGGCCATCGCCGAGCCGCTCGACGGCGAAGTCGCCTACGAGACCTTCTCGCGCCCCGGGGCCGGCGAGGAGTCCTTCGGGCTGTTCGGCCGGTGTGACGACAAGATCGTCAACAAGAACAAGTCCTTCAACATCAGCACGCCCCTCAGCCAGAACTTCAACATCGGTGGAGGCTTCTCGGGCAACCTGTCGCTCACGGGAGACGCCCAGGCCTCGGCGGTGGGGGAGATCCAGGTCCGGCAGAAGCGCTTCAAGCTCTTCGGTGCCTGTATTCCCTACGGCATCAAGTTCGACTACGCGCGGGCCCACGGCAGCGCGATGGTGAACTACGGCACCACGCTCAGCGGCACGGTCAACTACAGCAGCCCGCCCTGGGAGTGGCAGCTGGCCAAGCCCTTCCTCTTCGGCTTCGGCTTCGCCATCGGTCCCATCCCGGTGTACATCGGCTTCAACCTCCCCATCACGGCGGGCCTGCAGTTCAATGCCAGCGTGACCGGCTCCGTGACCTACAATGGCGCGCAGGCCGCCTCGGGCTACTTCGACTACACCTGCACGCTCGACAGCTGCAACGGCTACTCCAACTTCAGCTCGAGCAATCTGCAGGGGCCGCAGACGTTGACCGGGGGTGTCTCCGGGAGGATCCAGCCCACCATCTACGCGCAGCTCGCCATCCGTGGCTTCCTCTACGATGACAGCGTGGCCTATGCCCAGGTGGGTGTGCGCCCCTACCTGTACGGAGACCTGTGGGGCTACTACGGCAACAACTGCGGCGACGCGAACGGTGACGGCTACTTCGAGACGGTGGATGCGCTGACCTTCGATCTGGACTGGCAGATCCTCATCACCGCGCAGGCGGACTCCTTCCTCACGCGGGAGAAGCGGTGGACCCTGTGGACCAGCCCGCGCTGGCACCTCAACTACTGGGATCTGATCGGTTCCGAGGCGCTCGAGCCCATGCTGGTGGGCAACGCGAGCGTGCCCGTCAACACCACGCAGACGTACAACGCCCGGATGCGCCCCTGCTGGCCGTATACGGACACCGTCACCTACCAGCTCGCCTGGGGTGATGGCGGTACCTCGAGCCTGAGCGGCGCGCCCGCCTCGCTGACGCCGGCGTCCCACGTCTGGTCGTCCACCGGCACGAAGGGCCTGTCGCTGATCGCCCAGAGGGACAGCCATGGCCGTCAGTTCAACAAGACGACGGTGCGCAACATCCAGGTGACCACGGGCGGCGGCACCGCCACGCACATGGGCATGACCTGGAAGGCGCGGCAGCAGTACGGCGCGTATGTCAATGTTGGCAGTGACAGCGTGAGCAACGCCTACAGCGGCGACACGAGCCCCTACACCTCCCTGCCCATCCTGTGTCTCAAGAAGGACGGCCGGCCGGCGCCCTCTGGAATCACCTTCGACTTCTACAACGGCTGGTCCGGAGGCGAGGTCAGGCTCAGCGCGCCCGTGACGGGCTCCACGCTCACCTCGCGGGCCACCGCGGACGGCATCTGCGCCAGCACCTACGGCACGGGCTGGCGGATGGGTGAGTTCCACGACGGCGGCGGCGGCTGGGGCTGGTGGGCCGCGGGTTCCATCAGCACCACCACCCGCTTCTGGGTGGCGATCGACGATCAGCCCGCCAACCCCTGGAACTGACGTCCAGGGCCCGGCGCTGACAGCCGGGTCCGGGGAGAGCTATCCGTTCCCCGGTGGCCGCGGAGCCCTCTTCCTTCGCGCTTCGAGAGCGCCAGAGGCGGCGGCCCGCAGGATGCGGCGGAAGGTGGGGCATTCCATGTGGCTCGGCGCGGGACAGGCCGCGGCGTGCCGGAGGCCGTCGCGCATGGCGGTGAGCTCGCGGATCGTCCTGTCCAGCTCCTCCGCCTTGGCCTCGAGCATCCGCCGGTCGATGCGCGGCCGCCCGTCCGGCGCGAACATCCGCGCGATCTCCTCGAGCGAGAAGCCAGCGGAGCGCCCCAGCGCGATCATCGCCAGCCGCTCCAGCACGTCGGGCTCGAACAGACGGCGCAGGCCCCGCCTGCCGACCGAGGCGATCAGCCCCTTTTCCTCATAGAACCGCAGCGTCGAGGCGGGAACGCCGGACCGCTTCGCCACCTCGGTAATGTCCAGGTCTCTCATCCTCTTGACCTCAAGTCGACTTGAACTGGCAGGGTACGGCTTTCGATTCTCGAAGGCACGCCCCAGGAGACGATCATGAATGACACGCGCCAACCCGATGACGAGCAGACGAAGCTCTGGAATGGGCTCGCCGGACGCGCCTGGGTCGAGCAGCAGGAGGTGCTCGACCCGATGTTCAAGCCGCTCGAGGAGCTGCTCGTCGAAGCGGTCTCCGCCGGCTCCGGGAGCCGGGTGCTCGACGTCGGCTGTGGTACGGGCAGCACCACGCTCGCCGTCGCGCGGAGGCTCGGTGCGAAGGGCCATTGCACCGGCATCGACATCTCGGAGCCGATGATCACCGCCGCCCGGGCCCGCGCCGAACGGGAAGGCACGCCCGCGAGCTTCCTCCGCGCCAACGCGCAAGACCACTCCTTCGAGCCCGCGAGCTTCGACACGCTCATCTCGCGCTTCGGCGTCATGTTCTTCGACGACCCCATCCGGGCCTTCGCGAACCTGAGACGTGCCGCGAAGGAAGGCGCCGACATGCGGTTCATCGCCTGGCGGAGTCCGTCGGACAATCCATTCATGACGACGGCCGAGCGCGCCGCGGCACCGCTCCTGCCGGGCATGCCCGCCCGCCGGCCGGACGCGCCGGGGCAGTTCGCCTTCGCGGACCCGAGCCGGGTGCACCGCATCCTGGAGGAGAGCGGCTGGACGGGGATCGACATCCAGCCACTCGATGTGGCCTGCACCCTGCCCGAGAAGGACCTGGTCCGTTACCTGTCCCGGCTCGGGCCGCTCGGCCTGATTCTTCACGAGGCGGACGACCCGACTCGCACCCGGGTCATCGACACGGTCCGCGCCGCTTTCGAGCCCTATGTGCACGGAGCGGAAGTGCGCTTCACCGCCGCCTGCTGGCTGCTCCGCGCCCGAGCGCCCTGAGCCCCCTTCGCAACCGACAAAGCCCTGCGATAGGTCTCCTCCCCGGCAGTTCCCACCCACCCCGAGGAAACCGAGCATGAGCGCCGCTCCACCGGAAGCATCCACCGTCCACCCCACTGCGGCCATCGGTCAGGGCTACAACCCGTTCGATCCCGCCTTCCAGCTCGACCCCTACCCCTTCTACGCCCGTGCGCGGAGCGAGGCGCCCGTCGCCTATTGCCCCCAGTTCAACGCCTGGCTCGTGACGAGCCATGAGCTGATCACCCGC
This sequence comes from Archangium sp., assembly GCF_036277355.1. Taxonomy (GTDB): domain Bacteria; phylum Myxococcota; class Myxococcia; order Myxococcales; family Myxococcaceae; genus Archangium. Next base: position 65,577 of record NZ_DASUNC010000077.1, read on the forward strand.
GTCCTGAAGAGTCCGAACCTCTTCTCCTCGCTCCACAACCTGGACAACCCGGTGGCCCTGCCCGCGGAGATCGAAGCCGTGCTCGCCACGGGCCATTACCCGCTGGCGCCGGGCTTGTTCAACAACGACCCGCCGGGCCATACCCGCGTGCGTGCGCTGTTCAGCAAGGCCTTCACGGCCCAGCGTGTCGCGGAGATGGAAGCGGGCATCCGCAAGCTGACCGAGGGCCTCGTCGGGCAGTTCGCCCATCAGGGTCACGTGGACCTGGTGGCGGCCCTGGCGCATCCCCTGCCCATGACGGTGATCGCCGACCTGCTGGGTGTGCCCCGTGAGGACATGCGCCGCGTCAAGCAGTGGCACGACACCTGGATGAAACTCTTCAGCCCGCAGACGCCCGCGGAGGAACAGCGTGTCGCGGCGCAGAGCTGCGTCGACTACCAGAACTACTACGCCCGCCTGCTCGCGGACCGTGCCGCCCATCCCACCGGCGACCTGACGACGGCGCTCGTCCAGGCCCGGGTGGACGGCGAGCACCCCTTCACGACCGCGGAGATGATCTCCCAGATGATGATCCTGCTGAGCGCGGGCCACGAGACGACCACGAGCCTCATCAGCGGCCTGCTGTACAACCTGTTGCGCAACCCCGGGCAATGGCAGGAGGTACAGGAGGATCCGAAGCTGCTCGAGGCCGCCATCGAGGAGAGCGTGCGCTTCACCTCTCCCGTGCAGATGGAGCCCCGCATCGCCAAGGTGGCCACCGAGCTGGGCGGAGTCGAGCTCCCCCAGGGCGCGCGCTTGAACATCGTCTACGGCTCGGGCAACCGCGATGAGCGGGCGTTCGCGGACCCGGACACCTTCGACGTCCATCGTCCACAGGTGGGCCGGCACATCGGCTTCGGATGGGGCATCCACTTCTGCATTGGCGCGCCCCTGGCCCGGCTCGAGGCCCGCGTCGCCCTCGAGGTGCTCCGCGAGCGGCTGCCCCACCTGCGCCTCGCGCCCGGCTTCATCCCCGAATACGAGCCCAGCTTCTACTTCCGTGCGCTGAAGAAGCTGGAGCTCGTCTGGGACAACTAGCCCACCCCGTCACTGCAGCAGGAACGTGTTCGACGTGGCCACGTGGCCGGCGGCGTCGGTGACGCGGATGGCCATGTCCGCCAGCGTGGAGTCGACCACCACCTGCTGCGTGAGCACTCCGTCCACGAAGGGCTCGCTCACGCGCGGTCCGACGGAGCTGCCCACCCCTGTCTCCAGGCGCACGTTGCCGCGGAACGCCGCCGCGGCCGCGCCGGTCGCGCGCACCGTCAGCGTGAAGGGCACCAGGCGCTTCTGCGGGCCGATGGGATCGATGCTGTAGCCCTCCGGCCACTCCCCCTCGACGACGGTGAGGCCGCCCGGGCGCACGGCGGTGCGGCCGTCCCCGAGCGTCACCTTCACGTCGTAGCTGCCGGGCGCGAGCAGCGACGGCACGCGGGTGGAGATGACGCCCTCGGGCGAGACGGCGAGCGTGGGCACATCCAGTGGCCCGATGCGCACCGACACCCGGGTGTCCACCTCGACGGTCCCCTTGCCGTAGTCGACCGTCGCGGGAAGGACCAGATCCGTATCGAGAGCGAGCGCCGTGGCCTCGCTCGCGCGCATCTCCGGCGGCGAGACCGAGCGGATGACGGGCTCCGGCCAGTCCTGGCAGGACAGGAGCAACAACGAAGCGGCGAGGGAGACGAGCTTTCTCATGGCAGCTGATACCTCACACCCAGGAGCCCCTGCACCCCCGTCGAGCGCCCGGTGATGAAGGGAATGTACGCCTCGCCGAACCCCACCCGTCCATCGAGGAACGGCTCGAACGCCCCCAGCGGGACGCGAAGCTGCGCCCCCGCGAGCAGCTCCCAGCCGAGCGCCGAGCGCACGGAGCTCTCGGAGAAGTCACTCGAGAGGTGGTGCAGCGCCAGGAGCGGCCCCACGCCGACGCGCACGTCCACACCGAGGTATTTCATCCGCACGAGGTTCATCCGCCCGACCGCCAGGAGAGGCAGGGAATGCAGGGCGGAGACGCTCACCCCGGTGCCAGGGACGTTCGCCTTGAAGCGCGCCAGCCGCCAGCCGAGCTCCACGTCGAAGGAGAAGCGGCCCCAGCCAGGGGGCGTCAGGGTGAGCTGCGCCGAGCCCTGGGGGCCCCGGTTGAAGCCGCCACCGTGGAACGCGCCCCCCACGAGCGCGAGGGAGTACCGCAGCTCCTCCGCCGGCTTCGTCTCGGCCGGCCGGGCCGCAGCCGGAGGGGGCTCGGGGCTCGCCTCCCGTGGAGGAGCCTTCGGCTTCTTGCGGGTGGGGGCGCGGGCGGGAGCCTCGGGGGCAGCCACGGCCGCGGAAGTGCAGAGCAGGAACAGGAGCGCGAACCAACGCATGGAGAAGGAGAGCCTCGGAGGCCAGTGCCGCGGACGGGGGAGAAGCGAACCCCAGCGGGCGCCGGTTGTCGAGCCCCTTCGCGTCAGGGGGAGATCGGCGTACAGAGCTCCACGAGCACTCCGTCCATATCCCTCACGTAGGCCACCGTCTGCCCCCAGGGCTTCTGCTTGGGAGGCTGCGCGGCCCCGGCGCCCGCCTTCACCGCCCGCTCGTAGGCGGCCTGGACGTCGGGCGTGACGAGCGCCACCTCCACCGCCGCCGCGTCCTGCTTCGGCCGGTTGAAGCGCACCGTGAGGCCATTGTCCTTCGCCATCTCCTCCGAGGCGAACGCCAGCGCCGTCGCGCCGGTCTCCATCTCCGCGTACTGGCCACTCTCGTGGAGGAAGCGGCGTTGCAGGCCAAAGGCCTTCTCGTAGAAGTCGACGGTGGCGGGCACGTTCGCGACGTAGAGGATGACGTAGCCGAGCTTCATGGCGGCGGACTCCGGTTGCACGGGTGGAACAGCGTACGGCGGTAGAGGGGCCTGGTCGTACGTCCCGGACCCGGGGACACAGCGTGCCCGAAGCGGCACCGGGATTGCCAACCCAACCAGGAGTTCATGAAAAGTCAGCTTGGCTTCATTCGCGAGGAATGATTGGTTCCCTCCTCTCTTCACCAGGAAAGGACCTCATCCATGCGAAACTTCCTCGCGGTGTCCGTCTCGTTGCTCCCGCTGCTGGGCCTCGTGGCCTGTGGCAGCACGGCCCCCACGCAGGCCCCGCGGCTCGAGGAGCAGACGCAGGGCCTGAACGCCACGGGCACCGGCTGCAACGCCGATTCGGACTGTGCGTCCGGGCTGTGCTGGCACGAGATGGACTCGTATCCCACCTACAACCCGTATTGGATCAGCGCTGACCAATGCACCGAGGAGTGCGCGGGTCCGACGGACCACGCGTCCTGCCAGCAGCTCGCTCAGGACCTGAACGCCCCGTATCCGGAGAAGGCGCGCTGCATCGAGGCTCGGGGTGTCTACGACGACAACCCCTACGATCACTCCGTCTACGTGTGTGACTTCATCCCCGCTGGCCTGGGCAACATCAACTGGGTGGAGTAGGGGTGGCGCCTCACGGGGAGTCGACCTCGGCGAGCGCCGCTTCCAGCGACTCCCCTCCCCGCACGACGCGCGCCAGCCGTCCCGTCGCGTCGTAGAGCAGCACCGTGGGGAGCGCGAGCTGCCCGCCCACGGAGAGCGGCTCGGCCACCTCCTCGGACAGGGACTCCACCGGGTAGGTGATGGACAGCTTCGCGGCCTCGGCCCGCACCTGCTCGGGGGGATGGGCCGCCAGCCCGCGCACCTGCCACCGGCCCTCCTGGGCCAGCCTGGACAAGAGGGGCACCTCCTCGCGGCAGGGCTTGCACCAGGAGGCGAAGAGCTGCACCGCCGCGGGCCGCCCGTCCTTCGTGCCCCCCACCTGCTCGAGCTCCAGGGGGAGCTTCGGATGGCGCGGGCGTGGCGCGCGAGGAGTGAAGGGGGTGGAGTCCTTCGAGCCCCCCTCCGTCAGGGACCACCGCCGGCCCGCCGCGAGCACGCCGAAGGACTCGGTCACACCGGGGCGCCACGTCACCTCGACCTCCGCCTGCTCCTCTGGACCAAGCCCCACGTGCACGGTGGGGTCCACCGCGCTCACGTAGCCCCGGGCCAGCAACACGGGGAAGGCCCGCGTGCCCGCCGCCGTCCGGACCCGGACCGTCGCGGTGCTCGCCTCGCGGTCGCCTCCCGTGGCGCGCAGCCGCACCTCCAGCGCATGCCCCACGGCCCCTTCATTCACGAAGAGCTGCAGGCGCGGCCGGGCGCGGTTGAGCATGAGCAGCTCCTGGTCCCCATCCCCGTCCAGGTCCTGGGCCACCAGGGCGCGGCCATCGGCACGTGACGAGAAGCCGTCCGTGTACGCACACTCCTCGAAGGTTCCGTCCGGCCGCTGCATCCACAGCTTCTTGGGCTCCCAGCCCGAGAAGGACTGCTCGAAGCCCGTGCGGCCCACGCGGCGCAGCGGAGAGGGCCCCGTGGCCCCCACCATGGCATAGGGGGAGGAGGAGGCCTGCGAAGGAGTGCGGCCCGTGGACCTGCCCTGAAGTGAGAGCGCCAGGACCTGGCGCCAGTACACACTTCAAAGATCTTTTCGATTGGGAGCGCTGTAGTATCCGTTGGCCACGGCGAGGTCCAACCGGCCATCATCATCCGCGTCGAGGAAGATGGAGCCGAAGGCCCACAAGCCCCGGTTGACGCCCCGCGCGCGAGCCACCTCGTCGAAGCCGCCGTCCTCGCGGGAGACATAGAGCGTGTTGCCCGCCGCGAACTTGTCCAGGCGGGCCTTCAGCTCGGGACGGACCTGGGCGGCGGCCAGCACGCGCGTGCCCGCCTTGGAGAACATGTTGGCGACATAGAGGTCGAGCCGCCCATCGCCGTTCACGTCCCCCACGTCCGCGCTCATGCCATTGCCCGGATCCCTCAACTGGTGGGCGTCCGTCACATCGCGAGGAGTGCCCCGGGCATCGAAGCGCCAGAGGTCGTTGTCGCCGAAGTCATTGGCCACGTACACCTGCGGCCGTCCCTCTCCGAGCAGGTCGGCGGCGACGGCGGCGAGCCCCCAGCGCCGATGCCGCTCGTCCTGGGGAGGAGCAATCTCCTGGAAGGTCAGGTCCCCCTTGCCCCGGAAGAAGCGGGCGGGGCGGCCATCCCTCGCGGCGAGGAAGTCATCCGGCCCGTACTTCATCGGGTAGTGGAGGAACACGAGGTCCAGCTTGCCGTCGGCATCGAAGTCGGTGGCGAGCGAGGCGTGCGAATTGGCGGGCGGGAGCCGGGACGCGACGGCTTTGAAGCGCCCTCCCCCGTCATTGCGGAGCGCGGTGGGGCGGGACTCGGCGCTCCAGGCCGTCTGCGTGGTGACGATGACGTCCGGGTCTCCATCCGCGTCGAAGTCACCCGCCGCCAGGGAGGAGAACCACGCGCCCTTCGGAGGTGCCACGTCCAGGCGCGTGCGCACGTAACGCAGCGGGGCCGTGGCGCGGAACAGGTACAGGGCGCGCGGGTCGGCGACGAGCACATCCACGAGCCCGTCCCCATCGAGGTCACGCACGGCGAGGGCCCCGTTGCTCATGGAGGCCTGCATCCCCGCGGCCTCACCGTCCGCCTCGGGAGGGAGTACGAGCCCGGCGCGCTCCGCCGCCTCGAGGAAACGGGGCTCGGGCCGGATGGCGTCCTGACGCCACGCCAGCTCCATCCGCTCCAGGCGCCAGGCCTCCGGACGTGACCGGCTCAGGGTGGCGGAAGCCTCACCTCGAACCGAGCGGCGCGCGCCCTCGCGGTCCACGCCATCCAGCTCGAGCAGCAACCGCGCGGTGGTTCCCTCGGGCCGCGGCTCGAAGGCGAGCGCCCGCACGCTGCACCCGGAGATCCAGACGAAAGACTCCGTGGGGAACCGGACCTCTGGAGCCGCTGCGTCACCCGGCAGCACGAAACGGCCCTGCTTGAGCGGCGTGCACAGACGGCTGTCGAAGAAGGACTCCAGCGAGTCTTGCAGCGCCTCGCGGGAGTCGAGCTGGCGGAGCATCCGATAGGAGCCCGGGTCCGATGCACCGCGGGCGGGCGCGACGGCGAGGCACAGCAAGGCTCCGAGGACGAATGATCGCATCGCCCGGGAGTCTACCATGCGGCGGAGCATCCTCACCTCCCCCGTCCGTTGCGCCGCACCAGACGAGAACGAGGAGGCCCGCAGCGGCGCCCGTGTGACGGCGCAACGCATCCGCCCGGCCGAGCGGTAATCATGCAAGCCTCCAACCCCACAGCGGGAAGCGCCGAGACGCTGGGAGGGTGGCCCGAGGGAATGCTCGAGGAGGAGGCAGGCATCGGCGGGTCGCGAAGGCCCGCTGCTTCTAGGACGCTCCTCCTGGAGGAGGAAGGGTCACGGCCCGGTCCGGGGCACCAGTCCCTGGACCGGAGTGTCCTGGCCAATGGCGATGAAGGGGGCCCAGAAGTAGGGATGGGGCTGCTTGTGGCGCAGCTCCTTCATCGCCGAGCGCAGCGCCTCGGCCCGGCCCTGGCCGGCCAACAGGTTGCGGTAGTAGCTCTCCATGAGCGGGTGGGTCTTCTCATCATCGACCTTCCACAAGCTCGTCACCAGCGTCTGCGCTCCGGCCACCATCAGCGCGCGGCGCAATCCGTAGACGCCCTGGCCGAGTTTGACGTCACCCCGCCCGGTCTCACAGGCGGACAGCACGACCAACTGCGTTCCCCACAGGTTCAGACCCGCCAGTTCCAGCGCCGTCACCCACGAGTCCTCACGCCGCGAGGCTCCGGCCCCTGCCGCCCTGGGGTGAGCGCCCGCGAGCACCAACCCCGAGCGCAACAACGGGTCCGATGGGCGATAGGACGGCCCCGTCCCGCCAAGACTGAAACAGTCCACCGCGCGCGAGGACTCGGAGTCACTGGCATCGGCATCCGTCAGGAAGAAGCCGTGCGTGGCGATGTGCAGCACGCCCGGCGTCGCCAGCTTCAACAGCACCTCCTTGCTGGCGGCACTGCCCATCAACACCTGCGCTTGCGGCAGCAGCCGGTGGATGGCCTCGGCCTCCTGGCGCGTACCTGGCAGGGGTTGCGAGAGCTTGTCCTCGCCCCCCAGGCACCGCGCCGAGAAGAAGCGCGCGAGGGAGCGGGAGCGGCTGGCCGGCGCGGGAGCGCTCTCCTGCATCGCGGAGCCCACCGCCGGGCTCGCGCCAAAGTCTGGATCGGCCAGGACAATGACCGATTGCTCGGGCGTGATGCCCTCGAGACGAGGCAACAGGTCCTTGCCCGAGGTGAGGTAGGTGATGTCGAAGCCATCGACCAGGAACCGGCGGCCATCGTGGAGCGCGTCGAACGGAACCAGGGCCAACTGGCTGTCAGGCGAGACGAAGAGCCGCCGCACCCCGCCCAGCAGTGGCCTCAGGGGACGGAAGACGAGTGCATGGAGCGCCCGGGCTGGGGGCTGATAGGAGACGTAGCGGCCCGCGAGCGCTTCGTGGAGGCGCCCGACGGCCCGATCGATGGGCGCGGCGGGACCGAGCTCAACCGCCCGGGTGCGGCCATCCGCGAAGAGCAGGAGCGCGAGGTAGCGCAGCGCTCCCGAGCCCTGGGGCTCCGGAACACCCGGCCTGGGCACCAGGGGGCTGTCCTCGTAGGCAACGAACTCGATCAGCGCGCCATCGCTGGGGAGGGCCGCGGCCACACGCTCGACGAGCTCCGCGGGAGGTGGCAGCTCGAAGAGGGCGCGCAGGGGTTCCGAGCGCCGCGCGAGGTCTGCCTCCAGGGTGTCGCCCTCGCTGGTGAGCTCCTCGACACGCCGCTTGTAGTCGTCGAGCGCGAGCGCTTCGGGGCCCGCCAGCGACAGCTCGGCGAGCCGGGTGCGCAGGGCGCGGAGGCGATCGAAGGCTTCACGCTCGGCCGGGCCCAGGCCGCGGTAGATGATGCGAGACGTTTCAGCGAGCTCCTCGGTGGAGCGCCCTTTGTGGAGGAGCGCGGCGGCGAGCGCGAGCTGCCGGACGCGGGCATCGTCCGGGTACGCGCGGACGAGCGAGTAGAGGCGCTCCTCATCGGCCTGGATCAACTGCAGCGCACGGGTCAGCCGCGCCTCCGAGAAGCCAAACACCTCGTGACGCAGGTGCTGCTCGGAGATGTGGAGCGCACGTTCGAAGAAACTCAACGCCTCGGCGGGCCGCCGCTGGGCAAGACGCAGCTGCGCATAGCTGTTGAGCAAGGGGACGAAGTCGGGATGACTCCCGCCGAGGGACGCCTCGTAGATCGCGAGCGCGCGCGCATACAAGGGCTCGGCCCGCGCCGAGTCGCCCCGATCCTGGTAGAGATTGGCGAGGCTCTGGATCGCCTTGACGATGCCGGGATGATTCGCGCCGAGGCTCGCCTCGCGAGTCGTGAGCGCGCGCGCATACAGTGCCTCCGCCCGGTCCTGCTCGCCCTGGCTCTTGTAGACATTGGCGAGATTGTGGAGCGCGGCGGCGACCTGGGGGTGGTTCTCGCCGTACGCGGCCGTGTAGATCTCCACCGCGCGCTCGAGCAGCGGTCTGGCCCGCGCGTAGTCCTCCTGGAGATGATGGAGGTTGGCAAGCCCCTGGAGCGAGTCCGCCACATCAGGATGGTCCTCGCCGAGCGCTTCCTTCCGAATGGCGAGAGCACGTTCGTAGAGAGGCAGGGCCCGCTTGTAGTCCCCCTGGTTCTTGTAGAGGTTCGCGAGATTGTTGAGCGACTGAGCGACATCGGGATGAGCCTTACCGAGGCGCTCCTCCCGGATCTCGAGTGAGCGCTCGTACAGCAACTCCGCCTTCGCGAAATACCCCTGATCCTTGTACAGGAGGGCCAGGTTGTTGAGCGAAATGGCCAGCTCCGGATGGGTTTCGCCGAGGGTTGCTTCCTCGATCGCAATCGCGCGTTCGTATAATGGCTCGGCCCGCTCGAGGGCTCCCTGCTTTCTGTAGAGCTCAGCGAGGTTTCCGAGCGTTTGGGCGACGGCAGGGTGGTTCTTGCCGAGGCTCTTTTCCTGGATCGCCAGCGCGCGCTCATACAGGGGCTCAGCCCGTCCATGGTTCCCCAGGGAGACGTAGAGGAGGGCGAGGTTGTTGAGGGGATGGGTGAGATGGAGATGCTCCTTGCCAAAGGCCGCTTCCTTGATTTCGAGTGCGCGGAGGAGGAGGGGTTCAACCAGGGCGTAGCGCCCCTGGGAGTCGTAGAGGTTGGCGAGGTTGTTGAGCGAGTCGGCGACATCCGGGTGATTCCTGCCAAGGGCCGCCTCCCGAATCGCAAGCGCTCGTTCATACAAGGGTTGCGCCTGCGCGTAGTCCCCTTGGAAGTAGTAGAGGTTGGCGAGGTTGTTGAGCGATTTGGCGACGTCCGGATGTTCCTTGCCAAGGAGCGCCTCTCGAATCGCGAGCGCTCGCTCATACAAGGGTTTGGCTCGCGCATATTGCCCCTGCATCGCATGGACGGTGGCGAGACCGTTGAGCGATTGAGCGACGTCGGGATGGTTCCCGCCGAACGTTGCTTCCCGAATCTCGAGTGCACGAGGAAAGAGCTGCTCCGCTCGCTTCAAATCTCCCTGCCGGAGAGAAACCCACCCGAGCAGGTCGAGGCACTGGGCCACCTCGGGATGGGCAGGCCCCAGCGCGGCCTCTCGCAACTCCAGGGCATGCTCGGCGGGCGGTCCTGCCTCGGCGTACTGTCCCGCCTCCTCCAACTTCCGCCCCTCCTCGTAGGCCCTCAGTGCTTCCACCAACCGGGGGTCTGCCGGCGCTTTCTCCACCGTCGCACAGGCCATACAACCCAGGACGAGCAATGCCACCGGGGCGAGAACTCGCCAGAGCTGCTGCCGAGAATTCATGCAGGGGTTTTCGAGCATGGGGGTCAGCTTTCTTCCGTGAAGACCTGACTGATGCGGAGGTCCAGGTCGCTCTTGATGGCGTCAACGAGACTCGTGAACTCCGTCGAGGACAAAGCGAGACGCTCCTGGAGACGCCGCTTCGTCTCTTGATAGACCGCCTGCCGTGCGCGCTTGAGCCGGCGCGAGACATTCGACTGGCTCATGCCAAAGAGTCTCGCCATCTCGGTCGTCGAGAGCCGATCGATGAAGTAGAGCTGGAGAGAGTGCCGCTGCTCCCACGGCAGGGAGGCGAAGGACTCGTACACGGCCTGGCGGAACTCGGAGCGGTAGCGGCGCTTGATGATATCGAGCTCCAGGTCGGCACCTGGATCCGGCAGGGCCTCGATGAGCGCGAGGAGGTTCTCGTTGGGAGTCTCGCCGCCCGCGGCGACCTCCTTGAGGGCCAGGCGCACGGCCATGATTCGAATCCAGCTCAACAGCGCACCTTTGCCATTGTACCCAGCGATCCGTGGCCCCCCTCCACTGGCCCCGCCCATCAGGATCTCGATGCGGACCAACTGGCAGACCTCGTCGAGCACCATGGCGGGCAATTTGAGAAACCCGAGCACCACGGGAAGCTTCGCCAGGTAGCGGCTCTCCAGCAGGCCGCTGGACGCGAGCACCCCGTGCACCCACGCACAGGCGAGATAGAGATCGCCCAGGGCCCGCTCCGCCAGCACCTGCGCGAGCGTTTTTCCCTCGTCGGCCGGCGTCAGCCGCTCGGCCAGATGCCGCACGAAGACGTCAGCGGGGATGTCGAGTTGCGGCCATGCGTCCCGGCCCACTTCCCAGGCACAGCGAAGCTGCTCCTCGAATTCGGCGGCATCCCCCGGCACCGCGCTCCGCACGGATGCATGCCTGAGAAAGACCATGGCGAGACTGGGCTGCTCTTGCATCGTCCCCCAACCTAGCCATCGCGACGCTCCCGTCACCGTCCGTCCCACGCCAGAAAATTCAGTGAATGTTGTCTATTCACGCGCTCCCGCCCGAGGTGCTTCCTCCCGTGCCGGGGAATCAACACCCTCTGGCATCCTCGTTGGAGCGCTCATGCCAAGTCATTCCGAGCAGATGGACTCGCAATGCCTGACCGATGAGCTCCTCGCCGGGCTGCTCGAGGGGAGGCTGTCGGGGGAGGAGCTGTCCCGCGCCCATCACCACACCGCCGAATGCCCGTCTTGCCGTGAACTCCTCGTCACGCTCGTGCGCGGAGCACGGTCCCCCTCCAACGCTGTCAATCTCTCACATTCCGAGACGCCCCACGGGCCTCTTGCCACCGATTGGAGCCCGCCCACCGAATTCGATGAGTTCCAACTGGAGCGGCCACTCGGCCGTGGCGCCATGGGGGTCATCTACCTCGCACATGACCGCGAACTGGATCGGCGGGTGGCGGTGAAGTTCATCGCCGCGGCGCGGCCTCACAGCCGGCTCCGCGAGCACTTCCAGACCGAGGCACGCGCCATCGCACGCCTGCAGCATCCCAACGTCGTCACCGTGTTCCGCGTCGGCGAGGTCGAGGGGCATCCATACATCGTCTCCGAGTACCTCGCCGGTCAGAGTGTGGAGGAATTGACCGCGCCACTGCCCTGGCGGCGCGTTCTCGGATTGGGCATCGGGCTGGCGCGGGGGCTCGCGGCGGCCCACCGGCAGGGCGTGCTGCACCGGGATCTCAAACCCGCCAACATCTTCCTCACCCTCGAGGGCGAGGTGAAGCTGCTCGACTTCGGCCTGGCCGAGCTCGTCGAGGAGGAGGGAGCCGGGAGACCGGGCAGCATGCGTCGCCCCGTGGGCACACCGCGATACATGGCGCCCGAGCTCTTCCGGGGCGCACCGGCGACGCCCCGCAGCGACATCTACTCCCTCGGCCTGGTGCTCCACGAGCTGTGCACCGGCCCCCTTCCGCAGCGGCCGTGCCTGGAGCCACCAGGGCACGGGGGTGGCCCTCGGCTCACCCCGAGCGTGCCGGGCATCGACCCCGACTTCGCCGCCCTCCTCGAGCGCTGCCTGCGGGTCGAGCCGGAGGAGCGCTTCGCCTCGGCCGAGGCGCTCCGCGACGCGCTCGAGCGGCTCCGGGAGCCGGAGGTGCTCACCCAGGGCAATCCCTACCGGGGACTCGCGCCCTTCGAGGCCGAGCACCGCGCGCTCTTCTTCGGACGTGATGCCGACATCCGCGCCGTGCTCGAGCGCCTGCGCCGCCACCCCCTGGTCCTCGTGGCTGGAGACTCGGGGGTGGGCAAGTCCTCGCTCTGCCGCGCCGGCATCCTGCCCCGGGTCGCCCGGGGGGCGCTCGACGAGTACCGGGACTTCACCGCCCTCACGCTGGAGCCGGGCCGCCGTCCGCTCGCGGCCCTCGCCGCCGCGCTCGCGCCCGTTCTCGGGCAGCCAGAGGCCGAGCTGCACGCCCGGCTCTCCGGAGCGCCCGGGGAGCTGGGACCGGCGCTGCGGGCGGCCCACCAGGAGGGGCGTGGCCTGCTCCTCTTCGTCGACCAGCTCGAGGAGCTCGTCACCCTCAGCGAGCCCGCCCAGGCGGAGCGTTTCGCCAGCCTCCTCGGAGAGCTCGCCCTGCCGTCGGCGGGCGTGCGTGTGTTGCTCGCGGCGCGTGGTGACTTCCTCCTGCGCCTGGCCGCGCTTCCCGGACTGGGCGGCGAGGTCGAGCGGGCGCTCTACCTGCTGCGGCCCCTCACCCCCCAGGGGGTGCGCGAGGCCATCGTCGGCCCCGCGCGTGGCCGTGGCGTGGTGTTCGAATCCGAGGCGCTCCTCCAGACACTCGTCGAGGCCGCGGCGCGGAGCGCGGGAAGCCTGCCCCTGCTCCAGTTCACCCTGGCGGAGCTGTGGGAGCGCAGGGATGCCGTCAGGAGTTGCATCACCCAGGCCGCGCTGGACGAGATGGGAGGAGTGGCCGGTGCGCTGTCCCGGCATGCCGATGGGGTGCTCTCCAGACTCTCCCGGAGCTCGCGGCAGGAGGCCCACCGCCTGCTTTGCCTCCTCATCACGGCGGAGGGCACCCGCGGCCAACGGAGCGAGGAGGAGCTCACCGCGGGTTCAGACGAGGCTCGTGCCACCCTGCGAGCGCTCATCGAGGGACGCCTCCTCCATACCCGCACCACGGGCGATCAGGTGAGCCATGAGATCGCCCACGAAGCCCTCATCTCCAGCTGGGGCACGCTGCGCCAATGGCTCGATGAGGATGCCGGTCTGCGTGCCCTCCGGCAACGCCTCGAGACGGCGGGGGCCGAGTGGGAGCGGCTGGGGCGCGCTCCGGACCTCCTCTGGCGGAAGCGGCAGCTCGAGGAGGCGCGAACGCTCGACACCACCAGCCTGGGGACACGCGAACAGGACTTCCTCCGCGCATCCCGGCGCGCCGTCCGCCGCCAGAAGCTGCGCCGCTGGAGCGCCGGACTCCTCCTGGTGCTCCTCATGGCGGGCCTCTATGGCGGGCCGCGCCTGCGAACGCACCTGGAAACGCAGCGCTTCGTCAGCGCCCGGATGGCCGTCGCGCGGAACGCGCATGACCTGGGCCGGAAGCTGGGTCGAAGCGCCAGCGCACGTCGCGACGAGGCGCTCGCGCTGTTCGATGCCACCTCCACTTCGGAGCGCCGGTTGCTCGCCGAGACGAAATGGGCCGGGGCGCTCGACGAGCTCACGCGGGCCGATGCCGCTTTCGACGAAGCGGAGCAGGCCCTCAACGAGCTGCTCGAACGGGCCCACGAGGACGCACGCCCTCCCCTCCTCCGCCTGACGTACGAACGGCTCCTGCTCGCCGAGCGCTTTCACCGGACGGACGAGCGAGCCCGGCTCGAGAAGCGCTTCAGACGGTTGGCGGCCGGGAACACGGCCTGGTTACAACGGCTCGAGGCCCCGGCCGGACTCGCTGTCGAGACCCGTCCCTCGGGCGTGGACGTCGAGCTCACGCGCTATGTGGACGACGGGGGGCGGCTGCGGCGGGAGGCCGTGCCCGGCGCTCCACCCGGTCAGACCCCCCTGGCCTGGAAGGGCCTGCCAGCGGGCTCCTATCAACTCCGCTTCACGCGCGAGGGTCATGCGCCGGTCGAACTGCCGGTCCTGCTCACCCGAGGCCGGCTCGAGAAGCTCCGGCTGGAGCTGCCCTCCAGGGTCCCCGACGGGTACGTCTACATCCCGCCCGGCTGCTCCCTCACGGGCAGCGCCGAGCCCGAGCTGGTGCGGAAGTTCATGGGCAGTGCCCCCCTGCACCCGCGTTGTCTCGAACAGGGGTATCTCATCGGGCGGACCGAGGTGACGCTGGGTGACTGGCTGGCGTACCTGGATGGCTCGCTCGACGAGGCCCGGCAACGCCGCGTCCTCGCGGAAATACGAAAAGACATGGGCGAGGCGTTCACGCCGCGGAAGCGGCCCGATGGCTCCTGGAGCTTCTCACTCCAGTTGGAGAGCAAGGAGGTCCTCACGGCGCGCGAGGGCGAGCCCATTCGCTATCCCGGCCGCCGCCATCGCCGGGAGCAGGACTGGCGCCGCTTCCCCCTGACGGGGGTCAACCTCGCGGACGTCGAGGGCTATCTCCAGTGGCTCGACCACTCCGGGAAGCTGCCGGGAGCCCGCCTGTGCAGTGAGCTGGAGTGGACGCGTGCCGCCCGTGGCGCGGATGACCGCAAGCACCCGCACGGCAACCACTTCCAGAAGGATGATGACAACATCGATGAGACCTATGACCGGCAGGAGAACGCCATGGGTCCCGACGAGGTGGATGCCCACCCCGCCTCGGTGAGCCCCTTCGGGCTGCTGGGCATGGCTGGCAACGTCATGGAGATGACCCGGGCCATGACACCGGACAGCCAGGGCCCCCTCCTGCGTGGGGGTGCCTGGTACTACAGCGAAGTCGGCACGCTCATCGCCAATCGCCAGGCGATCACCCCCGCGACCCGTGACTCCCGGGTCGGCGTGCGCGTGTGCGCCCCCGTTCCGCACCGTTCCTCTACTCCGTGAAACCACGTGTCACAGCGAGGTCCCAGATGAAACACAGCCTTCTCCTGTTTGCATGCTTGCTCTTCGCCGCCCCCGGGCTCGCCGAGGCCAGGGGCCGGATCAAACCCTGCCAGGGCCAGGGTCCCCGGCGCACGGTGTGGCCACAGGGCACGCTGCTGTGGGGCACGGAGCGCCAGGTGGTCTCGAAGGAGATGAGCAGTGTATTGGCCTCGGTGGACCTGGGCCGGGTGCGGCTGGGGAGCACCGCGGTGAAGGGGCTGCGCATCGAGGAGGGTCATCTGGCCGCCCGCTCGCTTGGGCCCAAGGGACTGGTGGGCGCCGTGTTCCAGGGAACCGCCAGCGATGGCCAGCCCGTGGAGGTGGCGCTGTGCGGTGCCGAGCCCTCGCCCACGGACCCGTCGATGGTCTGGTACCGCATCGAGCTGTGGAACGCGCGGAGCGCCTCGTGGGAGAACCCGTGCGTCGCCACCGGCCGGGAGTCCAAGCCCCGGGCGCTCGCGGTGCGGGGAGTCTGGGACGAGACCGGGGCTCGCCATGAAGTGCCGGGGAAGTTCACCTTCGCCTGTGAGCATGGCGCCATCGCCAAGTGCATCGGCTGGGGCTACAAGCCCTGGGCGACGAAGGACGGACACGCGTTGGAGGACTTGCACCAGGCGTGCACGCGCATGGCTCGGGCGGACTACTGCGGCAACGGAAGCAGCCACACCCGTCAGGACAACCCCATCGACATGTACGATGCCCTCCGGGTGAGCACGCGGACGACGGAGGCCACCCGGGGCTGGGAGCCTCGGCGGGCTTCATTCGAGGCGGCCTGGACACCCGAGGGCGCCTGGTGTCTGGCCCGCACGCGGGATGGGCAGGCGGCGGAGGCGGTTCTGGCGCAGTGTCCCGACCGCTTCGAGGCGGAAGCGCAGGACCTCGGAGAAGGAGACCGCTGCACGGTGCGCCGCAAGGGAGGACGCGCCGGGCCGGTGCTGCTGCGCAATCAATCGTACGGCAAGGCCAGTCCAGCACCTTGACCGCCTGCACCGGCTCTCGCCGGGCCGCACAGGAGGACGGTGGAGTTCCAGCCTCGAGGTCAGCCACACTCCGGCCATGGACGACACCGCACCAGCTCTCCGGACCGGAGCGTCATGAACGCTCGAGGTTCTCCGGGTGGTTGACTGCCTGGGAGACGGGGCGGACACGCCCTCTCCGCTCACGCACGCACGACGACACGTGCGTGCACGAAGTCCCGCCGCTCGAGCTGCTCCGCGAGGAACCGGGCCAAGTCCGCGCGCGAGAGGCTCGAGAGCATGCCCACGGGCTCGGACGCTCCGGCGCGGACCTTCCCCCGCGCCGGGCCCTCCGTCAGCCGCGGCGGCTTCACCACCGTCCAGTGCCCGCGAGGGCCGGCACGAGCGCTCCGGGGCTCGCCGGATCCGCGACCGCCACCTCGAGCCCTGGCGGCTCGGGAGAGAGCGCGCCTTCCCGTCGGCAGACGGCTCGCACCGAATGGCCCCGCTCACGCAGCACGGGGATGAGCACCCGCCCCGTCCTGCCCGTTGCTCCGAAGAGTGTCACGCGCATGGCCTGTCCCTCCGCGTTCCACCGCCAGCCTCGCGCCCCCAGCGGACGGAGTCCACGGGAGGGCCGTCGTCCCCTCGCCCATGCCGCCCGGCTATAAGAGCCCTCCAACGCGCCCCAGGTTCGCCCCTCACCGTCCGTTCGTGGCTGTCGGGGCGCGTTTTCATACTCCGAACGGCCTCGCCAGGACCCGCCGGGCCCTGACTCCAATGGAGGACCCTGACATGCGTCTCCGAGCGTGCATCGCACTTCTGCTCTATGTCTCAGCCTGCGTTACGTCAGCGCCCAGCTCGAGAGAGCCAGCAGCCCGGGACCCGAGGCTCACCAACCTCCAGCGGGCGGCGACGCTGCCCTGGACGGACGGGGGGCGTTGCGCCGTTCAGGAGGCTTCCGAGCCCTGGCCCATGCTGGCGGAGAAGTGCTTTCATGCCCTCGACCATGATCGAATCGAGTTTCACGATCCCACAGGGCGATGCGCGGTGGCCTCTGCTGGTGCCAGTGCCTTGGGGCTCGGGGTCTGCGTGCTGGCGGCACCGGAGATCGTCATGGGAGCGGTGATCGTCGCGGGCGTGGTGGTGGTGGGATTCGCCATCAAAGAGGCGCTGGATACCTACGCGGAGAAGAGGGGCCGTCCCCAGGTAAGGCCCGTTCCTGAAACGCGCCCCGTGCCTGAAACAAAGCCCGCCTCGTCGAAGCCCTCGCCGAAGAAAAGGCCCAAGCCAGAGCCCAAAGGGCCGGATTTCCCTCCCATTGGGCCAGTCGAAGTCTCGGAGCGAGAGCGCCCCAGGTGCGAGCCCGACCCAGTGCCGTACCACCTTGGCGGTAATAAACTGCACGACACGTGCGCCGACAGAATTCCGAACAACAGTTTCCCCGGCGGGGATGTGTTCGTGAATGGGAAGAACTTCGACGCGCTCCAACTGGCCACGCGCACGCTGTGGGAAGTCAAGACCGACAACTTCGACACGTACCCGCCCGACCTTCGGAGAATTGTCATCGAGGATCAGGTGGGGGAACTGCGGACCGAGCGTGTCCTCGCTCTCGCCTGTGGATTCGACTTCCGAGTCGGCGTGCGGAGCCCCGAGCACAAGGCTGAGTTGGAGTTCGAGGCACCGGACCTCAAGGACATCATTGTCATCATGGAGTGGTGCTGAGATGCCGGCCATGCAAGAAGACGAACTTCGCATGATTGTCTATGCGCCTGCCCTCTTGGGCAATGATGGCCGCCCGCTGGCCATTGTTCATGGGATGGAACGCGCACTTCCTGGCTTGCGCCTGGAGTGGACGATTTCTCGCGAGGGGCAGCGCGTCCCCGTGCCGCAGCGCGAAGCATGGCTCGCCCGGGGGAGGCCAGGCGGGCGGGGATTTCCTCTCCTGCGCAACGGCGATGATGATTTCCGGGTCACGGTGTCTGGATTGGAAATACCGGCGGTCAGCTCGCCGGGTGGTCAGGCCCAGCTCGATGTCCATGCCACGCTGCCTCTGGCTGCCAACGGCATCGCGGCGGCAGCGGATGTGCTGGAGGCGATAGGGGAAGGTGCTCGCGGTTTCTGGGGGCACGCGACACCCTTCAGCGCGGGGGTGGACATCGTACGCCAAACGAAAAATGGGCCGACTGACCTGGAGGTGCCTCCCCGGGGGTTGCCCTCGATCAAGCCCCCAAGGGATATGCGCTCCCCCGAAATTCCGCATCGCCTCGGGTGGCTCAACTACTGGTCGGCCGCTGCCGCACGGGCCATCGGATTCCCGGACCCAGCCCGCGATGCGGACCTGCTCGCGTCCTCGCGGCGTACCGCGACGGGCGGGTGGGTTGTCAGGCTCACCGATGCACCGCTCGACCTGGACAACCCCGCGCACCTGGACGCGCTCAAACGGGCCTACGAGCGCTTCCCGGAGATCGGCGGGCGCTCCACCCCTTGAGCCCTGTTGAGTCCACCCCAAGGCAGCCACCTCGCCAAGAAGTGGAGGCGGCAGGAAGCGAACCCGCCGTTTGGACGCAAGTGCCCCCCGGCGGTGCGCCGCCCCCTTGCCGCCCTGCTTTTCGGCCAGTGGGTGGAGTTCCAGCCGCGAGGTCAGCCACACTCCGGCCATGGACGACACCGCTCAGCCCTCAGGCCTCCGGCTCCCCCCGCGGAGCACGGTCCCTGGAACCCTGAGCACCGAGGAGCTCGCGCGCTTCACCGAGCGGGAGCACGAGGTGCTGTGCCGGCGCTGGCGGCTGTTCGCGCCCATCACCTTCGTCCTCATCGGCCTCACCGAGGTGGCTCCGTTCTTCTCGCCGAACTTCCCTTCGGCGATGCACGTGACGGGCTGGGTGCTGGCGCTGCTGGCGGGCATGTACCTGCTGGCGAGGCGCAAGCCGGGCCGGCGGGTGATGGGGTGGGCCTCGGTGGTAACGGGCATCGTGGTGGCCGCCTACAGCGCCACGCCCGCGGCGGAGCTGGGGCGCTACCAGTCGCAGCACGTGCTGGCCATGGCGGTGCTCATCGCCATGCTGCCCGGCATCTTCTCGCTCACGCTGGCCGAGGCGGCGACGACGCTCGGGGGCAGCCTGGTGGCGTGGGTCGTCGTGTGCGGCCTGTGGAAGAGCGAGGGGCCGGTGGACTACACCGGCCTGGACGTGGCGCTCACCTACCTGGTCTTCCTGTGCGTCGTCACGCTGGTGGCGCACCACATCAACCGGCGGCTGCGCCTCCGCGAGTTCGCCGCGCGGTGCGAGCTGGAGCGCGTGCACCGCTTCGCCGTGGAGGAGGTGCTCCACCGTCACCTGCCGCCAGGCGACGTGGACCGGGTGCTGTCCGGGGAGCACCCGCTGGACGGCCCTCCGGAGCGGCGCGTGGTGACGGTGGTGTTCGCGGACATCGTGTCGTTCACCCCACTGTCCGATGGCCTCCCGCCCGAGGAGCTCGCCCGATTGGTGGGGCGCTTCTACGACGTGATGGCGGGGGTGGCGTTCGAGCACGGGGCGACGCTCGACAAGTTCATCGGGGACGCGGTGATGGCGCTGGTGGGCGCACCGGACACGATGACGCCCGGGGAGCAGGCCCGGCGCGCGGTGGCGATGGCGCGAGACTGGCACCGGGCGGCGCGCGAGCTCGTCTGGCCGGGCTCGCGGGGACAGGGGCTTCGGCTGCGCGTGGGCATCCACCAGGATCCGGTGGCGGTGGGAGCCTTCGGTGGGCGGCTGCGCAGCGAGTACACGGTGCTGGGGCGTGGGGTGAACATCGCGGCGCGGCTCGAGCAGCGCTGCCAGCAGGGAGACATCCTGGTGTCCGAGCCCGTCTTCCAGCAGCTCGCGCCCAGGCCCGAAGGCGCACGGGAAATGGGCGCACTGGAGCTCAAGGGCATCCCCGAGCCGGTGCGCTGCTACTGCCTGCCCGGCATCGAGGACGAGCAGGTCCGTGAAGCCGGGTCTGTGCTCCTGTGAGTAGGCTCCCACCTGACGCACCAGGCACCTCCTGGAAGCCGGGCCCGGTGCATGCGAACAAGAGCGACAGGTCTCCGGCAGGCGAGGAGACCAGGAGGGGCACGCATGGACGAGAAGAAGAAGCCCGAGGCGAACGGAGAAGAAACGGAGCGGTTGGGGCCGTACGTGCTCCAGGAGCAGGTGCCGCAGTCCGATGAAAGCCAGGGAGAGCTGTACCTGGCCAGGAACGAGACGAGCGGTGCAGCGGCCCTGGTGCTCAAGCACGCACCCGAGGAGGGCGGGGCACCCTGGAAGGACTGGCGGGTGCGCCTCATCTCCTGGGGCTCGCTGGGCTACTGCGCCATGGAAGTGGAGCACACTCCCTGGTCCAGGGCCCAGGACAGACAGTCGGTGGAGTCTCTGGTGCACACGTTGGAGGGTGTGCTCGAGGGAGTGCGGCGCATGACCCGCGCTTGGTCCGGCCCCCAGGAGCCCCGCTTCCGGTGGCGCCTGGGGTTGGGCCTGGCGAGCGCCGCCACGGTGTGCGCCCTGCTCTTCGCGCTGGTGCGTGTGGCCTCGGTGTCACAACCCCCGAGCGCCCCGACAGCGCCCATGAGCCTCGAGGACCTCATGGCAACCGAGGTGCCGGAGCCATTTATTGAAAGGGGGCTCGTGGACACCACACCACCCCAAGAGCAAACCGTGCTCGCCCGGCCTCTGCCGAAAGAGCCCTACAAAGGGCAGAAGCGCCCTCCCTGCACCCGCTACACCGAGGTGGAGCTCGTCGGTGCATGCTGGATTCCTCACGAGCTGAAGCCCCCGTGCCCGGAGTCCCTCCACGAGCACCAGGGCAAGTGCTACCTACCCGCTTTCAGCGCGAAGCCACCGCCCCAGTCGCTCGGGCAGTGAGAGGGCTAGAACGAAGGGGTTGAGGAGGGCCGCGGACGGGGGCCGCCGGAGCAGAGAGCCAAGCGGGTGGAGAAGCCGCGCAGCCCCATGGGGTACACGTCGGCCCAGGCGGCCCTCCCATGAGGTTCACGGCAGGGGCTTGGCTCTCTTGGCCCTGGCGGCTTGAGCTTCAACACCACGCGGCATGGAGGGGCCCGCGCGCCGGGGCCAGCCTCGAACCTGCCGTGGGCAAGCCCAGGTGCTCCAGAATCGCTCGCACACCGCCCGCCTCGTTCACGTACGCCAGCAGAGGCCGTCTTCCCCCAGCCCGACCGCCTCGAGTTGCACCGCCCCAACGCCGGGTCGCACCTGGCCTTGGGCCGGGGCATCCACTTGTGCCTGGGAGCGGCGCTGGCCCGCCTGGAGGCGCATGTGGCGCTGGAGGTGCTGCCGCGGCAGCTGCCCAACCCGCGCTACGCCGAGGGCAAGCGCCCCGTGCGCCGGCCCCACTTCTTCCCGCGGGGCTTCGAGCACCTGCACCTCGCCTGGGACGTGCCGGCCCGCTGAGGCCGGCCCACCTCTCCGCGGCCGAGGCCCCGCTCCGGCGCGTGGAGCGGCTGGCCGGGGGGCGCTCCCTCGTGACGCTCGGCCAGGACGCGGACGGCGTGGATGACGATGCCGCTGCACACCAGCGGCCCGGTGCCGGTGTCGTCGTCGGCGCGGGGGTCGCCACCGGGGGCTCCCGGGCCGGAATTTTCTAAAATTGCGCAAATAATTCCCCTTGGGGATTTGACTGGTGGAAGGCGACCCGAACTGCACAGGGAGGCCCACCGAAAACCCAGGGAGACCCCAGATGACGCGCGCTGGCGAACCGAAGCAGACGAGGACACGAAGGTGGGTGACGGCCACGAAGGAACAGGCCCTCACCCACTGAGCCAGCGGTGACTCCCCATGGGAGCCGGGCACTGGTACCGCCCCACATCTCCACCGATAGCGCCGGGGCATGCCCCGAAGCGGTGGCTCTCCTCTCCCGTGGTGTGAGGGCTGACCGGAACGCCACCCGTCCGTGAACGTGAGCCCGCCAGAGCAGGAATTGATTCCGCAGTACAGACACTTCTCATCGAAGATGAAGGAGACACGAACATGAACAGTCATTGGAAGAAGTTCGGGAAGAAGTTCGCCACCTCGCTGCTGGTGCTGGGGGGCGTGGGGTGTGGCACGGAGCTCGAGCCGCAGGAGCCGCAGGCCGTGGGTGAGGTGCGCCAGGAGGCCTTCACCGCCTACGATCTGGATGCCGCGAGTGCCGCGG
>NZ_DASUNC010000078.1:0-72236 GCF_036277355.1 Archangium sp.
CCCCACCTCTTCCCAAACAGAGGCGCGCTCGAGCCCGATGCACTCTTGCGGTTCCGCACGTCTCTCATTGCCGGCGGTGTCGAAGATCAAGCAGTCGCGGAAGTTCCCCCGGTCCTGCATGAACTGAACGATGGGTTGAGAAAACGGCTCTTCCAGCTTCCTCCACCCGATGACTTCCCACCCCCTCTCGTTCATGTGGCGGACAGCCATCTTGAAAAGGATGGGCATGGAGGCAATCCGGTCCAGGTCAGAATCCGGAGTGTCGGTCCTGTAATCGTAATAGGCATCATGCGGCATCTTCAGCACCCGGCCGTAGCCAAAGGAGCCGTCTGCGAGAGGAATTCTCAAGAACGACCCGGGCTTGTAGAGGCGCGGCATCTGCTAATACCCCGTGTATGGGTGAAGGAGGCCCCACAACTCCGTGGCGGCTTCGTGAAAGTACGCGTTCACGGGTCTGGCCAAGGAGAGGAAAGCCCCTGATTTCGGACACTTGCAAAGCAATGCATGGCGCCGACGCCAGAGCAAAATCGTGAATCAGCCAATCGCTGGTCCATGATGTTGCTCTTGCTCGGCTGCCCTACCCCAATAGGTGGGCCATCGAGTAGCCTGACCCGTGAACGCGTACCCCGAAGCTACAGCCAGCGCCAAGGCGTAACCCTCCCGGGAGGCATGGCGGTAAGGCTTCAACTCCTAAACCCTGGCGCCGAACCCTGGACGGTGGCGGGGGCGGTGTTGAAGGACGCGACGGGCGCGGAGGAGGTGGAGCTTTCCGCGTGGCAGGTGTCGGCCATTGCCCCCGGCGCAATGGGCTTTGTCGTGGTGGGCGCCGAGCGGGAGCCGGGGCAACTCGCCTGCCCCTGCACCCTCAAACTGTGGGAGGCGCAAGGGCCCCGCACCGTCACCCTCGGGAACGTCACCTTCCCGGCTGGGGAGCAAGCTGGGAAGCAAGGCGCGGCGCGCGAGTAGTGCCGCCACCCCATCCGGCGGGAGGGAAAACCAACCTACCCGATGGGTTTTCAGCACCTTACCAGACCCGACGGCTTGACCTGGCTGTCAGCCGCTTTCTGTAATCGACGGGTTTGGGATTCCAGCTCGGGCGGCTCGCCCGGAGAGGTGCGGCAATGTCTAGGCATTCTGTCGATACTCGCCCCGTTGACATACGGCGGCCCCAGCGCGCGGGTGCGCTGGCGCTGGCGGCGCTGATGCTGGTTACAGCGTGCGCCACGGGGGCCCCCATGGGTGGAGGGTTGACGGCTTCCCGTTACCGTCCACCCGTGCCGCGCGATTCGCCCGAGCCGTGGGCGCTGGAGTCAGAAGCCGAGGAAGCCGAGGATGGGGGCCAGCAGGGAGAGGCACTCTTTGCCAAGCTGCCCACGGACTTCGCGCCTGTGCAGGTAAGTGACGCCGAGTTTTCGGCGGCCATGACAACGCTTTGGCTCAACATGCCGCTTCGGGTGGCCGCGTCCCGTCAGCCATTGTATGTCGGCCGTAGGCTGGCGTTGGCTTCCGCGCCCTTGAGTGGCGAAGCGTGGCAATCAGACCTGGCCCGGTCTTATGTGCATTTTTGCGAGCGGTGTGGCACTCCAGGGGATTGCCTGACGCTGTTTGAAGATGGGCCCCGCATTCAGGATGACGACAAGCGAAGCCTTGCGCTAGCCTTGGCGGTGGGCCCTGCCTTGGAAGGCGTAAACGCGGAAGTGCGGGCCATGCTTGACCCTACGCGAATGCTCGCAATGCTGAGCATTAGCATCACGGTTTATATGGCGCTGCTGCTGGCGCCAGTGCCCGAGCCGATAACCAAGGGCGCGGCCCTGGTGTTTAGCGCCGCCCTATGGGGCTATCTTGGTTATGAATTCTTCGACCTGTTGCGGGCCTATGCGCAGCTTTACGAGGATGCGCCCCGGGCCTCTACCTTTGCGGAGTTGCGCGAAATTGGCGAGCGTTTCGGGCGTGTCATCGGTCCTAACAGTGTGCGGATTCTCGTCATCGTTGGGACGGCGGCCATCGGTGAAACGGTGGCCCTTGCTTCCAAGGCCCCGAAGCTGCCCGGATTCGCGCAAGCGTCGGAGAGGGTCGGGGCTAGCACCGGCTTGGGTCTGCTGGAGACGGCAACCGGAGCCGAGCGCCTTATTATCTCTGTGCCCGAGGGGACGATCCGCATGGTGGTGGCGCCTCATGCCGTGGCGATGGCCGCCCGGGGCGTTGGTGCTGGGAGTCCTGCGCCGAGTCGGGGTAAGCTCCTGCCGAACGGACACAGGGCGTGGGGGTCGTTTGGTGGCTTCAAGTCAGCTATGGGGAAGGCGGGCCCCGGAAAGGAATGGCATCATATCGTAGAGCAGACTCCGGGCAACGCGAAGCGGTTTGGTGGAGAAGCGCTGCACAACACTGAAAACGTCATTGCGATGGATAAGGCGCTGCACGACAAGGTGAGTGCTTTTTACTCAAGAATTCGATTTTTCATCACCAAATCAACAAGGCTTGCTGTAAGAGATTGGCTTGGCACTCAATCCTACGAGGCGCAGAGGGAGTTTGGTTTGCTTGCGATAGAGAACATCAAGAACGGGGTTTGGTGATGGACTTGGAGAGTATAGTGGAGGAGTTTGCCCGAAACGTGGCTGCACAGACAGATGCGATCATGCGTGGCGACCGTGGCAAGGGAGGAGACAAGGAAGCGAAGCGATACATAGCCGCCTATAAGAAGCTACGCGACCATGGCGAGGCTGGACGGGATGCACTTGCACGGCTGTTGACGCACTCACGCATGGATGTGCGAGTCTACGCGGCAGGCTTCTTGCTTGGCGATAGGCCGGAACAAGCCTTGCCCGTTCTTAGGGAAGCCGCTAAGGGTGAAGGTTTGATTCCTTTTGAGGCATCCCAGGCGTTGAAGTATTGGGATGAGGGCACTTGGAGCTTGGACGTTGATTAGAAATTAGAGTCGCTTGCCCGGTGTCTCCTTCCAAACCCGAAGGCAGCCACGGTGGGCACCTCGGGCCGGTTGGAGGCCACCAGGGCCGGGCAGCCGAAGCTCGGGCCGGGGGAGGCCACCAGGGTAGCCCGGCAGCCACGGTGGACACCTCGGGCCGGTGGCGGCCTGTTGGCGTTCACGAGGAAGCGCGGAAATTTGGACCGGGACGCCGGAGGAGTGCCGGGGCTCCGGCATCCCGGTCCGAGGTGAGGCTCAGCGCTTGGACTTCGCCTTCCTGGTCGTCGCGGCCTCCTCGGCCTCGCGGCGGCGGTAGCTCTCGCCTTCGATAGCGAGGACGTCCGCGTGGTGGATGACGCGGTCAATCAGCGCGGTGGCGCACGCGGCGTTGGGAAAAATGGTCGGCCAGTCCGAAAACGCCAGATTCGTGGTCTTCGACCATCCACAATGCACCTCCAGTCACGCTCGGCTTTCCTTCGTCCGGGTCGCGGGCCGGAAGCGCAGCTGCCGCTCGCGCAGCTTCTTCAGGCGCGCGAGTTCCTTGCGATCCGCGTAAGCGACACGTTGGCCCTTCACGCTCTCACTCTTCAGCCAGCCACGACGTATCCATCCGTAGAGAGTAATGACGGGCATGTTCAACTCGCGCGCCAGATCGGCCAGCCACCATGCATCTGGAGCGGTGCTGGGCACGGGACGCGGGCCTCGTACAGGCGCGCCGTGGCGGTGCACCATGGCGCGCACCAGGCGCTCGTTGAAGGGGCTGCGCTGGGTGGGCGTCTTCCAGCCCTCCTGGTTGAGCGCTTCGGCAATCTGCTCGACGGTGAGGCCCTGCCTGCGCAGGATGCGGATGCGCTCGAGGAGTTCCTTGTGGCGGGCGAGCTGGTTCAGCCGTCCCACGGGACGTGCCATCTGGGTGCGTGTCTGCTGGCCACCGGCCCAATGCACCACGACGTCCACCCTCTCGCTGTCGTCGTGCGCGGTGACGTCCACTCTCTCAATCAGCAGACGTAGGAGGGTCTTCCTGTCCGCGCCGTCTGATTCGGCGGCCATTCAGGACGAACCCCAGCCAACCCCAACCCCTGCACCGGACAGCGGAGCCGAGCCCCACCTGCTGCGGGAGATTTACGCCGAGTTGTGCAAGCTGCGCGCGATGGTCGGAGACATGCAGAACCGGATCGCCAACGCAGCCCCGGTTCAAGCGGCCCGCGCCATCTCGATTGATGCCGCGCAAGGCCCTTCTCGGCTGCGGGCGCTCTCGGATTTTCGAGCTATTGCGCTCGGGGGCGCTGCGCCGTGCTCCCAAGGTGGGCAAGGTCGCCATGAGCACCCTGGACAGCATCGAAGCACTTCAAGAGTGCTTCGCCCGCGAGCCTGCCCCCAAGCGCAAGCGGCAACCCGCCCAGCAGTCAACCGGGCGGGCGGAGAAGGACGCGATCCTCAAGCTGATTCGGCAAGCCTGACCGGCAGGTATGCCGGATCCTCGGGATGCTCCAGCTTGATCGGAATCTTGATCATCGGGGGCACCTTCACGTTGTCATAAAAAACGCTTGGTTGTGTTTGCGGAGTGGTGCCCGACGACAGCGGCAATCGCAGACAGCGGCAGCCCTCCCGCATTGGGCCTTACCTCCTGCCCGCACTCCGATGCCCAGGTAACGAAGCTGTGCCGGTACTCCCCGAAATGCACCGGCTTGATCCGCAGGGTCTTGCAGGCGCGGGCCACAACCCGGCGGATGTGGCTATCAACCAGCCGGTCCAAATCTCCATCAACAAGCGTGCGCGGTAACAATGATGAAGAGGCAGGTGCTCGCGGGATGAGTCCTGGTCGTTCTGACCATGCTCTCCCTGCCTGCCCGTGGGCCCAGGGCGACAACCCCGTACCCGAGCCCCACGCATCAGGCGCCCAGAGACTGAAGGAGGATTGCCAACCTGACCCCGATGATCAATACTCGCATTGCCGCTTAAGCAGCTTTTAATGAATATCCACGGAGGCAGCACCGTGAGACACGTCAGCTCGAGTCGTTCGGTTTTGGGTGCAGGGGTTGCGCTCCTCATGCTCGCGGCCTGTGGCGACGGGAGCGGGAGCAGAAGCGCGGCAAGCGCGCGCCCCTCCGAGCTGTCGCCAGGCGCGGCGGAGCTCATGGCGGCCTGCCCTGCGGCAGGACTGCCCAGCGGAGATCTCGTGCCGGATACGAGCACCGCCCCCAGTTGCGCCGATGCCACCGCCGCCCCCACCACGCTGGCGTATGCCAGCGGCAGCAGCCACCTGCTCGATCTCTACCGCCCGAGCACGGGCAGCGGCCCCTTTCCCACCGTCATCTGGATCCACGGTGGCGGCTGGCGCAGCGGCTCCCGGCTGAACGTGGAGCAGGCCCGGCGGCTGGTGTGCCGCGGCTACGCGGTGGCCTCCATCGACTACCGGCTGAGCACCACGGCCCCCTTCCCGGCGCAGATCCATGACGTCAAGGCGGCCATCCGCTTCCTTCGCGCCAACGCCGCCAGCCATGGGCTGGATCCGCAGCGCTTCGCCACCTTCGGCAGCTCCGCGGGCGGCCACCTGGCCGCGCTCGCGGCCACCAGCAACGGGGTCGCCGAGCTGGAAGATCTCTCCCAGGGCAATGCCGGGTTCTCCAGCGCCGTGCAGGCCGTGATCGACTGGTACGGCCCCACCGACTTCGCCCGGATGGACGCGCAGTTGCTGGCGCAGGGATGCAGCGCCGGCTCGGCGAGCCACAGCCAGCCGGACTCGGCCGAGAGCCAGCTGCTGGGCTGCACCGTCGGCACCGCCGGTTGCGCGAGCGCGGTGCAGCGTGCGAACCCGATCACCTACGTGAGCGCCAGCGCTCCTCCCATGCTCATCCTGCACGGCTCCGCGGACTGCGTCGTCCCGGCCGCGCAGAGCACCCTGCTATCCTCCTCCATGCAGCAAGCGGAGGGCTGCGTGCTCCAGCGCAGGGTCGTGGGGGCGGGCCATGGGGGGACGCCGTGGCTCAGCACTCCGGTGCAGGACACCTCCGCCGCCTTCCTGGACGCCGTGCTCCCCCCTTCCACCGCGCCCTCCACGCCCCAGGCGGACTGCTCGAAGTTCGTGCTCACGGGCAACCCGACGTCCACCACCGGCGCGACCTGGACCTATGATTCCACGGACCAGGGCGTGCGCTACGTGCTCAGGGGAATCCTGTTCAAGCCCATCGGTACGGGGCCATTCCCGGCGGTGGTCATCAGCCACGGCAAGGGCGGCACGGCGCGCGGCTACTCGGCCAACGTGGCCAAGACCATGACTCCGTGGGGAATGGTTGCCATCGGCACCACGTATACCCACGCCGCTGACGCGGCGGGCACGGAGCCGGCCGGGGCCGATGGAGCCTCGCCCGAGAACGTGCTGCGCGCTCACAAGACGCGCGACCTGCTCTCCTGCGTAGGCCAGGCCGACTTCTCCCGGGTGACGGCGCATGGCCACAGCATGGGGGCCTTCGTCACCGGCCAGCTGTTGGGGACCCATCCGGCGGACTTCCGCGCGGCCTCGCATACCGCCGGAGGCGTGAGCGACGGTGTCAATGCGACCAAACGCCCGGTGGCCGAGCAGATCCGCACGCCGTACCAGCTCCACCACGGTGACGCCGATACCGTGGTCCACATCTCCCAGGACCAGACGCTGGACTCGATCCTCACCGCCAGCGGAACGCCTCACGTGTTCCACGTCTACCCGGGCTACACCCATGAGCAGATGGCGCTGGACCCCACCATGCTGGCACGGGTGCGGGACTGGTACCGCCAGCATGGCGTCGTGCCCTGAGTCACGCCCAGACGCCATCGAAGAGCACGACGCGCCAGCCGTCGGGATCGGCGATCGTCGTGCTACGCCCCTTCCAGTAGGGGTTTGCGGGCTCCACCTCCGGGTACCCCATCGAGAACAGGCGCGCGACGATTCGTGCGAGAGCCGCGCGCTCGGGGATGTAGAGGACGAGCAGGTTGTCACGTGACGGTGCCTCTCCGGGGCTGCCCTGCTCATGGTGCGTGAGCTCCAGATGAACGCCTGCGTCGGGCAGGCCGAGCATCACGCCGTCGTAGCCGGCATGTCCGGTGAACGAGCCGAGCACCTTCAGGCCAAGCAAAGAGAGGGCCCGGGTCTGTGCCACCCGAGCCCTCCGGAGTGTTGCGGTCGGCTGGCGGCATGAGTGCCTGCCGCCGCTGCGCAGCTCCGTCAAGTTCCTGCCCGTCCGCTCGGAGTGTGCGGACGTGGAGCTTCTTCTCGAGGAGCGTTGCTCCTGGTGTCTCAGGGTCTTCTTCATTTGCCCCTCCTGCTATCTGGGCCAGGCCTACTGCGGCCCGGAGTGCCGCGAGGCCGGCCGCCAGCGGGTGGTACGTGCGGCCAGGGCCCGACATCAGCGCAGCGAGGAGGGGCGGTTGGACCACCGCGACCGGCAACGCGCCTACAGGCGGCGTCTGAGCCGACGCACCAGGTGCGGCGTGACGGATCCACCTTCGCAGTCACCTCCATCTGCTGTGGAGTGCGCGGCGCCGGGCGAGCCGAGCGCACCGATGGGCGGTGCGCTCGAGCGAGCCGGCGTGGAGATTGAGCATGGATTGCCCCTCGCTGCTGCTGTGGCCCTCGGCCACGCAGACGCGCCTGTTGCTGACGCACGGCCCGGAGGAGAAGCTGAGGGCGGTACTGCCCCCGTTGACGCACCTGCGCCACGGCCGGGCGGTGACGACGCTGCTGGAAGGACTGGCGCTGTGGATGGACGCCGTTGCGCGTTGTGCTGTGTGCCAACGCCACGGCCGTTTCGTACTGGCTGGGATTGACCGACGCACGTGGCGTGGGCATGCGAGGCCTCTTCTACGACGTGCAGCTCGTCGCGCCACGGGACAAGCGCATGGCCGCCGAGGTGCACGGCCTGGGTGACTTCGAGGACATGCACGCGCTGCGCGAGGCGCCGCCGGTGGGAGGGTTGCCGTGACGGTGGACACGCAGGTGGAGGCGGAGGTGCGCCGACTGTACTCCGGATGACCCGCGCATCGCCGCCTCACGCACCCGCCCCCACTCCCTCGCCTCCAACGCCAGCCTCCTCGACAAGGACTCCTCCGATGACCACTCCACTCGCTGACCGCCTGGCCTCCCTCGGGATGCACGCCACCTCCCAGGGCCTCTCGGACCTCATCGCCCGCGCCACGAAGGCCAGGTGGGGTGCTACCGAGCTGCTGGAGCACCTGGCCGACGAGGAGCAGAAGGAGCGGGGCCGCAGAAGTCTCGAGCGGCGCCTGTCTCGCAGCCGTCTTGGCCGCTTCAAGCCCATGGCGGACTACGACTGGGGATGGCCCAGGAAGATTGACCGCGAGGCCGTCGAGTCCGCCTTGCGCCTGGATTTCCTGGAGGGCGCGCGCAACGTCGTCATCGTCGCGCCGCAGGGACTGGGCAAGACGATGATCGCGCAGAACATCGCCCACCAGGCCGTCCTCAAGGGGCACTCCGCTCTCTTCGTCACCGCCTCCCAGTTGCTGCTCGACCTGGGTGCCCAGGACACCAGCCGCGCACTGGACCGCCGCCTGCGCCACTACGAGCGGTGCGGCACGCCAGGGGATTGCCTGACGCTGTTTGAAGACGGGCCCCGCATTCAGGATGACGACAAGCGAAGCCTTGCACTCGCCCAGGCGGTGGGTCCTGCCCTGGAAGGCGTAAACGCGGAAGTGCGGGCCATGCTCGACCCTACGCGAATGCTCGCGATGATTAGCATGAGCATCACGGTTTATATGGCGCTGCTGTTGGCGCCAGTGCCCGAGCCGGTAACAAAGGGCGCGGCCCTGGTGTTTAGTGCCGCCCTGTGGGGTTATCTCGGTTATGAATTCTTCGACCTGTTGCGGGCCTATGCGCAGCTTTACGAGGACGCACCCCGGGCCTCTACCTTTGCGGAGTTGCGCGAAATTGGCGAGCGTTTCGGGCGCGTCATCGGTCCTAACAGTGTGCGGATTCTCGTCATCGTTGGGACGGCGGCCATCGGTGAAACGGTAGCCCTTGCTTCCAAGGCCCCGAAGCTCCCCGGATTCGCGCAAGCGTCGGAGAGGGTCGGGGCTAGCACCGGCTTGGGCCTGCTGGAGACGGCAACCGGAGCCGAGCGCCTGATTGTCTCTGTGCCAGAGGGGACGATTCGCGTGGTGTTGGCGCCTCATGCCGTGGCCATGGCTGCCCGGGGCGTTGCCGCTGGGAGTCCTGCCCCGACTCGGGGTAAGCTCCTCCCCAATGGACACAGGGCGTGGGGATCGTACGGTGGTTTTAAGTCGGCAATGGGAAAGGCAGGCCCCGGAAAGGAATGGCATCACATCGTGGAGCAGACTCCGGGCAACGCGAAGCGGTTTGGCGGAGAAGCCCTGCACAACACTGAAAACGTTATTGCGTTGGATAAGGCGCTGCACGACAAGGTGAGCGCTTTTTACTCCGCAATCAAGCCAAGGATCACGAACTCAAAAGCGCTGACAGTGCGGGAGTGGCTTGGTACCCAGTCCTATGAGGCACAGCGCGAGTTCGGCTTGTTGGCCATCAAGAACATTGCCGGAGGTATCCGGTGACTGATATTGAGAAGCTCGTTGCGGAGTTTGCCGAGAACGTGGCTGCACAGACGGATTCAATCTGGAAAGGTGACTCGAAGACCGGCAACAAGCACGCCAAGAGATACATTGCCGCATTCGACAGATTGGTCGCACATGGTGATGCCGGGCGCAATGCGCTCACTGTGCTGTTTACGCACCCCCGCATGGATGTTCGAGTGTCGGCGGCTGCGTATTTGCTCCGATACCGGACAGCAGAGGCCCGAGCGATACTGGAAGAGGCGGCGAAGGGTGTGGGGATGATTCCCTTTGAGGCTTCGTTAGTATTGAAGAATTGGGAAAGCGGCACGTGGGCCCTGGACCCTGCCGAGGATGCTGCGGGGCAGCCAGAAGCGCCTGGCCCAGCACGGCCCAGCCAGCGCAGCCGACCACGCACGGGGCGCGGCACTACCGACAGACGGAGGGGGAGCAAGCGGGACAAGCCCGACGGTTGATCTTGAGAAGAGCGCGCTAGAACCGGGCAGGCGAAGCTCGGGCCGGTGGAGGCGCCCCCAGGGTGTTGATGGTCACCAGGGCACGGCAGGCGTAGCTCGGGCCCGGTGGAGGCCACCAGGGCGCTGGCGGATGAGACACGCGGCGGCTGCGCTGGTATGCCCACCGGGGGCAGACGACCTGGTACCGGTGGCTGTCGACGCGCTCGCGCGGCGCCAGGGGCCTCCAGTGGTGACGCCACGAGCAGCTCCTCGTCCGGTCCCCACTGCCTACACCCCGGCTCGTCCACCGCTACGGCACGCCATCAGTCCTGCGCCTCGAGCCCCGTGAGCCAGGCGTCGAACGTCATGGCGATGAAGTCATCCATCGCCGTGGCGTTCTTTTCCGCCTTCATCCTCAGCAGGGCGCCTTCCCAGCCGTGGATGAGATGCCGGGCGATGCGCCTGGGGGAATCCAATGGCCGTACCTCGCCTTTGTCCATCGCCTCGCGAACCACCTGCTCGAGGTCCACTTCCCACGCCGCGAAGGCGGACTGGATTTTCGCGCGCAGGTTGTCGCTCACATCCGACACCTCGGCGCTGAGGTTGCCGAGCAGGCATCCTTCCCGGAAACCCACTCCCTCGAAATACGCGGCGTAGTGGAGAAAATACCGCCGGAGCCGCTGCAGCGGCGGACCCGCTCCTTCCAGCAGCAGCTCCCGGCGGGTTTGCGCGGCGAGCTCGGCGTACAGCTCGACCACGCCCAGGGCGAAGTCCTCCTTTCCGTCAGGAAAGAAGTGGTAGAAGGAGCCCTTGGGGACATCGGCGGCGTCGACGATGCGCTTGATTCCGGTGGCGGAGTATCCCTCACGCAGCAGCAGCCGCAGCCCCTCGTGCAGGAGTTTTTGCCGGGTCCCTGTTCCGCTCATCGTCGACTCCCGGGTCTTCAGGCCTTGTTCTGATGATAGAGGAACACGGCATCGGTTCCTCCGCTCATGCCCACGGCGAGCTGGATGTTCAAATGGGCCATCGCCTCGAGGTACCGCGCACACCGCAGCGGTCCGGCGTCGATGGGAGCGAAGCCGAGCTCCTGGAGTAGCCGGGCAACGGTGGTGTTGGCATCGGCGGAATTTCCGCAGAGGAACCCAGCGGCCGGCAGGCCTCCCCGGTTGAGTTTCTCGGGGAACATGGAATCGGCGAAGACGGTGTTGAAGGCCTTCACCACCCGGGACTCCGGGAGCAGACGGGCGATCTCTTCTCCCGCCGAGTTCTCCTCACCCAGCAGCACCGGGGACCAGTCCGGGTTGAGGGGATTGGTCGCATCGATGACGATCTTCCCGGCGAGCGCCGGGCGCAGCGCCGGCAGCACCTCCTTGCACGCCAGGTACGGGAGCGCGATCAGCACGGCCTCCCCGTACTCGGCGGCCT
Source organism: Archangium sp. (assembly GCF_036277355.1). GTDB lineage: Bacteria > Myxococcota > Myxococcia > Myxococcales > Myxococcaceae > Archangium. The sequence continues at coordinate 11,362 of NZ_DASUNC010000078.1, forward strand.
GGGAGAACGTGCCGCGTTCCCCCAACAGCACGCCGTGCCCGGCCCGGATGAACAGCGCTGCGGTCTTCTTGGCGACGTTGCCACTGCCGAGGATGCCGATCTTCACGTGTCTCTCCCGCTCGGTGGATTTCATCCAACACCGATGGGCTCACTAGTAGACCGGTCGTCTAGTGGAGTCAAGCCAGCTGTACCGCTGCGGGGTGGTGAGGCTCTCGAGCTGCCGCCACCTGGCCCGCGCCTTCGAGCCTCGTCAGGCCTTCTCCTCGACGAGCTTGCGGAACTCGGCCCGCATCGCGCCCACCTCGCCCTTCTGCGAGCCGCCGTGAATCTTGTCCGCGGCCTCGCCAATCTGATGACCCAAGGCCAGCCCTCCCACGGTGCGGACCGCCAGGCCGAGCCCGGGGTTGACCATCCCCGCGAGCACGCCAGCGCCCGTCGAGAGCGCCGCGCTGGTGAGCACCTTCTTCGTCTCATGCCGGGTGCGCGCGTCGATGGCCTCCGTGAGCGTGCCCATGCCGGCGTCGGAGACGGTAGCGGTGGCGAAGGCGCCCTCGGCGCCGGATTTGGTCGCCACGGCCAGGCCCTTGGCCGCGGCCAGGGGATCGCCCTCGGCGAGCGCCGCCAGGGCCTTCTCGCCCGCATGCTTCGCTCCGGCGCCCGCGATGCGGACCCCGTCCCGGGTATCGAGCTGGCCCTGGCCGGCCACCTTGACGGCCTTGGCGCTGAACGTCACCTGGTCCGTCATCTGCGTCATCGACTCCTTGAAATCCTTCAGGTCCACCTTGCCGCTCACCACGGCGGAGCCCACGTTGGCCACCGAGGACACCGCCTTCTGGCGGCTCTCGAGGAAGCCCTGCATCCCGTCCTGCAAGGGGTTGGCGTGCGCGTCGGGCCGGATGTTGCCGGCCAGGCGCGAGAGCTTCGTGTCCCCGCGCTCGAAGGAGGAGCCACCGTCCGCGCCCGAGGGCAGACCGGCGCCCTGCTTCATCGGGCCTGGGGCCTGCCCCTTGGCTCCCTCCCGCTCGTTGACCCGGCGGTTCATCGCCTCCGTCGCGACACCGAACGCCATGCTAGCTCCCACCTGACCAAGACGCCTGAGCATGCTGCCCTCCATTCTGGTTGGGGGATGTCTCCCCGGACGCGAAGAATCCTGATTCGCAGGGGAATTGTCGGACGTGGCGGGAGGAAGTTGCGCCGGATCTTCCCCCGCCCGTCGGATGCCCCCCTTGTCTCCCGGTCAACTCCATGTCATGACATGGATATGCGCCTGCCCATCCTGCTCTCCCTGCTGGCCCCCGCGTTGTTCGCGTGCGCCTCCCCGCCCGCGCCCCTCACCGAGGGGGCGGGCAACACCCTCGCACCGGCCGAGCTGGTGCGAGCGCACCTGCGCGCGGCGGAGCAGGGGGACTGGGTCACGGCCGAGGCCCACCTCGCCGACGACTTCGAGATGCAGATGAAGGGCATGCCCTTCTGGGTCTCCATTGGCCGCCCGAATGGCCTGGACATGCACAAGGCGCGCAAGACGGCCTTCCCCGACTTCCAGTTCAACGAGCAGGTGGTCCGCGAGGAGGGCAACGCCGTCACCATCGCGGTGTACCTCACCGGGACGCACACCGGGCCTCTCGACTACCCTATCGACGAGGTGCCCAAGATGGGGCCCACGGGCCGGACGATCGATCTGCCCGCCGAGTACTTCACCTATTACGTGGAGAAGGATCGGATCCGCCGCATCTTCGGTGAGATTCCCGAGGGACATGGACCGCCCGCGCTCAAGAAGCAGCTCGGAGTCGAGGACTGAGGTACGAGGCCAGGCCCTGCGGACGCTCGGCCGGCGGCTGCACGAGGCGAGCGCCGGGCTGATGGTGCTGGGGGATCGCGTGCTCGCACCCCTCGGGGTCACCGCGGCGCAGTGGAAGGTGCTCGCGGCGCTCGAGGCCGACGGCCCGCGGAGGATCTCCGATCTGGTCTCCAGCCTGCGGTTGGATCAAGCGGGGACCTCGCGGCTGGTGGATCGGCTCGAGCGCGCGGGCTTCGTCACCCGCCGTCCGTCCAAGGAGGATCGCCGCGAGGTCCGCGTCGTGCTCACCGAGGAGGGCGCCGGGGCCGCGGCCCGCTGCCGTGCGGTGCTCGAGCCGCTGATGCGCGAGCTGACGGGGGAGCTCGAGGATGAGCGGCTCGCCGCCTTCGCGCAGGTGCTCGAGGTGTTCGCCGCGCGCGTCGAGACGCTCACCACCCGCGTCCCCCCGCGCCGGCCTGGCCGGACGCCCGGACGCCGCTGACGGCACCGCCGCGAGTCCGGGCGGCCCGTTTCACCCCAGGCATTTCAAGCAGGCCCGCCACGCCCATGGCCGGGCCGGAGGAGACACATGCGCATCACTGTTTTCGGAGCCACGGGAGCCACGGGGCGGGAGCTGCTCGCCGCCGCCCTGGCGTCAGGTCACACGGTGCGGGCCTTCGCCCGCCGCCCGGAGGCGCTGGCCGGCCTGCCGGGAATCGAGGTGGTGTCCGGCGAGCTCCGGGAGCCCGCCCAGGTGGGCCGTGCCATTTCAGGCGCCGACGCGGTGCTCTCCGCGCTGGGGACGGGGAGGGATCTGTCACCCACCACGGTGATGTCCGAGGGGACGGCGAGCATCATCGCCGCGATGAGGGCCGAGGGCGTGAGCCGCCTGCTGGCCATCACCTCGGGCATGGTCACCCCCACGGGCACGGAGCCCCTGTTCTTCCGCTTCATCGGCCGTCATCTGCTCCGCCACGTGCATGCGGACCACCTGCGGCTCGAGGAGCACGTGAAGGCCAGCGGGCTCGACTGGACGCTCGTCCGCCCGCCGAGGCTGCTCGATGGACCGGCCCGGGGGGGGTACCGCCTCGCTCGCGACGCGGGCGTGCCCGGTGGCAGTGAGATTACCCGTGCCGACCTGGCGCGCTTCATGGTCGCGGAAGCCGCCGAGCGCACCTGGCTGCGCTGTGGCGTGGCCATCGGCTATTGACGCGCCTGGCCACTCCGGGGCAGCTCGACGACGAGCGGCTGGTGGCCCGGCATGCGGCCGAGCGTCAGCACCCCGGTCAGCGGGACGGCGAGACGGGGAGCTCGAGCGTGGCCGTGGCGCCCTTGCCGGGACCCTCGCTCTCCAGCAGCAGGCGTCCCCCCATGGCCTGCGCCGCCAGCGCGCTCGAGTGCAGGCCAAAGCCATGCCCCTCCTTGCGGGTGGTGAAGCCGAGCGCGAAGAGCTGCTTGCGCAGCTCCGGCGTGAAGCCCTTGCCGTTGTCCACCACCTGGATCCGGGCCATGTTCTCCTGCGCCGTGAGCCGCACGCACAGGTGACGTTGCCCCTCGGGGAGCTCGGCCATGGCGTCCTTGGCGTTGTTGAGCAGGTTGATGAGGATCTGCAGCACCTTGTGCTTGTCCACCTGCATCCTGGGGACGGAGGTGAGCTCGCGCGTCACGGACACGCCGTGGCGCTGCAGCGTGACCATCTGGAAGCGCAGGCTGTCTTCGATCAACTGGGCGAGGTCCCACTCCCCGAGGATGAGGGACGTCTTGGCGTAGTCCTGCTGCACCCGGATGATGGCGTGGATGTGCTCGAGGTGCAGGCCCATCTCATTCAGGCTCTTCTGGAGCTGGGTCCGCTCCTGGCCGAGCTCCTCGGTGAGGGCCAGGAGGTAGTCCGGCAGGATGCGGCCACGCGGGTCACGCGTCAGGAACCCCACCAGATCCTCCTGGTGCTCCTCGAGCAGGGCGGAGAGCTGAGCCGCCCGGTCGTAGCGCGAGGCCGCGACCGAGGAGCGCATCTGCTCCAGGTTGATGACGGCGCTGGTGAGGACGTTGCCCACGTTGTGCAGCACATCCGAGGCGACCTCGGCCATGCCCGCAGCGCGCGCCGTGTCCACCAACTGGGCCTGCGCCTGCTTGAGCTCGCGCGTGCGCTCCTCCACCCGCCGCTCCAGCCCGTCGTTGGCGCAGCGCAGCGCGGCCTCGGTGCGCTGGAGCTCGGCGTACAGCCGTGCGTTCTCGATGGAGATGGCGGCCTGCGAGGCGAGCTGCCCCAGCAGCGTGATGCGCTCCGGTGTGAACGCCCCGGAGGCGAACCGGTTCTCCAGGTACATCACTCCCGACAGGGACTCCTGGCGCATCAGCGGCAGGCAGAGCACGGACCTGGCTCCGCTGTGCTGCAGGTAGGGTTCTCCCGAGAAGGGGTGGGGCGCCGCCGCGTCGCCGATGAGCACATGCTCGTGCGTGCGCCGGACGTAGGAGATGATCGTCCAGGGCAGCGTGGCCTCTGATGCCCCGGCGCTCTCCGTGTCGGCCACGACCTCGAGCCTGTCACCGCGCGGGAGCAGCAGGGCGCCCCGCTGGGCCCCCGCGTTCTCGGTGGCGACCCGCATGAGCGTGGACACCAGCCGCTCGAGGACGATCTCGCTGGAGACGGCCTGCTGCGCCTTGACCACGGCGAGCGCGTCGATCTCCCGGGACTCCGACGAGGAGGAGGTGGTGGTGGCGGTGCTCGAGGGGGCCGCCAGGCCCACCAGGGACGGCCACAGGGCGTCCAGCTGCCTGACCTTGCCGTGAGCCCCCCACTGCGCGTACGCCTCCCGGGCCTGGTGCGCGTAGGCCTCCGCGATGAAGGGGGCCTGCCGCTTGCGGTAGAAGTTCGCCGCCAGCTCGCACACGAGGGCCACGTGCTGGATGAAGCCGTTCTCGCGGGCCTCGCGAAGGGCCTCTTCGTACGTGGGGAGCGCCTGCTCCAGGCGGCCCCGGACACGGGCCAGCTCCGCGAAGACCAGCCGCTCGAGCGCGCGGAACGTCTCGGGGCAGTTGACGGCCCACTCCTCGAGCTGTTGCCAGTGCACCTCGGCGGCCTCGAGGTACCGCTGCCGCTCCTGCTCCGCCGCTCCCTCGCAGCATGCGATCAGGCTCAGGGCGCGGAAGAGGTAGAAGTCCAGGCGCGGGATGATGCTGATGAAGGACCAGATGAACGCCGCCGCCTTGTCCCCCGCCTCCCGGGCCTCCGCGTAGGCGCCGCACATGAAGCGCGCCTGCATCTTGGAGAGCCAGTACTGGCACACCATGCTGCTCATGTGGGCCGGCGACAGCGAGGCCTCGAGGGCCTTCTCGTCGAAGCCCTCCCCATCCAGCGTGCCGAACGTGGGCGAGTGGCCCCGCAGTGTCTGCAGGTAGCGCAGGACGATGAGGGTGGTGTCCACCACCCCCACGAAGCCCGTCTTGCGCATGAAGTCCATCCGGACGATCGCGTCCTGGTAGACGTCGTCCAGGGGGTGTCCCATGGCCTGCCGGTTCCAGACGACATGGCCCACGATGTAACAGGCGTACAGGTAGTTGTTGGTCTGGAGTGCGTGCTGGAAGGCGCTCAGGGCGTGCTCGTGTGCGACGGCCAGGGGCCGGCACCAGTAGCTGATCATCTCCAGGTTGAAGAGCGCCCGGGTCCGCTCATGGGTCAGGTGGTGCCGGTCGACGAGCGCGCAGGCGAGCATTCCATAGGCATGGCCCTCCTGATAGCTCTTGAAGAACTGGCCGAGCAGCACGCCGAGCGAGCTGTACGCGATCACCGACTCGTTGGTGTTGCCGTAGCGGAGGCTCAGGGAGACCAGCCGGCAGACATGGAGGACGAGCAGGTTGTTGTCGGTGAGGTAGGCGGACGGGAAGAGGCGGGCCAGGACGCTCATCACCGGCTTCATGTCCGCGTCCGTCATCAGCGGCAGCTCGACGAGGCTCTCGATGGAACGGGCTCCCAGCAGCGCCTGGACCTCCTCCCGGGCGGCCAGGGCCTCCTCCCAGGAGGGATGGGGGTCCATCGGCATGCCCAGCAGGGCCAGGCACTCCAGCAGGCAGGTGACGGAGGCCTGGAGCTCTCCGGCGATGAGGTGCAACTCATGCCTCAGGCCGTAGACGGCGGCGATGTCCACCCGCCTCCGCGCCCGGGCGCGCAGCCCCTCCAGGAGGCGGAGCGTCTGGGCGAAGTTGCCGCTCACGAGCTCGCTGCCCGCCTGATCGAACTGCACCTTGAAGGCCAGCGCGGGGTCCGTCTCCCAGGGATCGCCCGGGATGAGCGTGAAGGCCAGTGAGAGATAGGCGGCGGCCGAGTCGTGCGCGCTCGAGGCCTGGGCCTTCCAGCCCGCCTCGGCGTTCAGGCGCGCGAGGCGGTGGCGCTCCTCGGGGTCGCTGATCAGCTCCACGCCGGTGTTGAGCTGGCTCACGATCTCGAAGAGCTTCTCGCGCACCTCCTCGGGAGACAGGTGCTCCAGCAGCAGGCGCCCGATGCGCAGGTGGTGCGCCTTGCGCTCGCCTTCGGGGATGAGGGCGTGCGCCGCCTGCTGGATGCGGTCATGCAGGAACCGGTACTGCTCCGAGGCGCTGCGCACCACCAGGCCCTCCTGGAGCGCCGGCTCGAGGCCCCGCTCCACCTCGCCCGTCTCCAGGCCGGAGACGAGGGCCAGCATCCCGAGCGGGAAGCTGTTGCCCACGCACGCCGCCAGGGGCAGCAGGTGCTGGGTGCTCGCGGGAAGCTGGTGCAGGTTGCGAGCCATGAAGTCGACGATGTTGTCGGAGTACCCCCTGGACCGGACGCCCTCGGCATCCCACCGCCATCCCCCTCCGGGCGTGCGGCTGAGGAGTCCATCGTGGTGCAATGTCTGCATCAACTGGAGGAGGAAGAACGGGTTGCCGCCCGTCTTCTCGTGCACCTGCGACGAGAGGGGCACGATGAGCTCCGCCCCCGCGCCCGGGAGCGCATCGCCCACGAGCTCCTGGAGCTGCTCCCGGCTGAGCGGCTCGAGCTGGAGGTCCGTCACCGCGACGTTCGCCTTGCGCACCTCCCCGAGCGTCATCATCAACGGGTGGGAGGGGCTGACCTCGTTGTCCCGGTAGGCGCCGATCCACAGCACCGGGGGCGCGTCCTCCTCGGTGAGCAGGGATTGGAGGAGCCGGAGGCTGGCCAGGTCCGCCCATTGCAGATCGTCCAGGAACATGACGAGCGGGTGCTCGGCGGTGGCGAAGACGCCGAGGAACCGGAGGAAGACCTGCTTGAAGCGGTGCTGCGATTCGGCGGGCGGGAGCTCCGGCACCGCGGGCTGCGGGCCCAGGAGGAGCGCGAGCTGCGGAACCAGCTCCACGAGGACCTGGCCGTTGCCCTGGAGGGCCTCGTGCAGGCGCTCACGCCACCGGGCCACCTCCTCGTCGGTGCCCACCAGCAGGTGCTGCACCAGCCCGCGGATGGCCTGGGCGAGGGTGGCGTAGGGCACATCCCGCTGGAGCTGATCGAACTTGCCGCTCAGGAAGAACCCTCGCCGCTGAACCACGGGCTTGTGCAGCTCGTGGACCACCGACGACTTGCCGATGCCGGAGTAGCCGCGGACCAGGATGAGCTCGGGCCTGCCTCCGCGCACGATTCGCTCGAAGCCCTGGAGCAGGGTGGCGACGTGGGCGTCGCGCCCGTAGAGCCGCTGCGGGAGCTGGAAGCGGCTGGGGATGTCCCGCTTGCCCAGCACGAAGAGCTCGAGGGCGCCCCGGCGCAGGCCCTCCACGCACTCCGCGAGATCGTGCCTCAGCCCCTCGGCGCTCTGGTAGCGCTCCTCGGCCACCTTGGCCAGGCACCTCATCACGATCGCGGACAGCACGGGCGGGACGCTGGCGACGAGCTCGTGTGGCGGCCTCGGCAGCTGGGCCATGTGCGCATGGAACCACTCGAGCGCGTCACGCCCCTGGAAGGGCCGGACTCCCGTGAGCAGCTCGTAGAACGTCACGCCCAGCGAGTAGAAGTCGGTGCGGTAGTCCACCGCGCGGTTCATGCGCCCGGTCTGCTCCGGGGACATGTAGGCCAGCGTTCCCTCGAGCTGGTGGCTCGGCGCCGCGTCCACGTGCTCGGTCCGCTGGAGGGTGGCGGCGCCAAAGTCGATGATGCGCGGCTCTCCCGTGGGCGTGACGATGATGTTGGAGGGCTTGAGGTCCTTGTGGATGACGCCCCGGAGGTGGATCTCCGCCAGCGTCGAGGTCAGGGAGACGGCCAGCTCGAGGAATCGGCCGAGCTCGAAGGGTCTGCCCACGGCCTCGGAGAGGGCCACCCCGTGAACCTCCTCGAGGATCAGGACGGGGCGGTCGTTGACCCGCTCGCAAGCATGGGGCCGGGTGACGCCGCGCACGCCCTGGAGCCGCCGCAGGATGCTGTGCTCCCGGCGATACCGCTCGTCCTCGCGTGGGCCCACGAAGGGGCCCGCCGGTGTCTTGATGATGACCGGTGCGCCATCCGCCTCGCGCACCGCCTGGAACAGCATGTTGGCGTCAGTGGCGCGGACCGGACGGCGGAGCGTGTAGCCTGGAAGCTTCAACATGGGGGGAGTCCACCGCCAGGGTCGTGCTCATGCAAGTCCCCCCCCGCGGGCTTCCCTTCTCCCGCTCAGAAAAGCTCTCGCTGGACGCCCGCCGCCTGGAGGAGGTAGTCCCTGGACGCCTCGAGGGCGGTGCGGAGGCGGGCCTGGTTGACATCGAGCAGGGCGCCTCGCCACTTGCGGATCCTTCCCCCGACGATGACCGTGTCCACGTTGCCGCGGTCCATCAACGTGACGACGGCCCCCGGCACGTTGTTGAGCGGGGCCACGTTGAGGGCATCCGCGCGCAGCAGGAGGATGTCCGCCTCCTTGCCCGGCGTCAGCGAGCCGATCTTGTGGGAGAGCCGGGCCACCCGGGCTCCCTCGACCGTGGCGAAGCGGATGACATCGCGGCAGGTGAGGAGCTCGGGCAGGTTCGTCTCGCCGTTCAGCGCGCGCTCGTTGATGAGCGCCCGCTGGAGCGTGAAGGCGGTCCGCATCTGCGTGAAGAAGTCCGCGGTCATCGTGCACTCGACGTCCGTGCTGAGCGCGGGCTGCACGCCATGATCGAGCGCGGACTGGAGCGGCGGCATGCCGTGCCGCATGGCCATCTCGATGGGGACGGCGATGGAGACGCTCGCACCCGACCGGGCGATCGCCTGCCAGGAGCCCTCGGAGATGCGGCTGGCGTGGATGAACACGAGATCCGGCCCGAGCAGGCCCTCGCTCTCCAGCTGCTCCACGAGCGTGGCCTGGCCGATGCTGCCGACGAGGTGCGTCACGATGGGCAGGCCATTCTGGCGCCCGATGGCCCAGTAGGTCCGGAAGGCGGGGTCGAACACCTCTCCGCCCATCGCCAGGGTCAGGAGCTGATCGGTCGAGGAGAAGTACTGGTTGCGGAGCCGCTGGAGATCGTTCGGGAAGATGTTGCCGGGGCCCGCGCCGGGTGAGTACACGAAGACCGCGCGGCGGCCCGCGTCCTGGAGCCCCCGGATGACGGCATCGGTGTGCGCCGGGGTATGGCCCACCTGCGACGTGTCCACGACCGTGGTCACCCCCGCGTCCAGCTGGCTGAGCGAAGCGACGAGCTCGGCGAGGTAGGCGTCCTCCGGCCTGAAGACCGGGGTGATCTTGTAGTAGATGTAGTCGAGGTAGTTCTTCTCGCCGTGCGGCAGCCCATCGTTGAACAGCAGGCCGTCCGGCAGGAAGCTCCGCAGCGCGGTCTGGTACTGGTGGTGGTGCGTGTCGACGAACCCGGGCATGACGATCATGCCCGCGGCGTTGATGACGGCCGCACCGGGAGCGTGCAGGTTGGCTCCCACCGCGACGATCCGCTTGCCCTCGATGAGCACGTCACCCCGGGCGAAGTTGCCCACCTGGGGATCCATGCTGAGGACCGCGCCACCCTTGATCAGGTAACGCCGGTGCGGGGCCCCGGTCTCCCTGGGCAGGTCCTGGAGCCTGGCCTCGCTGTCCTGTGACAGGTCACCCTGCGTGGGCGCCGCCAGGGCCGGGAGGGGAGCCGAAGCGGCCACCGCGGCCCCGAGGGCGGAAGCCCCCCGGGTGAGAAACTCGCGACGGGAGGAGCCCTCCTGCTCGGGCTGACCGTCATGGTTCGCGTCGTTTCCACAGAGCATCCGGCACATGTCACATTCTCCCTCTGGACCCACCAGAGCTGACTTCCGTGGATTCTGAGAATAGCGTGTGACGAGGCACGGCGTCGAGACTCATCATCGGCGCGGGGGCCACGACTTCGCGGGGAGTTCCCTTCCGCCTCGGCACGAGCGGGTGCGGCTCTTCGCTCGTGCCGGGCGGAGCGGGCAGGGCGTTACTGCGCCTTGGCCTCGTCGGCGGCGGCCTGCTCGGCGAGGGCCTTGGCCTCCTCGGCCTTCTTCATCCCAGCGGCCTTGGCTTCCTCGGCCTTGGCGAGCGCCGCCTGCTGCTTGTCATGGTCGGCCTTGGCCTTGTCGGCGGCCTTTCTCGCGGCCTCGGCCTTCTTCAGGGCGGCCTTGGCGGCGGACTCGGCCTTCTTCTTCTTGGCCGCGTCGGTCTCGGTGCTGGCGTCGGTGGACAGCTTCGCGGCGCTGGCCTCGGACTCGGCGGCCTTGGCCTCGGCGTCGTCGGCCTTCTTCTTCGCGGACTCGGCCAACTTCGCCGCCTTCGCCGCGTCGGCCTCGGCCTTCTTCGCGGCGCGCTCGGCGGCCTGGGCGGCGCTCTTCGCCTGCTGGGCGGCCTTCTTCGCCTCCTTCTTCGACATCGCCGCGGCCTTCATCTCCTCGCCCTGGGCCTTGTCGCCCGCCGGGGCCTCGGCCTTCTTCTCCTCGGCCTTGCCCTGGCCGTGGGCGGGGGCTTCGGCCTTGCCCTGGGCGTGGGCGGGGGCTTCGGCCTTGCCCTGGGCCTGGGCCGCGTTCGCGGTGCCGAGCGCCAGAGCGAGGGTCATCAGGCCAATGTTGCGGGTCATGCGCATGTGAATCGTCTCCTCGAGTTGGGAGCTCCCCACGTTACTCGAAGTGACCCCGGGGCGCGGGTTTCCTCTTCCGAGGGAGAGGGAACCTCAGGCCATGACGGCCAGGGGCGCGGGACTGGCCGTCAGGCAGCCGAGGCCCACCAGCGTGGTCCGGAGCCAGGAGGCCCTGGTCGTGAAGCGCCTCGGCACCCTCACGCTCGGGATGCACGCCCATCGGCGCTACCTCGCGCGACGGGGCACACCGAAGCGCCTCGAGGACCTCGCCACACACAGCGTGATCGGCTTCGACCGGGGGACACCGGCGATCCGGAGCATGCTCAAGAGAATGCCGAGTCGTCTTCGACGCACTGGCCGCCGGCCTCGCGGGACACATGGATCGCTGAAGGTTGGTTCGCCTCATGACGCACGCTACAGTCGCGGCCCAATGAAGGCGACCTCGCGCTTGCAGTTGCTCACGCTCTACACCTTTTCGGGCATCGCCGGACTCATCTACGAGGTCGCGCTCCAGCGCGAGTTCTCCCGTGTCTTCGGCGTGACCGCGTTCGCGTCCGCCACGGTGCTCGCCGCGTACATGGGTGGCATCGCCCTGGGGGCGCGGTTGTTCGGTGCGCTCGCGGACCGGGTGGCCCGTCCGCTGCGCCTGTATGGTGCGCTCGAGCTGGGCATCGCCGTGTACGCGCTGCTCACGCCCACGCTGACGGCGGCGGTCTCCGGCGTGTTCGTGCGGCTGGCCAGCGGCGTGGACCCTCAAGCGACCCGGCTGATCGTGCTCCGCCTGCTGCTGGCGTTGCTGTTCGCATTGCCCCCCACGCTCCTGATGGGTGGCACGCTTCCCGCGATGGCACGCGCGGTCTCGAAGCTCGTCGGCGCGGCCGAGGTGGCCCGGGCGACGACGACGCTCTACACCCTCAACCTCCTGGGCGCGTTCCTCGGCTCGCTGTCGGCGACGTATCTCCTGCTGCCGAACCTCGGCCTGTCGAAGACGCTGTGGCTCGGCGCCGCCTTCAGTGCCATCGCGGGAGCCATCGCCCTGGTCCTGCGCGACGAACCCGGCGCGCCGCTTCCAGCGCAGGACGCCTCGGCACCGCCTCTCGCGAACCGGGTGCTCCTGGCGGCGGCGGCGTGGTCGGGGTTCTCGGTGTTCGCGTATGAGGTCGTCTGGACGCAGCTCAACGGCCTGGTCATCGGAAGCAGCGCCTACGCCTTCGGCATGATGCTGTCCCTGTTCCTGCTCGGGCTGATGCTGGGGTCGGCGATCATCTCCCGGTTGAAGCTGCCATCCGTCGAGTGGCGCCACATCGGTTACGTGCAGCTCTCGGTGTCGGTGGCCGTCCTGGTGACGCTGCCGCTGTGGGACGAGATTCCAGGGGTCTTCTCGGCGGTGGGCCCCCACGTGACGACCTTCGAGGGCCGCGAATTGGTGCGGTTCGTGGCCGCCGCCGCCGTCCTGCTCCCTCCGGCGCTGTTGTTGGGCGTCTTCTTTCCCCTGCTCTTGCGCGTCGCCGCCGCCAATCGAGAGCTCGGGCATGCGGTGGGTGGGATGACGGCGCTCAACACCTCGGGCGCCGTTCTCGGCTCGTTGGTGACCGGGTTCGGCATGCTGCCGCTCCTTGGCAGCAGGGGCACGCTGCTCGTCCTGGTCTCCGCGGGTTGTGTCATCGCGTTGTTCTGCTTTCGTGGCCGTCCGAGACTCGCCGCCGCGGCGGTGGGGGTGATGGTGGCTGGGTTCGCGCTTCCCGGCTGGGACATGTTGCGGCTCACGTCCGGAGAAAACGTCTACTTCCTCTCGCAGTACTTCCAGGGGGGGAAGCTGCTGTACTCCGCCGAGAGTGTTCAATCCGGCATGACGACGGTGGTGCAATACAGCGACGCGCCCCCGCGCAAGGTGCTCCTCAGCAACGGCAAGTTCCAGGGAAACAACGGCGGCGAGCTCGTGGCGCAGGTCCGCTTCTCGCAGATTCCGTTGTTGTTCCAGGACAGCTTCGAGCGGGCCCTGCTCATTGGCGTGGGCACCGGCACCTCGGTCGCCGTGCTGGCCGCATCGCCCTTCGAGCACATCGATGCCGCCGAGCTGTCTCCGGATATCCTGCGCGCCTCACGTGAGCACTTCCGGGAGGTGAACAAGGGCGCTCTCGATTCGCCGCGCGTGCAGGTCCATTACGCCGACGGACGGAACATGCTGATGCTGAGCCCGCATGTGTATGACCTGATCACCATCGAGGTCACCAGCATCTGGATCGCCGGAGAAGCGGATCTCTACAACCGCGAGTTCTATGCGTTGGTGAAGAACCATCTGCGGCCCAAGGGGGTGTTGCAGCAGTGGGTGCAGCTGCACCACCTCACGCCCCGGGACCTGGCGATCATCCTCCACACCGTCCGTCAGGAGCTGCCGCACGTCGCGCTCTTCTATGGCGGGCGGCAAGGACAGATCATCGCCTCGCGCGAGCCACTCGTGATGGATTACACGCACGTTCGCGAGCTCTCGGACAAGCTGCGAGGGACCTTCGCCGCGAACAATGTCCCGGCCGGTGACTTCCTGATGCTCGCCGGCGAGACCCTGCTCAACGAGCAGGGCGTCGAGGCGTACATCCAGCGGTACATGGCCACGGACTCGGGGCGGCCCTCGGGGTTCGTCTCGACGGACGACAACCTCTACCTCGAGTACTCCACGCCTCGCGGCAATGTCTTTCCCCCGTCCCAGCAGCGAGAGCTGTTGCAAGCGATCCGCTCGGTGGGGCAATCGGAGATACCCGTCCGGGGCGTGGATCGGCCCGGAGAGGCGGAGCATGTCCGCGGCGCCCGCCTGGCCGGCCAACGGAACCTCAAGGAGGCGATCTCGACGCTCGCCGAGGCGGTCGCCGCGGGGGCGAGCCAGGCCGAGCCTCTTCGCGCCGACCTCGAACGCCTGCTCGCCAAGACCGGGCAGCTCAGGGGCGCTCCGGCTCCTTGAGCTCGAGGTCCGCCGGGTGACCGGGGGCTCCGGAGTGCTGCACCACGGAGAGCTCACGTACAGCTTCGTGGCCCGTGTCGCGCCCCCATTCACCGGCACGCCAGGCCGCCGAGGCTAGCGGTTGGCTGGGCGGCCCACCTGGATGGGTCCCCCGCGCTGAACGGCGCGCTGATAGGCGGGACGGGCGTACAGCCGCTCCAGGTAGGGGCCCAGGGGGGCGAAGGACTCCAGGAGCCCCGACGGCCGTGCCGCTTCCAGCACGAAGCTCATCTGGATGTCGGCGGCGCTGAAGGTGTCGCCCAGCAGGTAGTTCCCCTTCTCCAGCGTTCCGGAGATGTAGCCCAGGTGGTTCTTCATCTCGCTGGAGATGCGCGGCATGAGGGGCGCGGCCGCCTCGCCCAGGCGTCCCATGTAGATTCCCATGATGAACGGCAGCATGGCCGAGCCCTCGGCGTAGTGCAGCCAGTGCACGTAGGTGTCGTACTCGGCCGAGTCCGGTGCGGGCGCCAGCCGTCCCTTTCCATGGTGGCGCACCACGGAGTCGATGATGGCACCGGACTCGGCGAGGACCCGTCCGTTGTCCTCCAGCAGCGGGGACTTGCCGAGCGGATGGATCGCCTTGAGCTCGGGAGGCGCGAAGCCCGTCTTCGGGTCGCGCGGGTAGATGACGATCTCGTAGTCGAGTCCCAGCTCCTCCAGGAGCCAGAGGATGCGCTGCGCGCGGGAGTTGACCAGGTAGTGCAGCTTGAGCATGGGCGCAGGATCGCTCAGATCGCACGGCCTCTCACAAGGCCGTTTTTCAGACGGCTGTGGGAGAGGCCACCCTTCCCCGGTCAATCCAGCGATCAGGGAACGAACTTCCAGCTCCGCGTCACCGCGGGCTGGAAGCAGTGGACATGGACGGTGGTGGCGCTGGGCACCTCCTGGATGACTCCCGCCCCGTAGCCCCGCGCCTGGCACCACCTGCTGACCTCCAGCCGCGATTCCCCGGAGGTGAGGTTGCCCGCGTTGGTGACGGACCCGATCTGCGACCGGGCCACATCCTGGATGAGCCCCGAGTTGAAGCAGCCCACCCACGGCCGGGAGGTCATCTCGAAGAGCATTCCAGTCGTCCACCCCAGGCCCTGGCACCACCGGTGCGTGGCGGCGGTGCAGTCAGTGGACATGGAGAACCGCTCGTCGGTGCAGCCCGGGTGACGGCGCGCCAACTCCTCGAAGGTCACCCCCAGGCTCTGGTGCTGGATGGGCGCACACGCCACGCCGGCCTCCGTGGTGGTGGCGGAGGCGGGAACGCCCAGCAGGGAGATGGGCGGGCGGTTGCCGATGACCTGCTGGAGGGTCTCGTAGAAGTTGGTGGCGCTGCTCAGCGCGTCATCCGCCCCGCGCTGGGCGCAGACGCGGTGCATGGCCACGGCGCACGCCTGCGAACCCAGCGCGGACAGGCTGTTGCAGGACGGGTGCTGCTGACTCATGACGAACTGGCCCCCGGTGGGCTCTTCCTGGATGGCGGCCTCCTTGCAGTCCGCTCCGTGCGTCGTCAGGCAGATGCTGCGGTTGGAGCGGGCATTCGTGAAGAGGCGCACCTCGTCGATGAAGCCCTTGAACGAGCCCTCCCCGTTGGCCGGGCAGCTCTGGGTGTCGAGGTTCGGACCCGCGCCCACGAAGAGCGTCCCCGTGCCCAACCGGAGCGAGCCGGGGGCGTTGGGCAGCGCGCGTCCCGTGGCCTGGCCGTTGATGTACTCGCCGAACTGTCCCGTGACTCCATCCCAGGTGTAGGCCAGGTGCGTCCAGACGCCCTTGGGCAGCGGCTGACTGAATCCCAGGCGGACCCGCTGTCCGTTGATCACGAACGACATGTGCACCGCGCCGTTCGCCTCGTAGATGAGATCCAGGCCCCCGGACTTCGCCAGCAGGTAGCGGTAGGGATTGCCGGTGCAGCCCTGGTTGATGGCGGCGTCCGGGCGGATGGCGAGCTGCACGGTGAAGCCCCGCACGGTGGCCCCGACACCTGGAATGGTGTTGGTGGCGTCGGTCAGGTTCACGGTGGCGGCGCCGCCGCCGGGGAGGACGAGCGCCTTGCCCTTGCCGTGCGGCTCCCACAAGGAGCCCGAGGGCGGCTGCGTCACGTCGTTCTTCGCGGAGATCTGCGCCGTGCCCACGAGCGTGCCCGTGTAGAAGCGGCCCGCGCTGTCGGGCGTGCGCGTCAGATCATACGTTCCCGTCCGGGTGACCATCTCGTTCATGGGCAGGAAGAGCAGCTGGAAGGGATTGAGCAGCTCTCCCAGGTCCACCTCGTTGTAGTCCGCCGTGTTGCTGCCGAAGAGCGAGAGCACGTCGTGCGTCTTGGTGACGGGGAGGAAGCGGGTCTCGTTGCTCGAGCCCGGCGGGAAGTTCTGGGAGGGGGCGCGCTCCTGCTCGAAGTTCCACATGGGGCCCGAGTAGAAGAGGTGCGCGATGTCCTGCCGGTCGGTGTTGAGGCTCCCGTCGATGTGATGGGCGATCCACCCCGTGTCCGCGCCAATCAGGCTGATGGCCTCACGGCGTCCGCCCGCGGCCCCGGTGAACCCGACGGCGGCATAGAGGACGTTGCGGCCCTCGTGGTCCACCCAGGGATAGGCGGCGCGAATCAGATTGCCGCCCGCCACGGTGTCACCGAAGTCCTCGCCGGTGGCCGCCTTCATCCGCTGCCAGGCCATGGGGTAGCGCTTGAGACCCGGGTTGGGGTCGTTGAACATCATGGACAGGGGCCGGGGCTCACTCCAACCCGTGGCGGCGCAGGGGGTGGGGTTGTAGCTGTACATCAGGTAGTCGATGGAGCCGTTGTTGAGGGGACCGCCCTGGAAGAGGAGCAGCCGCCCGTCGGAGGTCATCGTCGGCTCGATGCCCATGATGGGGGCGCCCGAGACGGTCTTCAGCTCCTCCAACGGCCCCGTGGAGAAGGAGGCGATCTCCGCCTGGACCGTGAAGGGCTGGCTGACCCGGACATCCGCGGTGCGGCGGCGGAAGCGGTTCGGGCCGTTGAACATCATCGAGTCGAAGATGTAGGGCTGGTAGACGGCGACGCCGCTGCTGAGCGTGTAGGGCTGCGCCGGGTTGAGGAAGCAGAAGGCCAGCGCGTTCTCCCCGTTCCGCACCTGGATGGTCTTTCCGGGAGAGAAGGCGCTCGTGAAGCCCGGCTTGCCCTCGGCGTCGTACGTCACCGCCTCGGGCCGGAACACGCGGGCCCTCCAGGTCGTGGTCGTCGTCGCCTGATCCTCTCCCACGTTGCCGATGAAGATCCGCCCATCGAGGCTCGAGGTGTGGCCGTTGGAGCCAAAGGGCGTGGAGATGCGTGTATTCACCAGCGAGGGTCGCGTCGCCGCGGCCGCCTCCGTCGCGGACAGCGCGAGTCCCAGCAGGGGGACGAGGAGGCGTGACAGCGAACGAGAACAGGGCCAGGGGAGGGGAGGGCTCATGCGGGGTTCCTTGGTTTGAAAGCCCGCCATAACAGATTTTCAGGATTTTCACTCTCAGTTGTTGTATTTCTGGATTTTCTTGATTTAATGAGGATAGCCTGGATTCTGGTGATTCTGTGTTCTGGAGGTGTCCTTTGAGCTTGAAGGTGCTGATGCGTTCTTCCGTGGGGGCGCTGTGGGGCGGAATGCTGCTGGTGGCTTGTGGTGCTCCCCCCGAGGCCGAGCCGGCGGCACCCGAGGAGCCGTTGGGCCGCCAGGAAGCGAGGCTGTGCGCCAGCGTGGACGTCACGACCCTCACCCTGACGGGCCTCAGCTCCTACCAACGCGAGCTGGCCGGCAGTGGCGAGTTCGCCGTGTCCACCTCCGCCAACGCGGCGCGGTTGGAGTACTACGTCGATGGCCGCCTTCGCAGCTCCGAGGATCGCACCGGCATTTCCGGCTCCTGGTACTTCAGTGGCCGGGGGATGACCTGTGGCCTGCACACCTTCGAGATGAAGGTCTACCCGATGGTGGTGGACAGCAATGGCAATCGGACCACCTGCTGGGAGAGCGTCAGGGTGCTGACCCAGTCCGTCGCCGAGACCTGCCCGCTGTCCGCCAGCGAGATGAACTCGGCGAGGCTCCGGGAGAACGGCACCGTGTGGGCCTGGGGAGACAATTACTACGGTCAGGTGGGAGATGGGACGATGGGCGCGCCGCGCTCCGCGCCCGTGCGGGTGGTAGGGCTCAGCGGTGTGGTCGCGCTCTCCGCGGGCAGCAATCACATGGCGGCGCTGAAGCAGGACGGCACCGTGTGGACCTGGGGCTCCAACGCCGTCGGACAGCTCGGGAATGGGAACACCGCCTCGCGTCTGCTGCCCGTGCAGGTGCCGGGCCTTGGCGGTGTCTTCGCCATCGCCGCGGGGGGCTATCACACGCTGGCGCTGAAGCAGGATGGCACCGTGTGGAGCTGGGGCCATAACGGCCCTGGCCAGCTCGGGGACGGGACGACCCAGCTGCGCACGGCGCCGGTGCAGGTGACGGGCTTGTCCGAGGTGCTCGCCATTGCCGCGGGCGAGCATTTCTCGTTGGCCTTGAAGCGGGATGGCACCGTGTGGGCCTGGGGCTACAACAGCTCCGGCCAGCTCGGGGATGGAACCACCCTCAACCGCTCCACGCCGGTCAAGGTGGCGGGTCTCGCCAATGTGTCCGACATCTCCGCGGACGGGACCCACGCCCTGGCGATGAAGCAGGACGGGACCGTGTGGGCCTGGGGCTCCAACGCCTCCGGCCAGCTCGGAGATGGAACCACCCTCAGCCGCTCCACGCCGGTGCAGGTGGCGGGGCTGGGCAACGTCGTCGCCATCGGCGCGGGGGCGCTCCACTCGGTGGCGCTGAAGCAGGATGGCTCCGTGTGGAGCTGGGGCCACAATGGCTCCGGCCAGCTCGGGGATGGAACCACCCTCCAACGCTCCACGCCGGTGCAGGTGACGGGCCTGGCCAGCGTCGCCTACATCAGTGCGGGTGGCCTTCATACGCTGGCGATGAAGCAGGACGGCACCTTCTGGAGTTGGGGCGGCAATGACTACGGCCAGCTCCGGGACGGGACGTTCTCCTCGCGCAACGCGCCCGTGCAGGCGGTGTTCAGCTCCCTCTCCGAGAGCGCCGCGGGTGATGCCCACTCGGTGGTGTTGAAGCAGGATGGCACCGTGTGGACGTGGGGAGGCAATGGCTCCGGCCAGCTCGGCAATGGGACGCTCACCAGCCGCGCCACGCCAGGGCAGGTGGGGGGCCTGGACAATGTGCTCGCCGTCGCCGCGGGCGCGAGTCACACGGTGGCGCTGAAGCAGGACGGCACCGTGTGGACGTGGGGCAACAATGGCTCCGGCCAGCTCGGGGATGGAACGACCCTCAACCGTGCCACGCCGGTGCAGGTGGGGGGCCTGGGCAACGTCATCGCCGTCGCCGCGGGCGAGAGCCACACGGTGGCGCTGAAACAGGACGGCACCGTGTGGGCCTGGGGCCACAACGGCTCCGGCCAGCTCGGCAACGGAACGAATGCCCAGCGCAGCACGCCGGGGCAGGTGGCGGGCCTGGGCAACGTCATCGCCATTGCCGCGGGCATCTTCCAGACGGTGGCGCTGAGGCAGGATGGCACCGTGTGGGCCTGGGGCTACAACATCTACGGCCAGCTCGGGGATGGGACCACCACCAGCCGCTCCCTGCCCGTGCAGGTGCCGGGCCTCGGCGGCGTGCGCGCCATCTCCTCGGGCAACTACCACACGGTGGCACTGAAGCAGGATGGCACCGTGTGGGCCTGGGGCTTCAACAACGATGGCGAGCTCGGGGATGGGACCACCACCAGCCGCTCCCTGCCCGTGCAGATGCGGGGCCCTGGCAGCATCATCTCCATTGAAGGTGGCAACTACCACACGACGGCGGTGCGGTTCGATGGCACCGCCTGGGCTTGTGGCGCCAATGGCTCTGGCCGGCTCGGAGATGGGAGCACCCTCAACCGCTCCCTGCCCGTGCAGGTGACGGGCCTCGGTGGCGTGTTCGCCCTCGACGGAGGTGGCTCCCATTCGCTGGCGCTGAAGCAGGATGGCACCGTGTGGGCCTGGGGCCTCAACAGCTCCGGACAGCTCGGGGATGGGAGCACCACCAGCCGCTCCCTGCCCGTGCAGGTGGCCTCAGCTCAATAGGGCTGCTCGACCGAGTACTCCTTGCAGTAGAAGAAGTTGCTGAGCTCCGTGGATTCCATCCCCGTGCTGTCGCGCACCTTGAATTGGATCTGCACCTGGGCGTCTTCCAGGGAGGCGTAGAGGGGCGCCTCGCAATAGAAGACATGGCTCCAGGAGCCCTCGTACCAGGGCATGCTCACGTACGGCTCGGGGATGTGATTGAACCGGTTCACCTGCTGCCAGACAGGGGTGTGGGAGCCGGTTCCTCCCCAGGCGGAGCCCGTGCAGGTGACCTGCTGCATGTTATTGCGCTGGCACTGGACGGAGGCGGAAGGGCAGGCCTGGGAGAAGGTGCTCGAGACGACGCGCGGGCCTTGCGCCGTGCACGTGGTGCGATTGCCATTGCTGTCGATGACCATGGGCCAGGCGCGCACCTCGAGGGTATGCGTGCCGCAGGCGATGCCGGAGCTGCTGTGATTCCAGGTGCCCGTGGGGGAGGCCATCTCGGACCAGGCCTGCCGTTGGCCGTCCACGTAGTACTCCAGGCGGACACCATTGGCGAAGGTGGACACCGCCCAGTTGCCCGCGGCGCCCAGCTCGCCCCCGTAGGAGCTGGCCCCCGCCAGGGTGAGCGAGGTGACGCTCAGGCCCGCGCACATCGCGGACTCCACCTCGCCCGGTGTCCCTTCAGGGGGAAGGGACGTTGACTCCAGGGGGGCACCGCAGGCGCCGAGCAGCAGCGTGGACAGCAGGAAGGGGCGGATTCGGAGGGGGGCGAGGGGCATGGGTTTGAAAATACCATCAAATCCAAGGCGTGCTGGGGCCTCGGGCCGGGCCTGATAAAAGGAGCGCCATGTCCACTCCGTCCACAGCCGTCCTGCTCGAGGTGGAGGGTGCCGTCGCCACCCTCACGCTGAATGATGCCGCCCGCCGCAACGCGATGACCCCCGAGCTCGGGGAGGCGCTGCGGGGCCGGGTGGCCGAGCTCCAGCAACGCTCCGACGTGAGGGCCGTCGTCCTCGCGGGGGCCGGCGGAGCGTTCTCCGCGGGGGGAGATCTCCAGATGCTCGAGCGGCTGCGCCGGGTGTCCTCGGAGGAGTCGCGCACCTTCATGCTCGACTTCTACGCGCGCTACCTCAGCGTGCTGGACCTGCCGGTGCCCACGGTGGCCGCGGTGGAGGGCGCGGCGATTGGTGCCGGGCTGTGCGTGGCGCTCGCGTGCGACCTGTGTGTCGTGGCGGAGGACGCGAAGCTGGCGCTCAACTTCGTCCAGCTGGGCCTGCACCCGGGCATGGGGGCGACGTACTTCGTGCCGTGGAGGGCGGGCGCGCAGCGGGGCGCGGAGCTGCTGCTGACGGGCCGCCGCTTCGATGGGCGTGAGGCGGTGCGGCTCGGGCTGGCGCTCGAGGCGGCGCCAGAAGCCGAGGTGCTCGCGCGCGCCCGGAAGCTCGCGGCGCAGGTGGCAGCGAATGCGCCGCTGGCCACCCGCGCGCTCAAGCGCAGGCTGGCCCCGGACCGGGCCGCGCTCCAGCGGGCCCTGGAGGAAGAGGCGCGTTTCCAGGCGGAGAGCTACGGGAGCGAGGACCTGGGCGAGGGGCTCGCGGCCGCGGCGGCGCGCAGGGCTCCCGTCTTTCAGGGGCGCTGAGCGTCACGGACGCCGCGCTCCGGGGAGGATCGCCTCCATGCGTGTCCCCTGGGGCGAGGTGCTGAAGCGCAGCGTCCCCCCGAGCGCCATGGCACGGTGGCGCAGGTTGCGCAGGCCCCCACTGCTGCGCTCGAGGGCGCCTTCCGGCAGTCCGCACCCGTCGTCCTCCACCACCACGCGGAGCTCCTCGTGCCCGCTCAGGCGCACCGTCACCGTGCGCGGATGCGCATGGCGCACGGCATTGCGCACCGCCTCCTGGACGATGCGCACCACCTGCAGCCGCGCCTCTCCCGGCAGCACCGTGCCAGCGGGTGCCCCCTCATCGAAGAAGCGCAGCACCACCTGCTCGCCGCACAGCTCCAGGCAGCGCCCCCGCAGGTGCGCCACCAGGGACTCCCAGTCCTGACTCTCCGCGCGCAAGGCCCACACCACGCTGCGCAGCTCGTCCGTGCCCTGGCGGATGCGCTCGGCGAAGCCGGAGAGCTCCTCGGCGCGGCCTCCTTCGCCCAGCCGGGCTTCCAGCGTGCGCACGCTCCACAGCAGCGCGCTCAACTCGCTGCCCACCCCGTCGTGCAGATCCCGGGCGATGCGTGCCCGCTCCTCGTGCACCAGCAGCTCGGCCACCCGCGCCTGCAGCCGCTCCCGTTCCGCCACCATGTCGCGCAGCTGCGCCGCCGCCCGGCTGAGCGTCACGTACACCAGGCCCCCCATCGCGCCCGTCCCCACGCACACGGCCGCCGCTCCCGCGTCCTTGCGCGCCACCCAGAAGGCGGCACCCAGCACCGTGGGGCCTCCGGCCAGCAGCACGGTGTTGTACAGGCGCGCGCTTCCGGTGCCGGCCGTGTGGAAGACGAGCGCGAAGTACAGCACCCAGAAGGGACTGCTCGCGTTGCCCGAGGCCCACACCAGGTACAGCTCACCGCCCACCCACACGGCCGTCTCCAGCCAGTTGAGGAGGCGGTAGGTCCACGCGTGGCGGCCCGCCCCGTGGAAGGCGAGCGTCGCCCCCAGCGACACCGTCATGAAGAGCAGCATCACCGGCCCCGTGTCTCCCAGCCGCACGCCCAGCAGCGGCCCCAGGCCGGGCACGAGTGGAGACGCCGCGACCAGTCCGGCCAGCAGCAGCAGCCCCGAGGCCAGCAGCGGCGAGCGCATGGCCGCGTGCATCGGCGGATCCATCCCTGGCACGGGGGGCGTCACCTCGGGGATACCAGCCCCCGGCGCAGTGCGACGGCGGTGGCCTCGGCCTTCGAGCGCACCTGCAGCTTGCGGTAGAGGCTCTTCACGTACGTCTGCACCGTGCCCAGCCCCATTCCCAGCCGCTCGGCCACCCCGGCATACGCCAGCCCCTGGGTGAGGAGCTGCAACACCTCGCGCTCCCGGGGGGTGAGCTCCTCGCACCCCGCGCCGGGCGGCGGCCGGGAGAAGCTCTCCACCACCTTGCGCGCCACCGCGGGCGTCATCGGCGCGCCCCCCTCGGCCGCCTCCCGCACCGCCCGCGCCAGCCGCTCGGGCGGCATGTCCTTGAGGAGGTAGCCCCGCGCTCCCGCCTTCAACGCCCCGAAGATGCTGTCCGCGTCATCGAAGCTGGTCAGCGCCAGCAGGCACGCCTCCGGCAGCAGCCGGCTCAGCGCCGCCATCAGCTCCGTCCCCGGCCGGTCCGGCAGCCCCAGATCGATGAGCCCCACCTCGAACTCCAGGCCCCGCTCCACCAGCGCCAGGGCCTCCCCCACGCTCTCGCAGTCCCCCACCACCGACATGCCCCCGCTCTCCCACGGCACCGCCTGCAGCAGCCCCCGCCGGACGCGTGGATCGTCCTCCACCACGAGGACGCGAACGGAACGCTGACTCATCCGAGGTGACGACATGGTCCTCCCATGAACATGGTATGCCAGGAATTCCTGTTTATCAATACAGTCGGACTCGAAACATACCGCGAGAGGGCACTTTCCCGCCTCCCTCCAGGTACCGGCCCCCACCGGCGCCTTCCCGACGTGGAGAGACACACATGAACTGGATGAAGGGCTTCACGAGGACACCTCACGCCGTGCTCATGGGGTTGGCGCTGCTGCTCACCGCGGACAGCGCGATGGCCGATTGCACGTACACCGTCAAGGGCAAGCTGGCCGTGCAGCATCAGCTCCCGGAGCTCGTCACTGCCCATGGCACCTCGCCGCTCAAGGGCGTGAAGGTGCAGATCTCCGGCAAGGCGAAGGTGCTGGGCGTCTGGGGCTGGTACGCGGTCTGGGACGAGGTGACGACGAACTCGCTGGGGGAGTTCTCGTTGACGCAGACCAAGGCCTGCTACGACCACCGCTACAAGATCGAGGTGAAGTTCCAGAGCGACGACCTGGAGGTGCGGCACGAGACGTCCACGTCCTCCACCACCAAGGTGAAGTGGTACCTCATCTTCGAGGACGAGACGGTGGATCACGGCCCCGGCACGCTGGACGTGGGGACGAGGACCTTCTCGCCCACCGGCGCGCGCGACCTGAACCTCCAGGAGGCGCGTGATCACGCCGACATCTGGGTCGCGTACCAGAAGGCCATCGAGAAGATCAACGGCTACGGCCCGGATCGCGCCTTCACCTCGCAGATCCGCGTCAAGTTCCCGCACAACAGCGACGTGGTCTCCGACACCGTCGAGGCCAGCTACGCCAACCCGGCCACGCAGGTCATCTACATCTTCGAGAGCCACTTCAACATCAGCACGCTCTATCACGAGCTGATGCACGTCTGGGCCTACCAGCACGTGAGTGGCGAGCTGGGCCTGGCCTGGGAGCTGATGGAGAACGGCAGCACGCACGGCCTGGTGGACGAGCCCTGGGTGGCATTCCACGAGGGCTTCGCCGAGTACGGCAGCGACAAGCTCCAGCAGATCATCTTCGGCGAGACGCCGCGGCTGCCCTACAACCGCGAGCGGCTGACCCGCGGCATCGGTGGCACGCCGCTGACGAGCCTCAGCCTGGTGCAGCGCCACGACATGGGCTGGTGGTCGGCCTTCCACATCATGACCACGGCCAACCTGGACGACTACACCTTCAAGACGGCCTGGACGGGCGGCACGGCTTCCACCCCCACCTATATCGTCCCGAGGGATCCGTCTCCCATCCTCTACAGCTGCAACCCGCCGTCGCTCACCTTCGCCCAGGTGCTGAAGGTCTTCCTGGCCAACTCCACCGCCGGCTACCCCAACAACCTCACGAAGGACGAGATGCTCGTGTCCCGCTTCTACGATCGCGCCGCCGACGTCCTCACCGACCTGTCCCTCGCCGACAGCGACTCGTTCCTGGATCTGTTGAATCCGGCGGGCACCACGCAGCCGCTCAACGAGTTCTGCTCGCCCATCCTCACCCCGCTCCCGTAACGGAGGAAGACATGCGCTTCGAACGGAGCTCGATAGGGTTTCTCTCGGCGGTGGTGCTGGCCCTGGGGCCGGGCTGTGGTCAACCGGAGCCCGAGTCCCCGGAAGCCCCCGGGGAGCAGCAGGGCACGCGCACCTCCGCCCTGAGCTACCCCAATGGGAGTAGCCGGACCGTGGTGTCCAAGCGGGTGGTCTCCAAGGATGGCTCGGGCAACTACCAGGCCGCGCCGGGCTTCGAGCAGTTCCGCGCGGCCGGTGCACCGGATGGAGATCTCCACAACATCCGGATCGCCGAGGTGGATGCGCCCCTCACGCGCGAGGCGCTCGTCGTGATGTCGGCCGGCCAGAAGATCTCCAGCAGCGGGCACAACAGCGGGGTGACGGGGCAGGGGGCGAGCTGGGACGCCACCTGTGATGCCGTCTCCTGTCCGAACGTGACGCTGGATGGCCGCTCGCTGGCGATGAAGCTGCGCACCCTGGGCTGGTTCCCCACGGGCTCCACCTACCTGGCCGTGGTCAACGACAACAACTTCGATCACCTGTTCGACAGCGGGAAGAAGCAACAGCTCGTGAATGGCTTCGTGGGCTGGCTCCAGGCGCAGGTGCGCCCCGAGACGCGGTCCATCTACCTGGCGGGCAGCTCGCGCGGAGGCTGCCTGGTGATGCGCATGGCCCAGGCGCTGCGCGCCAACCCGGCCTACGACGGCATCGATCTCTACGTGTCGTCGTTCGACGGGGTGTGCAAGTACAGCCAGGGCGAGCTGGGCACGTTCGGGGAGAAGATCAACAACCCCGTCCGCCCCTGGGGCACGTTCTACGGCGGCTGGGCCACGGATCTCTCCGCGCAGTTCCCCCGGAAGGGGCGGCTGCGCATCTACCACATCGCGGGTGGGGAGGAGGTGGCTCCGGCCTCGGGGATCCGCGCCTTCTCGGCGTACTCGGGCAGCTCGCCCCCGTCGACGGGCAGCGACCTCGACTGGGGTTGGTACAAGCAGACCTGGGTGCGCTGGCAGCACAAGGAGATCGGCAACCCCTACACCGAGCCCAGCACGTCGGATCAACCGCGCGTGATCTCCGAGACCCTCGACGCGCAGCTCACCTGGCTCGATGGCTTCCTGTGAGGGTCCAGGAGGGCGCGCTCATCCGGATTTCAGTCAACAGTGGCGCTACACGGGAGACACATGAAAAAGATCGTCATGCTGATGATGTTGGTCCTGCCCGCGGGGGCCCATGCCTTCATCAATCAAATCACCAAGCTGAATTCCGATTCGAACCGGCAGCTGTCGTTCTGTGGCAAGAGCTACGACTTGACCGGCGTCACGAGCTGCAGCGCCTCGGCCGTGACGAACCTGCTGTCGCAGATCCGGACGGATTACGGGACCTTTGGCATCCAGTACAATCCGCTGACGGGGCAATACAACGCCAACGTCGGCAATGGGTACGATCCGTATTTCTGTGATTGCCCCGATCCCTACATCCTGACGCCGAACTCGCTGGTGGTCTCGTGCACCAACCACGTGACCGGGTCCATCAACGGTCAGCCGAACATCACGGGGGTGATGATGAAGATCGAGGGAGGATGCAGCCAGCGGCCGCCTCCGCCTCCGCCGTGTACGATGGCGACCTGGCGGCACGCGGGGATCGTGGTCAGCAATTACACGTCTCCCACCTACCTGGGACAGATCTCGATGCCCGGGCTGCCGGCGTCGACCCACACGAATCAGTTCGCGGACTGTGCCGCGGCGAGATCCTTCACCGATGCGTGGATCACGGCGAACTACAGCCAGATCGTCCAGATCGTGACGCAGGATGCGGCGTCCGCCGGAGCGTGCCCCGCGGGGACCGTCACGCAGGTCGCCGACAAGAACACGATCCTGAACCAGTGCATGCCCAGCTCCGGCTCGGACCCGCTGGGGGATCTCCGCTTCAGGGTGTGGAGCTACCCCGTGCCCGTCATGTGCTGCATCTAGCCGGGCCCGGGACTGGGCCGCCCGGCGGGGGTTGGATCCCGAGCGGCTCTGGCGCGTGCGCGAGACGCTCCGCGCTCTTGTCAGCCCTCGCCGCGCGGCAGGCGGACGGTGAAGGTGGCGCCCTCTGCCGGACGGCTCGTCAGCTCGATGGTGCCCGCGTGCGCGTTGACGATCTGCCGGCTGATGTAGAGGCCCAGGCCCACGCCTCCGAAGTGCCGGGTGGGCACCGCGCGCTCGAAGCGCCCGAAGATGCGCTTTTGATCCTCCTCGCGGATGCCGATGCCGTGGTCCCGCACCACCAGCACGGCCTGTGAGCCCTCGGCGTGCACGCGGAGGTCCACCGGCTTGCCCGCCCCGTACTTGAGGGCGTTGGTGAGCAGGTTGACCACCACCTGCTCGAGCCGGAAGCGATCCCACTGTCCGAAGACCGGCGGCCCGGCCTCCAGGTGCAGGGGACAGCGGGCGGACTCCGCCTGGGAGCGCAGCCGCTCCATGCTGTCCTGGACGAGCTGGACGAGGTCCACCCGGCTCCGCTCCAGCACCAGCCGGCCGGAGGTGATGCGGGACACGTCCAGCAGCGAGTCGATGAGGCGCGCGAGCTGCTCGCATTGCCGGCGCATGGCCACCGAGCAGCGCCGCAGCCGCTCCATCCCGGAGGGGGTCCCGGCCTGCTCCACCGAGCGTTCGAGCATCCGCTCCTGCAGCAGCAGGGAGGTGAGCGGGGTCTTCAGCTCATGGGAGGCCACCAGGAGGAACTCGTCGCGCAGCAGCACCGCCTCCTCCGCGCGGCCTCGGGCCGCGTTGGCGCGGGCCAGCAGCATGTCGCGCTCGCGGTTGGCCCAGGCCCGCTCCACCGCATAGCAGATGGAGCGCGACAGGATGCTGCCCCTCAGCTCGTCCTTCTCCAGGTAGTCCTGGGCCCCGGCCCGCACCGCGAGCGGTCCGAGCCCGAGCTGCTCCCGGCCCGTCAGCACGATGATGGGCACATGGGGCAGCCGATCCACCGCACGGTTCAGCGTCTCCATGCCCTGGCTGTCCGGCAGGCCCAGGTCGAGCAGCATGACGTCGGGCGGCTCCTGCTCGGCGAGCGCCAGGGCCTTGCGCAGCAGGTCGCACGCGGACAGCGTCCACAACCGCCGCTCCTGGAGATACTCCCGCACCAGGTCGACATCGGCCGGGTTGTCCTCCACCACCAGGATGCGCAGGGGCGTCTCCGCCGGCGTGGTGAGGGGAGCCGGCGGCGGGGTGGCCTGGAGCAGGCCCGACTCCTCCACGTCGTGGGGCGGCAGGCGGACCACCGAGAACCAGAACTCGCCCACATGGCGGACGATCTCGAAGAAATCGGCGAAGCGCACCGGCTTGACGACGTAGCAGTTGGCCCCCAGCCCGTAACTCTTGAGGATGTCCATCTCCGTGTCCGAGGAGCTGAGCACCACCACGGGGATGTGCTTGAGCTGCTGCATCCCGCGGATCGTCTTGAGCACCTCCCGGCCGTTGCGCCGCGGCAGGTTCAAATCCAACAGGATGAGATCCGGCCGGAGGGCATGCTCATAGGGGCTGAGCCGCATCAGGTAGGCCTCGGCCTTCTCCCCATCGTCCACGGACTCCAGGTGCACCAGGAGCTTGCTCTCGGCCAGGGCCTCCCTCGTCAGATCCGCATCGGCGGGGTTGTCTTCGACGAGCAATACCTCGATGGGCCTCATCATGATGGGGCGGCTCCCTGGGAAATGGGCTGGGGCATGTGCCGGGGCAATATGAAATGGATGGAGGTTCCCACCCCCGGTGTCGAGCTGGCCCAGACATGGCCACCGTGGCGCTCCACGATGCGCTTGCAGATGGCCAGGCCCATCCCCGTGCCCGGGTACTCCTGGCGGCTGTGCAACCGTTGGAAGAGCCCGAAGATGCGCTCCAGGTACGGGGGCTCGATGCCGATGCCGTTGTCACGCACCTCGAACTCCCAGCCCTCGGGCAGCTCGCGCGCGTCCACGTGGATCTCCGGGGGCACGGCGCGCCGGAACTTCACGGCGTTCTCGATGAGGTTCTGGAACAACACCTCCAGCTGGCTGGGGAAGGCCTCGAGGGTGGGGAGGGGGGCGGAGGTGAGCCGGGCCTGGGACTCGCTCAGGGCCTGGCGCAGGGAGCTCCGGACGCTCGCGAGCACCTGCTCCAGGTTGGTGGGGACCGGGCGCTGGTTGGCCCGCCCCGCCCGGGAGTAGGCCAGCAGATCCGACACCAGCTCCTGGAGCCGCGAGGCCCCCTCCACCATGTAGCCCAGATACTTGAGGCCCTTGTCGTCGAGCCGCTCACCGTAGCGGTGCCGCAGCAACTCGCCATAGCTGAGCACCATGCGGATGGGCTCCCGCAGGTCATGCGAGGTGACATAGGCGAACTGCTCCAGGTCCGCGTTGGAGCGGGCCAGCTCCTGGTTGAGGTCCGCCAGGGTGTGCGAGCGCTCGCGCAGCAGGGCCTCGGCCTCCTTGAGGCGCTGGATGTCCACGCAGGCGCCGAGGTAGCCCACCAGGCTCTCCCCGGCGAAGCGGGGGACGCCGTGCTCCAGCAGCCAGTGGTAGGTGCCATCGTGGCGGCGCAGCCGGTATTCCAGCTCGAAGGACTGGTGCGCGGCGAAGCTCGTGGCGTGGGACTCGAGGCACCGGCTCCGGTCCTCGGGATGCACGGACGCGGCCCACCCCTCCCCGCGCTGCTGCTCGAGCGTCTGGCCGGTGAAGTCGAGCCAGGGACGGTTGAAGTAGTTGAAGCCCTTGTCCGGCTCCGACATCCACAGGAGCACGGGGGCCGTGTCGGCCATGAGGCGGAAGCGCCGCTCGCTCTCGGCCAGCGCCTGCTCCTGCTGCTTGCGCCAGGTGATGTCCATCACCACGCCGCCCAGGCTGTGGAACACACCGCTGTCCATCCGGGGGGTGGACTGGGTGGCGAGCCAGTGGATGCTTCCATCCGGCCAGCGCACGCGGAACTCGGGCGTGTAGGGGGTCCGCTCGCGCAGCGCCCGGTCGAACTCCGCCGCGATGCGCTCCCGGTCCTCGGGGTGGATGTGCAGGAGGAAGGACTCGCGCCCCCAGTCCTCGGTGGACTGGGGCCAGCCGAAGAGCGCGTCATGGTTGGAGGAGCGGAGCATCCGCTGGCCGCGCACATCCCACTCCCAGATGGCGGCGTGGGCCGCCTTCAGCGAGGCTTGCAGCCACTGCTCGGAGCGCCGGGCACGCTCGGCGTTGCGCTGCCGCTCCTCCGTCACCAGGGCGAGCACCAGGCTGGTGAGGGGCGCGGCCCCGAGGAACACCTGGAGGGAGACGCGTGAGTCTTCCTTCTCCATGCCGCCGAACACCCCGCCCCTGGCCAGCGTCCCGCCCACCGCCAGGGCCCCGAGCAGCAGGTTGCCGAGCACGGTGCCGAAGGAGCCGGTGCGCAGGGCGAGCCACACCAGCAGGGGGAAGACGAGGAAGGGCAGGCTGAACAGGTCCATCCGGAAGGGCCGCCAGAACAGATTCCATCCCAGCCACAGCAGGCAGGCGTAGGACACGGCCATCTCGAGCCGGCGGCCCCAGGTCCGGTGGGGAAGGCCCCGGCGGTCCATCACCACGAGCACGGCCGGGGTCATCAACCAGATGCTGAGCTGATCCGCCGCCCACCAGGTCAGTGCCACGCTCAGGGGCTGGACTCCCGGGGGCCCGAGCAGCAGGAAGGACACGCCCGCCAGCAGGGCTCCCACCGGCGTGGCCAGCAGGCTGGCCAGTCCCAGGGAGAAGAGATCCCTGAACCGATCGAACCGGGGCGAGCTGCCGGCCACGTCCACCATCAGGAAGATGGCCAGGAGCGTCTCCAGGGCATTGGCGAAGCCCAGGGCCAGCGCCAGGAGGGGCGGGAAGCCGGCCAGCAGGTTGGCCCCCATGGCGCCCAGGACGATCCCGGGCCACAACCAGCTGCCCCGCAGGAGCAGCACGCTGAGGGACAGTCCGGAGGCCGGCCACACCACGGCGATTCCATCCGCTCCGAGCGTACGCATGCTCAGCCGGGCCACCGCCATGTAGAACAGGGCGAAGCCCAGCAGTTCCACCCAGCGACTGGCCGGCAGCCCCATCCTGGCCGCCCTCCACCGGGCGCCCCGAAGGGGAAACATGCTGCCAGCTCGAGACATGGAAGCGACGCTCCCTCCCGCGTGCCATGGATTCCAGCTCAACTCTGACCATCGCGGGAGGGCCCTGCCAGTTCGAGGGCTCGCCACCCGTGGGGACCTCTCACGGGAGCGAGGCGCCAGCGGGATACCGCCGCCGGCATCACCTTTCTCCAGGAAGCCACCCCTTCACGGAGGAAACCCCATGAGGAAGCTTGGATACGGACTGCTCATCACCACGGGACTTCTCATCGGACCGCTCGCCGGGGCCCAGGGCACCGGGCAGGCACCGGACCCACGGACGGACGCGCAACAGCACCCCTGCTGTCCACACGGGATGATGGGCGGCGGCCGGATGGGCCCGGGCATGGGCGGCGCGGGAATGAGCTGTCCCCTGCGCGCAATGGCGGACGTGAAGGTGGAGCAGACCCCCACGGGCGCCGTCCTGCGTTTCACCGCGAAGGACCCCGCCCAGGTCGCGGAGGTCCAGAGCATGGTGCAGGGGATGCTGCACTGCATGAGCGGAAGCGGCACCGGACAGCAGGGTCAGCAGCCTGCACCCGGACAGCAGCGGCGCTGACCACGGGGGCGGCGGCCCCGGACTCTGGGGGTGATTCCCGCGGAGGCGCGGCTCAGTGCTCGCGCGGCAGACGGCGACAATACCCACGCGGCGCAGAACACCTTCGTCACCCACCTCATCTCCACGTACCAGCCGGGGATGACGTACACCAACATCACGTGCGGCTACGGCTGCTCGGACCACGCCTCGTGGAACAGCGCGGGCTTCCCGGCCTCGATGCCCTTCGAGGCGACGGCGTACACCCACGTGACGATGAAGGGCACCTGCTAGAAACCCGTTGGAGCTGGTGTGGCCCGGGCCGAGGCCAAAGGCGAGGCGGGCTTCCCAGCGAGGGGGGCTCCAGCTCGAGCCTCCGGAGTCCTGGAGGGACTCCGGGGGCTGCCGCGCCATCTCTCAGTAGAGGTAGTTCAGCGCGACGACGTCGTATTGGCTGAACTCGCCGTTCGCGGTCGAGTTGAAGCAGGAGTTGAAGATCGAGTTCGGATCGCTGACCGGCGTCCCGGGGATGAGGATGGCACCCACGCCCGCGGTTCCCTCGTTGCCGCTCGTGCCGCAGCTGATGGACCGGTCGTAGTAGTCCGTGTGGCGCATGCCGATGGTGTGGCCAATCTCGTGGGTGATGACGTGCTCGTTCACGTCAATGCTGTAGCTCTGCAGGCCGGTGCCGATGTTGAGGGTGCCGTAGGGCAGGCCGCCCGAGGGGAAGCCCGCGGAGCCGCCAGCGCCGGACATGGTCTGCGCGGTGATGTTCGCGGTGCAGCCGGTGGCCGGCCCCCGCGCGAACCAGATGCGCAGCCCCAGGGCGTTGTAGTTCTGGATGGCCAGATCCAGCCCCTGGCTGAGGCGGGCGTAGCTGTTGAACGCGGCGGTGGGATTGATGCAGATCTTCGTCACGCTGGGGCCGACGAGATTGGTCGTACTGTATTGCTCCTGGCTCCCCTCGCCGCGCTGGAGCAGCTCGCGCGACGCCTCGAGGGTCACGTGCGCGTCGTTCCCCACGAACACCTGCCCGTCATGGACCTGGATGTCGCCGGCCGGAAAGCCGGCCTCGCGCAGGTTGGAGACGAGCTCCTGACTCCCGGCCTCCGGGCCGGCTCCGCAGCCGGCCAGCACCGCGCCACAGCTCACCACGAGGACTGCCGCTCGCTTGAACATTTTCATTCTCCCTTGTGTACTGAAGTTGGACGCCGCCGACTCCCTGCCCGCGAGCAACCCTCGGGCCAACTCCCGGGCACTCCGGAAGACAGGGATTTACCAGGCAGGGCGAGGTGGGGCCTGGAGCATGGATGCACCAGCCGTCCTGGGACTTCGTGTAAGGAGTCCTGACCTTTCCTGGTGAATCGCCCGTTGGTGCAAGGGGTTGCGCGCACGCAGCCCGGACCGTCCGGGTCTCGGACGGTGTGCACACCCCAGGCTGTGGGGAGCAACTCCCGCGGGGCCAGCGCAAAGGTTGGCAGGTGGGCTTCCGCGGGCATCCGCACCGGGGAGGCCTACAAGCTGAAGCCCGGCACCTGCCCTGGCGTGGAGCGGTGGGTGGTCGTCCCGTTGCCGAGCTGGCCGTAGAGTTTGTCGCCCCAGCCCACACCCGCACCGGCGTGTTGCGTGGAGGGGTCGGGCCCGCGCAGCTCGGCGACGCTCGGCTTGCCGTCGACGGAGTACTCCACCCACATCGCGTTGGCTCCGCCCGACACCGCCCACGGTCCACTCGCCCCCATCACCCCTTGAGATGCAGCGCCGCATGAGCGGAAGCGGCACCGGGCAGCAGGGGCGCTGACCACGGAGTGCGCTCCTTCCAAGGCGCCTCCTCCGTCGCGGCCCCGGACTCAAGGAGGGAGCGCTCCGAGCACCGCGTGCACGCCGCCGCGCTGGCGCAGCCACACCAACGCCTCTCCCCGCGCGGGCAGCGCACGCAGCACCGGGGTGGTGTGCGCCTCGTCCGTGCCCGCGTGTGCCACGGTGGGCGTGCTCCAGCCCTCGGCCTCACGCACCGTGCGGTGGAGCGCGGGCATGCCCTGCACGGGCGCGCTCCACACCACGCGCAGCGCCCCCCGCGCATCCAGCGCGGCGGTGGGCGTGCGTGCGGGCGCGGGGCTCCCGGCCACCGGCTCCGCGGCGCTCCAGCCGCCGTCCGTGAGCGTCGAGGCCCATAGCCGCGCGCCGCCGTCCTCCACCCACACGAAGCTCGCGCTGCCGTCCGTGGCGAGCGCCCAGTCGTCCCGGCCCGCGAGGACGCCGAGCCGCACGGGCGCGGACTGCCAGCGTCCGTCCGGCCCCGTCCACTGGTGCTCGAGGATGAGGGCGTCCGAGGACACGAGCTGGCGCGCCCACGCGGCGTGGAGCCGGCCGGTGCCGTCGTAGGCCGCGCGCGGCCCGCGCACGTCGCCGTCCAGCTCCGCCTGCAGCACCTCCGCGTCCTGAATCACCATCGAGTCCCTGGGGAACCACCAGCTGCCACGCGTCACCAGCGTACGCCCCACCGAGCCCAGCCACACCAGCGCCACGTCGAGCCGCTCCTCCGAGCCGTGCAGCGCGAGCGCCGCCTCGGGATTCGCCGAGGTGCCCATGGGCAGTTCGGCGCGCGGGTCCCCATCTGGCCGCAGCAGCTGGACGAAGTGGTCGAAGCGGGCGCTGAGCGTGTTGAAGGCGGCGAAGGCGACGGCCGCGTGGCCCCCGGCATCCAGCGCGACGCCGGTGAGCCGCGTGTCCGGCAGCTCGCCCTCGTTCAGCAGGAACTGGGGCGCCTGCCACCCCGTCCCCGGCCGGAAGTGGGCCACCGCGAGCCCCTGCGCGGGCGTGGCCCAGGCCGCCAGCGCGTGGCCCGAGGCATCCGCCGCCACGAGCGGATGTGTCCAGGCCCGCAGGCCGCCCACGTCCAGCCGCACCAGGGGCTCCCACCGCGCCTCGGCCAGTACGTAGCGGCGCGCCCACACCTCGCCGCCCGCGCCGAAGACCACCAGCACGTTGCCCGCCCCATCCACCGCCACGCTGGGCGCGCCGGCATCCCGGTGCGCCGTGTCCTCCTCCGGGTGGCTCAGCCGCTCGGCGGGCGGCGCCGCGCAGTGCGTGCCGTCTCCTCCCGTCCCGGCGCCGCCCCCACACGCCGCCACGGCCAGCCCCAGTGCCGCCACCACCCAGCCCTGCCATCGCCTGATCGCCATCTGTGCTCCCTCCCGAGCCGCGGGACCGGGGGGTGCACCGTGCCCCCCCTCTCAGTGCCCATGATGCCGTTCTGGGAACCTCGACGCGCGAGGCCCCGTCCGCTTACAGGTGTTCCTGTCCGTGCCCGCCCACCGCGCGTGGGCTGGAGCCGCTCACTCGCGTAGCAGACGGCCGCCACCCACCAACGGGGCGGTGATGCCGCCCTGGCGCAGTGCATGCCAGAACGTCACGGCGTTGATGCTGAGCAGCGGCAGGCCGAGGCGGGGCTCCAGCCGTTCCGCGACGTCCACGAAGCTCATGTTGGTGCCGCACTGCACGACGGCGTCGAGCCGGTTCTCCTTCGTGGCGAGCAGCTCGAGCACCGCGCGCTCCTTGGCGGCGTCGGGCACGTGCGCGATGTGCTGCGCGTTGGCGCAGGCGAAGCCCACGCTCGAGACGACCTCGAAGCCCAGGTCCTCGAAGAGGCGGCGGGCGTTCTTGTTCCCCTGGCGGTCGAACGGGGTGAGCAGGCCGATGCGCTGGGCTCCCACCGCGCGCAGCGCCGCGGAGGCCGCGTCGTGCCACGTCGCCCACGCCAGCTTCGTGCGTGACGCCGCGCTGGCCAGGGTGGCCCGAATGGGCTCGAGCCCGTACAGGATATGCTCCATGCTCATGGCGAGGATGAATGCGTCGGGCTCCGCGAGCAGGGCCTGGTCGATGGCCGCGCCGAGCCCTCCGACGAACTGGCGGCGGTAGGCGTCGAGATCGGCTTCGGTGCGCAGCACCGGGCGTGGGGTGGACACCGGCGTGGCGTGCAACCCCACGCCGTCGAGCGCCGCCCGGTTGTCGAGAATCAGCCGCCACAGCTCGTGCTCGACCGTGGTGTTCGTCGCGGGAAGGAGCACGCCGAACTTCCTGCGATGGCTTCGGACGTTGGGGTAGCGCACCGCGGGGTCGATGCCGAACGGGCCCAGGTCGCGCCCATCATGCACCACGCCGGCCGGGCCCAGGGCCGGCACGGGGCCCTTGCCGGGAGCGGAGGGCGCGGGCTCCGGCTGGATGCGCACGGCCGGGGCCGCTCGCCGGAGCACGGGATGGCTCCACGAGAACCCGAGCCCCACCGCGCTGACGATGAGATCCCTGCGGGAATTCATCGCGCCCCTCCCGCGGCGTCGCGCCCGGCGAGGCGCCCGGGCGAGGGGCAGTGCGGCGTGGTTGCAAGGGGCGTCGTGGGTTCGTTCATGGCCCTCACGGTAGGAGCCCGACGAATCAACGACAATCGGCCATCCCCTTGACTCATCATCAATGATTCGTTGCTAATCCAGCCATGAACGTCTTCGAGTGCATGCGGGCCTTTCGCGCGGTGGCCGAGGTGGGCAGCTTCGCGGGGGCGGGCCGCTCGCTGCGCATCACCACCGCGTGGGTGAGCGCCCGTGTCGCCCAGCTCGAGGAGCACCTGGGCGTGCAGTTGCTGGTGCGCACCACGCGGCGGGTGGCGCTCACCGATGCGGGGCGCGTGTACCTCGCGCGCTGCGCGCAGCTCCTCGACGACCTGGAGGAAGCCGAGCGTTCGGTCATCGATCTCGAGTCATCGCCTCGTGGGCGTCTGCGCATCACCGCGCCCATGTCCTTCGGACTGGTGCGGGTGGCGCCCCTGCTGGCCCCCTTCATGGCCGCCTGCCCGGAGGTGCGGCTCGACGTGGTCTTCAATGACCGCTTCGTCGACCTGTTGGAGGAAGGCTTCGACGTCGCGGTGCGCATCGCGGCGAGCCTCGACGACAGCTCCCTCGTCGCGCGCAAGCTGGCCACGGGCGCGCGCGTGCTCTGCGCATCGCCGGGCTACCTGCGCAAGCGAGGCTCCCCGAAGCACCCGCGGGAGCTGGCGGCGCACAACTGCCTGACGTACGCGCTGCACGCGACCCCCGGAAAGTGGGAGTTCACCGGGCCCACCGGGCATGAAGCGGTCTCCGTGCGAGGGCCGCTCCAGCTCAACAACAGCATCGCGCTGTGCACGGCCGCCGAGGGAGGGGCGGGCATCCTCCTCGCGCCCGACTTCGTTGTCGCCGAGTCGCTCCAGCGAGGGCGGCTGGAGCGCGTGCTGGGCGAGTACCACCCCAGCGGCTACCAGGTCTTCGCCGTTTCGCCGCCGACACGGTTCGCGGCGCCGCGCACACGGGCCTTCGTGGACTTCCTGTCGCGGAAGCTCCGCTGAGCCTGGCTCCGTCTTCCATTTCCTGGAGGACACCGATGCCGTGCCGGAGTGAATCCGTGAACCACTCCGCGTGAAACGCGGGACGGTCCTCGTCTCCCAGTTCACAGAAGTGCTCGCGCTCTTACCGCTGGATCGCTCCCTTCCGTTGGGAGTGCTCTACGCTTCCGAGTGGGGGGAACGCTCGGCATGAACATGGGACAACCACCACCCGTTGGGACGACGGGGACCGGCGGTGAGGCGGAAGTCAATCCCGAGAACCAGCGGTTGATCTTCTGGGCCTTTGTTTCCCTGGCCATCTTCCAGGTCATCCTGGTCGTGGACGCCTGGGGACGGTGGACACTGGTGGGGGCGCTGTGCGCGCTCAACGTGGTGCGCGCCTGCATCAACGCCGGGGTGCCTGCCTGGGTGAACCGGAGCGGCCACGACAGGATAGGCACGGCGCTCATGCTGGGCGGCAATCTGCTCATCAGCACGGTGACGTCCGAGCTCCTTCAGTGGAACGCGTTGGGCTGGTGCAACGTGCTCTTCCAGGCGGTCTTCATCAATGGCTTCCGCGAGCGGGAGAACCACTTCGTCCAGCGGCTCGCGCTCGTCATCTTCCTCGCGGTGACGGCCGCGCAGGCGTTTCACGCGGGCTGCGCATTCTCGACGGTGGTTCCGTTCTGCATCGTGGCCTGGCTGCTGTACGTCATCGGAGAGGAGCGCTGCCAGCTGCTGCTCTCGTCATTGGAGGCGTCGCGCGAGAACCACCGGCAGC
Organism: Archangium sp.; assembly: GCF_036277355.1. GTDB lineage: Bacteria > Myxococcota > Myxococcia > Myxococcales > Myxococcaceae > Archangium. The sequence continues at coordinate 49,005 of NZ_DASUNC010000078.1, forward strand.
TCCAGCGGATGCAGGCCCGGCTCGTGGCGCAGGAGAAGCTGTCCAGCCTGGGCATGTTGGCGGCGGGCGTGGCGCATGAGATCAACAACCCCATGGCCTTCGTGACGAGCAACGTCCACGCGCTCTCCAAGGATCTGCAGGAACTGCACCAGCGCCCGGAGGAGCTGCGTGAGTACGTGGAGGAAGTGCTGCCCGCGACGCTCGACGGCATCCGCCGCGTCAATGCCATCGTGGCGGACCTGCGGCGCTTCGCGCGCGATGATCCGGGCACGCCCACCCGTTTCGAGCTCAACGCCGAGGTCTGCTCGGCGCTCCGGCTCTCGCAGGGCGAGCTCAAGGGCCGCTGCGAGGTGCAGGTGGAGCTCGGCGAAGTGCCCCCGCTCGTGGGCCAGGCCCGGCAGATAGGGCAGGTGCTCGTGAACCTCATCGTCAACGCCGCGCAGGCCTTGCCCGAGAAGGGCGGCGTGGTGAAGGTGAGCACCCATGCCGAGCCCGGCGAGGTGCTGGTGCGTGTGCGCGACAACGGCGTGGGCATGTCCGCCGAGGTGCGTGACAAGCTCTTCCAGCCGTTCTTCACGACCAAGCCGGTGGGGCAGGGGACGGGCCTGGGGCTCGCCGTCGCCTACGGCATCATCACCGCGCATGGCGGCCGCATCGAGGTGGAGTCGGAGCCCGGCAAGGGCACGTGCTTCACCGTGCGGCTGCCGAGCGTGGCGATCCTGTCGCCCGAGGAGCCCACCCCCGTCACGCGTCCTCCCCTGGGCGTGCGCAGCGTCTCTCCCGCCTGAGGGGGGCGCGTCTCACCGTTCGCTGCCTCGTAGTCGACGGAGGTGGGCCTCGATTGACGCGCGCTCCTGGGGATCCGACACCTCACCCAGCGCGTGCTCCAGGTCCGCCACCGCGCCGTCGTTGTCGCCGCGCTGCTCTCGCAGGAGCGCGCGGTTGTACAGTGCCGCCACGTTCCGTGGCTGCAGGTAGAGCACGGCGTCGAAGTCGCGCAGCGCGGCGTCGACTGCCGACTGCGCCATCGCCGCGGCGCCACGACAGAAGAGTGCGAGCGGATCGCGGGGATAGAGGGAGATCGCGCGGTCGAAGTGCGCGTGCGCCGCAGCGGGATCGCGGGCCAGGAGCTGCATTCCCGTCTCCACGCTCGAACGGGCCGCGGCGAAGGCTCTCCGGGCCTGCGCGGTGAGCGGTGCCGTGAGCGCCGACTGTCCCAGCCGCTCCATCGCGCTCGCGAGGAGTTGCTCGGCGCCGCCAAGGAGCGCCGCCTCGCGCGGCCCGCCCGTCGCCGCCGCGGCGGACAGCACCACGGTCGCGCAATAGAAGTGGTTCTGCGCCCCGGCGGCGTCGCCTCGGTGGAGCAACAGGTTGCCGAGGAGCTTGTGGGCCTCGCCCACCCAGAGGTTGGGAGCCTGCCGCAGCGACCACGCCCACCGCAGCATCTCCAGCGCCACTGCCTCCGCGGTGTCGAAGTCACCCGCATCGAGCGCGGCCTGTACCCGCGCGCCGAAGCGCCCCACCCGCTCCTTCTCGGGAAGCGCTTCGTCGTGCGCGGCGATGAGCGACTCCGCCATCCTCACGTTCGCGTCGAGGAGGTGGTGTAGCCGTGGGGCAATCCGCGGGTCCGTGGCGGCCAGGCCGTCGCGGTACGCGGCAAGCCCCTCGGCGAGCCAACGCTCCCGGGGTCCATCGAGCTTCATGAAGCAGTTGCCGAGGTGCACGAGGAGCGCGGGGTAGCTCAGGGGCGACTCCTGTTGCCGCTCGCGCAGGGCCGGGAGCGCCCGCTGGCCCGCGCGGATCGCATCCAGCAGATGGGCGTCCCGGTCGCCGCGGAAGCGCTCGCCGAGCACGTGCGAGAGCAGCGAGCCCACACGCGCCCGCGCGAACGCATCCGGTTGCTGACTGGCGAGGTACTCGGCCGCCCGAAGCACGCCAAGCGCCTGGTCGATGCGGCCTTCCTTCTCGGCGCCATCCGCGAGGTGCTCGATCGGGACCGCCATCGCCTCGGCCAGCAGGAGGTACGCGTCGAGGCTCGTTGCCCGGTCGGTCACCGTATCGAGGCTCGCGAGGGCCGCGCGGCTGCTTGCCTCGGCGGCGGCGTACGCCTCCGCGCTCGATGCCATCTTGAGCCCTACCTCCGCCGCCCCCAGCCGGGCCCGCGCCCACTCCGTGGCCCGGCCCTCGGTGTCGAACAGCGAAGAGGCGGCTTCGAAGTGCTCGCGCGCGAGCCTCAGCAGGGCAGGGTCGTACGGCACGTCCTCGACACGGGACCCGGCGGCGCCGTGCGCCTGCACGGCGCGCCGAAGCGCATCCTGTCCGGCGTGCAGGTGCTCGTCGGCTGACGTCTGGGGGGTCATGGGTGCACCTCCGAGCCGGCGCCGGGTGCTTCGGCGCTGGGGGCAACGGCGGGTGGCGCCTGGAGCGACGCGAGCATCGCGTCGATCAGCGCACGCTGTCGTGGGTTCTGCTCCCGCCCGCGCGCTTCGCGAAGGTGGCTCGCCGCCGCGGCGTCGTTCCCCAGGAGGTGCTCGATGCTGGCCAGCTTCGCGTAACCGTCGGAGCTCGCCGGTGCGTGAGCCATCAGTTCCCCGGCCGCCGCGCGGGCGTCCACGAGGCGCCGGAGCGCGATGAGCGCGGCGGCGCGCATGTCGAGCTCATCGAACCGGCGATTCCGCAGGCCGCCGATTCGCGCCTGATCGTCCTCACGGCTGAAGCGATCGTCCGGATGCCAGCTGTCCCTTCGTGCCTCCAACGCGCGAATGCCGGCTGCATTGAGCGCGAGGGCCCTGGTGGCATCGTCGAGCGCGCCCTCGTGGTCCCCGAGGCTCATCCGGACCTTCGCCCGCAGCCGGTACGGCTCTTCCTCGTCCGGAAAGCGGGAGACCGCTGCCTCGAGAAAGCGGAGCGCCTCGTCATGAGCCCCTGAGAGGCCCGCGGCGTTGCCGAGGCCGCACAACTCCCGAAGCCACGCCCCGGCGAGCAGGCGATCCTCCCCGTAGCGTGCCGTGAGGTGGCGCAGTGCGTCCTGGAACGGCCTCGGAGCGAGGTCGTCCTTCGACCAGCGCTGGTGGTGGATGGCGGAGACGAGGGCGACATGGAGTCGCGCCGCTGCATCCTGTGCGCGCTCGGCCTCTCCCGCCGCCTCGGCCAGGCGCAGGGCCGCTTCCAGGTGCACGGCCGCGAACCGGGCGAGCACGTACTGCTCCGCGTCCATCAGCGCCAGGCCGAAGGCCAGCCGCACCTCGAACCGCTCGCGCGCATCGGAGTGCGCGGCCAGGTAGTTCTCGAGCAGCTCCGGCGTGTCCCGGGTGAGCAGGCCCACGGTGACTCGCAGGAATTCCTCACGTGTGATGCTGATGCGCTTGTGCCTGGCATCGCTCGTGACTGACTCGACGCGTGCCTCCACTCCGGCGGCGTTGAGCCCTTTCTTGAGGAAGATCCGGTCGGGCCACGGGTCGAGCAGGTGGATGCGGCCCGCGTCGTCGTCCACGTACCACACGGAGGTGTAGTGGTGGGTGAGGCGGTCGGAGACGAGCAGCATGTCATTCGGGGCCGCGAGCCACCAGAGGTCCTCGCGAGGGACCGGCACGGCCTGGTCGAGTGGCAGCTTCACCTTGTTGCTACAGAACGCGAAATAGAGCGTCGTATCGGGAAATGCCACGCGGTAGTTCGCGTAGGGGAAGTAGTCGGCGATCCATTTCTTGAGGTCGTAGAGGCTTCGCGGCCGCACCGGCCTCGGATTCTGCGTGTCGCCTGCGTAATCCATGAGGCCTTGGGAGAGGGCCTCGAAGGCGAGGATGGTTCCCGCGAGCTGTTCGATCCGTGGGTCCCGTCGCGGCCGCCCGGCGCGCCGTGGCGGAGTGGGGATGGCGAGACCACTCAGGTACTCACTCGTCGGAGTAGACATGGGCCACCTCGGAGGCTCGCTGCCGGTCCACGCCGGCCACGCTGTAGTGGAAGACGAACCGCAGCTCGTACAGGCCTTGCTCGCACGCCATCACGGTCCCCTTGATTTCCTCGATGTCCGCTCCATCGGCGGGGAAGGTGAGGATGCGAGGGTCGTCGGTATCGAAGAAGTTCGCGCTCTTCGCCTCGCGGAAGGTGCCCAGCTTGCTGTCGATGACCCACCGCGCTGGCATGACGCGGTTGCCGAAGACCATGACGGTAAAGACGTGAGGTCTTGCGATCCCGGCTCCGATCAGGCTCGTGCCCTCGAGCTCATACGCGTACTCCGGACGGAGGCCGGAGGTGAATCGAACGGCCTCGAGCTCCATCGCGTGCAGATTGATGGAGTGCTTGCCCTCCCCGTTGTGCGCCAGGGTGAACGAGACGTGGACGCCGCCTGTGAAGAGCCGGGGCGGCCCGCCGGGCGGGGCGAGCACCGGATGGCCGTCGAGCGGTGTGAGCCGGCGCGGCGAGTCGAGCGAGCTGACGTTCAGGTCGGAGCTACCGGCGGGCGAGCCCGAGGGCGTCCGCTCGGCCGTCGCCATGTACTTCACGAGGGCCTCGACCACGTTGGCGCGCAGATCCTCCGGTGACGTGAAGTACCTGACCACACGCTCGGTCTGCAGCCGTGATTTGAGCGCCTTCAGACGCTCCGCGCCGGCTCCCGTTTCGACGTCGCTCGCTCGCAGCCCGCGGTAGTCGTCGCTCATCAGGAATATCAGCCGGGGAATGCAGCGCTGCACGGCACGCTCGTACTCCATCTCCGTGACGGAGCGAGTGGCACCCGGAGGCACGTAGCCGTAGCGGTGCGCGAAGACGCCGATGTACAGCTCCGACTGGTCGACCATCTCCGTCGAGACGCATACCGCCTCGGCGTCGCTCGCCGGCAGGTGCTCCATCATCCTGGGGAACACGCCCACCTCGAGACACGCCTGGAGCACGGCGTCGCGATGCTCGGCCAGATCCCGCACGGTGCTGCTCACCATCGCGGTCCTTCGGACGTCCACCGGCCATCCCTCCATGCCCGCGGCTGGCATTCCAGATCCAGATAAATCTGGATGCGCCAGACGGCACATCAAGCGGACGGCCGGCGAGGCATCTGTCTTCCAGGGAGGAGGAAGTCCGGAGCGAATAGCGCTCGCTCTCCTGACACGAGTCGTGGGCGGTATCAGTCCACGATGGCGTCGCAGGAGAGATTCACGCTCGTTCCGGTCGCGTCAGAACACCATGACGCGCAGGCCGAGCTCGGCCTCGCCGCCGAGGCTCTTGCCGGTGAGGACGTTGCCGCGCAGACCGAGCTCCAACGGGAGGCCCGCCCGGAAGCGGAAGGCGATGCCGGCACCGGCCGAGAACGGGCTGCGATCCACCAGGAAGCCCAGCTGATCCTGCGCCGCGGTGAAGAAGGCGAGCCGCCCCGACACGAGCCCGAACAGCGCTCCGCCATCGAAGCGCACCAGCCGGTACCGCGCTCCGAGGTCGAAGTAGTACTGCCCGCTCCACGTGTAGTACGGCCAGGTCGCGTCACGCGTGCCCAACACCTGGAGGGACGAGCCACCCACCGCGAGGCTCAGCTCGAAGGGATTCGCGATCCGGAACGCGACGCTGGCCTCGTACCGCAGCGTCGTCATCGAGTTGGGCGCGGTCGAGCCCAACGCGGCCGAGCCGCCGACGAACAGGCTCCACCGCTTCTGGTTGCCGCGCTGCGAGGAGGACGACGGCCGCTCCGCCTCGGCCACCACCGGGGTGGGGGGCTCGCTCGTCACGGGGGCCGCGACCGGCGTCTCCGCGGCGGAGGCCAGGGCGGCCGTGTCGCTCGGCGCGGCCGTGCTGGTGTCGCTCGGGGTGGTGGCCCCGGTGAGATCCAGTCCCAGGCCTCCGGTCGTCATCGGCTCCGCCTGCGCCTGCGCCTCCGATGGCGCCTCGGCTAGCGGCTCCGGTGCCGGCTCGGCGCCCACGGTCAGCCTGCGCGGGTCGGAAGGTCCCCCCCGCGGGGCCGTCACCCGCCAGTAGTACGTGCCGGCGTCGATGGGGAGCACCGCGTAGCGCCCCTTCACCGGACGGTCGACGACCTTGTCGGTGAACTCCTCGTCGCGCGCCACCTCGAGGCGCACGAGCTTCGCGGCCACCTTCCACGTGAAGGTGACCCGCTTGCCCGGTTCGATCTCCGCGTCCTCCGCGGGCAGGAGCAGCTTGGGCTGTGGCCCCTTCCGGGCCTTGGCCTTGCCGGCCTTCTTGGCAGACCTGGCACTCCTGGCGGCCCAGGCACTCGGCCCCGGCATGCCGAGCCCGAGCACCAGGGCGAGAGACAGCACCGAAACCCAACGTGAAGGTCGAAGGTTCATCACGCCGGGGATTCTAGGAGAGGACGAGCCCCGAGCACACCCGATCTTCGAGATCGGCGCCCACCACACTCCCCGTGCTGGCTCCCTGCTCTATGCCAGGGGCAGCAGGCTCAGCCGGAGGGTCGGGGAAGGGCGGAGCGAGACGAGCCCACGCGGACGTACCGTGACCCCGGGCACCGGCTCGACCTGGTGCTCTCGAACCAGGGTGGCCACCAGGAGCTGCAGCGGCCCCACCACGGAATGCTCGGCCGGGCACGAGCGTATTCCACCCCCGAAGGGGAAGTACGCTCCGGGTGGACGGCCTTCCGCTCGGAGGAAGCGCTCCGGACGGAAGGCATCGGGCTCCTCCCACACCCCGGGGTGACGCTGCATCGTATACGGCGAGACGGAGATGACGGCCCCGGCGGGAAGGGTGATGCCGCCGAGCCGGTCCTCCCCCCGCGCGTGGCGTCCGAGCATCCACGCCGGTGGGTACAGCCGCAGCGACTCCTGCACCACGCCGCGGGTGAGGTGCAGCCGGGGCAGGTCCCTGACGGAGAGCAGCTCGTCCTCGAGCGCCCGCGCCTCGTCCCGGACCTGCCGTTGGATCTCCGGATGTTGGGCCAGCAGGTGGAGCGTCCAGCCCACCCCCGTGGCCATCGCGTTGTACCCGTTGAGCAGGGTGCGGATGATGGCCGTGTGCACGAGCGAGTGCCGCTCGGGTGCTTCCTCCACGGCCTCGCGCATCTCCGGGCATCCCTGGACGATGCGCTCCACCAACCGCCCCTGGTCCTCCACGGCCTGCTGATAGCGCAGGCGCAGGGCCCCGGTGTCCGCGCCCCGGGCGAAGACGTGGTTGGCCTGGACCTCCTCGAGGAGGGTGACCGCTCGGACGAAGGGCTCGCTCTCCGCGGCCACGTCCACGCCGAAGAGGGCCTGGGCGAAGACGCACAGTATCAGCTCCTTCAGCTCGCGCTCCATCTCGACGGGCCCCTGGCGCGAGGACTCGCCCAGGGCGTGAAACCGTGCCCGCGCGGACGCCACCATTCGCGTGAGCAGGTGCGTATAGCCCGAGCGGTGCTCGGCGCGGTGCCCCAGCCGCAGGAGGAAGGAGCCCTCGGGGCGATAGAGCCCGGCCAGCTCCGCATAGGGATGATAGGGATTGCGGTAGTTGGCCTGGGCCGTGCTCAGCACATGCGTGACGTGCTCTGGACGGTTGATGAGGAAGGCCGGCTGCCCCTGCGCCATGTAGGGGACGACCTCATCCGGACAGAGACGGCTCAGGTTGAGGAAGAAAGCCGCATGGTCCCTCCAATCCCTGACATCGTGGGGCGCGGCCTCGGGAGCGTTGGGGTCCATGGTTTCGAGCAGGTGGGGCAGGAGGGCGGACCGGGAGTGCCGATCCGCCCGGGTGGTAGCGGGTCAGGCCTCAGCGCCGGGTGGGCATGTCCCCCCAGTAGTAGGCGGGAGCCGGACCGGTGGGAGCCGGATAGTTGTAGGCGGCGCTCCCCATCCGCGTCGGAGAAGCGTAGTTGTAGGCAGCGCTCGGAGCCGGAGAAGCGTAGTTGTAGGCAGCGCTCGGGGCCGGAGAGGCATAGTTGTAGGCCGCGCTCGGAGCCTGGGCCTGCGCCGCGTAATTGTAGGCCGCGCTGGGAGCCTGAGCCTGCGCCGCGTAGTTGTAGGCGGCGCTGGGCGCCTGAGCCTGCGCCGCGTAGTTGTAGGCCGCGCCGGGCGCCTGAGCTGGAGCCGCGTAATTGTAGGCAGCACCGAGATTGGCGCCAGCCTCATAGTTGTGGGCCGGCATCGCCCGCGGAGAGGCATAGTTGTAGGCCGCGCTCTGCGCCTGCGCCGGAGAGGCGTAGTTATAGGCCGCGCTGGGAGCCTGAGCCTGCGCCGCGTAGTTGTAGGCGGCACCGAGCTGGGCGCCCGCCTCATAGTTGTGGGCCGGCATCGCCCGGGGAGAGGCGTAGTTGTAGGCCGCGTTCTGTGCCTGCACCGGAGCCCGGTCCCAGAAATAGGCGGGGGCGGGCCGAGCGGCGGGCGAGTCCCAGAAATAGGCGGCAGTGGGCCGCGTGGCGGCGGGAGCGCCCCAGAAATATGCTGCCTCGCTCCCCGGCTTGGGCGTCTCCCCGCGCCGCACTTCCTGTCCCGTCAACTTCTCGGTCTGCGGCACCTCGCCCTCCACCTTGTACTTCTGCAACTCTTCATCGGGGATGTTGAAGAAATTGCCTTCTTCATCGCGAAACAGCGCCATGGTTGCCTCCAGGGGTGTCTTTGGCCTGATCAACGGGGGTTGACAGCTTCTACCTGCACATCGAAGTTGATGGAGATGCGTTCGCCCGGTACCAGCACCTGCTCCACGCGGTGCGCCAGGAAGCTGGGAAAGAGCAACAGCCTTCCCGCCACGGGTTGCAAGTTGATGCGATCCACGTCCCACATCGCGCGGGTGGCGAGCCGCCCGCCTCGAGGATCCGTCAGGCTCAGCGCTCCGCCAGCCGCCACGCCTGGAGGGACGGCGGGAACCTGCGCGTAATAGACGCCCACCAGGTCCGTGCGCGAGTGGATGTGTTCATGCTGGAAGCCCCCCTGACGCAGGATGACCGCCCACCCGCGATAGCCATAGCGGAAGCTGCTCGGGGCCGAGGCCGAGTGCATCAACCGGCCCCACTCGGCCAGGAACGACTCGACATGATGGTTGATGAAGCGCTTCAGCGCATGGATGGCGGGCACCTCCGCCTCGAGCAGATCCAACCCGGACTGCCATCCGTGATTCACCGTGGTCAGCGGGGAGCGATCCGGTTCCTGCCGCTCACGCCACCGGATGTAGTCCACCAGGCTCGCGTTGAGGGCTTCGGCGTCAGGATGATCCACCTCCCCGACGAGCGTGGGAAACAACGCCTGCAGACGCAATCCGGCCGCGGTGGAAGGAGGCGGAGGAGACATGACGCGGAGCGTGTCATATGTCACTTGGAGTGTCGATGTTCTCGGAGGTCTGGAGGGGCATCCCCACCGTACCTGGAAGCACGGAGGGAAGGGGCGGGCACGGCAGCACCCGCATCCCCAGTCGCTCGGGCCGAGGAATGCACGGCCTCCGGGTGGGCACTACGTTGAGCGGTGAGGGCCGCCATGTTGCACTCGCACCCCACCGAGCCGGAGCTCCACACCGGGGAGATCTTCTTCCCCAATGGCAATCGGGCGAAGTCGGTACGGGTCTCGCCGGGAGCCGCTCCCCAGGCACTCATTCATGCGCTCGGGCTGCCCCATCCCCGTGCCCTCATCCTCTTGATTGGAGGGGCGGACCGGCTGCCGCCCGAGACTCACGCGGCGCTGCGGCCATTGCTCAGCCGGGGCGTTGCCCGCGCCGCCGTGGAGATGGACGCCCTCATCCTGGATGGTGGCACCCGGGCTGGCATCATGGCCCTCATGGGGGAGGGGCTGGCCAGCCGAGGCGGACACGCACCGCTCGTGGGCGTGGCTCCCGCGAAGCTCGTGACCTGGCCCGGAGGCCCCACCCGGAGCCATCCCGAGCTGCTGGCGCCCCTGGACGAGCATCACAGCCACTTCGTCCTGGTGGACAGCGACACCTGGGGCGGGGAAACCCAGACGCTCTTCTCGCTGGCCGCCGCCCTCGCCAAGGACATCCCCGTGACCGTGGTGCTCGTCAACGGGGGAGACATCTCCAAACAGGAGGCGCTCGCCGCCGTGCGGCATGGCTGGCCCCTGATCGTCCTCCAGGGCTCCGGCCGGCTCGCGGACCAGCTGGCGAACCTGCTCGCCCAGCCTTCGCCGGACATCGCCGATCCGGCGCTGGCGGAGATCGTCGCGGATGGCGACCTCTGCCTGTTTCCCCTGGAAGGCTCGCCCCTGGAGCTCCATTTCCTGCTCAAGCGCGAGCTGCGCGAGGAGTCCATTCTCAAGCATGCCTGGCAGCGCTTCGCCCTCTGCGACGCCAACGCCGCCCGGCAGCAGCGCATCTTCCAGCGGTTGCAGTTGTGGATCCTCGTGCTCGGCTTCCTCGGCACGTTCTTCGCCCTGCTCGATACGCAGTTGTCCAAGTGGGGATACATCGCCAAGGTGGGGCCGGTGTGGCGGGTCGATCTCCATCCGCTCCATCTGGACTCGGGGGTGCTCCGGATCATCGTCCTGGTGCTGATCGCGGCGCTCACCGTGCTGCTGGGTGCCTCCAGCCAGTTCAAGTTCGGCACCCGGTGGATTTCCCTGCGTGCGCAGGCCGAGACCCTCAAGCGGGAGATCTTCCGGTATCGCTGCCACTCCGGCGTCCGGAACCCATCCCGGGCGGGCCGGCCCTCCTGCGAGCGCAGGCTGGCCGGGCAGATGAAGTCCATCAGCCAGCAGTTGCTGCGAACGGAGCCCCCCCTGTCCGCCCTGCGCACCTACCGGGGCCCGCTGCCTCCTCCCAGCGCACTGGCCACCGGTGATGATGGCTTCAGCGCGCTGACTCCCTTCCGGTACATCCACTTCCGGTTGGATGATCAGCTGGCCTACTACCGCGGGAAGGTGGATCAGCTCGACCGGCGAGCCCACCGGCTGCAGTGGCTCATCCTCGCCGCGGGGGGCATGGGCACGCTGCTGGCGGCCCTGGGGGCGCAGCTCTGGGTGGCACTGACCACGGCGTTGGTGACGGCCATCACCTCCTGGTTGGGCTCCCAGCAGGCCGAGACCCAGGTGGTGAAGTTCAACCAGGCGGCGATCGAGCTGGAGAACCTCAAGGCCTGGTGGTGTTCGCTCTCCTTCGAGGAGCAGCACCGCCCCCGCCATTTCGAGCGCCTCGTCGACAGTACCGAGCTGGTGCTGCAAGCGGAGCTCATGGGCTGGGTGCAGGAAATGAAGGAAGCGATGGCCCGGCTCCAGGCCCGTCGCGAGGAGGACTCGCGAGAGACCGAGCCGGAGAAGCACCGGGAGACGGATCCGGAGAAGCACTGAGGGGGGACGGCCCGGTCCGCTCAGATCTGCCCCAGGCCGCCGTCGAGCCCGTGAGGGACCGTCCATCTCGTCTACACCGCTCGCAGGGGCCTGCCGCCGCCCGTGGCAGCGCTGATCGAGCACCTCGCCGAGCGCTTCCGCGCGCTCTCGCCGCTGGCGGACAAGCCCTGAGCCGGGGCCGCGCATGCCCGGTGGCCCCACGAGCAGAAAACCGGGATTGTGTCCTTTTTCCGGGTTTGTTAGAGCTGGGCGGGGTCGTTGATTGACCCACCAGTCAATCCAGGGTTGGGGAAGGCCATGAGTCCTCGTCCGGCGGCGCGGATGGAGCAGCTTCGGGAAGAGCGGCGGCGGGACGTGCTGGACGCGGCCCGGCGGGTGTTCGCGCGCAAGGGCTTCGCGGCGGCGAAGATCTCCGACATCGCGTCCGCGGCGGGCATCAGCCATGGGCTGGTGCACCACTACTTCCCCAGCAAGGAAGCGCTCTTCGTCGCCGTCATCGAGGAGTCCATCCACGGCTGGGAGGCGCTCATCGCCCGGGCCCGGGCCCTGTCCGTCTCCCCGTGGGAGCGGCTCGTGTACGTCTGTTCGATCATGGGGGAGGGCTCGGTGCAGGCCTCCGAGCACCTGCGGATCATCGTGCATGCCTCCATGGGAGAGGACGCGCCCCGGCCGGTGCGCGAGGCGCTGGAGCGGCTGGAGCGGCACGTGCACGAGCCCCTGTCCTCGCTCATCGAGGAGGCGCAGCGCACGGGGGCCGCCGCCGCGGGTCCGCCCGGGGAGCTCGCGCGTGCGTGGATGGCGGTGACGCAGGGGCTCGCCATCAGCCAGGCCGTGCGTCCCGGTGCCGCGCGGCCGCCCATCGAGCTGGTGCTCCGGTTGCTCGAGGCGTGACGCCCTTCCTTCCGTTTCGAAGTCCCACCTCAAGGAGAAGCACATGAAGATCGTGGTCGATTGGGATCGCTGCGAGGCCAACGGCGTCTGCGTACGCGCGGCGCCCGAGTCCTTCCACCTGGATGACAAGGATCAGCTGCACGTCCTCACCGAGACGGTCCCCCCCGAGCTGCGCGCCAAGGTGGAGAAGGCCGTCCTCACCTGCCCGAAGCAGGCGCTCTCGCTCTCGGAAGACTGAGTCCCCGCCATTCCCCCTGTTTCCCCCCAAGGAGATGACCCCATGTCGCCTCAGACGCCTGCCCATTCCCCCTCCGTGAACTTCGCGCCGGACGCGCCCGGCTACGTCCTCGATCCCTATCCCGCGCTCGAGGAGCTGCGCACCAAGGCGCCCTTGTACTATTGGCCGGAAGGCCGCTCCTGGCTGCTCAGCCGGTATGAGGACGCCACCGCCGTGCTCCGGGACGCGAAGCGCTTCTCGCCCAACCGGGACGAGTGGGAGTTCGCCGCGGTGGCCGGGTCCGCGGCGCTGATCCCCGAGCTGGCGGAGCTCAACAAGGGAGGCCTCTTCGCGCTGTCGGGCTCGGATCATGCCCGGGTGCGCAAGCTCGTCAGCCCGGCGCTCACCCCGCGCGCCATCGAGCGGCTGCGGCCGGAGCTCCAGGCCATCGTCGATGACATCCTGAATGACCTGAAGGGCCGCAACACCCTCAACGTGGTCACGGACATCTCGGATCGGATTCCGCCGCGGGTGATCGGCTCCATGCTGAAGATCCCCAAGGGGCGCGAGACGCTGTTCCAGCGCTTCACGGAGGCGGCGATCAAGAGCTTCCTGCCCGGACTGCTCCGCCCGGAGGAGGTGCCCTCGCTGCGTGAGGATGTGCGGGAGGGAATCGCCCTGGTGCGCGAGACGATCGAGGATCGGCGCCGCAACCCGCTGCCGGACGACATCCTCACCACGCTCATCCAGACGGAGGAGCAGGGGGATCGGCTCAACACCGCGGAGCTGCTGTCGCTGGTGGCCGCGCTCATCGTGGGCGGCTTCGAGACCACCGTGCACCTCATCGGCTTCACGGTCTACAACGTGCTCAAGCGGCCCGAGCTGCTCGCGCAGGTCAAGGCCGAGCCGGAGCTGCTCAAGGGCGTCATCGAGGAGGTGCTGCGCTTCGACAACTTCGGCAAGCTGGGCATCGCCCGCTACGCGCTCGAGGACGTGGAGATGGGCGGGGTGACCATCAAGAAGGGGCAGATGGTGCTCGTCCTGCTCAACAGCGCGCTGCGTGACGAGAGCGTGTTCCCGAAGGCGGATGTCTTCGACGTGCGCCGCAACACCAACTCGAGCATCGCCTTCGGCCACGGCATGCACTTCTGCCTGGGCGCGAGCCTGGCGCGGCTCGAGGTGCAGATCGCCGTGGAGACGCTCCTCACGCGCTTCCCGGGGCTGCGGCTGGTGAAGGAGCCCTCGTTCGGGCCCCACCCGGTCATCCGCAAGATGGACTCGCTCGAGGTCCAGCTGAACCAGCAGTAATCCGAGGTGGCTTCCGGACTGGCGTGGGGGTGAGGGATTCCACGCCAGTCCAGGTCGCTTTTTGTAGAGTGCCCCGGGGGGCGGGTCGCGCCCCGTGGGAGGCACATCGATGCAACAGATCATCGACTTCGTCCTGGAGCTGGACAAGCTCAAGGGCGTGACGCGCAAGACCCGTCCGCTGGGGCTCGAGCGCTACGAGAACTCCGCGGAGCACAGCTGGCAGATCGCGATGCTGGCCTCCTCCCTGGCGCCCTACGCGGGCTCCGCCGTGGACATCGACCGGGTCATCCGCATGCTGCTGGTGCATGACATCGGCGAGATCGATACCGGGGACACGCTGGTGTACGCGGAAGGGGATTGGAAGGAGCGCAAGGCGGCCGAGCTGGCGGCGGTGAAGCGGATTTTCGGGCTGCTGCCGGAGCCGCAGGGCGCGGCCTTCCTGGCGCTGTGGCAGGAGTTCGAGACGGGGGAGACGCCGGAAGCCCGTTTCGCGCATGCCGTGGACCGGGCCATGCCGGTCCTGCTCAACCTGGCCAACGCGGGGCAGAGCTGGCGCGAGAACGGCGTCAGCCATGAGCGGGTGGTGCGCCGCATCGCTCCGCCCATCAAGGCCGGCTGCCCGGCCCTGTGGGACTACCTGGAGGGCCGTCTCGAGGAGGCCCGCCAGAAGGGGTGGTTCGGCGCCTGAGCGCTAGTTCAGGTGCGGGAGCTCGAAGCCGCGCTCCCGCAGGTGCGCGAGGAGGGCCCGCCGGATGTCCGCTTCCGGCGGGAGTGACTCCTCGGCGCACGGGGCCGTGTGTCCGGGCACCTTGCCCTTTTGCATCTCCCCCGTCTTGAGCTGGAGCGTCCACCACTGGTCGCACACCACCGCGGAGAAGGTGGTCAGGCCATGGAGCGGGGGCCCCGGATCCCTCAGGCGCGAGATGCGCTCCCAGTTCGCATCGGTGCGCATGGATTCGACCTCGCCCGTGCTGAGGATGGGCTCGGTGGGGCCTCGCCGCGCGGAGAGCAACGAGCGGCCCTCCATCCAGCCCGGGATGGACAGCCCCACGGCCTCGAGCACCGTGGGCGCCACGTCGAGCAGCTGGGCGTTCTCCTTCACCACTCCGCGCCGCCGCCCGCCAGGGAAGTGGATCATCAGCGGCACCCGGTCGAGCGTCATCCAGCCCTGGTTGTGATCGGAGCTGATGACCACCAGCGTGTTCTCCAACAGCCCTCGCTCCTCGAGCCCGGTGAGCAGGCGCTCGATGAGGCGGTCCGCGTCGAGGATGGCGTCGTCCAGCATGTTCTCCCGCTGCTCCTCGGGCGTGGCCGCGGGAGTGCGCGCGAAGACCGGGTCGGGGCTCTTCCTGTAGGCGCAGCAGTGCGTCCCCATCATGTGGATGTGCATGAAGAAGGGCTTCTGGGCCTTCCCGGCCACGGCGAGCGCCCCCTTGATGCGATCCTCGTCCGTGTCCCAGCCGTAGATGCGCGTGGGCAGCTGCACGAGCTTGAAGTAGTTCACCATCGGCCGCAGCCCGAGCACATACAGCACACGCTCGGAGAGCCGCTCGGCCATGCGCTCCGCCACGTAGCGCTCCTCCATGAGGTTCCGCCAGGGCCCCGTGGGCACGTCCGTGGACAGCTCCCGCCCGCTGGCCCGCTTGAAGCCTCCCAGCATGTTCAGGTCCGCCCCGTCCGCGTAGTAGCGGACCGCGTACTGGTGCGTCTCGTAGCCGGCGCGCCGCAGCAGCCCCGGCAGGTGCAGGAACGCCGCCTCGCCGGAGAGGATGTGCGGCGGGAAGAGCACCTTGGTGCTCGTGGGCAGGCGCGAGGTGAGCATCGAGGTGAGCGAGCCCGTGGTGCGCCCCGCGTTGGAGAAGGCGTTCTCGAAGAAGAGGGTGCGCTCCTTGAAGCGCGCCAGGAAGGGCGTGTTGGGGCGCTCGTAGCCGTAGGCGGACAGCCGCCGCGCCTCCAGTCCGTCCGAGGCGATGAAGAGCACGTTGGGCCGCCGGGCCGTGGTGGACGCCGGCGGTGCCTCCTCTTCCCGCGCTCCGCCGCCACCGGAGAGCCGGAGGGCCAGCACACCGAGCGACAGGGTGACGAGCCCTCCCGCCACCGCGAGCCGCCAGCGCAAGCCTCCCGAGGCCAGCACCTCCTGCCGCGCGCGGGCGAGCTTGCGCGCCAGCGTGCCGAAGAGCACGAGCAGCAGCAGCACGTAGAGGAACAGCAGGGACTTCGAGACCGTCACCACCCCGATGCCGAAGACGGTGTAGGTGAAGTTGTCGATGAGCAGGAAGGACAGGCCCGTCAGCACCAGGGCTGGGACGGCGGAGGTGACGGCCAGGGTCCGTGCCCGGGAGCCCTCGGGAAGACGCGCGAGCAGCGCCTCGACTCCGAGCAGCGGCAGGAGCGCGGCGAGCGACGGGAGCAGCAGCACCAGCGGGAGGCACGCCAGGGTGCTGGCCCACACCGTGTGTGGGAACGACACCATGAAGCCCTGCTGCGTGACGAGGAAGAGCCACTCCAGCAGCACGAACGTGTAGCAGGCCCAGACGGCCTGCCACACCGCGACGGCTCCACCGCGCACGACTTCCACCCGCTCACGCGCCATGATCGCGCGCGAGCCTAGCAAAGTCGCGCGGGCCTCACAGGAGATCAGCCAGCCCCTGTTGGCCAGCCTCGCTGGCGGGCAGGCGTGCGCCTCAGGGGTTCGTGTTCGAGGCTCCGGTCTTGCCGCCCCGCTTCATCACGCGCTGGACCCCGAGCATCAACACGAGCGCCACCGTACCGGCCACGAGTCCCACCACGATGTTGGCCAACGCCGTCGTGAGCCCCCCGAGCAGACCGCCGATGACGGACACCTCGCCCGCGTGATGGGCCAGGCCCTCGATGCCGTGGTGCAGCGTGGAGACGCCGTGCGCGATGATGCCGCCGCCGACCAGGAACATGGCCACGGTGCCGGCGACCGACAGGCTCTTCATCAGGTACGGCGCCCCCTTCAGCAGGCCCGCGCCGAGGCCGCGCATGAATCGCGTGGACGCGCCGCTGCCGGTCCGCCGGGTGAGGTAGAGCCCCGCGTCGTCGAGCTTCACGATGCCCGCCACCAGTCCGTAGACGCCCACCGTCATCAGGAGGGCCACGCCCACCAGCGCCATCACCTGGGTCATGAAGGGCGCGGAGGCCACGACACCCAGCGAGATGACGATGATCTCCGCCGAGAGGATGAAGTCGGTGCGCACCGCGCCCTTGATCTTCTCCTTCTCGAACGCCACCAGATCGACCTTCGGGTCCTCCAGGGCGTGGGTGAGCTCGGCGTGGTGGGCGTCGTCCTCGGCCTTGCTGTGCAGGAACTTGTGCGCCAGCTTCTCGACGCCCTCGTAGCAAAGGTACAGGCCGCCCAGCATCAGCAGCGGCGTCACCGCCCAGGGGATGAAGGCGCTGATGGCCAGTGCCGCGGGCACCAGGATGGCCTTGTTGATGAACGAGCCCTTGGCGACGGCCCACACCACCGGCAGTTCGCGCTCGGCGCGCACTCCGGCAACCTGCTGGGCATTCAGCGCGAGATCGTCGCCCAGCACCCCGGCGGTTTTCTTTGCGGCGACCTGGGTCATCACCGACACATCGTCGAGGATGGTGGCGATGTCGTCGAGCAGGGCGAGCAGGCTGGCTCCGGCCATGGTTACGCTTGGCTCAGTCCCCGAGCTGGATTTGCCCGGCTTTTTCAGCCGCAGCGAAATCCAGCATTTTCTGGATCGACAGCCGGGCGCGGGCGCGGATGGATTCCTCGATATGGATCTCGTTACCGCCGTTTTCCAGCACGGCGGCGAGTTTTCTCAAGCCGTTCATCGCCATCCACGGGCAGTGTGCGCATGATACGCAGGTGGCGCCTTCGCCCGCAGTCGGTGCCTCGAGCAGGATCTTTCCCGGGGCGGCGGCATGCATCTTGTGGAAGATGCCGTTGTCGGTGGCAACGATGAATTCTGGATTGGGCAGGGTGCGCACCGCTTCGATCAGCTGCGTGGTCGATCCCACCACGTCGGCCAGCGCAATCACTGCTTCCGGCGATTCGGGATGTACCAGCACCGCAGCGTTCGGGTGCTCGGCGCGCAGCTTCTTCAGTGCCTCGGCCTTGAACGCTTCGTGCACCACGCAGGAACCCTGCCACAGGATCATATCGGCGCCGGTGATGCGCTGCACGTAATCGCCCAGATGGCGGTCCGGCGCCCACAGCAGTTTGTGTCCCTGCCGGTGCAGGTATTTGACGATCTTGGCGGCGATGCCTGAGGTGACGACCCAGTCGGCGCGTGCCTTGACCGCTGCGCTGGTGTTGGCGTAGACCACCGACACGCGGTCCGGATGAGCGTCGCAAAACGCCGCGAATTCGTCCGCCGGGCAGGCCAGGTCGAGCGAGCAGTCGGCTTGGATGTCGGGCATGATGACGCGCTTTTCCGGGTTGAGGATCTTGGCGGTCTCGCCCATGAACTTGACCCCGGCGACGATCAGCGTCTTCGCCGGATGGGCGTGGCCGAAGCGCGCCATCTCCAGCGAATCCGACACGCAGCCGCCGGTTTCCTCGGCCAGATCCTGCAGGTCCGCCGAGGTGTAGTAATGCGCGACCAGCGCCGCATCCTGCTGCTTCATCAGCGTCTTGATGCGCACTTTTAGCGTCTCGCGCTCGTCGTCGTCGAGCACTTCCTCCACCATCGGCGGCGGCTGGATCACGGGTCTGAGCGGAACGGGAAAGGCAAGGCTCATCGGGACGGCTCTTGGGATGAATAAATAACCGTTAAGTATAGCGCCGCGCGGCAGGCGTTTTCACATGGCGGCCCCCGGGTTTTTCTGGAGTGGGCCGGGGCTTTTGCCTTATCCTAGCGCCCCATGCAGCAGCTGCTTCTCGACATCCGCCCGCCTGCCCGGCCCGAACTCGCCCGCTTTGTGGCGGGGCGCAATATCGAGCTGATGGCGCAGCTTGCGGCCATGCTCGACGGGTCGGCTGCCGAGCGCATGGTCTATCTGTGGGGGGCGCCGGGCAGCGGCAAGAGCTATCTGCTGGCCGCCTGGGCGCATGCCTGTCAGAAGCTGGGGATGACGGTCGATTTCAGCGGGAAGCAGGCCGCGCAGGCGGTGATCGCCGATCAGGTGGAGGCCTGGAACGAAGCGCAGCAGCACGCCGGCTTTGCAGCGTTCAATCGGGTACGCGAATCGGGTGGGCTGTGGCTGGCCGCGGGCAGCGTGGCGCCGGCCGAACTGCCGGTGATGCCGGAGTTGCAGACCCGACTGGGCTGGGGCCTGGTGTTTCAACTGCAGGGCCTGGAGGACGCCGAAAAGCGCACCGCGCTGATGCAGCACGCCGAAACCCTGGGGTTTCGGCTGGAATCCCAGGTGGCGGACTATTTGCTGAATCACACCGCGCGCGACATGCAGAGCCTGCTAAGGGTGCTGGAGGCGCTGGACCGTTTCAGTCTCGAAACACGGCGCCCCATCACGCTGCCGCTGTTGCGGCAATTGCTGTTGAATCAGGCCTGACCCGGCGCCTGCTGCTCGGCGATGTCCTTGTGGACCTGCGCCATGTCCAATCCCATTATTTGGTCGATCAGCGAATCGAGTGCGTTGGCAGGCAGCGAGCCGGCTTCGGAGTAAAGAATGACCTGCTCACGGAACACCATCAGCGTGGGAATGGAGCGGATCTGGAAGTAGCCGGCCAGATCCTGCTCGACTTCGGTGTTGACCTTGGCGAAGACGATGTTGGCATGCTTCTCGGATGCCGCTTCAAAAATCGGCGCAAAGCCACGGCAGGGCCCGCACCACGGCGCCCAGAAGTCGACGACGACGACGTCGTTGCCGTTGATGGTGGATTCGAAGTTGTCCTGGGTGAGTTCGATGACGGCCATGCTGATTCCTGCGAAATAGTGAAAATAAAAAGGCGCGAGGACGAATCCCTCGCGCCTAGTGCCACCGTATCACGGATGGCGGGCCTCCGACAATGCGGAGGCTTCTTATGGGTAGTTCAGCCAGGGCTGCCCGCTACCCAGGTCCAGTCGAAGCCGACCGGCCTAAAACTTGAAACTTATTTGGCGAAAGCCTGATTGAACAGGCCGCGTCTTTGCTCAATCGGCTGGGCGCCGCGCGCCGCTTCCTGGTTGTGCTTGAGGTTGCTGCGCACTTCGGCGCGATTCACCGCCATGATGAGTTCGGTCGCCAGTACCCGTGCCTGATGCGGGGTGAGGTTGAGTGAGCACCTGTGTGCCTGAAGTGCGACCTCCACGCAGTCGCGACCCTGGGCATCTTCTTTCAGTCTGATTTCCAGGGTGTTGCCGGGTTCCAGTTCGATCATGTTGGTCTCTCCTTGCGTTGCCTTTGCTAAGATAATCGAGCAGGGTTTATGCCAGCCTCCCGTGGCGTGGAAAACCTCATTAAATCAGGCGGATTTGACGGCTTGATGAAGATGCGTCGACGCTGCCCTGACGAAGCCTCGTCAGGGCAGTAGGCGAGTTCGTCATTCTTGGCGGATGGGTGTGTGATCGGCTGGGGCGTGCTGGCGGGGCAGCCTTGCGGTCTCACGTCAGCAGGGTGCCGCGCAGCCGTCTGCAAACGATGACCCGGGTCGATAGGCGAATGCGATTTTTGCCCCAGCACCCCGATGGTGTCGACGCCGCCCCTATCTGTGCCATCGCCGCGCTGCGCCAACCGGTGCGCCGATCAGGCTGGTGGTGCCGTGGAAATATGGTTTCAAGAGCGCCAAGCCGATCTTCAAAATCAGCTTTACCGAGAAGCCGCCACATCACCGCCTGGATGCGTGCGGCCTGCAGGAGTGGGCAATGTCCGCGGGGCGCAAACCCAGCCCTGCGCACGGCTGCGGCAATAAAAAACGGGGGCCAGGCCCCCGTTTCAGATTGGGCAGTGCCCGATCTGTTAGAGCCCGAAAGGCTTGATGACCGAAATTGCCGGTGCGGGGGAAGGCGCGGCTGGGGGGGCAGCCGGCTTGGCCGGAACGGGCTTGGGAGCGGCCTTTTTAGCTACGGGCTTGGCGGCCGGTTTTTTGGCGGCGACTGCCTTTTTGGCCGGAGCGGCTTTTTTGGCTGCCGGTTTTGCCGCGGCCTTTTTAGCTACGGGCTTGGCTGCCGGTTTTTTGGCGGCGACTGCCTTCTTGGCTACGGGCTTGGCTGCTGCCTTCTTGACGGTGGATTTAGCAGCGGGCTTGGCTGCTGCCTTTTTGGCCACCGGTTTGGCGGCGGGTTTTTTTACTGTTGCCATTTAACACTCCTTAGAAGTTGAACACATTCACTTGTCACTACAGCTTGAAGCCACGTGCAGTCAGAATTTGCACTTCCAAAGCGTGGTACCGACAGGCGACCGACTTGCCCGAAGCCCGCTAAACACGGGTGATACCGAGGCTCCGCTTGGTGAGCTTCATTCTAGTTACTTTTGCCGGGGGCACAATGAATAGTCAAGCCTCTGCGAAAACAATTCGATTAAAACTGTCGCAGCCAAGCAAAATGTATCGATCCGACACTAAAAAAGCAAAGTGTTTGCGCCTGGTCTGTGCCAATGAAAGTCAATAAACAAGCCGCTCTCCAGCCATCAGGCTGGATTGGGTTTCACGTTCTCGGATGAGATGAATTTCATTTCCGTCAATCAGGATTTCGGCCGCTCGCGGGCGTGAATTGTAGTTCGACGCCATGCTCATGCCGTAGGCACCCGCCGAAAGTAGTGCCAGCAGGTCACCTTCCTCGATCGCGAGATCGCGCGCAAAGCCAAGAAAATCGCCGGTTTCGCAGATCGGGCCGACGATGTCATAGCGTTGTGCCGGAGTTTGCCGTTCGTTGACGGCGACGATTTCGTGATACGCCTCGTACAGCGCGGGACGCATCAGGTCGTTCATCGCCGCGTCGACGATGGCGAAATTCTTGTCTTCGCCCGGCTTCAGATATTCGATCCGGGTGAGCAGCAGGCCTGCGTTGCCGACCAGTGAGCGCCCCGGTTCCAGCAGCAGTTTCTCGCGGCGCCCGGCAAAGCGGGCCGCCAGCGTGCGGCCATAGGCGGCGAGATCGGGCGGCGTTTCGTCGTGGTAGCGGATGCCGACGCCGCCGCCGAGATCGATGTGGTGCAGTGCGATGCCCTCGGCCGCCAGCGCGTCGACCAGCGCCAGCACGCGGTCGGCCGCGTCAGCCAGCGGCGACAGGTCGGTCAGTTGCGAGCCGATGTGGCAGTCGATGCCGGTGATTTCAAGATTGGGCAGGCCGGCCGCCAGACGATACAGCGCAGGGGCGTCGGCAATCGGGACGCCGAACTTGTTTTCCTTGAGCCCAGTGGAGATATACGGATGCGTCTTGGGGTCGACGTCTGGGTTGACGCGAAACGAAACCGGCGCAACCTTGCCCAGCTCGCCCGCGACGCGGTTCAACCGATGCAGTTCGCTGGCCGACTCGACGTTGAAGCAGAGGATGCCGGCGTTGAGCGCAGCGCGCATCTCGTCCGCGGTCTTGCCGACGCCTGAGAACACTATTTTATTGGCGTCGCCGCCGGCGGCCAGCACGCGTGTCAGCTCGCCGCCGGAGACGATGTCGAAGCCGGCGCCAAGCCGGGCGAACAGGTTGAGAATCGCCAGGCTGGAATTGGCCTTGACCGCGTAGCAGATCAGGTGGGGTGTTTCGGCAAATGCTTCGCTGTAGGCCTGGTAGGCGGATTCGAGCGCCTGCCGGGAATAGGCATACAGTGGCGTGCCGTATCGTTCGGCAAGCGTGTCCAGCGCCACGCCTTCCAGATGGAGGCGGCCGTCAATGCGATGCAGAGTATTCAATTGGAAGTCCGTTGCGGTGCGGGGGGATTTTCGGGAAGATACAGGTCACCCTTGGAGCCGCAGGCAGTCAGACCGAGCCCGCACAGCAACAGGGACACTATATATAAGGTGCGCAGTTTCATGCGCGAAATGTTAGCACGGGACATCATGACGACAATCGAATCAGGCGAGGCCGAATTCAATCAGGCCGCCACAGCAACACTGGCCCATATCGAGCAGGCGCTGGAAGACGCCGATCTGGATTTCGAGACGCCTGCGGACGGCATCATCGAGGTCGAGCTCGACGACGGCAGCAAGATCATCATCAATCGCCACGGCATTGCGCGCGAAATCTGGGTCGCTGCGCGCTCGGGTGGCTTTCACTTCAAGCCGCAGGACAGCGGCTGGATTGACACCAAGAGCGGAGAGCCGCTTTACGACAAGCTCGCCGCGCTGATCGCCGCGCATGGCGGCGTCATGGTCCGCTTCTGACGCGCACTTGAAAAGCCAGGCGCTCACCCTGTTTGACCTGGTCGAGCGGCTGTCGCTGCTGACCCGCGCAGACCTGCGGCAGGCGGGCGCGGCGCAGGGGCTGCAGCCGGTTCACCTGCAGGTGCTGTTTTACCTGAACCAGGCAAACCGCTTCAGCAATACCCCGCAGGCGCTGACCGAATACCTCGGTCTGACCAAGGGCACGGTGTCGCAGACGGTGCTTGTGCTGGCGCGCCGCCGGTTGATCTCGCGCTACGCCGATCCCCGCGATGGCCGGGTGGTCCGGCTGATCCTGGCTGAGGGGGGCACCACCCTGCTGAAGACGCTGAGCGCGGGAAGTGCCTGGCGCG
>NZ_DASUNC010000079.1:0-5894 GCF_036277355.1 Archangium sp.
GGACGGAGCGGTGCTCGATGGCGACGCCCTTGGGCCTGCCGGTGGAGCCGGAGGTGAAGTCGACGTAGGCGAGGTGGCGCGAGGTGACGCCCGTCTCGGGCGCGGACGTGGGCAGAGCCTCGAGGCTCAGCTCCTCCCAGAAGAGACACGGCAACGAGTCGGAGACGGGGAGCTGCGAGCGGAGGGTGCGAGAGGTGAGCAGCAGCCGGGGCGGAGCGTCCTCCAACATGAAGGCGAGGCGCTGGGCGGGGTAGGAGGCGTCGAGCGGGAGGTAGGCACCACCGGCCTTGAGGATGCCCAACAGGGAGACGACGAGCTCCAGGGAGCGATCGAGGAAGAGGGCGACGAGGGAGTCGGGTCCCACGCCCTGCGAGCGCAAGAGGTGGGCGAGCTGGTTGGAGCGCGCGTCCAGCTCCCGGTAGGTGAGGCGCTGCTCGCCGAACTCGACGGCGATGGCGTCGGGACGCAGGGCCACCTGCCTCTCGAAGAGGTGGTGGATGCAGGCGTCGCGGGGGTAGTCCCGCTGCGTCTGGTTCCAGTCGACGAGCACCTGCTGGCGCTCGGTCTCGGAGATCAGGGTCAGCTCGGAGAGGGGTGCCTCGGGACGGGAGAGCGCGGCCTCCAGGAGGACCTGGAAGTGGCCCATCATGCGAGCGGCGGTGGTGTGCTCGAAGAGATCGGTGGCGTACTCGAACACGCCGTCGAAGCCCTCGGGAGAGGACGAGAGGATGAGGCTGGCGTCGCACTTGGTGACGCGGTTCTCCACCTCGAGCGGGCGCAGGGAGAGGCCCGGGAGGGCCATCTCGGGCATGGGCGCGTTCTGCAGGGCGAAGATGACCTGGAAGAGCGGCGAGCGGCTCAGGTCACGCTGGGGCTGGAGCTCCTCGACGAGCTTCTCGAAGGGGACGTCCTGGTGGGCGAAGGCGCCGAGGGTGGTTTCGCGCACCTGGTGCAGCAGCTCGCGGAAGGTGGTGACACCCGCGAGGCGAGCACGCAGGACGAGGGTGTTGACGAAGAAGCCGATGAGGCCCTCGTGCTCGGCGTGCCGGCGGCCGGCGATGGGCGAGCCAACGCTGATGTCGTCCTGGTTGGAGTAGCGCGAGAGGAGGAGCTGGAACGAGGCCAGCAGCGCCATGAAGGGGGTGACTCCCTCACGCTGGCAGAGCTGGAGGAGGCGCTCGGAGAGGTCCTTCGAGAGCTTCACGGGCACCCGCGCGCCGCGGAAGGACTGCACGGAGGGCCGAGGCTTGTCGGTGGGCAACTCCAGGGCATGTGGCGCCCCGGCGAGCTGTTGGCGCCACCAGCGCAGCTGCGTGTCGAGCACCTCGCCTTGCAGCCACTGCCGCTGCCAGGAGGCGTAGTCGGCGTATTGGACGGGGAGCTCGGGCAGGGGAGAGGGGCGGCCCTGGGCGAAGGCCTCGTAGAGGGCCGCCACCTCGCGCACCAGCACGCCGATGGACCAGCCATCGGAGACGATGTGGTGCATGTTGAGCAGCAGCACATGCTCGCTGTCGGAAAGCCGCAGCAGCTCTCCCCGGAAGAGGGGGCCGGTGGCCAGATCGAAGGGACGCTGGGACTCCTGCTCGGCCCGCTGGAGCACCTCCGCCTCGCGCGCTGGTGCGGGCAGAGAGGAGAGATCCACCTCACCCAGGGACAGGGAGGCCTCGGGCTGGATGACCTGGATGAGGCCCTCGAGGCCGGAGCGGAAGACGGTGCGCAGGGACTCGTGACGGCGAACCACCTCGGCGAGGCTGCGCCGCAGCACGTCCACCTGGAGGGTGCCCTCCATCCGAAGCGCGGAGAAGACGTTGTAGTCGGCGTGCAGGGGGTGGAGTTGATCGATGATCCACATCCGCCGCTGCGCGAAGGAGACGGGCAGCGAGCCCACGCGAGGCGTGGTGTGCAGCGCGGGAGCCGAGGGGATGCGCTGGACGAGGGCCCCCTCCAGCTGGCTGGCGAGCGCCGCGATCGTGGGGCTCTCGAAGATGGCGCGCAGGGGGATTTCGACGCCGAAGGCGCCGCGGATGCGTGAGACGAGCTGGGTGGCCAGCAGGGAGTGGCCGCCCAGGGCGAAGAAGTCGTCGTGGATGCCCACCTGCGGCACGCCCAGCACTCCGCACCAGAGGGCGGCGAGCTGCACCTCCAGCTCGTTGCGCGGGAGCGCCAGGGGCTCGGCCGAGCTGCCTGAAACGCCCTCGGGCACGGGCAGGGCCTTCCTGTCCACCTTGCCGTTGGGGGTGAGGGGCACCTTCTCCAGCTGCACGAAGGCGGAGGGCACCATGTGCGCGGGCAGCTTCTGCTTGAGGTGCTCGCGCAGCTCGGAGGCGTCCGGCGTCTGGTCCTCCTGAGCCACCCAGTAGGCCACCAGCCGCTTGTTGCCCGGGACGTCCTCGCGTACCACCACCACGGACTGACGCACGCCCGGGAACTTGTCGAGCACGGACTGGACTTCACCCAGCTCGATGCGGAAGCCGCGAATCTTCACCTGGAAGTCATTGCGGCCGCGGAACTCGATGTTGCCGTCGGGGAAGTAGCGCACCACGTCGCCGGTGCGGTACATGCGCGCCCCGTTCTGCTCGAACGGGTTGGGGATGAAGCGCTCGGCCGTCAGAGCGGGCCGCTCCAGGTAGCCGCGGCCCAGGTTCTCGCCGCCGATGTAGAGCTCGCCCCAGACGCCCACCGGCACCGGCGCCAGGCGCTCGTCGAGCACGTACACGCGGACGTTGGACAGAGGCCGGCCGATGTGCGGCAAGCCCTCCACGACGCCCTCGGGCTCCACCTGGCAGATGGTGGTGGCCACGGTGTTCTCCGCGGGGCCATACACATTCACCAGCGCGGCCTTCAATTCCTTGCGTGGACGGCGGTGAAGCTTGTCTCCACCGGTGAAGAGCCAGCGCAGGACGACGTCGTCCGTCCACTGCTCCTCCAGCACCGCCTCCGCCATGGGCGTGGCCATGAAGGAGACGGTGATTTTCTCCTCCGCCAGCCAGCGCAGCAGCCGCCGAGGCTCTGCGCGCACCTCGTCCTCGGGCATGTGCACGCTGGCACCCACCATGAGGTTGAGCCACACCTCCCAGACGGACACGTCGAAGGACAGGCCCACCACCAGCGTCGTCCTGTCCTCGGGCTTCACCGCGTAGGTGCGCTCGTACCACCTGCCCAGGTTGACGAGGCTGCGGTGCGTCACCGCCACGCCCTTGGGCCTGCCCGTCGAGCCGGACGTGTAGATGCTGTAGGCGAGGTTCTGCGCGCCCACGCCCGTTTCCGGCCGGTGCTTGGGCTGAGCCTCCAGCACGCTCTCGTCATCCAGGCACACCACGGCCGCGCCGGCGCCCTCCACGAGGCTCGCGCGTGCGCGATGCGACAGCACCACCTTCGCGCCGCTGTCGCCCACCACCTGGCGCTGCCACTCCGTGGGGTAGGCCACATCCACCGGCAGGTAGGCGCCACCGGCCTTGAGGATGGCCAGCGCGCCCACGATGAAGTCCACCGAGCGCGCCACGCACACCACGCCCACGGACTCCGGGCCCACGCCCAACGTGCGCAGGTGGTGAGCGAGCTGGTTGGCCCGCTCGTCGAGCTCCCGGTACGTCAGCTTGTGGTGCTTGTCCGCCACGGCCAGCGAGTCCGGCCTGGCACGGGCATGGGCCTCCACCAGCTCGTGGACGCACGCCTCGCGCGGGTACTCGGCCCCCGTGGCGTTCCATTCCACCAGCAGCTGCTGACGCTCGGCCCCGGTCATCAGCGGCAGGGAGGCCAGGGGCGCATCGGGCTGGGCGAGGATGGAGGTGAGCAGCACCTGCAGGTGGCTCATCATGCGAGCGACGGTGTCTCGCTCGAAGAGATCCACGCAGTACTCCAGCGTGCCGGTGAATCCCTCCGGTCCCTCGGAGAGGAAGAGGGTGAGATCGAACTTGGCGGTGAGCTCGCCAGGAGGAAGCGTGCGCAGGGAGAGGCCCGGGAGCTCCAGGTTGCCCATGGGGGCGTTCTGGAGGGCGAACATCACCTGGAAGAGCGGCGTGCGGCTCAAGTCACGCGGAGGCCGCAATTCCTCGACCAGCTTCTCGAAGGGGACGTCCTGGTGCTCGAAGGCATCGAGCGTGGTGGAACGGACCTGGGCGAGCAGCGAGCGGAAGGAGGCCCGGGCGTCGATGCGGGAGCGCAGGACGAGGGTGTTGACGAAGAAGCCGATGAGGCCCTCGAGCTCGGCATGCTGGCGGCCAGCGATGGGCGAGCCGACGCAGATGTCGTCCTGGTTGGAGTAGCGCGAGAGCAGGAGCTGGAAGGAGGCCAGCAGGGCCATGAAGGGCGTGACCCCTTCGCGTTGGCACAGCTGGAGGAGCCGCTCGGAGAGGTCCTTCGGCAGCTTCACGGGAAGCTGTGCGCCGCGGACGGACTGGATGGCGGGCCGAGACTTGTCGGTCGGCAACTCCAGGGCCTGAGGCGCCCCGGCGAGCTGCTGCTTCCAGTACGTGAGTTGCTGCTCGAGCACCTCGCTCCGCCACTGCCGCTGCCAGATGGCGTAGTCCGCGTACTGCACCGTCAACTCAGGCAGAGGCGAGGGCTTGCCCCGGAGCTGGGCCTCATAGATGGCCGCCAGCTCCCGCACCAGCACGCCCGAGGACCAGCCATCGGAGATGATGTGGTGCATGTTGAGCAGCAGCACGTGCTCATGGGCGGAGAGCCGCAGCAGGTGGGTGCGCAGGAGCGGACCCGTGGAGAGCTGGAAGGAGCGCTGTGCGTCCTCGTGGACGAGGCGCAGCACCTCGGCCTCCCGCTGCTCGGAGGGGATGGCCGAGAGGTCCACCACCTCCAGGGGGAGCGAGACGGACGGGGCGATGACCTGGACGGGTTGCCCTGCCTCGGAGCCGAAGGTGGTGCGCAGGGACTCGTGGCGGCGCACCAACTCCTGGAAGCCATGCCGGAGCGCGGCGAGGTCCAGGGTGCCTTCGAGCCGGATGGCGGCGGGGAGGTTGTAGAGAGGGCTGTCGGGCTCGAGCTGATCGAGGAACCACAGGCGCTGCTGAGCGAAGGACAGGGGCAGCGGGCCGTTGCGGGGAGCGGGCACCAGAGGGGGCAGCCGAGAGGCGGCGCTGGCCCGGGCGGCGGCGTCGAGGCGCGCCGCGAAGTCCTTCACGGTGGGGGCCTCGAAGAGGGTGCGCAGCGGGAGTTCCACGCCAAAGGTGGCGTGCAGGCGCGCCATCACCTGGGTGGCCAGCAAGGAGTGGCCGCCGAGCGAGAAGAAATCATCCTCGCGGCCCACCTGGGGCACGCGCAGCACCTGGGCCCACAGCGCGGCGAGCCGCTCCTCGGTGGGGGTCGCGGGCGGCGTGTACGGACGGGAGCGCAGGTGGGGCGAGCTGTCGGGCGCGGGCAGGGCCTTGCGATCCACCTTGGCATTGGAGGTGAGCGGGAGGCTCTCCAGTGCCACGAAGGCCGAGGGCCGCATGAATTCGGGGAGCCGCTGCGCGAGGAAGGCCTGCAGCGAGTCCACATCGGCGAGCGCAGGTACGACGTAGGCGACGAGGCGCTTGTCGCCAGGCACGTCCTCGCGGACGAGGGCCACGGCCTCACGCACCTCGGGGTGGGCGAGGAGGGCGGCTTCCACTTCGGCCAGCTCGATGCGGTAGCCGCGCACCTTCACCTGGTTGTCGATGCGGCCGAGGAAGTTGAGGACGCCATCGGGACGCCAGCGCGCCAGGTCACCGGTGCGGTAGAGGCGCGCACCGGGCTGGGTGGAGAAGGGATTGGGGACGAAGCGCTCGGCGGTGAGGTCCGGGCGGGAGAGGTAGCCGCGGGCCAGGCCGTCGCCGCCGATGTAGAGCTCACCGGGCACGCCCACGGGCACGGGACGCAGGTGCGCGTCGAGCAGGTACACCTGGGTGTTGGCGATG
>NZ_DASUNC010000080.1:0-8341 GCF_036277355.1 Archangium sp.
GCGCAAGCACGGGTTGCCGCGCGAGAGGCTGCGCTTCTGGACGCGCAGGCGTGAAGGGAAGGAGGGAGCGCGCACGGCCATGTCCTTCGTGCCCGTGGAGGTGGCGCCCGCCGAGCGGAGCGCGGCAGGGCGGGAGCAGGGAGAGGCGGTGCAGGTGGAGGTGGGCGGGGTGGCAGCGGGGGGTCCCCTCATCTGTCCACCTACGCCCTCGACATGCTGGAGCGGGGCAAGCTGCCGGCCGGGGAGCAACAGCGCGCGCGCACACCTCGCGCAGTGCCCCGAGTGCACCAGGCGCCTGAATGAGGCGCACGTCTCGGCGGAGCTGTTCATGAAGGGGGTACAGAAGCGCACGCTCGAGCAGCTGCGCCAGCGCATGCGCTCGTAGGAGCAGCGCTCGGGACGGGCGTCTCACCGGACGACCAGAAAAACGACTTTTGCGCAGAGTACCAGTTTGGGGTGTTTGATGGGGTAAGAGGATTTTCCTCTTGATGGACCTACACCTCCTCTTTGCCCATATGAAGAATCTGCTCAGACACAGTGGCTGGTTGCCCTGCGCGCTGGCCCTGCTGGGGCTGGCCGGCTGCGAAGCGCCCCCCTCCGCGAAGGTGCCCGAACTGGCCGAGAGCCAGCAGGCGGTGACGGACCGGCCGCCCACCGGGTGGTTGGATGGAGTGGATGGAGTACGCGCCTTCGGGTGGGCGTGCGATCCAGATACGCCCACCACCCCGGTGGAGGTGCACCTCTACTTTGGCGGCCCCCCGGGCGGCTCCACCACCGTGTACGGGGTGTCCGGCATCCTCGCCAACCGGCCCTCCGAGGCGGGGGTGAACAGCGCCTGTGGCGGCGGCACGGCCCACCGCTTCGAGTGGTACATGCCCGCGGACCTGCGCGACTACCTGGGCGCGCTGCCCTACCCGGTGTATGCCTATGCCATCACCCCCACCGCCAGCGCGGGGCTCAACGGCATGCCCAAGACGATGGTGCCAGGCGCGGCCACCCGGCTCACCGTGGGCTACGGCACGGGACAGGAGACCGTGGCCCAGACAGGGGGCGTCTACTCCTACGCCCCCACCATTGCCTATGTGGATGGCAAGTACCGGCTGTGGGCCTGCTCCTCTCAAGCCCCCTACCAGGGAGACGTGGTCATCTACTCCGAGTCCGTGGATGGCATCAGCTGGAGCCAGCGGGTGACCGTCATGAACCGCTACTCGCCCGCCTCGGGCAGCCCCATCGACCCGAACATGAGCCACACGTGTGATCCCTCGGTGGTGACATACACGCCGCCGGGCAGCTCGCAGCGCTACTATTACATGTACGTGACGACGGCGGGCTCGCGCGGTGGGATGATCACGGCCCGCTCCACCTCGCCCACCGGGCCCTTCTCCTTCTACATGGGAGGCGACCCCAACGCAGGCACGAGCTGGAATGCCAACCCGCCCGCGGGCGCCTACCCCGCCGTCATCCACCCCTCCACCACCAACCTGGGGCAGTCGTCCGTGGTGCGCGTGGGCAGCACCTTCCACATGTGGTACACGGAGATGGTCAATGGTTTCATCCAAATCTTCTACACCACCTCCACCAACGGCGTGAGCTGGAGCAGCCCTCAGCCCACGGCCTGGGCCGAGGCGAGCGTGGATGTGAAGTATGACCCGGTGATGCGCCGCTTCGTCCTGGCCGACATCAACCCCGACCATCTGCCGCTGCCCCAGTCGCTGCGCATCGTCACCTCCACCAATGGCATCCACTGGTCGGAGCTCACCGTGGCCAACGGGAACACGAATACGGGTCTGCCCAAGTACGTGCACAACGTGGGCATCAGCGGGGACGGCAATGGCCACCTGCTCACGGGAGCCCGCAACGTGGTGGGCTACGGCGCGCCCTACGAGCTCAACGATCCGTACTACGTGGAGAACCCAAACGACCAGATTTACGGCACCTGCTCGGGAGGGGCGCCGCCCCACTGCCGGCCGTACTGGCACACCTGGGTGGCCCCGCTCTTCCTCTCCTGGAGCCCCTGAGCACTCAAACAGGGCCAGGTGCCGCGCCCGAGCCGCCCGGCTCAGCGCCGTGCGCGCGTGGCCAGCCCGCGGGAGACCCTGGCGAGCATGGAGGAGTTGCCCAGGCGCCGGTAGTGCGCCTGGGCCTCGGCGGCCAGCGCCCGGGCCCGCTGGGAATCCACGCCGGACCTCCGGAGCGCCTCGGCCAGCGTGAACTGCACCTCGGCGCGCACCGTGGGCCGGGCGAGAACCAGGGCCCGCTCGAGCCGTGGGAGCGCCTCCGCCGGCTGGCCCCGGGCCAGGTGCCACTCCCCCAACGCCAGCAGCACGTCGGCCACCATCGGGTGCTCGCGCCCCAGGCTCTTCTCCAGGAGCTCCAGCGCGCGCTCGAGGTGGCGTCCGGCGGTGTCCAGCTCCCCGAGGTGCACCAGGGCGCGGCCCAGGTTGCCGAGCGTGAACAGGAAGATGGGGTGGCTCGGCTCCACGGCCTTCTGGAGGAGGGCCAGGGCCCGCGCATGCAGCGCCCGGGCTTCCCGGTAGCGGCCCTGTGCCGCGTGCACCTGGCCCAGGTTGCTGAGCGAGAAGCCCACCAGCATGTGCGCGGGGCCCACGGCCTTGCGCCGGATGTCCAGACTGCGCTGCTGCAGCGCCCGGGCCTCCTCGAGCCGGCCCAACAACAAGAGCGCATTGCCCAGGCCCTCGAGGGAGAAGCTCACATCCATGTGCTCGGGGCCCAGGCTCTTCCGCCGCAGGCTCAGGGCGTGCTCGAACCGCACCCGGGCCTCCTCGAACTGGCCCATCTCCAGCAGCAGGTTGCCCAGGCTGTTGACGGTGTGGGCCACCTCCGGATGCTCGGGGCCATGCACCTTCTCCGAGACGGCCAGGGCGTGCTCGAGCCGTTCGCGGGCCTGGTCGTAGTGGCCCGCCATCCGCAGCGTGCTGCCCAGGTTGCTGAGCGACAGGGCCACTTCCGGGTGGACCGGGCCCAGGAGCTGCTGGCGCAACTCGAGGACTCGCTCGTAGGGCGCCAGGGACTCCTCGAACCGGCCCATGTCCACCATCAGGTTGGCCAGGGTGTTGAGCAGGTGGGTCACGAAAAGGTGGCGTGGCCCCAGCACCCGCTGGCTCATGGCGAGGGCACGCTCGAGCAGCTCCCGGGCCTCCTCGTATTGGCCCATCTCCATGCGCAAGGAGCCCACGGAATGCAGCAGGCGGATACGGACCAGCTCACTGTCGGCGCGCTCCACCGTGGCCCGCACCAGGCTCTCCAGGAGCACGGCCTCCTGGGAGCGGGACTGCTTGATGCCCACCAGCCAGAGCAGCCGGCTCGCGGCCAGGGCGGCCTGGGTGTCATCCTTGCCTTGGGCCGCCAGGGGAAGGGCCTCGCGGAGCAGGGCCTCGGCGCCCTTGAAGTCCGCCTTCCGCTCCCGGAGCAGGGCCACCTGGTACAGGGCCCGGGCCCGCAGCGGCGGATAGTCCAGGGCCGCCACCTCCGGCAACAGGGGCTCCCCCAGCGCCAGGGCCTCGGTGTACCGGCCGGCCAGGTCCAGCGCCTCCAGCCGATCCACCCGCGCCTGGAGCGCCTCGACCTTCTCGCGCACGGCCGGGTCCTCGGGAGGAGGGACGTCGGCGGTCAGCGCCCGGGCATCCTCGCAGTACGCCAGCGGCGGCAGGGAGAGGGCCGCCTGCACCGCCTTGGGCAGCAGCTTCGGGTCGGGACCGCCGGACAGCACCTCGGTGAGCGCCCCCATCTGGCCGCGCCGCCGCTCCAGGCACTGCACCTGCAGCACCGCCAGGGCCCCGGGCTGCTGCGCCTGCCGGCTCGCCTCACACACCTCGGTCCGCATCCGCACCCAGGTGCCCGCGTAGCCATCCAGCGCCGCCACCACGCGCTCCGCGGTGTCCTGGGCATACGGCAACCGGGTGTCGAGCAGCGCCTGCCGCACCTGGTCCCGCAGGGCGCCGTCCCAGATGCCCGCCAGCCGCTGCTCCATGCCGGCGCAGGCGAGCTGCCGCTGCTGCTGGTACTGCCAGCCCAATGCCAGACAGAGCACTGTCACCACCCCGGCCACCGCGGCCCGGCCCGCCACGCGCAGCCGCTCCTGGCGGCGCACCGCCGGATCACTCCGCAGCATCTCGAGCAGTGCCCCCATGGAGCCCGGGCGCTCCTGGGGGGTGGCCCGCAGGCCTCGCAGCACCGTGCGAGCCACCCACCCTGGCACACCGGACTGGGAGGGCGGGGGACTCACCCGCCCCTCGAGCCTGGCACGCATGCGCTCGGCGCTGGTGCGGCCGGGGAAGGCGGGCTGGCCGTAGAGGGACTCATAGAGCGCGAGACAAAAGGAGAAGAGATCGCTGCGGACATCCGCGGGCTGTCCCCGCAGCAGCTCGGGGGCGATGTACTTGGGAGTCCCCACCACCATGCCCGGCAGGGTGAGGGGCTTGTCCCAGACCTCCGGCAGCGAGGACAGGGGCATTGGGGAGGCATCCGGGGTGTCGGAGGACTCCGCGCGCGCCACGCCGAAGTCCGTCACCCGCACCCGCCCATCCCTGCCCACCAGCACGTTGTCGGGTTTGAAGTCGCGGTGGATGAGGCCCACCGCGTGTGCCGCGGCGAGCCCACTGCCCGCGGCCAGGTAGGCCTCCAGCACCTCGCGCCAGGTGCGAGGCTTTTCCTGGCACCAGCCGCGCAAGGTCTGCCCCTCCACGTACTCCATGGCGATGAAGATGGAGCCATCCTCGAGGGAGCCGGTGTCATAGGCGGCCACCACGTTGGGGTGGGAGAGGCGGGCCATGGCCTGGGCCTCGCGCAGCAGGCGGGCCTCGAGGGCGCCGCTGCCACCTTCGGAGGGCATGGAGTGCAGCAGCTTGAGGGCCACGCGCCGGTCGAGCCGGGCATCATAGGCGGCCACCACCGTGCCCATGCCCCCTTGCCCCAGCAGGTCGAGCACCGTGTAGCGGCCGGCCACGGTACTGCCCGGCGCGGGCACGGCGCCCTGCACGGGGGCCGGCTCATGCGCCGTCACGAGGCGCGCGCGCACGGTGGGCCGCGGCGACGAATCCGGCGTCACCCCCGGCAAGGAGGCCGCCTCCGGCGGCTGCTCCGGGTCCGCTGCCAGCAACCGGGTCCTCTCCTCCTGGCCATGCCCGTCGCTCATTCCCGTGCTCCACTCGGAGGCGAAAAAGATTCTCCAGGGGTATTCCGTTCTCCCCGGAGGATTTCCAGAATCGCGCAAAGACCTGCCGGACATCTACAAGGGGTCCAGCCGCTGGTACCTCTCGCCCGCGACGAACGTCCCCTGGAGCTGACACCCCCTCCCAGCTCACCGGCGCTTCGACAGCAGCTCGCAGGGCAGCGACTGGGAGGCCTCCCGCGCCTGGTCATGGCGCTCGGCGCGGGGGCGGTGAGCGGCCTACTGCCACGAGCCCACGCTACGCGCCCGGTCGTTCCAGCCGTAGGTGGCCAGGTATTCCGCCGGGTAGCCGGCCCCGAGGAACAGGGAGGCCCCGGCGTAGTTGGGGGCCTCCCAGAGAATGGCATATCTGCCGCAGGTGGTGGGGATCACCGAGGAGATGCGGTTGCCCCAGCTGATGGTGTCCAGGTTGTTGTAGCCGTAACCCGCCTGGGCGGAGATGTAGCGGCCCAGGTACTTCCAGTCCTCGTACCAGTAGCTGTAGTTGTTGCACAGCATGGCACTGTCATCCGAGGGCATCCGCCCCTGCGACCGGAAATAGTCGGCCAGAGCCTGCTTGGTGCGGAAACCCAGCATCACCCCCTGCTGCGCCGCGTTCTCATCCAGCACGAAGTGCCGCACCCCCGCGCCATTGAGCGTCCGGAACGCATCGGGCGAGTAGACGATGCCATCGACCAGCACCGGCACCACGGTGTCCGGCGCACTCCAGTTCCCCCTCGGCGCGGCGTCATCCTCCTGGCTGAAGTACTCACTCACCGAGGGCATGGGGGTGAGCTCACGCGCGGCGAGGGCCTGGGTGGAGATGAGCGCGGACACCACCAGCGTCGAGCCAAATACCTGTGACAGCTTCATGAATGCTTTCTCCAAGTTTCGAGCGTTGGGTTACTGCATTCTCTTGAACCCGTGACTCCCCGGAAGTGCGCAAAAAAGATTCTCCAGGGTTATTCCGCTCTACCCGCACCGGCGGAGCTGAGGGGACGAGGGCTGGGCGGCACTCACGGCTCGAGCGACTGGGACGGGCGCTCAAGACGCGAGCACCCGCCTGTCCGAGCCAGGGATTGCGGCTCGGACAGGCGGGTGGGGAAGTCAGCAGGAAGGGCTCGCGTTCGCCGTGGAGTCAAACGGCCGGCACCGCTTCAGAGGATGACGACGCCCCAGTCCTGATACGAGCCGTCGCCAAACTGGCTGGAGGCGCAAGGCCAGTCATGCATGAAGTTCGGCGGCGGCGCGGGGGAACTTGAGGTTCTGCGCGATGACCTCAGCGAGCGCGTCCTCGGGGAAGGAGCTGGAGAAGAGGCAGCGCACCATCGCCTCGGACACCTGCACCCCGTCGGGCCCGGCCAGGCCCGCGGCCGTGTCATGGAGCGACTGCGGGGAGAACCTGGGAAACATTGCTCTTGCGGTTCTCGGAATCCATGGCTACAGCCGCTTCACCCGCTGGAGCACCTTCTTCCAGGAGTTGGCCAGGTCGTACTCGACGTTCTCGTTGTTGATCTCCGTGGCGAGAGGGTATTTGCCCCAGGAGGCGACCATGTGCCGGTTGGGACGAATGCCGTAGGCCTTGAAGCGGTCCTCGAACAGCAGCATGTGCTCCTGGGTGAGCCGGGCGGATGTCTCCATGTCGCCATTGACATAGATGTTGAATTCATAGCCCTGGCCGCGAACCCAGTCCTGCACCGCCCGCACGCGCGCCATGTAGTCGACCCCTTGTGAATTGGCGGCGGTGGTGAAGGTATAGCCCGTGTCCAGGGTGATACCGCTCAACCGGGCGCCGTAGTTGTTGCACTGCCAGAAGAGCTTGGTGAGCAGGTTCTGGTAGTCGCCGAAGTAGCCCCGATTGCCCGGAAAAGAGCTGCCGTTGAGCGCCCAGCCGAAGGAGGGCACCGAGTCATTGGCCGGCCCCCAGCCCCACCAGGGGAAGTTCTCCCCCACGAAGATGCGGATGTCCGGCCGCACCGAGTGGATCGTCCGGATGTAGTCCATCACCTGCCACGTGGCCTCCCAGTAGCCCTGCTCGGTCAGGGCGAAGCCCCCTCCCCACTGCTGCCCATTGATTCCATGGTTGGGGTGCAGCAACGAGCGGAAGGGCCCATCGAAGTTGATGAACTTGACCAGCCCCGGATGCGAGCGTGTCCCCGGATAGACACCTCCCTCCATCTTCCAGATGCGCTCGAGCTCCTTCCACGCCGCGTCCTTGCCCACCGTGTAGCGCTGGCTCGGGTCGCGGATCTGCGCGAGTTGCCCGTTCATGTCGAACGAGGTCTCGATGGACACGGGGATGCCATGGGTGGCGTAGACGTTGCGGTGGGTCCACATCCACGCGGAGGAGACACCGTGGATCTCCATCTTCGAGTCGATATCCCCGGAGAAGTATTGCACCGCGTCCAGGTAGCGCTTGCCGAAGTCCCAGGCGGGCGTCTCGCCAGGCGTCATGGCCAGGACGAGGGAGTCGGTATGAAAGTTGGTCTGCCCCCAGACCTCCTCGACGATGATCTCCTCCTCCACCCGCTGGCCCGTGGCGAGGTTGACGGCGAAGGCCACCACCTTGTAGGCCGGGTGGAGGGAGCTCAGGTGGACCCAGCCGCGGAAGGTCGTCCGGGTGGTGCCCAGACCCGGGTAGGTGCCAAAGGTCACCGCGAGCTGGCTGGGGATGTTCTGCCCCCAGGCATTGGCCTGCATGCTCCAGCTGTTGTTGGGGTTGAAGTAGCCGCGGTTGGAGCGGAGCGTGGTCGCGCTGGCGCCCATGTTGCCCCGCCAGAAACCATTCGGGCAGAAGCCCCCGCCCAGATAGTTGCAGGACTGGTCCTGGGTCTCATTCACCGTGCCATTCTCGAAGCCCGGGTTGCTCAGCCCCACCTGGACCGTGCCGTTGGGCGTGGTCCAGAAGGACTCCAGGTCATCCACGAAGAGCACGTTGTGCACCGCCTGGCCCACCCCGTTGCGCGGGGTGTTACCGAGCACGCTGGATGAGGGAAAAGCGGGCCAGAATGAGCGAGCTGGGTGATGGGTAGGCTCCCCGTGAGCAGGGGTATCCCATCACCGAGACTGGAAAGGTGAGGCACGTTGGCTGATGGGATGGCCACGAGCCCGCGGGTTGGGCGAGGCGCACCCGTCCCAGCCGGTCCGGGTGCTCGGGGTGAGCCGGGAGTA
>NZ_DASUNC010000081.1:0-68600 GCF_036277355.1 Archangium sp.
TCGGGATGATCCATGTGGTTCAGGATGCCGATCTCGCGCCTGGCCCGGTCATTCAACAAGCGGCCCCGGAGGATCTTGACGGCGTAGAAGCATCCGGCCTGCTCGGCCTTGTAGACGTAGCCGTAGCTCCCGCTGCCGAGCGTCTCGACGATGCGGTAACCCCCGACCATCTCTTTGAGTTCCGGCAGCCTGTAGGCCAATCCCACGACGCACCTCCGAGAATGCCGAGCCTACCAGCCTCGTGGAGAACGAGCTGCACGACGCAAGCCCCGGCCCCCCATCCACCGTGGTAGACGACCACCATGGACGAAGAACTTCAGCGCTCCCTCGGAGAAGTAGCTCGCGCAGCACGGGAACGCCTCGGTCTGACGCAGGCCCAGGTTGCCCAGAAGGTCGGTCTCGTTCCTGGCGTCTACGGGAGAATCGAACGTGGCGACATGATGCCGTCCGTTCCGAGCCTCCGGAGAATCAGCACCGTCCTGGGTATCTCGTCCGACGCGCTGCTGGGAGTGAGCCCTTCTCAGGTTGCGGCCACAGTCGATGAAGCTCCCCCAGAGGGGAACCTCTCGCCGGAGCTGCGGCGCATCCTCCACCAGCTCCGGACGTGGTCGCCGAAGCGCTTGAAGGTGCTCAGCAAGGTTCTGACCGTCCTTGCTTCGTCCTTCGA
Organism: Archangium sp.; assembly: GCF_036277355.1. Taxonomy (GTDB): domain Bacteria; phylum Myxococcota; class Myxococcia; order Myxococcales; family Myxococcaceae; genus Archangium. The sequence continues at coordinate 668 of NZ_DASUNC010000081.1, forward strand.
GGATTGAACCAGGTAGATTCATCCGCCTACTCGGCTTGCTCATCTGGCTGTTGCGCTGTGTGTCTCACCAGCGCATTGGCGGTGCTGAGCATGACGGATACCTGTGCAGCATCCATGCGGCGAATCGTTCTCACCAGCCGGCGCAGATCGGGCGGATCATCTGCCTCGGGTTCAGGCTCCTTCAGCCACGAAGGAGCCTTCTCCACATCGAGTCCCAAGACGACGTTCGCATCGAGGCGAAGCACACGGCACAACCTGCGAAAGGTCGCAACGCTCGGGAGCAGGTATCCTCGCTCAATCCGACCGAATACTTCGGTGACGATCCCAACGCGGTCCGCGACATCCGCCTGGGTCAGCTCAGTCTTCTTGCGAGCTTCACGCACGACCGCTGCCAGATGGGTCATCAACTTCTTCTTGTCGTTCTGCCTGCTCGTTCTGCCCGGTCCAGGGGTTACTGGACGCTCAGCGCCTTCGGCCACGGGAGGACTCCAATCTCGACAGGGTGCGCTGCCTTCCGCTTGAGGGCGGATGCTTTCTTGAGGATGTCGGCCAGCTCCGCCGCTGCCTCGGTGGCGCCGAAGGGCTGGCGGAGACTGCGCAGATACGCGCGCAGATCGTCACGCATCTCAGCGGCCGATTGGTAACGCTCGGCAGGGTCACTCCGAAGAGCCCGGTGAGCTACCTGTTTCAGAGGGGCCGGGGCTTTGTAAGCGATGCGTTCCACGTCCTCGGGACCGAAGCGCAGCAGACGATCCGCGAGTACCTCGATGGAGGCCCATGCGGAGTGTTCTGCCCTCACTCCCGAGACGAGTCGAAGCGCGCGCTTGGACACCTCGGATGGAAGCGTGTCCAGAGGGTCGAGCGGATGATTCCCCGCGATGATCTCCAGCAGCACGAGCCCGAGCGAGAAGATGTCCGCCCTGCTGTCGATGCCCTTGGGAGAGAGAAGACCGGCTCGGCCCTTTTCGGAGATGGAGCGAATGATTTCCGGAGCCGCGTAGGCGAAGTTCCCTCGGAGCACCTTCGGTGGCGTGGGCACGCGGCCCAACAGCTCGGAGAACGCGGCACCGAAGTTCGTGAGCTTCACGCGACCGTTGCGCCCAAGGCGGATGGTCATGGGACCTACGGCACGGTGAATGATGTGAAGCGGGCGGCCTCGGTCATCCTCGCAGTAGTGGGCGTAGTCGAGGGCGTTGGCGACTTCAGCGGCGATGAAGGAGGCGAGGGCAGGCGAGAGCTTGCGGCCCAGCAACAGCGCGGAGCCGATGACAGTGGCCAGGAAGGCTCCTGGCGTGTGCTCCATCACCACGAACGGGGCGCCCTGATGTTCCGCGAGTCTGAAGACGCGAGCGATCTTTGGATGATGAAGGTGCTCGGCGAGCTGAACTTCCTCGATTGCTCGGGTCCGGCCCTCGCGCCCCTCCGGGACTTCTACTTGCTTCAGGGCAACGAGCCTCCGGCGCGCCTTCTCCTTCACGGGCCTGCACCACGAGAGAAACAGGGTGTCGTAATCCACGTGTTCGAGCAGGGAGCGGAAGACCTCGTAGCGGAATCCTTCTGACTCGAAGGTAAAGGGCCCTGTGTCCGTGGATGGGGTGTCGAATCCGGCCATGTGGTCTCCTGTGCGCTGCGGAACGCTTGAGAGGAACGCAGGTTCCCATAGGTTACGTCCAAGGTGCTCCGAAACGTACCATGGAAGGGCGGAGAAATGGAAGCCACCTTACTGGGTAGGTCAGGAGGCCGGGGCAACCCGGGCAAGTAGCTCCCGAGACGCACCGTCCTGGTCCGGCTCGGCCCTGACGTCGATCATGTCAGCGAGCAGGGGGGCGCGACACGCGGGCAACCCTCTTCGCGTGCGCGATGGCCTCCAGGTGTTCCTGCCGCAGGGGGCGATCTCGCCGAAGCCGAAGCGCTCTCTTCTCCGCGTCCGCCAGCATCTCCCATGCCTCGCGAGCCTGCCGGGGGAAGAGGTGAAGGGACTGTACGTAGAGGCAGGTGATGTGGACGCGCAGCGCGAGGTTGGAGAAGCCGAGCCGTTGAACACGGCGAAGCCACTTGCCGAATTCAGCCCAGGGCTGGTTGAACGAGTATGCGAGGGTGACGAGATCTTCCGCGATTCCACGTCGGAGTTGCTCGCGTTCGGCCTCCGTTACTGCCTCACGCAACCATTGCTTCTCCAGTTCCAGCAGGGCCCGTCGCCTCTCCTCGTACGGGGCCTTGGCCTCTATCAGCTTCAGGAAGACCTGATCCTTCTCCCGTCCAAGTTCCAGTCCGCGCTCTCGTTGCGTGCGCCGCATGGTCATGCTCCAGGGCAGGGCTTGTCGTTTGCCTGCCACGGCCAGTACCCGTGACGCATACAAGCGTCATAACAGGCTTGGCATTGGGTCTCCCCTTTCTTCCGGCCCGGGATGCTGTCACCGCCAGCACGGACGCACTTCGCGTAATGTGGCTCGCAGATGTCCGTCCGCCACCGCTCCCTCTCCTCCTGGGTTGGAAGCTCGGGGATCGGCGCGGCTTCCACAGTTGGCCGCGACTGACGACACGGGCTTGTTTCATGACGACCCCCAAGTGCTTGGACACATGGCCAAGATCGTCATGTCAACTGGAGCATTCGTGAAAGGAGCCCCCCGCTGTTGTGTCAGCCGGAGGACGTGCTCTCCCTGTTCGCTTCTGCGTTGGCCTGGGCTCGCCCACGTCGCGGCGAGCGTCGAGGGGAAAACGACATGGGGCCAGCGGCATGCCCGTAGCTGGGGGCTCCAATCCCCAGGACTTACAGGCAGTTACGCCGGTGTGGGACTTGGATTCAGCATCTACCCCGACCCTCTCCCGAGGGGAGAGGGTGAGCCTGGCCCTCTTCCCTCGGGTTCTGCTCGGTCGGGTTCTGCTCGGTAGAGCTTCAGCCCAGGATCAGTTGCTCCAGCAGCGCCTTCTGCACGTGCATCCGGTTCTCCGCCTCGTCCCAGACCGCCGACCGAGGCCCGTCGATGACGCCGCCGGTGATCTCCTCGCCCCGGTGCGCCGGCAGGCAGTGCAGCACGATCGCCCCTGGATTCGCCTTCGCCAGCAGCGCCTCGTTCAGCTGGTAGTCGTGCAGGTCCTTCATGCGCCTGGCCGACTCCGCCTCCTGGCCCATGCTCGTCCACACGTCCGTCACCACCACGTCCGCGCCCTTCACCGCCTCGGCCGCGTCCGCCGTCACGTGCACCCGTGCTCCCGCCTGCGCCAGCAGCTCCGCCGCCGGACGGTAGCCCTCCGGGCACCCCAGCCGCAGGTTGAACCCGAAGAAGCGCGTCGCCTCCACGAACGAGCGGCCCATGTTGCTCGCGCAGTCACCCACGAAGGCGATCGTCTTGCCCTTCACCGTCCCCAGCCGCTCCTCCACCGTGAACAGGTCCGCCAGCAGCTGCACCGGGTGCCCGCCCTCCGACAGACCGTTGATCACCGGCACCTGCGACGCCTTCGCGAACGCCGTCAGCCGATCGTCCCCGAAGGTGCGGAACATGATGCAGTCCGCGTAGCCGGAGATGACTCGCGCCGTGTCCTCGATCGTCTCGCCCCGGGCGATCTGGCTGCTGCCCGCGGTGATCGTCGAGACCGTTCCGCCCAGCTGGTACATCGCCGCCTCGAAGGACAGGTGCGTGCGCGTCGAGGACTTCTCGAACACCAGCACCAGGTGCCGCCCCGCCAGCGTCGTCACCACTTCCTTGCGCTTGCGGCTCGCCTTGAGCGCGTGCGTCCGCTTGAAGAGGGCCTGGTATTCGGCCTCGGTGCGGTCGGCCAGGGTCAGGAAATCGCGCTTCACAGTGCTGCCTCCTGCAAGGAGTCGAAAATGGCCGCGAGCCGGGGAATGGCATCCGCCATCTCCCGCGCCCGTGCCGCATGGGACTTCAGTCCGGCAATCTGCTTCTCCACCGACGCCGGTCCGGTCCCTCCGGCGTTGGCCTTGCGCTCCACCGCGCGCCGCGGATCCGCGCTCTTCAGCACCTCGGCGTCGAAGCGCGGGTCCACCGACTGTGCCAGCTCCAGCGTCACCTTGGCCAGCGGCAATCCGCGCTCCTGGCACGCCCGCACCAGCGCTCCCGTCGCCTTGTACGCCGTGCGGAAGGGAATCCCCTTCATCGCCAGCGCCTCGGCCACGTCCGTCGCTTGCATGTAGTCCGACTCCACCGCCGCGAAGCACCGCTCCTTGTCGAAGGACACCTTGCCCAGCGCCAGGTGCAGCATGGACAGCACGCTCGTCAGCAGCGGCCCCGTCTCCAGCAGCACCTGCCGGTCCTCCTGCAAGTCCCGGCTGTACCCGCCCGGCAGCCCCTTCACCAGCACCGCCAGCGTGTTCAGGTTGCCCACCGCCCGCCCCGACTTGCCGCGGATCAGCTCGAAGACGTCCGGGTTGCGCTTCTGCGGCATCATGCTCGAGCCGCAGGCGATCTCCCCGTCCAGCTTCACGAAGCCGAACTCGGGCGAGGCGAAGTCGTAGAAGTCCGTGGCCACCCGGCTCGCGTGCAGCAGCGAGCGCATGGCCGCGTACGCGAAGTCCATCGCGAAGTCCCGGTCTCCCACCGTGTCCAGGCCGTTCATCGTCACGCGGGGGAAGCGCAGCAGCTCGCGCGTCACCTCGCGGTCGATGGGCAGCGACGTGCCGCCAATGGCGCCCACGCCCAGCGGCAGCGAGGCCACCTGCTCCAGCACGAAGCCGAGCGCGTCCACGTCCCGGGTGAACATGGCCCCGTACCCGCACAGCAGGTACGCCAGCGAGATGGGCTGCGCCCGCTGCCGGTGCGTGTACGAGGGAATGAGCGTGTCCCGCTCCGCCTCGGCCCGCGCGGCCAGTCCGTCCAGCAGCTTCGCCAGCGCGCCGAGCGCCTCGGCCACCTTCTCGCGCACGTGCAGGCGCAGGTCCAACGCCACCTGATCATTGCGCGAGCGCGCCGTGTGCAAGAGGCCCGCGCGCTCCCCGAGGACGCGGGTGAGCTCCGCCTCCACGGCCATGTGCACGTCCTCCTCGTCCGCGAGGACGAGCGTGCCGGCCCGCGCGGCCTTCCAGATGGCCACGAGCTGCTCACGGATGGCGCGCGCGTCCTCCGCGGGGATGAGCCGGGTGCGCGACAGCATGGTGAGGTGGGCCATGCTGCCCACCAGGTCCTCGGTGAGCAGCGCCTTGTCGAGCGCCAGCGAGCTGGTGAATGCCAGCACCTCCGGGTGGAGGCCGGGCCCGCCGGAGGCGGCCGTCTTGGCAATCGTCACGGGGTGTCTTCCTTTCCAAAGAGGGACTTCAACTTCCGGTTCAGGGTGCGGGTGGACTTGCCGCGGGCCGGGGCGACGAAGATGGTGTCATCTCCGGCGATGGTCCCCAGGTTCTCGGGCAGCCGGGCCTGGTCGATGGCCGACGCCACCAGGGGGGCGGAGCCCGGGCGGGTGCGGACCACCACCAACATCTCGTTGTCCTCCACCGAGAGGACCATCTCCGACAGCTCGCGCAGCCGGTCCTCGCCCGAGGGCGGTGGGGCCTCCTCCAGCCCATACACCGTGCCGCCCTGGGGCAGCGACACGCGCATGGCGCCGAGCTGGGCCAGGTCCCTCGACAGCGTGGCCTGGGTGACGTCGTAGCCCTCGCGGGCCAGCAGTTGTCCCAGCTCGTCCTGGGTGGCCACGGCGTGCGTGCGGATGATGCGGCGGATGGCTTCCTGCCGCGACGCCTTGTCTCCGTTGCTCCGAAGCGGGCTCACAGTCGGGTTCCTCATGGCCGTGCCTCAACGGGTGACGAGCGTTCCGACGCCCTTGTCGGTGAAGAGCTCGGCGATGAGGCTGTGTGGGACGCGCCCGTCGATGACGTGCACGCGCTCCACGGCCCCGCCGCTCAGCGCCTTCAGCGTCATCTTCGCCCGCGTCTGCATGCTGCCGGCGAACGCGCCCGCCGCCAGGAGCGTCTCCAACTGCGCGGTCGTCAGCTCGTTGAAGAGCTCCTCGCCCCGGAGGATGCCCGGCGCGTCGTGCAGGTAGATGAGCTTGTGGGCCTTGAGGGCGCTGGCCACCTCGGCCGCCACCGCGTCCGAGCCCAGGTCGTACGTCTGCCCGTCCTCGCCCAGCCCCACCGGCGAGATGATGGGCACGTAGCCCTGGCCCAGCAGCATCTCCAGGAACTCGTGGTTGACGCGCGTCACCTCGCCCACGTGCTCCTTGGAGCGGCCGTCCTCCACGGGAATCCGCCGGGCCCGCAGCAGCGCGCCGTCCTTGCCGGACAGGCCCACCGCCCGATCCCCCAGGTTGTTGAGGATGGTGACGAGCTCCGAGTTGACGGAGCCGGACAGCACCATCTCCACCACCTTGAGGCCCGAGGCGTCGGTGATGAGCCCGCCGTCCTGGCGCAGGCCGAGCTTGTCCAGCGTGCGCGTGAGCTCCGGCCCGCCACCGTGCACGATGATGGGCTGCAGGCCCGCCGAGCGCAGCAGCTCGATGTCCCGGCAGAAGGCCTGCTTGAGGGACTCCTTCACCATGGCCGCGCCGCCGTAGCGGATGACGCAGCGCTTGCCCCGGAAGCGCGAGATGTACGAGAGCGCCTCGACGAGCAGCGTCGTCTTGAACGCGGGGCTGTAGTTGGCCAGCCGATCATCCCGGCCCACGCCGCCGTCGGGCCTCGGGACGATGAGCGAGGTGTAGTCCGCGTTGATCTTCACGTAGTCGTACGAGAGATCGCACCCCCAGGCCACGGAGGAGCCCTCGCCGCCGGTGAGACACACCTCGACGCGGACCTCGGGCTCGCGCATGCGCGCCTTGAGGTGGGCCGGGTCATACGGCTTCGGCTCGCCCTCGTAGACGGAGATGCCCTGGATGCGGACGTGGGCCGAGTAGGGGTCCACCGCGTAGCCCTGGGTGCCGGCGCGCGCGCCCACCGTGGCGAGCACGCGGCCCCAGTTGGGATCCGCTCCGAAGACGGCGGCCTTCACCAGCGTGGAGCCGGCCACGGCCCGCGCCAGGTCCTGGGCGATGGCGGTGTCCGGGGCGCCCGACACCTCCACCTGCAGCAGCTTGGTGGCGCCCTCGCCATCCGAGGCGATCTCCCGCGCCATCTCCAGGCACAGGTCCGAGAGCGTGGCGGTGAAGACCTTCAGCTCCGGCCCGGGGTCGGAGATGGCCGGGTTGCCGGCCCGGCCGTTGGCCAGCGCGTACACGGTGTCGTTGGGGCTCATGTCCCCGTCCACCGTGAGGCTGTTGAAGGTGGTGGACACCGCCTCGCGCAGGGCGGCCGCCAGCACGCCGGGCTGGATGGCGCAGTCGGTGGTGATGACGGCGATCACCGTGGCCAGCGAGGGGTGCATCATCCCCGAGCCCTTGAAGATGGCGGAGACCGTCACGTTGCGGCCGCCGATGCTCACCGTGCGCCACGCCTGCTTGGCGCGCGTGTCGGTGGTCATGATGGCCTCGGCGGCGGTGTCGGGCTCGGCGCGCAGGGCGTCCTTGAGCGGGCCGAGCACCGTCACCACCTTGTTCACCGGCAGGGGATGGCCGATGACGCCCGTGGAGGCGGTGAGCACGGCGGACGCCGGCACGGAGAGGACGCGGCCCAGCTCGTCGCGCAGGGTGCGCACGGCCTGCTGTCCGGCGGGGCCGGTGAGGGCGTTGGCGTTGCCCGAGTTGACGAGCACGGCCTGGATGCCCGAGGCGGGCAGACGGGGCTCGGCATCCTGCACCGGGGCGGCCCGGGCCTTGTTGGCCGTGAAGCAGCCCGCGGCGGAGCAGGGCGTGTCGCTGTAGACGAGCGCCACGTCCTTGCGCTGGGGCTTGAGGCCGGCATGGACGCCGGAGAAGGAGAAGCCGAGCGGTACCTTCACGGATTGAAACCCCGCAGGGTGGAGAGGCCGAGCGTCTCCTCCCACCCCATCATGAGGTTGAGGTTCTGGACGGCCTGACCGGCCGCCCCCTTCACCAGGTTGTCGATCGCGGCCGTCACCACCACGCGGCCCGGGTCATAGCCGGTGGTGTCGGCGGCCACGGCCACCGTGCAGCGGTTGGTGCCCACCACGCCCTTGAGGCTCACCGCGTCCGGCGAGGCCTCCACCGTCAGGAAGGGGCAGGACGCATAGGCCTGCTCCAGGGCGGCGCGGGCCTCGGCGGCGGTGGCGCCCGAGCGCAGGCGGCCGTAGGCGGTGACGAGGATGCCCCGCTTGAGCGGCAGCAGGTGCGCGGTGAAGGTGAGGGGCACGGTGCGGCCCGCCACGCCCGCGAGCGTCTGGGCGATCTCCGGCGTGTGCTGGTGGCGCAGCACGCGGTAGGCGCGGAAGTCCTCGTCCACCTCGCTGAAGCTCAGGTCCTCCGAGCCCTTGCGGCCCGCCCCCGTCGTGCCCGAGGCGGCGTCGAAGATGAGCGAGCCTTCCTCGAGCAGCCCGGCCTTCAGCAGCGGCGCCACGGACAGCGCGCACGCGGTGGCGTAGCAGCCCGGGTTGGCCACGAGCTTCGCGCTCGGAATGCGCTCGCGGAACAGCTCCGGCAGGCCATAGGCGGCCTGCTCCAGCAGCTCGGGCGCCGAGTGCGTGAAGTTGTAGAAGGCCGGATAGCTGGCGAGGTTCCTCAGGCGGAAGGAGCCCGACAGATCGATGACGCGCACGCCCGCGGCGATCAGCCCGGGCACCAGGTGCAGGGAGGTCTCGGCCGGCGTGGCGAGCAGCACCACCTCGCACTCCTTCGCGAGCTCGGCGCTCTTGTCCTGCGGCGCGTACTTGAGCTGCCCCACCGGGCCCATGATGCCCAGACGGCGGCCCACGGCCTCCCCCTGCCACCTGTCGCTGGTCACCAGCCGCAGCTCCACCTTCTGGTGGGCCGCCAGGATGTGGGTCGCCTCGACGCCGGAGTACCCCGACGCCCCGATGATGCCGATCGCCGTCTTATGCATGGAGGTGCATGAATATTCGCTACCGTGCATACAAGCAAGCGGCAAATGCATATTCCCGCGGGAGGCCATTTCCCCTCTCCCGGAGGGCGAGGGGAAATGGGCGCGGGTCAGCCCCATTTTTCCGGGGGCACACCGATCAGTGCGGCGCGGGGCCTGCTGGCTCGTCCGGGCCGTGGTCGTGGACCTCGGGGCGGGTATCGGCTGCCTCGCGCTCGTCGCCCCACCGCTCGCGCTGCTCCTCCTGTACCTCCCGGAGGAACTCCTGGAGCGCCGCCGCCAGCGGCAGGGCGATCATCGCGCCGATCAGCCCCATCAGCGCCGCGCCCATCAGCAGCACCACCGAGATGAGCAGCGGATTCATCCGGATGGAGTGGCGCTGGACGAGCGGTTGAATCAGGTTTCCTTCCACCTGCTGGTAGACGAGGAAGAGCCCCAGGGCGATCAGCGCCCGGTTGAGGCCCACCGTCGTCAGCGTGGTGAAGGACACCAGCAGCGCCATGAGGAAGCTGCCGATGTACGGGATGAGGCCGAGCACCAGGTACAGGCTCCCCAGCGCCAGGAAGTAGGGCACGCCCAGCAGGAAGGTGCCCAGCGCCGTGATCAGGCCGCCCAGCGTCACCGTGAGGGCCGTGCCCGCCAGGTAGCCGCTCACCGCCCGGTGCATGTTCTTCACCAGCTCGCGCACCGCGGGCCTGCGCACGGGACGCACCCACCCCAGCGCCTGCTCGTAGAGATCCTTCCCGAAGATCAGGGCGAAGAGGCTGAGCGTCACCACGGTGATGAACACCAGCACGCCGTTCACCGTCGTGGAGACGACGCCCGGCAGGGACTGGGCGACCTCGTCCGGCAGGTGCGCCAGCGCGTCCTGCACCTTGCGCTCCAGGTCGAAGCGCTGCTCGAGCCACCGCGTCCACTCCCAGGTGCGGACTTCGCTCACCAGTCCGGGCGCGGACCGCACCAGGCTGCGCACCTGTTGCACCACCAGCGGCACCAGCGTGGCGCCCAGCAGCCCCGCGAGCCCGAGCAGCCCCAGGAACGTCACCAGCACGCCCCAGCCCCGGCTCACTCCCCGCCGCTGGAACCAGCGCACCAGCGGATCGATCGCCAGGGAGATGAACAGCGCCACCGCCAGCAGCACGAAGACGGCGCGCAGCTGGATGAGCATGTACGCCAGCAGCACCAGGGCGCCCGCGTTGAGCCCCACCGTCCAGACCGTGCGGGCGGAGATCTGCGAGCGGCGTATCGGGTCCCGAGCATTCATTCCGTGCTCAAGGTAGGCACGGTCCGGCATCGGCTCCGCCTGGGGCCAGGAGGACGGGCAGCCGGAAGGGGCCTCGTCCTCCTGCCTGGTGCTTCCCGCCTCGCGGGAGACGGCTCAGCGCGCGGGCACGGTGGTGGAGTAGGCGCCGGTCTGGTCCGTCAGCGTCTGCGAGAGCAGCAGGGCGGACGACTTGCCCTCCACGTCCACTACGCGGAAGAAGCGGATGGAGGCGTAGGGGGCGGTGGACGGCGTCGCATTCGAGCCGGTGAAGGTGACCTGCCCGTTGACGCTGCGGCCCTTGGAGAGGGTGAAGGTGGAGAGCTCCAGGCTCGGCGGGACGGAGGCGCTGACCGGGGGAGGCACCGTCACGATGCGGCTGACGCGCGGGAGGTCCTCGGTGGGGATGAAGTCGAGGCGGTAGCGGCCCGGATCCATCGGCAGCTCGAATCTGCCCGCCTCATCCGTGGTGCGCGGAGCCTGGAAGCTGGCCGTGGACCGGGACCATCCGGGCACCTCCTCGAGCGGCTCGGCCATGATCGCCACGCCCGCCGCCGGCTGCGAGCCACTGGGCTTCATCAGCTCGCCGCGGACCAGGACCCGCTCCCCACACACCACGTCCGCCGACGCCAGGACACTGACGCGCGGCACCTGCACGTACCTCAGGGTGAAGCTCGCGCTGGAGCCCGGCGGGGGCACGACGGAGAGCGTCATCGAGCTCCCGGTCTCATTGGGAAGGGTGAGGAGCTCGAAGGCGCCGGTCTCGTCCGTGAGCACCTTCTGGCTGCGGAACTGCCCGCCACCGCTCACCTTGCCCTGCAGGGACACCGTGGCCTGCGCCACCGGCTGCCCGTTCCGGTCCAGCACCCTGGCGCGCAGCCGCACGGGCTCGCCATAGTCCCCCATGGACAGCTCCAGCGCGCCCTGGCGCGGGTTCACGGTGAACTGCTTCTGCGGCACCAGGGCCTGCGGGGAGGTGGGCACCACCTGGAGGACCACCGTGGGCCGCTCGGCGGCCGTGGGCGGGAGCGAGAGCGTGAACGCTCCCGACTCGCGCGTCACCATCACCCGCTGCGAGAGCGGGCGCAGCTGCTCGTCCTGGGCCTGGACCTCCAGATCCACATCCACCGGCTTTCCATCCGGGCGCACCACCTTGCCGGACAGCCGGACGAGCTCGGAGGAGACGGGCAGGGTGAAGTCCAGCGTCACCGCGTCGCCCGGTTGGACGTCGCGGGTGCTGGACAGGGGCGGCAGCGCGGCGTCGTTGGTGGACAGGGTGACGTCGTAGCGCCCCGCGCCCACCGGCAGCGAGTAGAGGCCATTGGTGGGCACGAGCGTGCTCTCGTGGCGGCGCACCAGCCCGGGGATGAGCAGGCTCTCGCCCGTCATGCGCAGGGTGATGGGGGCGGAGTACGCGCTGGTGGAGGAGAGCCCCTCCACGCGCACCTGGCCCTTGAGGAGGGCGGGGCCGTACAGCTCGATGTTCTGCTGGCTGCGCAGCTCCGTCACCCGGAAGTCCTGGGCGTGCAGGCCGACGCGGGGGTTGGGGACCACCTCGACGACGATGTTCTTGCCCGGGTCTCCACAGCCATCGACGAAGCACACCTCGTCGTTGTCGCACTCGCTGTCACTGCGGCAGCCGAGGACGGGGTCCGGAGCGGAGTAGCCGCAGCCGGCCGCGAGGGCCGTGGTCAGCAGCACGAGGGGGGTGAGCCTCTTCATAGACAATCTCCTGCGGCCTCGGTCCTGACGAACCACACATAGGTGGCGGTGTAGCCAGGATCCGAGACGATGCCTCCGTCCGCGAGCTCGAGGACGCTGCTGTTCAGGGGCTCGCGGCGGCCCACCAGGCCGGTGTCGGTGACGACGACCTCGACGATGTGGTCGCCTGGGACGTTGAGCCGGTTGAAGTCCGCCGAGTCGAAGCTCACCTGGAAGGTGGCGCGATCATCGCGGATGACCTTGGCGTTCTTGGCGAGGATGATGTTCTGGGCGTCCTCGCCCTGGGTCCGGGAGGCGTCGTAGTCCACGTACCAGTAGGCGACGAGTTGGTCGTCGACGTCGGGATCCTCGACGATGGCCTCGAACGTCAGCTTGCACAGCTTGTCGGCGCCGTAGCCTCGGATGATGCGCTCGGGGGGGTTCACCTGGCTCTCCACGATCCGCGGGGGGCGGTTGCGCTGCTGGGGGATGTCGCTGAGGTAGCTCGTGTCCTGGGGAATGACGCATCCCCCCAGGATCCACGCGGCGGCTCCGAGTCCCAACCACTTCATGGCGGGGAGCCCAAGCAATTCGCTGGCCAGTCGGTAGGCAGTGGATTTCATCGTCGGAACAGGGGTTTGGCGAGGGTGCCACACCCGGGAGGAGCAGGGAACCGCGACAGGCCTGTCACGATGAGTCCACGACGATCGGCGGTGGGGCGAGCGCCCCTCGCCCAGCAGGCAGCCGAGTGGAGGGAGGGTCCGGCTGGGGTACTACTGGTGCCCATGTCCAACCCTCCTGTCGATTCGCACCCCTTGGGTGAACGGTGGCACTCGCGCCTGGGGGCGCTGGCCCTGACGGCGTTGATGCTGGTGACGGCGTGCGCCACGGGGACTTCCCCGGGCAGCGGAACGACGGAGTACCGGCACCCCCCGCCTGTGGATGGCGCAGAGGCAGGGGATGCGGTCTTCGCCACGCTGCCCACGGAATTCACGCCGGTGCGAGTGGGGGCGTCGGATCTCCAGGCGGCCCTGACGACGTTCTGGCTCCACATGCCGCCGCGGGTGGCCACCTCCCATTTCCCGCTGTATGCCGGCCGCGAGCTGGCGCTTGTCTGCTCTTCTTCGAGCGGCGGAGCGGGAGCCGCGGACCTGGAGCGCTCCTATGGGCGCTATTGCGAGCGGCGCGGCACGCCGGGGGATTGCCTGACGCTGCTCGAGGACGGGCCGCGGCTGCGGGACGAGGACAAGCGGAGTCTCGCGCTGGCCCTGGCGGTGGGACCGGCCCTGGAGGGGCTGGACGCGGAAGCGCGGGCCGTGCTCGACCCGACGCGGTTGCTGGCGACGCTCAGCTTCTCGATTACGGCCTACATGGCGCTCCTGGTCGCGCCGGTGCCCGAGCCGGTGACCAAGGGCGTCGCCGCCGCGTTCACCGTGCTCTTGTGGGGCTATCTCGGGTGGGAGTTCTTCGACCTGCTGCGGGCCTACGCGCGGCTCTACGACGAGGCGCCAAGAGCCTCCACCTTCGCGGAGCTGCGCGAGATTGGCGAGCGGTTCGGCCGGGTCATCGGTCCGAACAGCGCGCGGATTCTCCTCATCGTGGGGACGGCGGCGATAGGGGAGACGGTGGCGCTCGCGTCCAAGGCTCCGAAGCTGCCGGGGTTCGAGCAGGCCTCGCGCACGGTCGAGGCAAGCAGCGGCGTGGGTCTGTTGAGTGTGGCGGCCGGAACTGAGCGCGTCATCGTCTCGGTGCCCGAGGGGACGATCCGGGTCGTGTTGGCGCCGCACGTGGTGGCCATGGCCACGCGGAGCGCCGCGGGGGCGAGTCCCTCACCAGGGCGGGGGACGCTCCTGCCCAACGGGCACAGGGCGTGGGGCTCGCCGAGTGGCTTCAAGTCGGCGATGGGCCCAGCGGGCAATGGCAAGGAATGGCACCACATCGTGGAGCAGACCCCGGGCAACGTGGATCGGTTCGGGGGGGAGGCCTTGCACAATACGGAGAACGTCATTGCAATGGACAAGGCGCTCCACACTGACATCAGTCGTCTATATTCGTCGATCCGAACGCATATCACCGGCTCCAGGGCCATGACGGTGCGCAAGTGGCTCAGTACACAGTCCTATGAGGCACAGCGAGCGTTTGGTTTGTTGGCCATCGACAATGTGAGGAATGGAATATGGTAGCGGAGTTCGACAAGCTCGTTGAGGCGTTCGCCTACCATGTCGAGGCCCAAACCTGGCAGATCTTCAACGGAGACGCGAAGACCGGAAACAAGCACGCGAAGAAAGCCATTGCCGCATTCGATAAGCTGTGTGCTCATGGTGACGCTGGACGGGATGCACTCGCTGTGCTTTTCACGCATCCCAGGATGGACGTACGGACGGCCGCGGCGGCTTTCCTGTTGCGCCATCGGACTGCGGAGGCCAAGGCGGTTCTGGAAGAAGCCGCGAAGGGAAAAGGGCTGATTCCTTTCGAGGCTTCCGAGTGTCTGAAACGCTGGGAAGAGGGCACCTGGGCCCTGGATCCCGCAGATCCGGTTGAACCACCAGTCAAGCGTGCCCGGTCACGACTCAAGAGCAAGAGCACCCAGGGCCATGGCCGGGGACATCATCGGGGCAAGTCCGGCGATTGAACCAACGGAGGGCGTCCCGTACCTACTTCGAAGGGCCATAGCTGCTTGCCTTCAGCATCCGCTCCAACTCCCGGGCGTAGGTCGCGATTCTCGTCGCCTCATCCGTTCCGTTGATGATCCGTCGAGCGTTGACGTAGTTGCAGTTGTTGTCCTTGATGTAATCGCCGAGCGACCTCGACGTGAACGATCCGTTCCGCATGCCGTAGGACATGATCTTGTATGCGACGTCCGGCTCGAGAACGAGTTCGGGATGGATCACGAGCCGATCATCGCCGTACAAGATGTCGCTCATCGTCTTGTAGTTCTTCTTCCAGGTGAGCTGCACGTACCCGCGCCCGTAGTACACATTCGAGTAGTTCTGCCCGTCGGATCCCACCACGTTCACGGGATTGCCGTACGCATACCCCGCGCCCTGGCCGTACTCCTCGATGGGCTGCCAGGTGTCCGCGCACTCGTGCTTGACCGTCGCCAGCATGTACGCGGCCCAACGGACATCACTGATCTGGGGATCGCGATCGATGAACCGTAGCAGCATCGACAGGCCGTGCGCCGCGGAGTCATCGAGGATGCCGTAGGTTCCCATGTAGTCCGACATGAACCGGTCGTGACGGAACGTCAGGCTTCCCTGTGCGAGGTCCGTGCCCAATCGCGCGAGTGACTCGGCGGCACCCGATTCCTTGAGCCAGATGTATGTGCCGATCACGTTGCCAAGCGCGGCCCAGGTACTGGCACCGACGACTCCATTCGCGGGAGAGATTCGATGGGCGGCCTGGAATTGTTTGACGGTGGCCTCGGTCTGGGGACCGAACGTCCCCAACGCATCCAAGGCAGGGGGCGGTTGCTGCAGATGGCTGAACCAATGCTGAAGAGTCTTGACCTCGCGTCCTCTGCTTCCTCGTTTGAGGATGAATGCCATGTTCCCCCCTCCTGCTTCGTCGTCTTGAACAGCAATCGTTTGTGCTTGGTGCCAGGTCTCATCACTTCCCGGCGCTATTGCCTGGAAGGTCGGCCCGCAGCATGGGTTGAAGCTGCTTCAGCGGTACCTCGACATCGAGCGCATGGAATGCTCGCGCGGAAACGGGTCGAAGCACCACGAGCGCTCCCTCTTTCAAGAAGAAGCGGCGCACCGAGATTGGCACGTTGGCCCCCAGCTTCGTGGTCGCTGAGAGCTTGTTGCGCACGGCCTGAGTGAGTGTTTCCTTCCAGGGGGTGTCAGGGCGAAACAGATCCGCCACCTGATACACCGTGCCCGTCATGAGATTGACGGTGAGTCCATCGACCATGTCATCGGGCTGGAGGCTCGGATTGGTGCAGGCGGTACGTTGCAACCGGACGCTGAGGAGCCCATCCTTCGCCAGCCCTACTGAATACGTGACGGAGACATCGGTCTTCCCGGGGTCGGGCAGGTCGGAGCAGCCCTCTCCCTGGCGTACCGGCGAGGAGTCGCGCGGTGCTCGACAGCTCTCGGGAACGGTGGCAAGCACGGTCTCATCGATGAGTCGGTTGACCTTGGCAAGGAGCTCGGACGACGAGAGCCCGGCGATTTCGGGATACGCCACGTCGACGGCGCACTGCCCATTGCCCGTGGTGTAGGTCTCACGCCGCTGAGCTATGCGCACGGAGCCCGTGGTCCCAGACCCGCCGGTGCCCTCGCGTATCGTCCCTGACGAGATCTCGGGGGGCTGGACGGGTTGTGCCGTCGCTTCCGCTACGGGGGCGGTCCGGGCCAGAGGTTGATCGCCGCGCGAGCAGGCAAGCCCTGTCGCGCAGAGACACACGAAAAGGAAACGCAAGGGTTCTCCTCTGGCGATGACCGGCCAGATGCCGGATGCAGGAGGAGGCTAGAAGTCCCGAGGTTCCTTGGCAATAGAACCGCGCCGGCGCCCCGTGACTACAGCAGCTCGTCGCCGTCCTCGCCGGGAGGCAGCGGCCCGCCGTTCTTCTCCGCCTCCAGCTTCTCGAAGTGGCGGAAGATCGTTCGCGGATCCACTCCCAGATCCTTCGCCGTCTTCGTCTTGTTGCGGTTGTTCCGCTCGTAGACCTCCTGGATGTACTGCTTCTGCCAGCGCTCCCGCGCCTCCGACAGCGGCAGCACCGGCTCCAGGCTCTCCGGCCTCAAATCCAGGTCATCCGGCCCCAGCAACGGCTTGTCCGCCAGCACCACCGCCTTCTTGATGCGGTTCTCCAACTCGCGGATGTTGCCCGGCCAGCCGTACTTCTTCATCGCCACCGTCGCCGACGGCGAGAAACCCTTCGCCTTCGAGTTGAACTCCTTCGCGTACTTCTGCAGGAAGTACTTCCCCAGCACGAACAGGTCCTCGCCCCGCTCGCGCAGCGGCGGCAGCTTCAGCGTCACCACGTTCAGCCGGTAGTACAGGTCCTCGCGGAAGGTGCCCTTGCGCACCTCCTCCTCGAGCACCCGGTTCGTCGCCGCCACCACCCGGATGTCCACCGGCTCGCCCCGGTGATCTCCCACCTTGTAGACCACCTTCTCCTGCAACGCCCGCAGCAGCTTCACCTGCAGCTGCAACGGCATCTCGCCAATCTCGTCCAGGAAGAGCGTGCCGCCGATGGCCGCCTGGAACTTGCCCACCCTCGTGTTCACCGCCCCCGTGAAGGCGCCTCGCACGTGGCCGAACAGCTCGCTCTCCAGCAGGTTCTCCGGAATCGCCCCGCAGTTGATGGTGATGAACGGTCCCTTGCTCCGCGGCGAGTGCCGGTGGATCTCCCGGGCGATCAGCTCCTTGCCCGTGCCCGTCTCGCCCGTGATCAGCACCGAGATGTCCGTGGGCGCGATCTTGTCGATGCGCCGGTACACGTCCAGCATCCCCTGGCACGCACCCACGATCTCCCCGTAGTGCGTGTCGTCCAGCCGCTTGCGCAGCTCGGTGTTGTCCAGCTTCAGGTCATTCACCAGCAGCGCGTTCTGGATGAGCAACAGCGCCTGCGCCGCGAAGATGGTGAGCATGTCCAGGCTCTTGGGCTCGAACCGGTTCACCAACCGGTCGTTGCCCACGTACAGCACCCCGAACAGCTCGTCGTTGCGCACCAGCGGCACGCACATCACCGACAGCAGCTTCAGGTTCACCACCGACTTGCTGCTCTTGAACTCGGGATCATCCAGCGCGTCGCTCAAGATGAGCGCCTTGCGCGTACGCACCACCTTCTCGATGATCGAATCCGACACCCGCGCCGTCGCGTCCTCGATGTTCTCCCGCGACAGGTTGCGCGCCACCTTCACGGCCAGCTCGCCGTTCTCCCGCAGGATGAGGAAGCCCTTGTCCGCCCGCGTCACCTCGATGGCCTCGTCCAGCACGCTCTCCAGCAGCTCGTCCCGGCTGGAGCTGCCCAGCAGCCGATCGCTGAACGCCGTGAGCCGGCGCAGCAGCACCAGCTCGCGGCCCACCACCCCCGGCATGTCCCGGGTGTGCGAGTCCGGATCCGACGTCGGCTCGTGCGTCACCGCGAGCGCCGGGGCCGGAGGCGGCTTCGTCACGGCGTCCTCGCGCGCGAAGACGAGCTCCGTGGCGCCCACGCGGATGACGTCGTCCGTGGCCAGCACGTGGTTGTCCCGCTTCTTGCCGTTCACCTGGAACGACGCCCCCAGGCTCCCCAGCTGGTAGCGCGTTCCATCGAAGAGCACGTGCAACGCACTGTCCGGCACCGACGGATCCTCCAGCTGCACGTCATTGTCGGCCGAGCGGCCGATGCTGGTGATGCGCTTGTGGAGGGGGACCGTGCGGACCTTCCCCTCGGGGCTGCGGACGGTGAGGCTGGCCATGTCGAAGCGTTCCTGGTCCTAGAAGGTGAGGGTGAATCCGGCCATCGCGCCGCCGGTGGTGGGGGAGAGGTGCAGGCTCGCCCGGGGTGCCGCCGGGTCGGGCTCGGTGGGCGCGGGCGTGGACGGCAGGGTCTCGATGCTCGTGCGCACCACCTGATCCTGGTGGTGCAGGAGCGCGTCCAGCACCCCCGCCGCGTAGACGGCGTAGAAGCCCCCGGCCGAGCCCCACTTGAGCCACGTCCAGGTCTCGGCCTCCTTCCGGCGCGCGGTGGGAATGAAGCTCACGGTGACCTTGATGGGCCCTCGCACGTCGTCCACCGTGAAGTCCTCCGTCTCGATGAGCGAGTCGTACGCGAAGAAGGAGATGATGCTGGTGATGGCGAGCACTCCCTGCGAGGCCGCGAAGAGCGTCCCCAGGCCGTTGCGCCCCTGCTGGAACTGCCCCGCTCCAAAGGGCACGAAGTTCACCAGGAAGCTGCGTGACTCCACCTGCCGCACCGTCACCTGCCTCGACAGCACCTCCAGGCGCCGCCGCCGCTCCTCGGCCGCCACGCGCTCCCGCTCCCGGCGCTCGGCCTCCGTGCGCTCCCGCTCCACACGCAGCCGCCGCTCCTGCCGCACCAGCTCCAGCTCCGCCGACATCTGCTCGCGGATGCCGTCCAGGTGCTCCACCGCCGGCGGCGGCACCGAGAAGGGATCCAGGTTGAAGTCCGGCTCCAACCGCAACAGCGCGCGGAAGTGGCGCGCCGAGTCCTCCGTCCGGTTGAGGTTGAAGGCGCTCAGCGCGGCCAGCTTGTGCAGCTCCGCCAGATCCTTGTCCGCCAGCCGGCCCCGGTCGATGCGCATGCCCGCACGCTCCAGCACCTCGGCGTAACGGCCGTACTCGTAGGTGGCGCGCAGTGTCACCACCTCCGCGTCCACCGGCTCCTCGGCGAACACGGCGGCGGGGGCCAGCAGTCCCACCAGCAGCAGGAGTCGGAGGCAGCGGCTCATTCGGCGACGAGCGCCCCGCGCAAGGTGGTGGACTTGCCGGGCTCCAGGTTCGCCACGCGCTTCTCGGTGAGGTACCCGTTGTGGCTCACCTCGTACTCCACCCGGTGCTGGAAGCTCGCCGGGCCCCTCGGCGATTGGATCTCGAAGGGGCGCTCCTGGGACTCGCGCACGGTGCGCACCTCGCCGCCCACGCGCACCACCGCGTCCGCTGGCTCATAGACGAAGGACAGCCGCGAGCTCTTCAGCAGGGCCCGCAGGCGGAAGACGTTCTCCACTCCCGGCCGTACCTCGATCGTCTCCCGCGCGTCCTCGCAGTAGTCGCAGGTGATGGTGACCGTGTGCTGGCCGGGCGTCAGCTCCACCATGTGCCGCGCGAGCGGTTGGCCGCTGCGCGCTCCCTCGTCCACCTGGATGTAGCCGTAGGGCCGCACGAGGATGGACACGGATTCCGGCACGGCCCGGACGGGCTCGCGGGGCGTGGGCTCGGCGCGCGGGACGGGCGCCTTCTCGGGGAGGGGCCGCGGGGACTCCGGCGTGACCGAGGCCTGCCGCTGGGGCGGCGCGGGCGGGGCCGGCTTCTTCACGGGGGCGGGGGCCGGCGCCGGGGGAGGCGTCACCCGTGCGGAGGACGTGACCGCGGGCGCGGCCTCCGGAGCGCGCCGCTGGAAGAAGAAGTGGACGCCCACGCCGAGCACCGAGGCCGCCAGCAGGCCCGCGCCCAGCTTCAGCCCCCGGGCCCTCCACTGCTTCACGCGGCGCTCCCGCTCCAACCCCTGCAGCAGCCCGAGCGCCCGCGCGTTGGTGGCGTCCAGCGCGAGCACCTGGTTGAGGCACGCCAGCGCCCGGGGCGTGCGCTTGTCCGCGAGCAGCCGCTCGCCCCGCTCCAGCAGCGTGGCGATGAGCCTCGGCCGCATCAGCTTCTGGTACGAGGGCGGATCCGCGAAGAAGGACGCCAGCTCCTCGCCCACGCGCGCGAAGCCGAGCCCCGCCAGGTAGTCCCCGAGCGCGTCGCGCAGCTTGCCCGCGTTCGGATAGCGCCGCGCTGGATCCCTCGCGAGGCACGTGGCGCAGATCTCCGCCAGCTCGTCCGAGAGCGTGGGCACCCGCTGGCGCGGATCCTCATAGGCCCCGTCCAGAATCCGCTTGAGCGTGGCCGTGGCGTTGGCGGCCGTGAAGGGCAGCCGGCCCACGATGAGCGAGTAGAGGATGGTGCCCATCGAGAAGATGTCCGCCTCGGCACCGGCCTCCTGGCCCTCGATGATCTCCGGTGCCATGTGGGCCGGCGAGCCCACCAGCGCGCCCGTGACCGTCATCCGATCCTCGATGTCGAGCAGCCTGGCGATCCCGAAGTCCATCAGCTTCAGGACGCCGTCCTCGCGGACCATCACGTTCTCGGGCTTCAAGTCCCGGTGGATGACGCCAGCCTCGTGCGCGTGCGCCAGCGCGGCGGCGATCTCGTGGATGATCATCGCCGCCAGCTCGGGCAGCTCCAGCCGGCCCAGCTCGTCCACGCACTCCTTGAGGGTGCGGCCGCGCACGTACTCGGTGACGAGGAAGGCGTCCTGCGCGCCCTCGGCCGAGAAGTCGAACACCTCGAGGATGTTGGGGTGGTGCAGCCGCGCCACCGCCTTGGCCTCGCGCGCCAGACGCCTGCGCGACTCGGACTTGTTGGCCAGGTGCGGGTGCAGCACCTTCACCGCCACCTCGCGATCCAACGCCGTGTCCAACCCCTTGTACACGACGCTCATGCCCCCGGAGCCGAGCTCCTCGAGGATGCGGTACCGCCCGATGTTGCGGCCGATGTGCGTCATGGGTGCCGAGTCTCAGTCTTCCAAGCCGATGCCCATTCGGACGCGAGTGTCAGGGGGGCGGGCGTGGGTATGACAGCGACGTCGGGGTTGGATTCTAGGAGCCGCCCCGCTGGGGTGCAAAGCGTCAATCGCGCTTGAGGCGGCGGCGCGCGGCGAGCCGGTCCAACAGGGCGTGCAGGAGCGGCTCGGCCTGGCGGGGCAGCTGGCGGTCCGTGGGCGAGCTCACCGGGAGGGAGCGGGCGAGCCGGTACAGCTCCACCAGCCGCTCGCGGAACAGCTCGTTCTCCGGGTGCGCCTGGAGGGCGCGGCGGTAGGCGGCCGCGGCACCTACATAGTCCCCGAGGAAGAAGAGCCGCTCGCCCTCGGAGGCGGGGGTGGAGGGGCCCTGGGGGACGGCGTCGGGGCGGGCACTGGCCCGCAGGGCCTGGAGCGCCTGCAGCTCCTCGGGTTGGAGCATCTCGCGCAGGTTGGCCAGCTTGAGCCCGAGCGCCTCGTCCTCGGGGAAGGCCCGACAGAGCGTCTCGTAGAGGCCCACGGCCTCGTTCAGCTCTCCGCGGCGCAGGGCGCGTTCGGCATGTGCGACCATTTCGGCGCGGGCTTCAGGCTTCATCTGAGGTGCAAGGTTACCGTACGGAGCGCGGAAGTCACCCGAGGACTCTGGGGCCTGCTCTGAATGTAGGATGGGTGTTCACCCTGAGTCCAAACTCCGGTTGCTCGCTCGCTCCAAGGGCGGGAACTCCGGGGAGGGGCGCGGTCCGAAGGCCCTCGTAGCCGAAGCGCTGTTATCGCCGGGGCTCTTTATCCCCGGCTTCTACCGTTTGGGACCGCCGATCATCTCGGTAGACCGGACTATCTCATCGTCTTCCTCACTGCCGGGAAGACGTCGGGCGCTCGTGGGGTCATTACCGCTTTCGCTCGGACCCTAGTCTCTGAACCTTGCCGACCCCTTGGGACACGGACACCATTGCCCC
Organism: Archangium sp.; assembly: GCF_036277355.1. Lineage (GTDB taxonomy): Bacteria > Myxococcota > Myxococcia > Myxococcales > Myxococcaceae > Archangium. The sequence goes on from NZ_DASUNC010000081.1 coordinate 22,702, forward strand.
GCCATGTCGGCCTTGGCTGCCGGTTGCCCGTCTCCGGGGGTTCCGGCAATTCACCCGATTCTCGTTTGCTGCTCACGCAGCAACGGGCCTGGAAAAGAACAAGCTGGCCTTCGGACCGCGTTCCCAAGTTAGGGGCCGGGCTTCGGGAGTGTCAAGCCGGCTCCTGGGTGGCCACCACCTCACGCTTGATGACATCGAGCACGGGAACGTAGCTGCCGGACCCGGGCTCGAACTGGTGGACGGTGACGCTCTTGTACACCGAGGGAGGCAACAGGCGGCCCAGCTCGATGAGGAGCGCCACCGGTGCGCTCGTCACGACGTGGAGCGGCGCGGAGGGGTGCTGTTCCCGCAGGTGCAGGAGCGCGGCCCTGAGCTCCTCGACGACCGCTGCTCCGGCGCCAGGTGGCAGGGGGCGTCGCTGTATTGGCTGGAGGTGGTAGATGCTCGCATTGACGCGGAGGCCGAGCTGGGAGAGTGACGCTTTTGAAATTGGCGTCATGCCCTCGATGGCCAGCAGCACAGCCTGTCCCGAGTACGCCTGCACTCGCTCCAGCGGATGGAAGTAGGGCCCGGTGGCCTCTGGGGCGGACATTCCCACTCCCGAGAACGGAACCCAGGCGTGGATGCGCGGGTCGAGTTGGTGAAGCTGGATGGGACGGGTCCGGGCGAGGTCGTCCAGGCATCTTCCGAGGAACACGGCTGCGGGATAGGGCATCGTCGCGAAGACGTGCAGCGTCCCCTGGATGGTCTGCGTCGCACGCTCGACCCCCTGCTCCATCTCGCGCAGGGCCCATTCCCAGGCCATCCTGTTGATGGGGATGTCTCGCAGCTCGGTGGGCCCGCGCGCCGGGAGCTGCTCGGGAACCTTCACCACGTGCTCCAAGTCCAGCACGATGGAGAGCGCGGACGGGTTCTCGAAGTTCACCAACAGACCGCCATCCATCCGGATGGGCTTCACCGTGCTCCGGATGCGCTCCTGCCACCCTTCCAGCCGCTCTCCGAGGACGCAGTCGAGAAACCGCTCATATCCCTCTGCGAGGGAGCCCAGTGTCGCCGGCCTTTCCTCCTCGACGGCAATCTTCTCGCCGTAGGCGTAGTACCCCCGATATGGGATTCGGACCGCATCGAAGTAGGCCGAGAAGTCGAGCGTGCCCGGCCCGTAAGCGGCTTCGAACAGCGAGGCGAAGCGTCGGGCGGCCTCCCCGCTCCACTTGCGATTCAATCGCTCTTCACCCTCGTCGACCCGGCTGAGGAGCGGAAACAGGGCCAGGGGCCTGGACGCACCGATGCTTCTCTTCAACTGTACCGCCTGTCGCCCGAGCTCTGTCACTCCGTGCAGGGACTGCTCGTTGAGCGTGAAGGCCAGGACCAGCTTGTCCGCCAGGATGACGGTGGAGACGCTCCCCAGGTCCGAGATGCCCGTGCGCGAATCGAGGAGGACGTAGTCGTAGCGAGCCCTCCACTCCTCCGCGAGTTGCGTGAAGACCTCCTGGGATTCCTCATAGAGCCGGTCCCAGGGATAGTCGTGTACGCGGCTGGCGTAGTCCTTGTCGAAGAGACCTGCGCTCCAGAAGTCCAGACTGGCGGCTCGGGAACGGGTGGGTGACCTGACAGGGATGGAGTATCCGAACCTGCCGGAGTCCAGGAGGGAGGCAATGGCTTTCTGGAGGGAGTCCTTCCGAGTCGAGAAGAGGTCCGAGAGCTCGCAGAAGAAGTCGATGGTCCCGAGTTGCCCCGCGCCAGGCTGCTGACGCAGCCGGCGGGTTCGGGGAAACGAGGACAGGAAGTAGCGATGAAGCCCAGGTGCTTCGAGGTCGAAGTCGACGACCAGGACGCGTCGGCCTCGATGCGCGAGGAGCGTGGCCACGTTGGCGAGCGCCATCGAACGCCCCACGCCTCCCTTGTACGAGTAGAACGAGATGATTTCGCCCATCAGTGGCGTGCCTCGGACTCGACGGCCATGTATCTCGGGAATCCCACCGTTGAAGTCGAGGGACGCTGATTCGTGCGGACGCTGGAGACGTGCTCGCGGAGGAGCGCGACCATGTTCTCCAGCGACAGCGCGTCTCCCAAGCGCTCGCGAATGTCCCCGACTCCCGGCCTGAGGCGCGTGGCGAGAAAGACCCTGTACTGCTTCAAGACTTCGGCGTGGGTCACCCGAGGCGTCGCCAGCTCCGCCCGGAGGAGCAACAGCAGGAGCACCAGCGGCTCCAGTGCGTCGATTCCGCCCCATCCCTCCGGATTGTCGAGGATGGAGTCGAGCTTCTCGTCGAGCCGGCGGAGGATGCGTTCTTGCGAGGTCATAGCGTTGCCCACTCGTCGGGTTCGACCGGCCGGACCGTATGGGCCTCGGAGTGGTGGAAGTACGTCTCCAGATAGGTCTCCTGGGGAAACCCGTCCGGACCCGTCAACACGTCCACGTGGTTTTCCGTCACGGCCACCGTCACGTGGTACATCCAGCGGCGGGAGGGTCCCTTCGGTTGGATGTAGAGGGCGTTCTCCGCCACGATGATGCGTGCGTGCGCGGTGTGATCGATCTCCCGAGCCGTTGGAAGAATGCTCTGCGCAGCTTTGGCGCACTCGGAGGACTCGGCTGGATGGCGCTGGAGGACAGCTTCGACCAAGCCTCGTTGGCGCGTGCTCCAGTAGATCATCGCCGCGAATATAACACCGGGTGCTCCCGGGGCCCTACGTATACGTATAGTGTGTGCCCCGCATGTTGACGATCCTCCTCCTCGCCGCGCTGGCCCAGGCTCCGGTCCCGGCCGCGGATGACCTCCCCGGAGACGAGCCGGACGCGGACACCCCGGCCGTCGTTCCTCCGCTGCCCGTGGCCTCGCTGCCCCCCGCCACCCATGAGCTCTTCGAGCGCCTCAAGGGCCGCGTCGCCCAGGTGCGCATCATCGAGCGGCGCAGTGGCACCCGGTCATCCATCGGCTCGGCGTTCTTCGTGAGCACCGAGGGACACGCCCTCACCAACTACCACGTCATCTCCGACATCGTTCACCACCCGGAGGACTACACCGCCGAGCTCGTGCGCGAGGGCAAGGACTCCGAGGCCATTCCCGTCCGTGTGGTGGACGTGGACGTCGTGCACGACCTCGCCGTCATCCGGCAGGACGCGCCGGTGAAGGAATGGTTCGAGCTGGCCCCCAAGGAGCCTCCCCAGGGCACCCGCCTGTACGCCATGGGCAACCCGCATGACCTGGGCACCACCATCGTCGAGGGCACCTACAACGGCCTCGTGCAGGACGCGCTCTACGACAAGGTGCACTTCAGCGGCGCCATCAATCCCGGCATGAGCGGCGGGCCCACCGTCACTGGCGATGGCCGTGTCGTGGGCGTCAACGTGTCCACCATGGGCAACCAGCTCGGCTTCCTCGTGCCCGTGGCCCATGCCCGTGCCCTCGTGGAGCGCGCCCGCGAGGTGAAGGAGAGCAGCCCCTCGGCGCTCCTGGCCGTGGTCGGCTCGCAGCTCCTGGACAACCAGCAGCGCATCACCGAGCGCCTCCTGGCCGCGCCCCTCCCGACCCAGCAGCTCGGCGAGTACCACGTGCCCGGCCGCTGGCTGCCCTTCCTCAAGTGCTGGGGCGACACCCCCCACGAGCCGGAGAACCCGTACACCGTCACCAACTACCAGTGCTCCTCCGAGGAGGACATCTACCTGAGCGGCGAGCACCGCACCGGTGTGGTGGCCTATGACCATGCCTATGTGTCGAGCGACAAGCTCGGGGCCCTGCGCTTCTCCGCGCTCTACGAGGCCACCTTCAGCAATGACCCGGGCGGCGTGGACGCCACCAAGGACGACGTGACGAACTTCCGCTGCCGCGTGGAGTTCGTGAAGGTCGGCGGCGTCCCCACGCGCACCGCCCTGTGTCTGCGCGCCTACAAGAAGTTCCCCGGCCTGTATGACCTGGCGCTCCGGGCCGCGACGACCAACGCGAGCACCTCGGGTGTGCAGACGAGCCTCACCCTGGCGGGGTTCTCCGCCGACAACGCGCGCGCCCTCGCTCGCCGCTACCTGGAGGCGCTCGCGTGGACGAAGTGATCTTCCTGGAGGTGCTCGAGGCGGACGAGGTCCACGCCCGGCACCGGCTGGACCGCTTCCCCGTCACCGTGGGGCGCGGCTACTCCAACGACGTCATCCTCGATGATCCCAAGGTGTCCGCCTCGCACCTGCGGATCGAACGCACCGAGGACGGACGGCTGGTGCTGCGCGACACGGGCAGCACCAATGGCACGTTCCGCGTGGAGCCCTGGGCGCGGCTGGCGGAGCTGGAGCTCGCGGACGACGCGCGCGTGGCCGTGGGCGACACCGTGCTGCGCTTCCGCGGCCGGGCCCACGTGGTGGAGGACACGCGCGTCACCGCCATCCCCGTGGCGCCCCAGGTCCGTCCCTTCGAGCGGCCCTTCGCCTTCCCCGCGATGCTGGCGGTGACGGTGCTCACCTTCCTCCTGCGCGAGTACCTGACGAACTACCAGAAGACGGACTGGGGCTCGCTGGCCCTGGCCGTCGTCGCGCCCGTGTTCGTGTGCTTCGTCTGGTCGGGCCTCTGGTCCGTCGCCAGCAAGGTGGCGCGGCGCGTGTTCCACTTCGGCGCTCACGGCACCATCGGGAGCTTCGGGCTGCTCGGGCTGCTGGTGATTCCGCTGCTGATGGGCGTCATCACCTACAGCCTGGGGCTGGGCGCGTGGGTCCGGTGGGTGTCCCTGGCCGGGTACCTGGCCTGGGTGGGCTTCATCCTCTTCTGGCACCTGCGCTACGTGACGCGCACGGAGCCCCGGCGGCTCATCCAGGTGCTGGGCGTCATCCTCGTGTGCTTCGGTGCGCTCACCCAGGCGGATTCGCTGCTGGGCGAGGAGGATTTCACCTCCTCGGTCGACTTCGATCGCACGCTGCTGCCACCCGCCTTCCAACTGGTGCCCTCCAAGCCGGTGGACTCCTTCTTCGAGGGCACGCAGAAGCTGCAGGAGGACGTGGACGCGCTCGCGAAGGAGAAGCCCTGAGCGCTACATCCCGCGCACGGCGTGCGGCTGGTAGGGCGCCTCGAGCGCCTTCACCTCGTCCGCGCCGAGCGTCACGTCCACCGAGCGGATGGCCGCCTCCAGGTGCTCCATCTTCGTGGCGCCGATGATGGGCGCCACCACCGCCGGCTTGGAGTGCAGCCACGCCAGGGACACCTCGGCGGGCGTGTTGCCCCGGGCCGCCGCCACCTTCTTCACCGCCTCCACCACGTCCCAGTCGTGCGGATTGTCATACAGCGCCGACGCGAACGCGTCCGAGCCCGCTCGCGTCGTGGACTGCTTGTCATCCAGTGACTTGCGCGTGCCCGCCAGCAGCCCCCGCGCCAGCGGCGACCACGGAATCACCCCGATGCCCTCCGCCTCGCACAGGGGCATCATCTCCCGCTCCTCCTCGCGGTAGACGAGGTTGTAGTGGTTCTGCATCGACACGAAGCGCGCCCAGCCGTTGCGCTCCGACAGGCTCAGCGCCTTCGCGAACCTCCACGCCGCCGACGAGCTCGCGCCGATGTACCGGACCTTTCCCTGCCTCACCAGCTGATCCAACGCCGCCAGCGTCTCCTCCAGCGGTGTCTCCGGATCCATCCGGTGGATCTGGTACAGATCGATCGTCTCCACCCCGAGCCGCTTCAGGCTCGCCTCGCAGGACTGCACCACGTTCTTGCGCGACAGGCCTCCCATGTTGGGCCCGTCCGTCATGGGGAAGTACACCTTGGTGGCGAGCACCACCTCCTCCATCCGCGCGTACTTGCGCAGCGCGCGGCCGGTGACCTCCTCGCTCACCCCGAGCGAGTACATGTTCGCCGTGTCGAAGAAGTTGATGCCGGCTTCCACCGCGCGCTGGAAGAAGGGCTGCGAGGCCGCTTCGTCCAGCACCCACGGGCGCCAGCTGGGAGTGCCATAGCTCATGCACCCCAGACAGATGCGCGACACCTTCAGACCGGTATGACCCAGGTTGGCGTATTTCATGCCCTCACCCTGCCATACCGGCGCGGCTCATGGCAGCGGACCTTCCGCCCAGTAGGCGATTCCCGCCGCGGACAGCCGGGTGACTCCCGCGAGGAACTCGTAGTCCAGCGTCGAGGGCACGTCCGTGTCGCGGTGGTAGTTGTTGTTGCGGAAGTTGGCGGTGTCCGTGAGGAAGAGCGCGCTGTGCCCCGCGAGCCAGAAGGGGGCGTGATCGCTGCGCATGAGGTTGCCCGAGAAGGGACCCGAGCCGTCGATCGGCGACGTCGCGCCCCGGAGCGGCACGAAGTCCAGCCGGCTCCCCAGCGCGTACAGCTCCTCCAGCCGGGGACGCGACTGCTCGTTGGAGATGGCGGCGATGAAGTCCCCCGTGTTGGGAATGGGGAAGCCGGGCAGTGCCTGCTGCGCTCCCGGGCGCGCGTCCTTGTAGCCGATGCAGTCGAAGACGATGGAGGCGACGATCTCCTCTCCCGGCAGCTCGCGCACGAAGCGCGTGCTGCCCACCAGGCCGAGCTCCTCCAGGTCGAAGCCCACGAAGCGGATGGTGCGCGCGAAGCGCTTGCCCGCCGCCAGCCGCGCCATCTCCAGCATGGCCGCCACGCCCGAGCTGTTGTCGTCCGCGCCCGCGTGGAACGAGTCGTAGTGGGCCCCCACCACCACCACCTCGTCGGGGTGCGTGCTGCCCTTCAGCTCGGCGATGACGTTGGACGTCGGCCAGGCCGGGCCTTCCATCTCCTGCTCGATGACCGTGTAGCCGAGGGACTCGAAGCGAGCGCGCACGAACTGGCGGGCCTTCTCGCGGGTGAGGTGGCACACCGGCTGGTGCTCCAGGTTGATCTGCTCCAGGTCGAAGGCACCGCAGTCGAGTGGCGTGTCCTCGAGGTGGGCGGCCGCCAGGGCCTCCACGTCCGATTTCAGCCGGGCCTGTTCCGCACCCGCGCCGAAGTCTCCCGCCCGGAGGAGGGCGGGCTCCTCGACGGGGGCGCGCGAGGCACAGGCATTCACGGCGAGCAGCAGCAGGACGGCGCGCAAGGCTCTCATAGCATCACCCCCACCTGGAGCAGACCGAGTTGCAGGCGCAGCATGGAGCCGGGCTGGCGTGAGAGCAGGGTGCCCCACTGGAGCTCCAGGGCGCTGGCGGTGAAGCGGCCGAAGGCGAAGCGCAGCGGCGCGGCGTGGATGGCCGCGTAGGCGGGCCCGAAGAGCCCGGTCCGGGTGTCGGGGTAGTCCGGGGGGAAACCCGTGTTGGCCGGGGCCACGACGCGCATCCAGCTCAGGCCCAGCTCCGGGCCCACCGCCGGCCGCCACACCCCCATGTTCGCGGTGAACTGGGCGCGAGCGTAGACCTCGAGCGGCGGATTGCTCCCGTTCGCACTGAAGCTCCAGCGTACGCCGCCTCCCAGCCGCCAGTTGTCCGTCTCGTAGGCATAGGCGGCCTCGAGACCCGGGCGGTAGGGCAGGGCGAGGGACATCCCACTCGAGGAGAACAGGTTCCCCCCGAGCGACAGCTCATGTCCGGCGGCCGAGGCCATTCCCGGAAGGAGCGCGGTGGCAAGCATCATCATCCAATGGCGCATGGGCGCCGCACTCTAGCTCCTCTCCCAGTCAATAAGCGCGTGCCCGCAGTCCCAGCGGGCTGGCGGCCCACACCAGGAGTCTTGGAGCCCCGAGGGTCGAACGCTTAAGGTGGCGGCCGAGAAACAGGGGGCAGGAAGAGCTCGTCGGAACCGCTCGGCCCCTGACGGCCGTGTTGTCTCCGCGCCGGGTTCCTCATGCCCTCCGAGCCCCGCTCGTGAGGTCCCATGCCGCTGTTGTCGCGAGAGAATCCCGCGCGCGCCGTGTCCCTGCCCGATGGCACCACCTTCGTGGATGTGCTCCGCGAGCGGGCCCTCCTCCAGCCCGACGCCCGGGTCTTCACCTTCCTCGACGAGGCGGGGGAGTCCTCCGTCACCTACCGCGAGCTGGACGAGGGCGCCCGCGCCGTCGCCGCCACCCTGCACCAGCACCTCGCTCCCGGTGATCGGGCGCTCCTGCTCTACCCGCCGGGCCGTGAGTACGTGCTGGGCTTCCTCGGGTGCCTCTACGCCGGGGTGATCGCCGTCCCCGCGTATCCGCCCGATCCCTCCCGTCTCGCCCGCACCCTGCCCAGGCTCCAGTCCCTCGTGGCCGACTGCCAGGCCACCGCCGCGCTCACCACCTCCGGGCTGCTCGACATGGCCGGCGTCGTCACCGAGGACGCTCCCGGACTCCGCGCGCTGCGCTGGCTCGCCACCGATGCGCTCGCGCCCGGCGCCTCCCACGCGTGGTCCGCTCCCGCGCTGTCCTCCGATGACCTGGCCTTCCTCCAGTACACCTCCGGCTCCACCGGCACGCCCAAGGGCGTGATGCTCAGCCACCGCAACCTGCTGCACAACTCGGGGTTGATCGCGCTCGGCTTCGACGCCTCGCCCCAGCCCGTGGGCGTCATCTGGCTGCCGCCGTACCACGACATGGGGCTCATCGGCGGCATCCTCCAGCCCCTCTACCGCGATATCCCCACCGTGCTGATGTCGCCGCTCTTCTTCCTCCAGCGCCCCCTGAACTGGCTGGAGGCCATCTCCCGGCACGGCGGCACCGTCAGCGGCGGCCCCAACTTCGCCTACGAGCTGTGCGTCCGGAAGACGACCCCCGAGCAGCGCGCCGCGTTGGATCTGCGCGGTTGGGAAGTGGCCTTCTGCGGCGCCGAGCCCATCCGCCCGGAGACGCTGGACCGGTTCGCCGAGGCGTTCGCTCCCGCCGGCTTCCGGCGCGAGGCCTTCCATCCCTGCTACGGGCTCGCCGAGGGCACGCTCATCGTCAGCGGTGGGCGCAAGGCCACGCCGCCCGTGGTGCGCCGTCTGGAGCACTCCGGACGCCAGGGCGCGTCCATGGTCGGCTGTGGCGCCTCCCTGGGAGATCAGACGGTGCGCATCGTGGATCCCGAGACGTGCGAGCCGTGCGCCCCCGGCCACGTGGGGGAGATCTGGGTCCGCGGTGCCAGCGTGGCCCGTGGCTACTGGGAGCGCTCCGATGACACCGCCCGCGTCTTCCAGGCGCGTCTCGCGGGCTCCGGTGAGGGGCCGTACCTGCGCACCGGGGACCTCGGCGTGCTTGAGGGTGATGAGCTGTTCGTCACCGGCCGGCGCAAGGATCTCCTCATCATCCGCGGGCGCAACCACTACCCGCAGGACCTCGAGCTCACCGTGGAGCGGTGCGACCCGGGGCTGCGTCCAGGTTGTGGGGCCGCCTTCTCCGTGGACTCCGGGGGCGAGGAGCGGCTGGTCATCGTCCAGGAGTTCGCCGACCGCTCCGGCGGCGACCTGGAGATCCGCACCCGCGACGTCATCGCCCGCATCCGCCAGGCCGTGGCCGAGGAGCATGAGCTCGGCGTGCATGCCGTGGTGCTGCTCGTGCCCGGGAGCATCCCCAAGACGTCGAGCGGGAAGATCCAGCGGCATGCCTGCCGCACCGCGTTCCTCCGGGGCTCCCTGGAGGCCGTGGGCTCCTGGCGCGAGGGCTCCGCTGGGGCTCACGTGGCGGCGGCGCTCGTGGATGGGGCGGAGGAGTCCGCGCCCCCCTTGTCCGCGGGCGTGGAGGCGCTGCTGCCCTGGCTCTCCGCCCGCCTGTCGCGGGAGCTGCGGATTCCGGCCGGCGAGCTGCGGCTGGATGAGCCCCTCACGCGCTATGGGCTCGACTCGCTGCGCGCCATGGAGGTGCGCGGCTCGCTCGAGCTGACGTTCGGCGTGTCCCTGCCCGTCACCAGCCTGCTGCGCGGGCCCAGCGTGCGGGAGCTGGCCGAGAGCCTCATGGCCCGTCCCACGCCCGAGGCCGAGGCACCGCTCGCGCCCCAGGCCCTCGACGCGGCTCCGCCCCTCTCCGACGGTCAGCGCGCGCTGTGGTTCCTGCAGCGCATGTCTCCGGAGAGCACCGCGTACCACGTGGTCCGCGCGGCGCGGATCCGCTCGCGCCTCGATGTGGCCGCGTTGGAGCGGGCCTTCCTGTGTCTCGTGGCGCGCCATCCGTCGCTGCGCGCCGTGTTCCCCGAGGAGAATGGTGCCCCCGTTCCGCGCTTCCTGGAGCCCTCGGGCCCCATCCTCCACGTGGAGGACGCCACCGGCTGGAGCGAGGCCCGGTTGCGAACGCGGCTCGACGCCGAGGCCCACCGGCCCTTCGAGCTGGAGCACGGTCCCCTCATGCGCGTCCTGCTCTTCACCCGGGGCCCGGACGAGCACGTGCTGCTGCTCTCGCTCCACCACCTCATCACCGACTTCTGGTCCCTGGGCGTCATGGTGGAGGAGCTGGGCGCGCTCTACACGGCGGAGACGGGGGGCCTCGCGGGCGTGCTGCCGGCCCTGTCTCCGAGCCCCGTGGAAGCCACCCGCGCGCTCTCGGCCCGGATCGCGGGCCCTCGGGGCGAGGTGCTTCGCTCCTTCTGGAAGCAGCGGCTCGGCGGGGAGCTGCCCCTGCTCGCGCTGCCCACGGATCGTTCCCGGCCCCGGCTCCAGTCCTTCCGCGGTGACACGCTCCCGTTCCACGTGGGGCCCGAGCTCACCCGGCGCGTGAATGCGCTCGCGCGCGAGAGCGGGGCCACGCCGTACATGGTGCTGCTCGCCGCCTTCTTCACCTTCCTGCGCCGCTACACCGGCCAGGAGGACCTCGTCGTGGGCTCGCCCACCGCGGGCCGCACCCGGCCGGAGCTGAGCCGGCTCGTGGGCTACCTCGTCAACCCCGTGGCCCTGCGCGCCAGCATTCCCCCGGGCACCACCTTCCGCGAGCTGCTCGCCCAGACCCGGAGCACGGTGCTCGAGGCGCTGGAGCACCAGGACATGCCCTTCCCCCGCCTGGTGGAGGAGCTCCATCTCTCGCGCGAGCCGGGGCACTCGCCCGTCTTCCAGGCCATGTTCGTCCTGCAACGCGGCCACCTGCCTGGAGAGGGCACCTCGCTGACCTCCTTCGCGCTGGGCGATCCGGGCGCGCGCATGAGCCTGGGGGCCCTGGAGATCGAGTCCCTGCCGCTCACTCGCCGGGGATCGGCGTTCGATCTCACCCTGATGATGGCCGAGACGGAGAGCGGGTTGGGTGGCTCGCTGGAGTACTGCACGGACCTCTTCGAGGCCGCCACGGCCGGGCGCATGGCGCGGCACTTCGTGTCGCTGCTGGCGGAACTGGTGGAAGCGCCCGGGCGCCGGGTGGAGGAGGTGGAACTGCTGAATGGGGAGGAGCGGGCCCGGGTGATGGAGGCGTGGAGCCGGGGGCCGCGCGTGGACGTGCCCGTGGAGGGGCTGGCGCAGCTGCTGGAGACACAGGCGGCGCGCGCGCCCGAGGCGGTGGCGGTGGAGGGAGACGGGCAGCGGCTGAGCTACCGGGAGCTGGAGGCGCGGGCGAGGCGGCTCGGCGCCCGGCTGCGGCGCGAGGGCGTGGGGCCGGAGGTGCGCGTGGGCGTGCTGCTGGAGAAGAGCGTGGAGGCGGTGGTGGCCTTCTGGGGCGTGCAGAAGGCGGGAGGCGTGTACGTGCCGCTGGAGGCGGTGCAACCCCGGGAGCGGCTGGAGTGGATGGCGCGGGACGCGGGCGTGCGCGTGGTGGTGACGCGGCGCGAGCTGGAGGAGCGGTGCGCTCCGCCCGAGGGCGCGCGGGTGGTGCGGCTGGAGGAGACGGGCGAGGAGGCGTTGCTTCCGCTGGAGAGCGGCGTGCGGGCCGGCAACGTGGCGTACATCCTCTACACCTCGGGCAGCACGGGGCGGCCCAAGGGCGTCGAGGTGACGCACGCGGGGCTGTGTGACCTGGCGTACGCGCGGGCGCTGTCGTTGGGGCTCGGGACGGACACCCGGGTGTTGCAGCTCGCGTCGCTGGGCTTCGATTCCTCCGTCTGGGAGTACCTGCTGACGCTGTCGGTGGGCGGGACGCTGTACGTGCCCGAGGGAGGACGGGTGCCCCTGGGCGAGGAGCTGCGGCGGGTGCTGGTGGAGGGCGCGGCGACGATGGTGACGCTGCCTCCGTCCGTGCTGGCGCTGCTGCCGGACGAGGGCCTGGAGCACCTGCGGGTGGTGATGTCCGTGGGCGAGGCCTGCCCGCCCGCGTTGGTGGAGAAGTGGGGGAGGGGACGGCGCTTCCTCAACGGGTACGGGCCCACGGAGGTGTCGGTGGCCGTCTCGTGGGCGGAGTGCGTGCCCGGAGAGGGCCGGCCTTCCATCGGCGCGCCGCTGGGCAACGTGGAGGCGTACGTGCTGGATGGAGCGCTGCGGCCCGTTCCTCCCGGCGTGGCGGGAGAGCTGTACCTGGGCGGCCCCGGCGTGGCGCGAGGCTACGTGGGGCGGCCGGACCTGACCGCCGAGCGCTTCGTGCCCCACCCCTTCGGCCGCGAGGGCGGTGAGCGGCTGTTCCGCACGGGAGACGTGGTCCGGTGGAGGGTGGATGGGCGGCTCGACTACGTGGGCCGCGTGGATGCGCAGGTGAAGGTGAACGGCGTCCGCGTGGAGCCGGGCGAGGTGGAGGCCGCGCTGCGCGAGCTGGGAGGCGCGAAGCAGGCCCACGTGAAGGCGTGGAAGAGTCCCTCGGGCGAGGCCCGGCTGGTGGGCTACGTGGTGCCCGGGGAGTCCACCCTCCGCGAGACCCGTGAGCTGCGCGCGCTGCTGCGCCAGCGTCTGCCCGAGTCCCTGGTGCCCTCGGCCTTCGTCTTCCTGGAGGCCCTGCCCCTGTCCCCCAGCGGCAAGGTGGACGGCCGGGCCCTTCCTCCTCCCGAGCCCCCCGCGCGCTCCGCCTCCTTCGTTCCTCCCCGCGGCCCGCTCGAGGTGTCCATCGCGCGCTGCTGGGCCCAGGCGCTCGGGCGCGAGGCCGTGGGCCTGCATGATCATTTCTTCGATGAGCTCGGCGGCAGCTCGCTCACCGTCGTCAGGGCCTGCGCCCTGCTGCGCGAGGAGCTGCGGCGCGATGTGCCCATCGTCCACCTCTTCGAGCACCCCACGGTCCACGGGCTCGCCAGACGGCTGGAGCAGGCCGTGAGCACCGAGACTCGCAACACCAATCATCAGGATCGCGCGGAGGCGCGCCGGCAGGTCCTCCAGCGCCGCAACCCCCGAGGAAATCGTGGCAATGGCTGAGAACGACATCGCGATCATCGGCATGGCGGGGCGCTTCCCCGGCGCCGCCGACATCCACGCCTTCTGGCGGAACCTGCGCGAGGGCGTCGAGTCCATCTCCCGCTTCCAGGCGGAGGAGCTGGAGTCCTCTCCGCTCGTCCCCGAGGCGCTGCGCGCGCACCCGGACTTCGTGCGCGCCGGTGGCGTGCTCGAGGGCGCGGACCTGTTCGATCACGGCTTCTTCGACATCGCCCCCCGCGAGGCGCTGTGGATGGATCCCCAGCAGCGCGTGTTCCTGGAGTGCGCCTGGGCCGCGCTCGAGGACGCGGCGTATGATCCGGAGCGCTTCCCCGGGAAGATCTCCCTCTACGCGGGCGCCGGCCAGTCCGGCCACGTGCTCTCCCTGCTGGGCCACGTGAAGAAGGAGCCGGCCTCGCTCTTCGAGGCGCTCGGCACCACCAACGCGGAGAACGTTGCCACCAAGGCGTCCTTCAAGCTCCGGCTGCGCGGCGAGAGTCTGGCGCTCTACACCGCGTGCTCCACGGGCCTCGTCGCCGTCCACATGGCCTGCCAGAGCCTCCTGCTGCGCCAGTCCGACATCGCCCTGGCCGGCGCGGTCCGCATCTCGCTCCCGCAGCGCACCGGCTACCTCTACCAGGACGGGATGATCTTCTCGCCCGACGGGCACTGCCGCGCCTTCGACGCGCGCGCCCGGGGCACCGTGAGTGGCAATGGCGTGGGAGTGGTCGTCCTCAAGCCGCTCGCCGACGCGCTGCGGGACGGCGATCACGTCTATGCCGTCATCAAGGGCTCGGCCATCAACAACGACGGCCACCAGAAGGTGGGCTACACCGCGCCCAGCGTCGAGGGTCAGGCGGAGGCCATCTCCGAGGCCCTCGCCTACGCGGGCGTCGGGGCGAACGACATCGGCTACGTGGAGGCCCACGGTACCGGCACGCCCCTCGGGGATCCGATCGAGGTGTCCGCGCTCACGCGCGCCTTCCGCCGCGACACGGACGAACGCGGCTTCTGCGCGCTCGGCTCGGTGAAGACCAACATCGGCCACCTGGACACCGCCGCGGGCATCGCCGGCCTGCTCAAGGCCACCCTGGCGCTGCACCACGAGGAGATTCCCCCCAGCCTCCACTTCGAGCGCCCCAACCCGGCCATCGACTTCGCCGGCAGCCCCTTCTTCGTCGCCTCCGAGCGCCGGCCCTGGGCTCGCGGCGAGACGCCCCGGCTCGCGGGTGTCAGCTCCTTCGGCATCGGCGGCACCAACGCGCACGCCATCCTCGGCGAGGCCCCCATCACCGCGAGCCGTCCCAGTGCCCGGCCCCGCCAGCTCGTCACGCTCTCCGCGCGCACCCCGACCGCACTGGAGGCCATGACGCAGGAGCTCGCCTCCTGGTTGGAGGCCCGCCCGGGCGTGGACCTGGCCGACCTCGCCTTCACCCGGAACGTGGGACGCAAGGCCTTCGAGCACCGGCGCACGCTCGTCGCGGCGGATGTCCCTTCGCTGCTCGCCCGGTTGAAGACGCCTCCCGCGGCCCAGGCGATCGCCAGCCTGGAGGCGGCCCGTGAGCAGCGCGTGGCCTTCCTCTTCCCAGGCCAGGGCGCGCAGTCCGTGGGCATGGCCCGCGAGCTGTACGACGCCGAGCCCGGTTTCCGCGAGCACGTGGACGCCTGCCTCGCGCTGCTCACCCCGCGCCTGGGCCGGCCCCCGCGCCCGCTGCTGTACCCGGCCCCCGCGCAGGAGGCCGAGGCCCGTGAGGCGCTCGCGGATCCCCGCTACGCGCTGCCCCTCCTCTTCACCGTGGAGTACGCGCTCGCCCGGCTGTGGATGGACTGGGGCGTGGAGCCGCATGCCCTGTTCGGCCACAGCTACGGCGAGTACGTGGCCGCGTGCCTCGCGGGCGTGCTGACGCTGGAGGACGCGCTGGCGCTCGCGGTGGTGCGGGGCCAGTTGATGGCGCGCATGCCTGCTGGAGCCATGACCGCCGCGGGCTGCTCCGAGGCCGAGCTCCAACCCCTGCTCACCGGGGCGCTGTCGCTCGCGTCGATCAACGGCGCCAGCCGCTGTGTCGTCTCCGGCCCCGTGGACGAGGTGGAGCGGCTCGAGCAGGAGCTCGCGCGCCGTGGCGTGGGCTCGCTGCGGCTGCCCGCGCGGCAGGCCTTCCACTCGGCGGACGTGGAGCCCCTGCGCGAGGAGCTCCAGCGCACCGTCGCGGGACTGCGGCTGTCCGCGCCCCAGCGGCCCTATGTCTCCAGCCTCACCGGTACGTGGATCCGCCCCGAGGAGGCCACGGATCCGTCCTACTGGGCCCGGCAGATGCGTCAGCCCGTGCGCTTCGCCGCGGGCCTGGACACCCTCCAGCGGGACGGGTGCGCCGTCTTCCTGGAGGTGGGGCCCGATCAGGCGCTCACCACGCTGGCCCGCATGCACCTGCGCGGCTCGGAGCCGGTGCGCGTGGTGCCTTCGCTGCCTCGCGCGGGCGTCTCCGCGTCCGATCACGCCGCACTGCTGGAGGCGGTGGGCGCGCTGTGGCGGGCCGGGCTGGAGGTGAGCTGGGAGCGCTTCTATGCCCATGAGCAGCGCCAGCGTTTGTCCCTGCCCTCGTATCCCTTCGAGCGCCAGCCCTTCCGGCTCGAGCCCCGCTGGATGGAAATGGACGCGGCTCCGGCTCCGGCTCCTGTCGCAGCCAGGGCGCCCGTGGTGGTTGCGGCTCCCGTGGCGGCTCCGACTGGCAAGGAAGGCCCCCGCAGCGACGTCGAGCGGCAGGTGATGGCCATCTGGCGCGAGCGGCTCGGTGTCGAGGACTTCGGCATCCACGACAACTTCCTGGAGCTGGGCGGCAACTCGCTGATGGCGGCGCAGATGCTCACGCGCCTGCGCGAGTCCTTCCCCGTGCAGATTCCCCTGAGCGACCTCTTCGAGGCCCCCACCGTGGCGGGCGTCGCCGGGCGCATCGAGGCCCGCCTGAAGGAGGTGGAGGGCTCGGGGACCGGTGTTCCGCTGCCCAGGCTCGTGCCCGTGGCGCGCGATGGCGAGCTGCCACTGTCCTTCGTGCAGGAGCGCGTGTGCGCGCTCGAGCGCTTCACGCCCGGCAACCCGGCGCTCCACATGTCCGTGGCCCTCCGGTTGACGGGCTCGCTGGACGTGGGCGTGCTGGAGCGGAGCGTCGCGGAGATCGTCCGCCGCCACGAGGTCCTCCGCGTCACCTACGCTTCCGTGGACGGCCGGTTCGTTCCCCGTGTGCACTCCGAGATGAAGACGCCGCTCCAGGTGCTCGTCCTGGAGGGCTCCCGCGAGGAGCGTGAGGCAGAGGCCTTGAGGCTCGCCCAGGCGGACATCGAGCGGCCCTTCTCCCTGGAGCAGGGTCCCGTCCTCCGCGCCTCCCTGGCTCGTATCGCCGAGGACTCGCACCTGCTGTTCGTCACCGTGCACCACGTCATCTCGGACACGCTGTCCATGGTGGCGATCGCCCGCGAGCTGGCGGTGAACTACGAGGCCTTCCTCCAGGGCCGCCCCTCTCCGCTCCCCGCGCTCTCCGTGCAGTACATGGACTTCGCGGCCTGGCAGCGGCGCGCGCTGGAGTCCGGCGCCTTCTCGTCCCAGGTGGCCTATTGGCGCGAGCGCATGGCCGCTCCTCCCGGCCCGCTGGTGCTTCCCACGGATCGTCCGCGTGGGGCCTCGCGCTCGCTCCGCAGCGCCCGCTGCTTCTTCAGCCTGTCCCGCCGGCTCTCCGATGCCATCCTGGCGCTCGGCCAGCGCGAGGGCGTCACCTCCTTCATGATCCTCCTCGCCGGTTACAAGGCGCTGCTGGCCCGCTACGCCGGCCAGGAGGACATCGTCGTGGGCACGCCCATCGGCAACCGCTCCCGTGGCGAGCTGGAGCCGCTGATCGGCTACGTGGCCCACGCCGTCCCGCTGCGCACCGACCTCTCGGGCGATCCCACCTTCCGCGAGCTGCTCGGCCGCGTGCGCGACACGACGCTCGGCGCCAACGCGAACCCGGACGTCCCCTATGAGCACCTCATGCGCGAGCTCGAGCCCAAGAAGGATCCGGGCACCGCGCGGCTGTTCGACGCGCTCCTCGTGGTGCACCACGCGGGTTTCGGCTCTCACCTGGAGCTGCCCGGCCTCCGGATGGAGCACGTGCCGGTGGAGGCGCCCACGCAGTTCGGCTCGCTGCTCTCCAGCCACAGCATCGCCCTGGGAGAGACGGCGCACGGTTTCTCCGGTGACATGGAGTACGCCACCGAGCTCTTCGACGCGGCCACCATCGAGCGGATGATCGGCCACTTCGAGGCGCTCCTCGAGTCGGCCGTGGCGGACCCCGGCCTGCGCCTCTCCGAGCTGCCCCTGGAGACCCGCGAGGAGCGGAGTCAGCGCGAGGCCCTCGCGGCCCCGGCTCCGCGTAGGGAGATCGTCTCGATTGCGCCGCTGCTGGAGGCCCAGGCCTCGCGGGCTCCGGATGCACCGGCCGTGGTCGCCGGAGCGCGGAGCCTCTCCTGGGGTGAGCTGCGCGAGCGGGCGCGGCGTCTGGCCTCGGTGCTGGTGCACAGGGGCGTGGGGCCGGAGCAGCTCGTGGCCGTGTGCCTGGAGCCGTCTCCCGAGCGCCTCGTGGCGCAGTGGGCCGTGCTGGAGGCCGGTGGAGCCTGGGTGCTCGTGCCGCCGTCGCGGCTGCGGGAACTGGCCTCGCTCGCTCTCGAGGGTTCACCGGTGCCGCTGCTGCTCACGGACTCACGGCTGCGCACCAGCGTCCCGTTGGATGCTTCGCGGGTGTTGCACGTGGACGCGCCCCTGGAGGAGGTGCCCGCGCTGGAGCACCGCGCCACTCCGGCCGGTGCGGAGGCCATGGTCTGTCTCGAGGCGCTGGGAGCCTCCGAGGCCACGCCGCGGCGGGCCATCCACACGCCCCGGACGGTGGCGCACCTGTTCCACGCGCTCGACCAGGGCATCGGAGGAACTTCCGGAGGCGCATGGCTGTGGGCCGAGGAAGCCGCGGGGCAGGGGAGCGGACTGGAAGTGCTGTGGGCCCTGTGCCGGGGCCTGCGCGTCGTCCTGCCGCGTGAGCCCGCGAGCGCCCGGTTCGTGGTGGGCCGCGACTCCTCGCCCCGCCGCCCGCTGGCCTTCAGCCTCTCGTACTTCGCCAATGACGAGGACGCGCTCGGCCGGCGCAAGTACCAGCTCCTGCTGGAGGGCGCGCGCTTCGCCGACTCGCACGGCTTCTCCGCCATCTGGACGCCCGAGCGCCACTTCCACTCGTTCGGTGGCCTCTACCCGAGCCCCGCCATCACCGGCGCGGGCATCGCCACCCTCACCGAGCACGTGGGCATCCGCGCCGGCAGCGTGGTGCTCCCCCTGCACGATCCCCTCCAGGTGGCCGAGGAGTGGTCGATGATCGACAACCTCTCCGGTGGCCGGGTGGGGGTGTCGTTCGCCTCGGGGTGGCACGCGAATGACTTCGTCTTCGCCCCGGACCACTACGCGCGCCGCAAGGAGATCATGCACCGTGGCATCGAGACGGTGCGGCACCTGTGGCGGGGCGGGACGGTGCGCCGCCGCAACGGGGATGGCAAGGAGGTGGAGATCGCCATCCGCCCGAAGCCGGTGCAGGCCGAGCTGCCCTTCTGGCTCACGGCCGCCGGCAGCCCGGAGACCTTCCGGCTCGCGGGCGAGCTGGGCGCCCACGTGCTCACCAACCTGATGGGCCAGCAGCTCGACTCGCTGGCCGAGAAGGTGGCGCTCTACCGCGAGACGTGGCGGCGGCATGGCCATCCGGGCCGGGGCCACGTGAGCCTGATGATGCACGCCTTCCTCGGCACGGATGTCTCCGCGGTGCGCCGCACCGTGCGCGAGCCGTTGATGCGCTACTTCCGCGGCTCGGTGGACATCTCCAGTGGCTTCATCGCCAGCCAGGGCCTCAACGTGGACCCGCGGAGCCTCTCGCCCCGCGACATGGAGGCGATGCTGGAGCACGGCTTCGAGCGCCACCTGGAGGACGGCGGGCTCTTCGGGACGCCCGAGTCCTGTGAGGCCATGGTCGAGCGCGTGCGGCGGCTGGACGTGGACGAGGTGGCCTGTCTGGTGGACTTCGGCACCAGCCTGGAGGAGACGATGACCAGCCTCCAGCACCTGGACACCCTGCGGCGGCGCTCGCAGCCGGAAGGGACCGGGGCCGTGCCGTCCGTGTTGGAGGAGAGCAGCTCGGAGGTGGAGTCGGTGCTCGCGCTGGTGCGCGAGACGGGCGCCACGCACCTGCACTGCACGCCCTCGCTGGCCCGCGCGCTCGCCGCGCTCCCGCGAGTCTCCGAGGAGCTCCGCTCCGTGCGGCGGCTGTTCGTCGAGGGCGCGGCTCCGGAGCTGGCCGCCTCGCTCGCTCGCGCGGCCGGCGTGGAGGTGCTGCGCCGCGAGGAGTCCTTCGGGCCCGCGGCGTGGGTGCCCGTGCGCGCGGAGGAGAAGGGGACCCCTGTCTTCCTGCCTCCCGCTCATCTGCACGTTCAGGTGCTGGACTCCCGGGGCATGCCCGTTCCCGTGGGCGTCCCCGGCGTGCTCGCCATCGCGGGCGAGGGCGTCCCGCGCGGCTTCTGGAAGGAGCCTCCGCTGGAGCCGGGAGCACGGCTGCTCCCCACGGGCCACCGCGCCCGGCGCAGGGCCGATGGCTCCGTGGAACTGCTCGCGGGGAGTGCTCCGGCGGTCCGCCGTCCGGCGCCTTCGCCCGTCCAGGCTCCGCGCCCGAAGGTGGCTCGTCCCGAGGGCCCGCCCGCCATCGCCCGCGTGCCGCGCGATCGGCCGCTGCCCCTCAGCTTCTCCCAGCAGCGGCTGTGGTACCTGGATCAGCTCGAGCCGGGGAACGTGGCCTACAACAACCCGTCCGCGCTGCGCCTCAGTGGGCCCTTGAACGCCGCCGCACTGGAGCGCGCCCTCAACGAGGTGGTTCGCCGTCACGAGGCGCTCCGGACCACCTTCGCCCTGGAGGACTCCGGCCCCGTGCAGCGCATCGCTGGGTCCCTGTCCGTGCCCCTGCCGGTGGCGCGGCTGGGGGCCCAGGGAGACCGTGACGCGGCGATCCTCGAGTGGGCCCGTGAAGAGGCCCGGCGGCCTTTTGATCTCGCGGCCGGTCCGCTGATTCGCGCGGCGCTGCTGCGCGTCGAGGACACGGAGCACGTGCTGCTCGTCACCCCGCACCACATCGTCTCCGATGGCTGGTCCGCGGGCGTGATGTTGAAGGAGCTGGCGGTCCTGTACGCTGCCTTCGTCTCGGGGGCCGCCTCGCCGCTGCCGGAGCTGCCCGTGCAGTACGTGGATTACGCCGCGTGGCAGCATGCGTGGCTGCGCGGCCCCACGCTGCAGAAGGAGCTGTCCTGGTGGAAGCAGACCCTGGCCGACGTGCCGGTGCTGCGGCTCTCCACCGACAAGCCCCGGCCGGCGGTGCAGTCCTACCGGGGCGCGCAGCACCGCTTCACCGTGCCCCGGAGCGTGGCCGATGCGCTGGGGACGATCGCGAAGCGCGAGGGCGCCACGCCCTTCATGGTGCTCATGGCCGCCTACCAGTTGCTCCTGTCCCGCTACAGCGGCCAGGACGACTTCGCGGTGGGCACCGCCGTGGCGGGCCGCAGCCGCCCCGAGCTCGAGCCGCTCGTGGGCTGCTTCATCAACTCGCTGCCCCTGCGCGCCGATCTCTCCGGGGATCCGTCCTTCGTGGAGCTGCTCGGCCGCGTCCGCCGCACCGCCCTGGATGGCTTCGCCCACCAGGAGGTCCCCTTCGAGAAGCTGGTCGACGCGCTGCACGTCTCGCGTGACCTGGGCCACTCGCCCATCTTCCAGACGCTGCTGGTGCTCCACAACGTCCCCATGCCCACCGTGCGGCTCGCGGGCCTCACCCTGAGCGGCATGGACCTCCACGTGGGCGCCGCCAAGTTGGATCTCGCGCTGGAGCTGCGCGAGACGCCGGACGGCCTGTGGGGCGGCCTCGAGTACAACACCGATCTCTTCGACGCGGAGACCATCGCCCGCCTGGGCGGCCACTTCGTGCGCCTGCTCGAGGGCATCGCCGCGGCTCCGGAGCAGCGGCTCTCCGCGCTGACGCTCCTGTCCGAAGCGGAGCGCCGTCAGCTCCTGGTGGAGTGGAATCCGCCTCACGTGCCCGCGTCTTCCGCCACCGTGCTCGAGCTCTTCGAGGCCCAGGTGGCTCGGACTCCGGACGCGCCCGCCGTGGCCGATGCCGGAGAGGTGCTCTCGTACCGCGAGCTGGCCGCGCGGGCCTGGCGCATCGCCTCACTGCTGCGGCGGCAGGGCGTGGGCCCCGAGCGCGTGGTGGCCCTCGGCCTGGAGCGCCCCACGGACGTCGTGTCCTCCATCCTGGGCACGCTCGCGGCCGGAGGCGCCTGGCTCCCGTTGGACCTGTCGAGCCCGCCGGAGCGGTTGCGGCTCGTGCTCGAGGACGCCGGGGCGCGCGTGGTGCTCACCCGGGAGGCCATGAGCGGCCGATTCGCGGGAGAGGGAAGGACCGTGCTCGCCGTGGAGTCCGCGGCGTCCGAGCCTTCCGTGCCTCCCACGTCGCGCCCCGAGCCCCATCACGCGGCCTACGTGCTCTTCACCTCCGGCTCCACGGGCAAGCCCAAGGGCGTGGTGGTGGAGCACCGCCAGCTCGCGCATGCCACCCGGGCCCGCTTCGAGGTGTATGGGACTCCGGGCGTCTGCGTCCCGCTGTCGCCGTTCACCTTCGATGCCTCGCTCGCCGGCCTGTTCTGGACGCTGCTCCACGGCGGCACGCTGCGCTTCCCGGACTCCGGCGTGATGGATGATCCGCGCGAGCTGGCCGCCTCGCTCGCGCGGCACGGTGTCACGCACCTCATCGGCGTGCCGGTGCTGTACGCGCAGATCCTCGCGGCGGCTCCGGCCGGTGGGCTCTCCAGCCTGCGGGCCGTGACCGTTGGCGGCGAGGCGTGCCCGCGTGAGCTGGTCCGCGCTCATCATGAGGCGCTGCCCGATACGGCCCTCTTCAACGAGTACGGCCCCACCGAGGCCACCATCTGGAGCACCGTGCACAAGGTGGTGCCCGCGGACCTGGGACCCGTGCCCATCGGCCGGGCCATCCCAGGTGCCCGGGCGTACGTGCTCGACGAGCGCCTCCAGCCCGTCCCCGTGGGCGTGCCGGGCGAGCTGTACGTGGGCGGCGCGGGCGTGGCGCGTGGCTATCTCCACCGGCCCGAGCTCACCTCCGAGCGTTTCGTCGCGGATCCGTTCGACACCACCCCCGGCGCGCGGCTGTACCGCACGGGCGATCGCGTGCGCTGGCGGAAGGACGGGGTGCTCGAGTTCCTCGGCCGACAGGATGGACAGGTGAAGGTGCGGGGCTTCCGCATCGAGACGGGCGAGGTGGAAGCGGCGCTCGCCGCCCACGCCGGACTGCGCGAGGTAGCGGTGGCCGCTCGCGAGGACGGGCGGGGGGGCCGGCGGCTCGTGGGCTACGTCGTGCCGCACCAGCGCCCAGGCCCGACACCGGACGCCCTGCGCGCCTTCCTGCGCGAGCGGCTCCCCGAGTACATGGTGCCCTCCGCCTTCGTGGAGCGCGAGGCCCTGCCGCGCACGCGCAATGGCAAGGTGGACATCGGTGCCCTGCCAGCTCCGGAGCTCCAGACGGCCGTGCGGAGCGCCGCGTACGTGGCACCGCGCAACGAGCTGGAGACGCAGCTCGCGCGCATCTGGTGCGAGGTGCTCGGCGTGGAGCGGGTGGGCGTGGACGACAACTTCTTCGAGCTGGGCGGGGACTCCATCCTCAGCATCCAGATCGTCACCCGGGCGGGCCGGGCCGGCATCGAGCTGTCGCCGCGCCAGGTGTTCCAGAACCCCACGGTGGCCCGGCTCGCGGCGGTGGCGAACACGCGGCTCGCCGTGCAGGCCGAGCAGGGACCCGTCACCGGACCGGTGGCGCTGAGCCCCATCCAGCGCTGGTTCTTCGCGCAGTCTCCGGCGGAGCCCCACCACTGGAACATGTCGCTCTTCCTGGAGGTGCGCACGGCCCTGGACGCGGCGTTGCTGGAGCGCACGCTGGGAATCGTGGCCGAGCACCACGATGCGCTGCGGCTGCGCTTCGCTCGCACGGAGACGGGCTGGCGGCAGGTGTGCGCGCCCCCGGGCGAGCCCGTGCGAGTGGAGCGCGTGGACCTGTCCGGCGTGGCTCCCGAGGCGCGGACCGCGGAGCTGGAGCGGCGGGCCACGGAGGCGCAGGGCTCGCTCCGGTTGGAGGAGGGGCCGCTGCTCCGGGCCGTGCTGTTCGACCTCGGAGCGGGACAGCCCGGGCGGCTGTTGCTCGTGCTGCACCACCTGGTGGTGGATGGTGTCTCCTGGCGCATCCTCCTGGAGGACCTGCTGGGCACGTACCAGCGGCTCGCGGCGGGCGCTCCGGTGGCCCTGCCTCCGAAGACCACTTCCTTCCAGGCGTGGGCCAACGGCCTCTCCGAGCACGCGCGCTCGGGCAAGCTGGACGCCGAGCGATCCTGGTGGCTGGCGCGTCCCTGGACTCGCGTGACGCGGCTGCCGGTGGACTCGCCAGGAGGGGAGAACCTGGAGGGCTCGGCCCGGAGCGTGAACCTGTCCCTCACCGCCGAGGAGACCCGCGCGCTGCTGCAGGACGTGCCGAAGGCGTACCACACGCAGATCAACGACGCGCTCCTCACGGCGCTGGCGAGGACGGTGGGCCGCTGGTCCGGCAACCCGCTGGTGCTGGTGGACGTGGAGGGCCACGGGCGCGAGGAGCTGCTCGCGGGCCTGGATGTCTCGCGCACGGTGGGCTGGTTCACCACGTTCTTCCCGGCGCTGCTGGAGGCCCGGGAGGCCGCGGGCCCCGGTGAAGTGCTGCGGGACGTGAAGGAGTCGCTGCGCGCCGTGCCTTCCAAGGGCATGGGCTACGGGCTGCTGCGCCACCTGAACGAGGACGCCGGGCTGGCGGGGCTCCCGTCCGCCGAACTGAGCTTCAACTACCTCGGACAGGTGGATGGGGCGCTGAACGGCAACGGGATGCTCGCGCTCGCGCCCGAGGGCATGGGCCCGCAGCGAGGGCCTCGCACCCGCAGGCCGTACCTGCTCGACGTGGTGGGCGCCGTGGTGGGCGGCCGCCTCCAGATGACGTGGACGTATGGGGAGTCGATTCACCGCCGGGAGACCGTCGAGAAGCTCGCGGCGGACTTCCTGGAGCGGCTGCGCGAGCTGATCGCGCACTGCCAGTCCCCCGAGGCCGGAGGCCACACGCCCTCCGACTTCCCGATGGCCAAGGTGAAGCAGTCCCAGCTCGACAAGCTTTCCGCACGGTTCGGCAAGAAGACCCCATGAGCGACAACATCGAGAACCTGTACCCGCTCTCCCCGTTGCAGCAGGGGATGCTCTTCCACGTCCTGCAGGAGCAGGGCTCGGGCCTGTACTTCAACCAGCTCTCCTGCGAGCTGCGTGGCGCGCTGAATCTCCCGGCCTTCACCGAGGCCTGGCGGCGGGCGGTGGCGGCGTTCTCCATCCTCCGCACGGCCATCGTCTGGGAGGACGTCGACGAGCCCCTCCAGGTGGTGCTCAACGAGGTGGAGCTGCCGCTCGAGCAGGAGGACTGGCGAGGGACTCCGGCGGCGGCGCAGGAGGCGCGCTTCACCGCGTGGCTGGAGGCGGATCGCCGCCGGGGCGTGGACCTCGGCACGCCGCCGCTGCTGCGCCTGTCGCTGCTGCGCACCGGGGACGCGGCGTACCGCTTCGTCTTCAGCCACCACCACATCCTGCTGGACGGGTGGTCCGTTCCGCTCCTCATCAAGCAGGTCTTCGTCCTCTACGAGAGCCTCGTCCGGGGCTTCACGCCGCGCGTGGAGCAGTCGCGGCCCTACGGCGATTACATCGAGTGGATTCAGGAGCGCGGGCTGGAGGAGTCCGAGCGCTTCTGGCGCCGCTCGCTCGCGGGCTTCTCCGAGCCCACCGCACTGGGGCGGGGCTTCCCGGGCCTGGACGGCTCGCCGGTGTCCGGCCGCGCCTCCCGGAGGATCCACCTCTCCGCCGCCACCACCGAGGCGCTGAATGCGCTGGCGCGCCAGCAGGGGCTCACGCTCAACACCGTGGTGCAGGGCGCGTGGGCGTTGCTGCTCGGCCACCATGCGGGGACCAAGGACGTCGTCTTCGGCACCACCGTCTCGGGCCGCCCGCCGGAGCTGTCCGGCGTGGAGGGCATGGTGGGCCTCTTCATCAACACGCTTCCGGTGCGCGTGCGCCTGCCCGCGGACGAGCCGGTCGTCACCTGGTTGAAGAATCTCCAGGCGTGGCTGCTGGAGATGCGGCAGCACGAGCACTCGCCGCTGGTGAAGGTGCAGCGCTGGAGTGACGTCCCACCGGGCACACCGCTCTTCGAGAGCCTGCTCGTCTTCGAGAACTACCCGGTGGACGCGGCGCTCACCGCGTCGTTGCCCTCGCTGGAGGTGCGGGACGTGCGCGCCGTCGAGGCGGACCACCATCCGCTGACGCTCACCGCCGTGCCGGGGCGTGAGCTGCGGCTGGAGCTCGCTCACGAGTGCGCGCGCTTCGACGCGGCCCACATCGAGCGGATGCTGGGGCAGCTCCGTCACCTGCTCGAGTCCATGGCCACCTGGCCCGAGCGGCCCCTGGCCGGGCTCCCGCTGCTCTCCGAGCGGGAGCGGCACCAGCTCCTGGTGGAGTGGAACGACACGCGGGCCGACTACCCTCGCGGGCGCTGCATCCACCAACTCGTCGAGGCCCAGGTCGAGCGGACGCCGGACGCGGTGGCGGTGGAGTTCGAGGGACAGCGGCTCACGTACCGGGAGCTGGACCGGCGCGCCAACCAGCTCGCCCATGCGCTGCGCGAGCGCGGCGTGGGCCCCGAGACGCGGGTGGGCCTGTGCGTGGAGCGCTCGCTGGAGATGGCGGTGGGGCTGCTCGGCATCCTCAAGGCCGGCGGTGCCTACGTGCCGTTGGATCCCGGCTATCCCCCCGCGCGGCTGGCCTTCATGCTGGAGGACTCCGCGCCCGCGGTGCTGCTCACCCAGCGGTACCTGGTGGAGCGGCTCGAGCCGAAGGGCACGCCGGTGCTCTGTCTGGACTCGGAGGGGCCGCAGCTCTCGCGCCTGAGCGCGGACGCGCCGGACGCGGGCGTGCACCCCGGCAACGCGGCCTACGTCATCTACACCTCCGGCTCCACCGGCCAGCCCAAGGGTGCCGTCATCACGCACCGCGCGCTGGGCAACCACATGGCGTGGATCCTCTCCGCGTTCGGTCTCGGGCCGGCGGATCGGGTGCTGCAGAAGACGCCGCTCAGCTTCGATGCCTCCGTCTGGGAGTGCTGGGCCCCGCTCATGTCCGGCGGACGGCTGGTCATCGCCGCTCCCGACGCACACCGGGACGGCGTCGCGCTCCTGGAGGCGGTGACGCGCGGGCAGGTGACGGTGCTCCAGCTCGTTCCGTCGCTGCTGCGGGTGCTGCTGGAGGCGGAGGGGCTGTCGCGGGCCACGAGCCTGCGCTGGCTCTTCTGCGGCGGCGAGGCGCTGCCCGTCGAGCTGGAGCACCGGCTGCGCGCGCAACTGCCCTCGGCCACCCTGGTCAACCTGTACGGCCCCACCGAGGCCACCATCGACGCCACCTTCGCGCGTTGCCCGTCCCCCGGCTCGGGGCCGACGGTCCCTATCGGCCGCCCCATCGCCAACACGCAGCTGTACCTGCTGGACGCATCGCTCCAGCCGGTGCCGGTGGGCGTGCCGGGCGAGCTGTTCCTCGGCGGCGAGGGGCTGGCGCGCGGCTATCTGCGCCGGCCGGAGCTGACGGCGGAGCGCTTCATTCCCCATCCCTTCAGTGGCTCGCCCGGCGCGCGGCTGTACCGGACGGGGGACCTGGCCCGCTACCTGCCGGACGGGAGCGTGGAGTTCCTGGGGCGGCGGGACGCGCAGGTGAAGGTGCGCGGCTTCCGTGTGGAGCTGGGCGAGGTGGAAGCGGCGCTGGCGAAGCACCCGGCGGTGCGCGAGGCGGTGGTGGTGGTCCGCGAGGACAACCCCGGCGTCCGGCGGCTGGTGGCGTACGTGACGGGCGAGCCTCGAGCGCCAGGCGCGGACGCGCTGCGTGCCTTCCTCGAGCGGGAGCTGCCCGCGCACATGGTCCCCGCGGCCTTCGTGGCGCTGGAGGCCCTGCCGCTCTCGCCCAACGGCAAGGTGGATCGCAAGGCGCTGCCGGCCCCGGACGCCACGCCCGCGGAGCAGGCCCGGGCCTTCGTCGCCCCTCGCGGCGAGGTGGAGCGGAAGCTGGCGGAGCTCTGGGCGCAGGTGCTCGGGCACGAGCGGGTGGGCATCCACGATGACTTCTTCGAGCTGGGCGGTGACTCCATCCTCGCCATCCAGATCATCTCCCGGGCCGCGCAGGCGGGAGTCCACATCACCGCGAAGCAGCTCTTCTCGCACAAGACGATCGCCCGGCTCGCGGCGGTGGCCGGCTCGGCGCCCGGAGTCACCGCCGAGCAGTCGCTGGTGACGGGGCCGGTGGTGTCCACGCCCATCCAGCGCTGGTTCTTCGAGCAGGAGCGGGTGAATCCGCACCACTACAACCAGGCACTGCTCTTCGCGTTGCGCGAGCCGTGGGACGTGGCGCTGCTCGAGCAGGCGCTCCAGCACCTGAGCCAGCACCACGACGTGCTGCGCCTGCGCTTCTCCCGGAATGGCGAGGGGTGGAGCCAGGAGCACGTGGGCTCCGTAGGGCGCTTCCCGCTGGAGCGCGTGGACCTCTCCGGCGTGGCGCCAGGCGGACGCCGGGAAGCCCTGGAGGCCCATGCCGCGAGGACGCAGGCCGCTCTGAATCTCCAGGAGGGGACGCTCGCGCGCGCGGTGCTGTACGACCTCGGCGCGGGGGAGCCGAGGCGGTTGTTGCTCGTCATCCACCACCTCGTGGTGGACGGCGTCTCGTGGCGGGTGCTGCTGACGGACCTCGTCACGGCGGGTGCCCAGCTCCAGGCGGGCGGGCCGGTGCGGCTGCCGCCGAAGACCACGTCCTTCCAGCAATGGGCGGAGCGGCTGGAGGCGTATGCCCAGACGCCGGCCATGCGCGAGGAGGCGGAGTACTGGTTGGGCCTGCCCTGGGAGCGTGTCTCGCGCCTGCCGATGGAGTTTCCCGGAGCGCTGCCCGGCGGTGAGGACACCGAGGGCTCCGCGCGCATGGTGCGGGTGGAGCTGGAGGCGGAGGAGACGCGGTTGCTCCTCCAGGAAGTGCCGCGGGCGTCGCGTGCGCGCGTGGAGGAGGTGCTGCTGGCGGCGCTGGTGGAGTCCTTCCGGCGCTGGACGGGCGTGCCGTGCCTGCAGGTGGACCTGGAGGGACACGGGCGCGAGGACGTGCTCGAGGGCGTGGACCTGTCACGCACGGTGGGCTGGTTCACCAGCCTGTACCCGGTGCTGCTCGAGGCGGGGGAGGGCCAGACGCTCGAGTCGGGGCTGCGAGCCGTCAAGGAGACCCTCCGCCGCATTCCGCGCCGGGGCCTGGGCTTCGGCGTGCTGCGCTACCTGTCGAAGGACGAGGCGCTGGCCGCCCGCCTGCGTGCGCTCCCGGCCGCGGAGGTGTCCTTCAACTACCTGGGGCAGCTCGACCACGTGCTGCCGCCGGAGTCGCCGCTCGCGCTGACCTCCGAGTCCGTGGGACCCACGCAGGACCCGAGGGACCGCCGCTCGCACCGGATCGGCGTGAATGCCCTCGTGTCCGGAGGCCGCCTCCAGGTGTCCTGGGCCTACGGCGAGCACCTCTACCGGAAGGAGACACTGGAGTCCCTGGCGCGTGGTTTCCTGGACGCCCTGCGCACCCTCCTCGCGCGCTGCACCACCGGGGACGAGGCGAGCCTCCTCACGCCGGCCGACTTCCCGCTGGCGCGGCTCGGGCAGACGCAGCTGGATGGGCTGGTGGAGCGTGTGGCCCGGGGCGGCGCGCGTGGCCGGAATCTCGAGGACCTGTACCCGCTCTCCCCGTTGCAGCAGGGCATGCTCTTCCACGTCCTGCGCGAGCAGGGTGGTGGCCTGTACTTCAACCAGCTCGTCTGCGAGCTGCGCGGCGTGTTGGACCTCTCCGCCTTCACGCGAGCCTGGCGGCAGGTGGGGGAGGCGCACTCCATCCTCCGGACGGCCATCGTCTGGGAGGGAGTCGACGAGCCCCTGCAGGTGGTGCTCCGCGAGGCGGAACTGCCGCTCGTCCAGGAGGACTGGCGTGAGGTGCCGGTCTCCGAGCAGGAGTCACGCTTCGCCACGTGGCTGGAGGCGGATCGCCGCCGGAGCTTCGAGCTGTCCTCGCCGCCCTTGAGCCGCCTGGCCCTGCTGCGCACCGGGGACGCGGTGTACCGTTTCGTCTTCAGTCACCACCACCTGTTGCTGGATGGGTGGTCCGTTCCCCTGCTGATCAAGCAGGTCTTCGGCCTCTACGAGCAGCTCTCCCGGGGGCAGGCGCCGAGGCTGGAGCAGACGCGGCCCTACGGCGATTACATCGCCTGGATCCAGTCGCGGAACCTGGAGGAGTCCGAGCGCTTCTGGCGCCGCTCGCTCGCGGGCTTCTCCGAGCCCACCGAGCCAGGCCGGGGCACCGCGAGCCAGGAAGTGCCCGGAGCCGTCCGGGCCACGCGGCAGCTCCACCTGTCCGCCGCCACCACCGAGGCGCTGAACGCATTCGCGCGCCAGCAGGGCCTCACGCTCAACACCGTGGTGCAGGGCGCGTGGGCGCTGCTGCTCGGCCACCATGCGGGGACGAAGGACGTCGTCTTCGGCACCACCGTGTCCGGCCGCCCGCCGGAGCTGCCCGGAGTGGAGGGCATGGTGGGCCTCTTCATCAACACGCTGCCGGTGCGCGTGCGCCTGACGCGGGACGAGCCGCTCATCCCTTGGCTCCAGCGGCTCCAGGCGTGGCTGCTGGAGATGCGGCAGCACGAGCACTCGCCGCTGGTGAAGGTGCAGCGCTGGAGCGAGGTGCCCGCGGGGACGCCGCTCTTCGAGAGCCTGGTGATCTTCGAGAACTATCCGGTGGACGCGGCGCTCACGGCGTCGCTGCCCTCGCTGGAGGTGCGCGATGTCCGCTCGCTGGAGTCGGATCACCACCCGTTGACGCTCATCGCATCGCCCGCGCGGGAGATGCCGCTTCACCTGGCCTACGACGCGGCGCGATTCGACGCGGCGCATGCCGGACGGATCCTGGAGCAGCTGCGCCACCTGTTGGAGTCCATGGTGGCCCGGCCCGGTCAGCGGCTGGGCGAGTTGTCTCCAGTGGACGCGTCCGAGCGGCACCGGCTGCTGCGGGAGTGGAGTGGGGTGGGCGTGCCCGCGGCGGAGACCGGCCTGCTGCACCGGCGCTTCGAGGAGCGGGCGGCGGCGGCCCCGGAGGCGGAGGCGATCGTCTTCGGGAAGGAGCGGCTCACCTACGGAGAGCTGGACGCGCGGGCCAACCAACTCGCGCACCACCTGCGTGGGCTCGGCGTGAGGGCGGAGTTCCGGGTGGTGCTGTGCCTGGAGCGCTCTCCGGAGCTGATCATCGCCATGCTGGGCGTGCTCAAGGCGGGCGGGGCGTACGTGCCGGTGGATCCGGCGTGGCCGGCGGCGCGGCTCCGCTCCCTGCTGGAGGACAGTGGCGCATCCGGGGTGATTGCCCAGGAGCGCACGGCCTCGTGGCTGGAGGGGCAGGGCGCGTGGCGGGTGCTGCTGGACGCGGAGGCGGAGCGTGAGACGCTCGCACGCGCGCCGAGGACGTCTCCCGGGGTGGAGGTGCGTCCGGAGCAGCTCGCCTATGTCATCTATACGTCGGGCTCGACGGGCAGGCCGAAGGGCGTGCTGGTGGAGCATCGGGGCGCGAGCAACACCGTGAGGGCCTCGCGAGAGGCGTGGGCCATCGGGCCGGGCAAGCGGGTATTGCAGTTCGCCTCGGCGAGCTTCGACGTGTCCGTGTTCGAGATCTTCGGCGCGCTGAGCGATGGCGCGGCGCTGGTCATGGCTTCGCGCGAGGCGTTGATGCCGGGCGCGGAGCTGTTGCGCGTGTTGCGCGAGGAGCGGGTGACCACGGCCGTGCTCACGCCCTCGGTGCTGGAGGCCACGCCCGTCGAGGCGCTGCCCGCCCTGGAGTCGGTGATGGTGGCGGGCGAGGCCTGTGGCCCGAGGTTGCCGAGGCGCTGGGGCGCGGGGCGGCTCTTCGTCAACGCGTACGGCCCCACGGAGGTCTCCATCTACGCGACGCTGGCGAAGTGCTCGCCGGACGCGGCGGTGGTGCCGATTGGAGGGCCGCTCGCGGGGGCGAGTGCCTACGTGCTCGACGCGGAGCTGCACCCGGTGGCGGTGGGCGTGCGGGGAGAGCTGTACGTGGGCGGGGAGGGCGTGACGCGGGGTTACCTCGGGCGCCCGGAGCTGACGGCCGAGCGCTTCATTCCGGACCCGTTCCATGGCGCTCCCGGTGCGCGCATGTACCGGACGGGAGACGTCGTCCGGTGGCTGCCGGACGGGCAGCTCGAGTTCCTCGGGCGTGCCGACGAGCAGGTGAAGCTGCGAGGGTTCCGCATCGAACTGGGAGAAATCGAAGCCGCTCTGGGCGAGGAGCCCTCGGTGAGCGAGGCAGTGGTGGTCCTCCGCAAGCGAGCCGGGGGAGATCCGTGGCTCGTGGCCTACGTCGTGCCAAATACCCCTCGCCCTCCGGGAGAGGGACGGGGTGAGGGTGCCACGGATCCCGGGTTGGATCCCTCCCATCTGCGAGCCCAACTCCGTCAACGCCTGCCCGAGTACATGGTGCCCGCGGTCTTCGTGCCACTCCATGCACTGCCGCGCACCACGAGCGGCAAGGTGGACCGCAAGGCACTCCCCGCGCCGGAGGCGCGAGAGAATCCCACCACCCACGAACCGCCGCGCACGCCGGAGGAGCGCGTGTTGGCGGAGGCCTGGGCGCAGGTGCTCGGGCACGAGCGGGTGGGCATCCACGATGACTTCTTCGAGCTGGGGGGCGACTCCGTCCTCGCCATCCGGATCATCTCCCGGGCGGCGCAGGCGGGAGTCCACATCACCGCGAAGCAGCTCTTCTCCCACCCGACGATCGCCCGACTCGCCGCACTGTCGGGCCCGGCGTCCAGCCAGTCCCCGGAGCCGGTGGCGCGAGCGCGTGCCCCGGAGGGCAGGGACCATTTCACTCCGTCCGACTTCCCGCTCGTGAAGCTCGGCGAGCAGGAGCTGGATGCGCTGGTGGAGCGGGTGTCGCGGGGCGATGCGTCGCGCCGCCGGAACATCGAGGATCTGTACCCCCTCTCTCCGCTGCAGAAGGGGTTGCTCTTCCACGTGCTGCACGCGTCCAGCGCGGACATGTACCTCAACCAGCTCTCCTGGGAGCTGGAGGGCCCGCTGGATGTCAAAGCGGTGGCTCGCGCATGGCAGGAGACGGTGGACCGCCATGCCAGCCTGCGCACGGGTTTCCTCTGGGAGGGCCTGGAGGAGCCGCTACAGGTGGTGATGCGGCATGCGCAACTGCCCCTCCGCACGGAGGACTGGTGTGAGGTGCCGCCCTCGGAGTTCGAGGCGCGGTTCACGGCGTGGATCGCCGAGGATCGGCGTCAGGGCTTCGAGCTGGAGCGGGCCCCGCTGCTGAGGCTCGCGCTGCTGCGAGTTGGCGAGCGGGCCTGGAGGATCGTCTTCAGCTACTCGCATCTGGTGCTGGATGGCTGGTCCATGCCGCTGCTGCTGGGCGAGGTCTTCACCCGCTACGGGGCGCTGGCGCTCGGCGGCACGCGGAGCTGGCCCGAGGCGCCCGCGTATCGCGACTTCATCGCCTGGTTGCAGCGTCAGGAGCTGGATGCCGCCCGGGAGTTCTGGCGTGAGTCACTCGCGGGCTTCACATCGCCCACGCAGGTGGGAGTGGATCGCGGCCCCGTGCCGGGCGGAGTCCCCGTGCGCCGGGAGCGGAGGGTCCGCCTGACGTCCGAGCAGGTCGCCGCGCTCCAGGAACTCTCGCGCCGCCAGAAGGTGACCCTGAGCACGTGCCTCATGGGGGCCTGGGCGCTGCTGCTGCGCCACCACGCGGGCGAGGACGACGTGGTGTTCGGCAACACGGTCTCGGGCCGTCCGGCGACGCTGCCGGGTGTGGAGGAGACGATCGGGATGTTCATCAACACGCTGCCGGTGCGCGCGCGTGTTGTCCGAGGCAAGCCCGTGGGCGAGTGGCTGCGGGAGCTGCAGGGCTGGCTGCTGGAGATGCGTCAGCACGACTACAGCCCGCTGGTGGAGGTGCGGCGCTGGAGCGAGGTGCCGTCCGGGACGCCGCTCTTCGAGTCGCTGGTGGTGGTGGAGAACCTGCGGGTGGACGAGGCGCTGGAGGGCGGGTTCGGGAAGGGGACGGGGCTGGAGGTCCGTGAGGTGCGCAGCTTCGAGCTCGACAGCTTCCCGCTGGTGCTGATCGCGAATCCCCACCAGGGGCTGGAGCTGCACCTCTACCACGACGAGAGCCGCATCGACGGGGCGGACGCGCAGCGGTTGTTGGAGCATTTCCAGCGTCTGCTGGGCCAGCTGGTGGAGTCGGCGGAGCGCCCGGTGGAGGAACTGTCGCCGCTGGGCGAGGAGGAGCGCCAGCGGGTGCTCCGCGAGTGGAACGCCACGGCGGTGGCGCGCGAGGGCACGACCGGGCTGGCGGCGCTGCTGGAGGCGCAGGTTGCGCGCACGCCGGAGGCACCGGCGGTGGTGATGGGGCCAGTGGGGCTCACCTTCCGCGAGCTGGACGCGCGGGCCAACCAGGTGGCGCACCGGCTGCGGCGGATGGGCGTGGGCCCGGACGTGCGGGTGGGGCTGTGCGTGGAGCGCTCGGTGGAGCTGGTGGTGGGGCTGTGGGGCATCCTGAAGGCCGGTGGTGCGTACGTGCCGTTGGATCCGGGGTACCCGGCCGAGCGGCTGCGCTACATGCTGGAGGACTCGGGAGCGGGCGTGGTGGTGACGGCGGGAGCGGCGGTGGATGGGCTGACGGGACCCGGGCAGCGGCTGCTGCGGCTGGACGCCGAGGCGGAGTCCCTGCACGGGGAGCCGGAGACCCCGGTGCCGGGAGGCGCGGGGCCGGAGCATCTGGCGTACGCCATCTACACCTCGGGCAGCACGGGCCGGCCGAAGGCGGTGATGGTGCGGCAGGGGGCGGTGGCGAACCTCGTCGAGGCACTGCACGGTGCGGTGTACGCGGGGCTGGAGCCGGGGCGGCGGGTGAGTGTCAACGGCTCGGTGTCCTTCGACACCTCGGTGAAGCAGCTCTTCCAGGTGCTGCGCGGGCACACGCTGGTCGTGACACCGGAGTCCGTGCGCTTCGACGGTGAGGCGCTGCGCGCCTGGCTGGAGCGGCAGGAGGTGGACGTTTTCGACTGCACGCCCTCGCAGCTCCAGGTGTTGCTGGAGACGGGCTGGTTGGAGGAGACCCCGCGTCCCATCACGCTGCTGGTGGGTGGCGAGGCCATCCCCGAGACGCTGTGGCGGCGGTTGGCGGCCTCGCGCACGGTGCGGACGTTCAACGTGTACGGCCCCACCGAGTGCACGGTGGACGCGACGGTGTGCCCCGTGACGGCGGAGTACGGACGCCCCGTGCTCGGCCGGCCCATCGAGAACGTGCGGCTGTACGTGCTGGATCGCGACGGACAACCGGTGGGCGTGGGAGTCCCGGGCGAGCTGTACATCGGCGGAGCGGGACTGGCGCGCGGGTACCTCGGGCGGCCGGACGCGACGGCCGAGCGCTTCGTGCCAGATGCTTTCAGCGAGGAGCCCGGCGCGAGGCTGTACCGGACGGGAGATCGAGCGCGCTGGCTGTCGAACGGAACGGTGGAGTTCCTCGGGCGGGTGGACTTCCAGGTGAAGCTGCGAGGCCACCGGATCGAGCTGGGCGAGGTGGAAGCGGCGCTGCGCGAGCAGCCCGAGGTACGCGAAGCCGTGGCCGCCGTGCGCGAGTACGCACCCGGAGACCAGCGCCTCGTGGCCTACGTCGTGCCCATTTCCCCTCTCCCGCCGGGAGAGGGACGGGGTGAGGGTGTCACGGCTCCCGGGTTGGCTCCCTCCGAGCTGCGCGCCCGTCTGCGCCAGCGCCTGCCGGAGCCAATGATCCCCGCGGCCATCGTCGAGCTGTCCGCCATCCCGCTCACGCCGAGCGGCAAGGTGGATCGCAAGGCGCTGCCGATGCCAGGAGCCACACAGGCGGCGGGCTTCATCGAGCCGCGTACGGACACGGAGCGGAAGCTGGCGGAGCTGTGGTCGCGCACGTTGGGCGTGGAGCGCGTGGGGGTCACGGACTCCTTCTTCGAGCTGGGTGGGCACTCGCTGCTGGCCACGCAGCTGGTGTCGCGGGTGCGAGGCACCTTCGGGGTGGAGCTGCCGCTGCGAGCCGTCTTCGAGGCGCCCACGCTGGAGGGGCTCGCCCGCCGGGTGGAGGAGACGCCGCGGATTCGCACGCCGCTGGTCCGGGGGGTGGACACGGACGAGCCGCCGCCGCTCAGCTTCGCCCAGCAGCGGCTGTGGTTCATGGATCAGCTCCAGTCGGAGAGCACGGCGTACAACGTGCCCTATGCGCTGCGGCTGGAGGGCCGGTTGGAGCGGGAGGCGCTGGAGCGCGCGCTGGAGGAGGTGGTGCGCCGGCACGAGGTGCTCCGGGCCTCCTTCAAGAGCCGGGAGGGCGAGCCGGTGATGCACATCGCGGGGCTTACGCGGCCCTCGTTGTCGCCGGTGGATCTGTCGGAGATGGACGCGGGGCAGCAGCGCGGGGCGGTGGAGTGGCTCGTCTCCGAGGAATCGTCCCGGCCCTTCGAGCTGTCGCGGGCCCCCCTGCTGCGTGCGACGCTGCTGCGGCTGGGCGAGCGGGAGCACGTGCTGCTGCTGACGGTGCATCACATCGTCTTCGACGGCTGGTCTGCGGGCATCCTCTTCCGGGAGCTGGCGGCGCTGTACGACGCCTTCAGCCGTGGGACGCCGAGCCCGTTGCCGGAGCTGCCGCTGCGGTACGCGGACTACGCGAGGTGGCAGCGGGGGTGGTTGAAGGGCGAGGTGCTGGAGAAGCAGCTCGCGTACTGGAGGCAGCGGCTGACGGGCAGTCCGCCGGTGTTGGAGCTGCCGCTGGACAAGCCGCGTCCGGCCCAGAGGTCCCCGCGAGCGGGCCGGGTGCCGGTGGTGCTGGCGCGCGAGCCGAGCGAGGCGCTGGAGGCGCTGGCACAGCGCGAGGGGAGCAGCCTGTTCATGGTGCTGCTGGCGGGCTTCCAGGCGCTGTTGGCGCGCTGGACGGGCCAGGAGGACGTGGTGGTGGGCTCGCCGGTGGCGGGGCGCACGCGAGCGGAGGTGGAGGGGCTGATCGGCCTGTTCGTCAACACGCTGGTGTTGCGCACGGACGTGAGTGGAGCGCCGACGTTCCGGGAGCTGCTGGCACGGGTGCGCGAGGTGGCGCTGGGGGCATACGCGCACCAGGACGTGCCCTTCGAGAAGCTGGTGGAGGAGCTGAAGCCGGAGCGGGAGTCGGGGCACTCGCCCCTCTTCCAGGTGCTGCTCGTCCTGGAGAACCTCCCGGCGCGCGAGGTGGTGCTGCCGGAGCTGAAGCTGTCGCCGGTGGATCAGGAGGCCCTGGAGGCGAAGCTCGATCTGACGTTGGGTTTCACGCGCACGCCGGAGGGGCTGCGGGGCCTCTTCCTGTACGACGAGGCGCTCTTCGAGCCGGAGACGATCCAGCGTCTGGCGAGGTACCTGGAGACACTGCTGGTGGCGGTGGCGAGGGCGCCGGACCGGCGGGTGGTGGACGTGGAACTGCTGGTGGGGGAGGAGCGGGCCCGGGTGCTGGAGCAGTGGAGCCGGGGGCCGCGCGTGGAGGGGGCGATGGAGGGCCTGTCACGGGTGCTGGAGCTCCAGGCGGCGAGCACGCCCGATGCGCTGGCGGTGGAAGGAAACGGGCAGAGGCTGAGCTACCGGGAGCTGGAGGCGAGGGCCCGGAGTCTGGCGCACCGGCTGCGGCGCGAGGGCGTGGGGCCAGAAGTGCGCGTGGGCGTGTTGTTGGAGAAGAGCGTGGAGGCGGTGGTGGCCTTCTGGGGCATCCAGAAGGCGGGGGGCGTGTACGTGCCGCTGGAGGCGGTGCTGCCGGCGGAGCGGCTGGAGTGGATGGCGAGGGACGCGGGCGTGCGCGCGGTGGTGACGCTGCGAGGCCTGGAGGCGCGGTGCCGGTTGCCCGAGGCCGTGTCCGTGGTGCGGCTGGAAGAGCTGCAAGTGCGGGAGGAGGCGGCGGGCGCGCTGGAGTCGGGAGTCGAGCCGGGAAATGCCTGCTACATCCTCTACACCTCGGGAAGCACGGGGCGGCCCAAGGGCGTGGTGGTGACGCACGAGGGCGCGTGCGATCTGGTGCGTGGCAAGGCGGGGGCGTTCGGGGTGGGAGCGGAGAGCCGGGTGATGCAGCTCGCGTCGCTGGGCTTCGATGCCTCCATCTGGGAGTACCTGCTGACGGTGTCGGTGGGCGGGACGCTGTACGTGCCGGCGGGTGGGAGGGTGCCGCTGGGCGAGGAGCTGCGGCGCGAGCTGGTGGAGGGGAAGGTGACGGTGGTGACGTTGCCGCCGTCGGTGCTGGCGCTGTTGCCGGACGAGGAGCTGGAGCACCTGCGGGTGGTGAAGTCCGTGGGCGAGGCCTGTCCGGCCGAGCTGGTGGAGCGGTGGGCTCCGGGGCGGCGCTTCGTCAACGGGTACGGGCCCACGGAGGTGACGGTGTGCGCCACGTGGGAGGAGTGCGAGGTGGGCGGGGGTCGGCCGGGCATTGGCGGGCCGCTGGGCAACGTGCGCGCCTACGTGCTGGATGGAGGGATGCGGCCGGTGCCTCCAGGAGTGGCGGGGGAGCTGTTCCTGGGAGGCCCGGGGCTGGCGCGGGGCTACGTGGGGAGGCCGGAGCTGACGGCGGAGCGCTTCGTTCCGGATGCACTCAGTGGTGATCCGGGAGCGCGGCTGTACCGCACGGGGGACGTGGTGCGGTGGAGGGCGGACGGGCGGCTGGACTTCCTGGGACGTGTGGACGCGCAGGTGAAGGTGAACGGCGTCCGGATCGAGCCGGGCGAGGTGGAGGCGGCGCTGCGGGAGCTGGCGGGCGCGAAGCAGGCGCACGTGAAGGTGTGGAAGGGCCCCTCGGGCCAGTCGCGGCTGGTGGCATACGTAGTGCCCACCTCCCCTCGCCCTCCGGGAGAGGGACGGGGTGAGGGTACCGGGTCCCCCGGGTTGAGCCTCGAGGCTGTGCGTACCCGGCTGAAGCAGCGGCTGCCGGAGTACATGGTGCCCTCGGCGCTCGTGGTGCTGGAGGCGCTGCCACTCACGTCCAGCGGCAAGGTGGATGGGCGAGCGCTGCCCGCTCCGGAGGAGGTCCGCCCGGAGGGCAGGCGTTCCATCGCGCCGAGGAATGAGCTGGAGCGCGCGCTGGCGCACCTCTGGGAGGAGTTGCTCGGGGTGGAGCCGGTGGGAGTGACGGACAGCTTCTTCGATCTGGGCGGGCACTCGCTGCTGGCGACGCAGCTGGTGTCGCGGGTGCGCAAGGAGCTCGGGGTGGAGGTGCCGCTGCAGGCCGTCTTCGATGCACCGACACTCGAGGCCCTGGCCGCGCACATCACCTCGGTGGGTGGGGCGGCGGCCGAGGCGGCGCCCCTGGTCCGGGCCGT
The DNA here is from genome assembly GCF_036277355.1 of Archangium sp. Taxonomy (GTDB): domain Bacteria; phylum Myxococcota; class Myxococcia; order Myxococcales; family Myxococcaceae; genus Archangium. The sequence continues at coordinate 61,427 of NZ_DASUNC010000081.1, forward strand.
GGACACGGATGGACCGCCGCCGCTCAGCTTCGCCCAGCAGCGGCTGTGGTTCCTGGAGCAGCTCCAGCCGGGGAACACGGCGTACAACATCCCCGTCGCGCTGCGGCTGGAGGGCCCGCTCGACACGGCGGCGCTGGAGCGCGCGCTGGAGGAGGTGGTGCGCCGGCACGAAGTGCTCCAGGCCTCGATCGAGAGCCGGGGAGGCGAGCCGGTGCTGCACCTCACCGGGCCCGTGCGGCTGCCGCTGGCGCCGGTGGACCTGTCGGCGCTGGAGAAGGACGCGCGGAGCGAAGCGGTGGAGCGGCTCGCCTCGGAGGAGTCGGGGCGGCCCTTCGAGCTCTCCCGGGGCCCGCTGTTGCGCGCGACGCTGCTGCGGCTGGGGGAGCGGGAGCACGTGCTGCTGCTGACGGTGCACCACATCGTCTTCGACGGCTGGTCGGCGGGAATCCTCTTCCGGGAGCTGGCGGCGCTGTACGACGCCTTCTGCCGTGGGGCGCCGAGCCCGTTGCCGGAGCTACCGCTGCGGTACTCGGACCATGCGCGCTGGCAGAGGGAGTGGCTGAAGGGCGAGGTGCTGGAGGAGCAGCTCGCGTATTGGAGGAGGCGGCTGGCGGGCAGTCCGCCGGTGTTGGAGCTGCCGTTGGACAGGCCGCGTCCGGCGCGGAGGTCCAGGCGTGCGGGCCAGGTGCCGGTGGTGCTGTCGCGCGGACTGAGTGAGGCGCTGGAGGCGCTGGCGCAGCGCGAGGGGTGCAGCCTGTTCATGGTGCTGCTGGCGGGCTTCCAGGCGCTGCTGGCGCGCTGGAGTGGCCAGGAGGACGTGGTGGTGGGCACGCCGGTAGCGGGGCGCACGCGGGTGGAGGTGGAGGGGTTGATCGGCCTCTTCGTCAACACGCTGGTGCTGCGCACGGACGTGAGCGGGGCGCCCTCGTTCCGGGAGCTGCTGGCACGGGTGCGCGAGGTGGCGCTGGGGGCATACGCGCACCAGGACGTGCCCTTCGAGAAGCTGGTGGAGGAGCTGAAGCCGGAGCGGGAGCTGCGGCATTCGCCCCTCTTCCAGGTGATGTTCGTGCTCCAGAACACGCCGGGCCACGAGGTCTCGCTGCGGGAGCTGAAGCTGTCGCCGGTGGAGCGGGAGGGCCCCGCGGCGAAGCTCGACTTGACGTTGGGCTTCACACCGGCGCCGGAGGGGCTGAGGGGCGCGTTCTCCTATGACACCTCGCTCTTCGAGCCGGAGACGATCCAACGGCTGGCGAGGCACCTGGAGACGTTGCTGTCGGTGGTGGCGAGGGCGCCGGAGCAGCGGGTGGTGGACGTGGAGCTGCTGGTGGGGGAGGAGCGGGCCCGGGTGCTGGAGGAGTGGAGCAGGGGGCCGCGGGTGGAGGGGGCGGTGGAGGGACTGGGCCGGGTGCTGGAGCTGCGGGCGGCGAGCACGCCCGAGGCGCTGGCGTTGGAGGGCCGCGGGCAGAGGCTGAGCTACCGGGAGCTGGAGGCGAGGGCCCGGAGTCTGGCGCACCGGCTGAGGCGCGAGGGCGTGGGGCCGGAGGTGAGGGTGGGCGTGCTGATGGAGAAGAGCGTGGAGGCGGTGGTGGCCTTCTGGGGCGTGCAGTTGGCGGGGGGCGTGTACGTGCCACTGGAGGCGGTGCTGCCGGCGGAGCGGCTGGAGTGGATGGCGCGGGACGCGGGCGTGCGCGCGGTGGTGACGAAGCGTGGGTGGGAGGACAGGAGCCGGCTGCCGGAAGGAGTCCCGGTGGTGGTGCTGGAGGAGGTGGGAGGGGAGACGGGCCCGCTGGAGAGCGGCGTGCGGGCCGGCAACGCGGCCTATGTCCTCTACACCTCGGGGAGCACGGGACGGCCCAAGGGCGTGGTGGTGACGCACGAGGGCGCATGCGATCTCGTCCTGGGGAAGGCGCGGGCCTATGGGGTGGGAGCGGAGAGCCGGGTGATGCAGCTGGCGTCGCTGGGCTTCGATGCCTCCATCTGGGAGTACCTGCTGACGGTGACGGCGGGAGGGGCGCTGTACGTGCCGGCGGGCGGGAGGGTACCGCTGGGGGAGGAGCTGCGGCGCGAGCTGGTGGAGGGGAAGGTGACGGTGCTGACGCTGCCGCCGTCGGTGCTGGCGCTGTTGCCGGACGAGGGGCTGGAGCACCTGCGGGTGGTGATGGTGGCGGGCGAGGCCTGTCCGGCGGAGCTGGTGGAGCGGTGGGGCAGGAGCCGGCGCCTCGTCAACGGCTATGGCCCCACGGAGGTGTCGGTGCTCGCCACGTGGGAGGAGTGCGAGCCGGGAGAGGCGCGTCCGCCCATCGGAGGGCCGCTGGCCAACACGCAGGCGTACGTGCTGGACAGGGCGATGAGGCCAGTGCCCCCGGGAGTGGCGGGAGAGCTGTACCTGGGAGGCCCGGGGCTGGCGCGGGGCTACGTGGGGAGGCCGGAGCTGACGGCGGAGCGCTTCGTGCCCAACCCCTTTGGCCGCGAGCCGGGCGAGCGCCTGTACCGCACGGGGGACGTGGTGAGGTGGAGGGCGGACGGGCGCTTGGACTTCCTGGGCCGGGTGGACGCGCAGGTGAAGGTGAACGGCGTGCGGGTGGAGCCGGGAGAAGTGGAGGCGGTGCTGAGGGAGCGGGCGGACGTGAAGCAGGCGCACGTGAGGGCGTGGAAGAGCCCCTCGGGCGAATCACGGCTGGTGGCGTACGTGGTGCCCACGGTGGTGCCCGAGTCCCCCACCGTGCCCACATCCCCTCGCCCTCCGGGAGAGGGACGGGGTGAGGGTGCCGGGCGCCTCGGGTTGAACCTCGAGGCTGTGCGTACCTGGCTGAAGCGGCGGTTGCCGGAGTACATGGTGCCCTCGGCGTTCGTGGTGCTGGAGGCGCTGCCGCTGACGTCGAGTGGCAAGGTGGATGGGCGAGCCCTGCCGGCGCCCGGGGAAGCGCGCCAGGGGAGCCGGGCCTCCGTGCCGCCGAGGGACGATCTCGAGCGGGAGCTGGCGAGCGTCTGGGAAGAGGTGCTCGGCGTAGCGCCCGTGGGAGTGACGGACAGCTTCTTCGAGCTGGGCGGCCAGTCGCTGCTGGCGGTGCGGCTGGTAGCGAAGCTCCGCGAGCGGCTGGGACGCACGGTGCCGCTGGCGGCGCTCTTCGAGGGGCCCACGATCGAGGAGCTCGCGGTCCGGCTGCGAGCGGGGACGCTGGCCTCGGTCCAGGGCAACCGGGTGACGCTGCAACCCGAGGGTACGGGCACGCCGGTCTTCTGGGTGCACCCGGTGGGAGGCAACGTGCTGTGCTACGCGGAGCTCGCAAGACGCCTGGGCACGGGACGTCCCTTCCATGCGTTGCAGGCCACGGGGCTGGAGGGGAGCGAGGCGCCCCTGACGCGCGTGGAGGACATGGCTCGCCGGTACGTGGAGCAGGTGCGCGCGGTCCAGGCCGAGGGGCCGTACCTGCTCGGAGGCTGGTCGCTGGGCGGGACGGTGGCCTACGAGATGGCGAGGGAGCTGCGGCGCCAGGGGCAGGAGGTGGTGCTGCTGGTGCTGCTCGACAGCTTCGCCCCCGCGGGGCAGCCGACGCCGGAGCCGGACCCGGCCACGCTGCTGGTGGGCTTCGCGGCGGACCTGGCAAGGAGCGCCGGGCGCGACCTGTCCCTCTCCCCCGAGTCCCTCGCGGGCCTGCCCCCCGAGGATCAACTCCGCACCCTCTGGACACATGCGCGCGAGGCGGGGCTGTTGCCACCCGGAACGGGCCTGGAGGAGCTGCGGGTGCTGTTGGAGGTGGCCCGGGCGAACCTGCGCGCCGTGGCCCACTACAGCCCCGAGCCCTACGAGGGTCGCACGCTGCTGCTCCGGGCGCGTGACGCGCGGAAGGGCGTCGAGGTGGACGCCACGCATGGCTGGGGCCGGCTCGCGGCCTCCAGTCTCACGGTGGAGGACATCCCGGGCGACCACTACGGCATCCTCCGGGCGCCGCACGTGCGCGAGCTGGCGGAGCGGCTCACGCGTTGGCTGGCGGAGGCGGAGCGGGCGGAGTCAGGGCACGGGGAGCGTGGCACGGGTTGAGACCTGGGGCGCGGGCGGGGCACCCGGGGGTGGGGCGAAGGCATCCACCAGCCCCTGGGTCACCGCCGCGGCGAAGGCCTCCAGGGTGCGCACCTCGCGCCAGCGGGCCACCTCCTCGAGGTCCAGCGCGTGGTGCGTCTCGATGATGACCGAGGGCATGGGCGGCTTGCGCAGCACGAAGATGCGCTGTCCCGGCAGGTGCCGGCTCACGAAGGTCCCTGGCTGCTCGGAGTCGGGGGCGTAGAGGCCCACGTAGTCCTCGCCGCCGTAGGGCAGGAAGCCCGCGTCGCCCATGCGCCGGGCCAGTGCCCGGGCCAGCGCGAGCCGCTGGGAGAGCAGGGGCTCGGCGATGTCGTCGGCGTAGAGCACGCTGTACCCGGGGGCCGTGTCGTTCCTCAGGCACACCTGCTCCAGGGAGCTCTGCCACCAGTGCGCCTCCCCGCGGGCGTCCGAGTGGATGCTCACGAAGAGCTGTGCCCGCCAGCGCTCGGCCTCCTCGAGCCGGGTCGGGTACGTGGGCCGCTGCCCGGCCTTCCGGCTCACCTTCACCAGGAAGTGCCCGGTGGCCTCCAGCCGCTTCGCGAGATCCTCGGCCACCCGGAGCGTGTGGACCTCCTCCGGCTCGCAGACGACGGAGGTGTTGCCCTCGTTCCCGGGCGCGCCGTGCCCCGCGTCCAGGTAGATGCGCTTCTTCCCGAAGCCCCTGGGGAATTCCACCTGAGCCACCGTGAGCGGGGCGCTCGCGGCGGGCCAGCGGGGTGGGGCCTCCGGCACCGGGACGGGCGCGGCGCTCGCGGCGGGGGCGGGGGTGATCTCGGGCGGAGGGGGCGCGGCTCGGGCCTGCTCCTCGCATCCGGCGGACAGGCCCAGGAGCAGCAGCAGCGGCCAGGTGGGGCTCTTCGACATGTCTCCTCGGACCCCGGCCGACTGTCCGGCGTTCCAGGGAGCATACACGGGGGCCGGAGACCCCCACGAACGACAACGGGCAGGCCCCCTGTCCGGAGACCTGCCCGCCATCGACTTCAAGAGTGGCTCAGGGCCGCGTCAAGCGCGGACCTCGGGAGCCGGCTCCGCCTGGGGCGGCACCGACTTCTCACCCTCGGTGACCCCCTTCTTGAAAGGGGAGGTCTCCAGCGCGGCCTCCAGGACCTCGTCCATGCGGGTGGCGAAGATGAACTCGATGTCGTTCCTCGCCTGATCCGGCACGTCCTGCAGATCCTTGCGGCAGCGCTCCGGGAGGATGACGCGCTTGATGCCGGCGCGGTGAGCCGCGAGCACCTTCTCCTTGATGCCGCCCACCGGCAGCACCAGGCCACGCAGCGTGGCCTCGCCCGTCATCGCCGTGTCGCCGCGCACCCGGATGCCCGTGAGCAGGCTGGTGAGCGCGGTGAGGATCGTCACGCCGGCCGAGGGACCATCCTTGGGGATGGAGCCCGCGGGGAAGTGCAGGTGCAGGTCCGTCTTCTCGAGGAAGTTCGGGTTGATGCCCAGCACCTCCGCCTTGCTGCGCAGGTAGCTCAGCGCGGCCGTGGCGCTCTCCTTCATCACGTCGCCCAGCTGGCCGGTGAGCGTCATGCCGCCCTTGCCCGCCATCTTGGTGGCCTCGATGAAGAGCAGGTCTCCACCGGCCGCCGTCCAGGCCAGACCCGTGGACACGCCCGGCACCTCGGTGCGCTCGGCGACCTCGGAGTAGAACATCTCGGGCCCCAGGATCTCCTTCACCCGGTTTCCATCGATGTTCTGCTTGTCCATCTTCCCGCCGGCCACCTCCACCGCCACGGCGCGGCAGATGTCCGCGATGCGCCGCTCGAGGTTACGCACACCGGCCTCCCGCGTGTACGCGGTCGTCAGCGTGAGCAGGGCCTCATCGGTGATGGAGATGTGGTCCGAGTTGAGCCCGTGCTCCTTGAGCTGCTTGGGCACCAGGTGGATGCGCGCGATGCTCTGCTTCTCCTCGAACGTGTAGCCGGACAGCTCGATGATCTCCATGCGGTCACGGAGCGGGCCAGGGATCGGATCCAGCTGGTTCGCCGTGGCGATGAAGAGCACCTTGGACAGGTCGAACGCCACGTCCAGGTAGTGGTCGCTGAACGTGTTGTTCTGCTCCGGGTCCAGCACCTCGAGAAGGGCCGCGCTCGGGTCGCCGCGGAAGTCCGCGCCGAGCTTGTCGATCTCATCGAGCATCATCACCGGGTTCTTGGTCCCGGCCTTCTTCATGCTCTGGATGAACCGGCCCGGCAGCGCGCCGACGTAGGTACGCCGGTGGCCACGGATCTCCGCCTCGTCACGCACGCCGCCGAGCGACAGGCGCACGAACTTGCGGCCCACCGCCTTGGCGATGCTCTGACCCAGCGACGTCTTACCGACACCCGGCGGCCCCACCAGGCAGAGGATGGGCCCACGCATGTCGTTCTTGAGCTTGCGCACCGCGAGGTACTCCAAGATGCGCTTCTTCACCTTCTTGATGCCGTAGTGGTCCTTGTCCAGCGTCTGCCGGGCGTTCTCGATGTCGAGGTTGTCCTCGCTGAGCTTGGCCCAGGGCAGGTCGGCGATCCAATCCAGGTAGGTACGCGCGACGGTGTACTCGCTGGAGGCCGCCGGAATCGTCTTCAGGCGGTTGAGCTCCTTGTTGGCCACCTTCTCCACCTCGGGCGGCAGGCCGGCCTTCTTCAGGCGCTCCTGCAGCTCGTCGAGCTCCTCCTCCTCCTCGCCCATCTCGCCGAGCTCTTCCTTGATCGCCTTGAGCTGCTGGCGCAGGTAGTACTCGCGCTGGGTCTTGGACATCTCGCCCTTGACCTGGCTGTTGATCTTGTTGCTGAGCTTCATCACCTCGAACTGGCGCGACAAGAGCTCGAGCACGCGCTTGAGACGCAGCTTGAGGTGCACGGCCTCGAGCACCTCCTGCTTCTCCTCGATGGTGGCGTCGATGTTGGCGGTGATGAGGTCCGCGAGGTGACCAGGGGCCTGGATGCTCTCGAGGAGCTGCTTGGCCATCACCGGGATCTCGGGGAGCATGTCGATGACTTCACGCGCGGTGTTCTTGAGGTTGAGCGCGAGCGCCTCCACCTCCACGTCGCCCGTTCCCTCGTCGAGCAGCGGCGTGATCTTCGAGGTGAAGAACGGCTCCTCCTG
>NZ_DASUNC010000082.1:0-52344 GCF_036277355.1 Archangium sp.
GCGCACCAGGGCCAGCAGGTTGTAGGCCAGCACTCGCAGCCAGCTGAGCACCAGGGGTGCCTTGCCTCGCAGGCTGGGCGAGGCGCTGTCCTCCTCCAACACCACGTCCGCTGTCCAGTTCGGCCCGTTCTCAATCCCCCAGTGCCGGCGTACCAGCGTCAGCATCTGCTCCGGGGACAGTTGCCCACTGGGAATGGAGGTGAGGAACAGCCGCGTCTCCACCTTCGGCAGCTCGCCGTCTCTGGTTCGCGTCTGCCGCACCCACACCCATTGCTCGGCGCCGGGAAAGTCCTCTTCTGGCGGCTTGTCCACCACCCTCAACTCCCTCCGCACCCACTCCCCCTTCACCCTCTCGCGCACTCGCACCTTCACTGGCGCCACCGCCAGCGCCACCCACGCCTTGCCATGCAGCCGGTGGAAGTTCTCCTTGAGCGCCATCAAGTAGTGCTTGCCCTCCTGCCTCACCACGCTCGCGTTGGCCGCGCTCGTCATTCCCGCGTCCACCGTCACGTACTCGAAATGGCGCCCAAACTTCTCCACCACCCGCTTGAACAACTCCGGGAACGCCGTCGCCTCTCCCTGCTTGCCTTCCAGCAACTTCTGGTCGAGCACCGGACACGCCGCGCTGCTGGTGAGACTGGCGCGCAGCGCGTACGGGTACCAGTACTCCCGCCCCTGCTCATCCTTTGTCGTGTGGCTCGGCTCGCACGGCGCCTGCCCCGGCGTGCTCTCCCCCGCCTTCCCGTCGATGCTGACGACGCCCCGGGCGAAGAGCTCGTTGCGTATCAACCCCTTGTCCAGCCCACTGCGCACCAGCTGCTCCACCTCCTGCTCCAAGCCCTCTGGCTCCAAGCTCCCCAGCAGCCTGTCCAACGTCGTGTCGGACACCGGCCGCTTCAACCCCTCGGGTGCCGTGCCTTCTCGCAGCATGTCCTCGCCCAGCGCCTCGGCATGCCGCAACACCCGCCGCCCCACCGCCAGCGCCTGCACCAGCAGCATCAACATCGCCGCCAGCGGGTGCCTCTGGCCCCGGCGTGCTCGCGGGTCCTTTACTCCCTTGAATGTCAGCCCCAGGCTCGTCATCATCCTCTGCACGCGCGAGGGGGTGTCCTGCTCATCCTTCTTCCCCTTCTCGCTTCCCGCATGGGGTGTGGAGGGCCCGCCAGCCCTCCCGCCCCGGTTTTTCTCCCTACTCATTCCTCTTCTCCACGGACCTGCCCGGCCCGTCACCGGGCTCTTTTCAGGCGCCCCCCCGCGATCAGCCCGCGGCTGCTCGCCACGGGTGGGCCCCTGTAGGCGGGACTATACTCCAGCCGTCGGCCCGGGTGGGATAACCTCTCTCGTAGGACTTTGAATCAAGCCTGGCTCGGAAGGGGGGCGCTGGCCCATGTCTGGCCTCTGGCGGTTCGTCGTCCTCGTGCTCGCGCTGCTGCCGTCTCCGGACGCGGCGGCCCAGCGGTTCGCGGTGGAGCGGCCCATGCGGGTGGCCTTCCTCGATGCCCTGGCGCCGGGCAATCCCTGGCGGGACAGCCTCGTGGGCACCATGCGCGCGGCCGCGAGGGACCTGCGCATCGAGCTCACCGTCCACCCCGTGGGCCACTGGCCCGGGGAAGTCCTGGAGCGGGCGCGCGAGGTGCTGAGCGGGCCCGGCCGGCCCGACTACCTCCTCGTCACGATGCACCGGGGCATCGGCACCGGCCTGCTGGAGCTCTCCCGGCGCACGGGGGTCCCCGTCTTCGTCATCAACTCGGGCCTGCTGCCCGCGGACGCCGCGCGCTTCGGCGGGCCGCGTGGGCACTTCCCGCTGTGGCTCGGGCAGATGCTGCCGGACGATGCGCTGGCCGGCCGCACGCTGGCCCAAATCCTGTTGGAGGCCGCCGCCCGGGGCCACCCGCCCCACGCGCCCGTGCGGCTCGCCGCGCTCGAGGGGCAGCCCGAGGACGCCTCCGGGTGGCTGCGCTCCGAGGGGCTGCGCCAGGCCGTGGCCGGGTGGGAGGGGCCGAGCTGCTCCAGGGCGTCTCCGCCTCGTGGGACGTGGAGGTGGCCCGGCGCAAGGCGGAGCTGCTGCTGCGCCGCTACCCGGAGCTCCAACTGCTCTGGGCCGCCAACGACACCATGGCGCTGGGGGCCCTGCGCGCGGTGGAGGCCTCGGGCCGCCGCCCCGGCCAGGACGTGCTGCTGGGCGGCATCGACTGGACTCCCGCGGCCCTCCAGGCCGTGCGCGAGGGCCGCCTGGTGACGACGCTCGGCGGCCACTTCCTCGAGGGCGCCTGGGCCCTGGTGCTGCTGTATGATCACCACCACGGCCGAGACTTCGCCTCCGAGGGGCTCGAGTGGCGCACCTCCCTGGCCCCCATCTCGCGCGCCGAGGTGGACACCCTCCAGCAACTGCTCGGCGAGGGCGACTGCGCGGCAATCGACTTCCGCGCCTTCTCCAAAGTGGCCAACCCCGCGCTGACGCACGACGACTTCTCCTTCCGGGCCTTGTTCGCTCAGCGGCGGCTGCGCTTCCCGGGTCCCCTCCTGGAGTCGTATGGATTCACGCGTCCCCTCCCCTCCGAGCACCACCCCTGAGCGGATGGGGAGGCGGATTCCCGGCAACCGGCTCGGGCGCCGGCTGCTGGGGGCCATCGTGCTCTTCAGCGTCGCGGCCAGCCTGGTGAGCACCGCCGTGCAGCTCGCCACCGACTACCGGGGCGAGGTCCACGCCCTGGAGGAGCGGTTGGAGCAGCTGCGCCTGAGCTACGCGCAGAGCGTGGCCCAGAGTCTCTGGTCGCTCGACGAGGCGCCGCTGCGCATCCAGCTCGAGGGGATGACGACGCTGCCGGACATCGTCCAGGCCGAGGTGGACAGCGCGCTGGGCACCCACTACCAGGCCGGCGCCGCGCCCGGGACGGACGCGGTGGTGCGCTCCATCCCGCTGTACCACGGGCCGCTCTTCCTGGGCACGCTCCGGGTGAGCGCCACCCTGGAGGGCATCCACGCGCGGCTGAGGGACCGGGTGCTCGTCATCCTCGCCACGCACGCGGCGCAGACGTTCCTCATCGCCCTCTTCGTCCTCTTCGTCGTGCAGCGCATGGTGACGCAGCACCTGGCCACCCTGGCGGCGTACACGCGCGGGTTGGGGCCGGCGCACCTGGACGCGCCGCTGGTGCTGCGGCACGAGGCTCCGGGGCCCGCCGGCGGCGACGAGCTGGACGAGGTGTGCTCGGCCATCAACGAGATGCGCGAGTCGCTGCGCCAGGAGCTGGGCGAGCGCCAGCGCTCCGAGGCCGCCAACGCCCTGCTGGCCGAGGCCGGCGAGGTGCTCCTCTCCTCGCTGGAGATGGAGAAGGTGCTGCCGCGCGTGGCCTCGCTGTGCGTGGGCGCGCTGGCGGACTGGTGCGTCATTGATTTGCTGGAGGACGGGGAGATGCGGCGGGTGGGTGGCGCGCACGTGGACGCGGAGAAGCGGGCCCTGCTCGGCGAGCTGCAGCGCCGCTACCCGCCGGGCCCCGGCTCGACGTCGCCTCCGGCGCATGTGGCGCGCCAGGGCCCGCCGGTGCTGGTGCCCCACGTCACGGACGAGAAGCTGCGCGCCATGGTGGTGGACGAGGCGCACTTCCAGCTGGCGCGGGCGCTCGGCATCCAGAGCCTGCTGGTGGTGCCGCTGGTGGCGCGGGAGCACCGGCTGGGCGCCATCACGTTCGTCTCGGCCACGCCCGAGCGCTATGGGCCCGCCGAGCTCGCCCTGGCCCGGGAGCTGGCGAGCCGCGCCGCCATCGCCCTGGACAACGCGCGGCTGTACCGGCACGCCGAGCGGGCCATCCGCCTGCGGGAAGTGTTCCTCTCCGTGGCCGCGCACGAGCTGCGCACGCCCCTGTTGCCGCTGCAGCTGAGGTTGCAGAGCCTGCTGCGCCGGGGCCGGAGTGGCGCCGCGCTGGAGCCGGCCCGGTTGCTGGAGGAGGTGGCCACCGCCGAGCGGCAGACGCGGCAGATGGGCCTGCTGGTGGACCCGTTGCTGGACGTGTCACAGCTGAGCGCGGGCCACGCGTTGGAGCTGCGCCGGCGGCGGGTGGACTTGAGCGCGCTGGTGGCGGAGGTGCTGGAGGAGCTGCGGCCGCAGGTGGAGGCCAGTGGCTCCGAGGTGCGGAGGGAGCTGCGCGGGCCGGCGGTGGGCTGGTGGGACGCGCGGCGGTTGGAGCAGGTGGTGACGGGGCTGGTGCGCAACGCGCTGAAGTTCGGCGAGGGCCGGCCCATCGACGTGCGGGTGACGCCGCGGGACGGCGCGGTGGTGCTGGTGGTGAGAGACAACGGCATCGGCATGCCGGAGGGCGAGCGCGAGCGCCTCTTCGAGCGTTTCGGCCGCGGGGTGCCGGTGCGGCACTATGGAGGGCTGGGGTTGGGGCTCTACCTCACGCGGCAACTGGTGGTGGCGCACGGGGGCAGCATCTCCGTGGAGAGCCGGCCGGGCGAGGGCTCCACGTTCACGGTGGAGCTGCCGGTGGACGAGGCTCCGGACGCGGTGGGCTGAGGAGGGGCCTGCTCGACGCCCGGAAGGCCGGGGTACTGGAGTGGGAGCGGAAGCTCATCTCCCCGGAGAGGGGCGGGAGAAGGAGACCTCCTCCTTCGTGAAGTGGTCGATGACGCGTTGATCCAATTCCTCGAGCGTCTTGCCGCGAACTTCCAGGAAGCGAGCCACGTCCTGCGCATGGAGTGCTTGCGCGGCGTCAGGAGAAATGGCGTGGCTCGCGAGCAACTCGTCACTGCCGCGCATCAGCAGATTGCCGAGCAACAGGTCCCGCATCGCCTGGGCCTGCTGGGGGTGGACGATGATGCGGTTCGCGGACTCGGCGTGGCCCCGGAAGAGAGGAACGATGGCATCGGCGCCGTGCCTCGCCAGCAGCGCCACGGGATCCTCGATGGGTTGCCCGGAAACGTCTCGAGGCCGGAGTCCAGCCAGATGGAGGGCCAGCACCTTGGAGCGGGCAGACCGGTAGTGGAACCGCTCGGGGAGTGGGGGAAACAGGCCCACGGGTTCTCCCCAGGCGCGTGTGGTTTCCCCCTTCGCGAGCTGCCGCAGATGGTGGAGCAGCCGCTGAAGCTTGTTTCCAGTGACGGCCCGGAAGGCGCTGCCGTAGGTCGTCAGCCAGAACCAGCGGACCAGATGGCGCATCACGTCGCCCGGGGGGTTGGCACACGCCCGACAGGTCCGCATCGCCTCGGCCAGCAGGATGAGCTGGTAGCGCGAAGGCAGCAGTTCGGCGGACAGGATTCCGCACTCCTTCTGGAGGAAGCGGACCGCGAGCAGCAGGTTCTCCGTTGCCTCGTCGATCATCTGCGGCGCCGCCGCGAGCCGCCGGCTCAATTCCTCGACGTCCTCTTCGAAAATGTCGAGGTCCAGCGCCGCCTTGCAGATATCGAGGAAGAGATCCTCCTCGGGCTCGGGTTCCCACCCCTGCTCCTTGAGCCGGGCCTTGGCCACCGTGAGCCGCTCGCGCAGATCGAATCCCTCACTCCAGGTGAGTGCCTGCATCATGTGGAACTCGCCCATCGGAGTTCCCCGGCTGTTGATGCGGTGGAAGATGCGGGTGGCCTGTTCCAGGTCCTCGGTCACGATGGCGAGGACCGGAATCTTGTAGTCGCGGAATGCGCTGACCAGCTCGTCGGACGCGGTGATGAGCCGTTCGGCTCCCGGGTGTTTCGCCAGCTCCCGCTGGAAGCGCAACAGACCGATGCCATCGAGCGTCAGCCAGAGGGGCTGCCAGGTGGGAGGCGGCTCTTCGTCTCCTTCCTGGAGCCGGAAGTCCCGCGCCTCCAGGTCATAATAGAGGTTCCAGCTCCACTCCTGCCCGATGGAGCGCTCGATCGGCCCGGCAGGGAGATCCCCCGAGTTTCTGGGATGGATGGACCCCAGCAGCGTGGTGAGCCGCTGGACACCATCCAGGAGATAGCTGCGCAGGATGCCCTCCATCGCCGGGCGCTCGGGAAGCCGGTGGGGCCCGATCCCCTGGAAGCACTGGAGGCTCCGGGTCGCCGTGCGCCAGATGAGCACGCTGCCGATCGGGATCCCGTCCCGCACGCTCTCGAGCAGATCAATCCGTTGATTGTTCAGCCAGACGAAGTCTCGTTGGAAGAGAGGAAGGCGGAGGTTGCCCTCCATGATTTCCTGGAGCAGTCGCGCCAGGGAGTAGATCTGCGGCTCGCTCAAGTAGGCGGGTGTCGCCATGGTCGGCTCCTCTCTGGTCAGGCGGCGCGCAGCAGTGTCTCGAAGAGCCGCATCAGTTCGTCGGTCTGACCGTCCTGGGCGAGCCACGCGTCGGGGATGCGCTCCTGGAAGGACTCCGCCACGGCGGGGCTGAATCCCTCCTCCAGGTGGGCGGCCTGGTCGGGCTTCGTTCTGACGAGGTCGTCGAAGATGTCCGCGAGCCCAGCGCCCTCCCGATCCCCACGCAGGCCCCTCTTCATATTGTAATGGTGGCGCTGCTCATCGCTCAGCAGGCGGAAGGCCTGGAGCCTGGGCCGCCACCTGCCATCGAACTCGCGTGGGTGCTTCTGCTTCAGCCAGCGCTCGATCGCGGGCTCGGGAATGTAGTTGTCGATGGCGCGGCGCTCGAGTTGATGGTGGGCCAGCGTTTTGCGCTTGCAGAATCGCGCCACCTTCTTGGACTCGCTGTGCGGCTCCCCATGCTTGCGCGCGTCGCTGTCGAACATGACGAACAAGCGTAGGCGCCGCTCGCGCACCTCGCACTCCTGTTCGAGGGCATGGCCCAGGTTCTGGAGCCCTCCCCGGTGCTCGAGCTTCAGCAACTCCCTCTTCGACCAGTCCTCGAAGCGTGCGCGGTAGAAATGGGGGACGGTGGCGTGGAGGAAGGCCTCGTCGTGGACGCCCTCGATGAGCACGCGCAGCGGCTTGCGCAGGAGTGCAACCGCGCTCCGGAGGGGCAGCCGGGGAACCGTGCCTTCCCACTCCGCCTCTTCGACATCCGCTACCCGGACGACGCTCGCGGGCGGGTCACGCAACTGCCGCTCGGTGCTCGCATCGAGAATGAGCTCGATCTCATCCCGCTGCGCGGGTGTCAGCATGTCCGTCCAGAGCTTCAGCTCTGGCGCATCCAGGGGCTCCACCTCGAGGGTGTGACAGTCCTGGTCCAGGCAGAGGTTGAACAGCTCCAGCAGGGCCAGCGGGTATCTGGCCTGCTGTGCGGACACGAGGAGCGGAGCCTCGATGATGATCCTCACCGACCCTCCTTGGCGCGACGCTCCTTGAGGATCCTGCGAGCCAGCTCGGTGTCCTCGGCGAAGACCCCGGGGGGCCAGCGGCTGGGCTGGCCCTTGTCATTGAAGGTGATGAGGTCGACCGTGCTGCTCCCGTCGTCGAGCTGCTGGACCCAGTACACCCCTACCCTCTCTGGATCGAGCCGTCCCTGGACGATGGCGAGCTGGATGCCCTGCAGGAAGTTCTCCGAGTGCGTCTCGATGAGGGCGCGAGGGGGTTTGGGCTGCATGGCGAGCTCGCAGAAGTAGTTCGCCAGGGAGGCATGAAGTGCGGGGTGCAGGTGCAGCTCCGGTTGCTCGAGGGCGATGAGCGAGCCGTGTGCTCCCTCCTGGCGGGCCTGTGCACCGAGCACCAGCACGGGCAGTACCTGGGCCATGCCCTCGCCGGTGTCGATGACGTTGACCCGGATGCCGGGGCTGGCCAGCGGACCCAGGGTGAGTGCGTAGTAACGAGGTGCCACCTCGGTCACATCCAGACGCTGCCGGGTGTGTTTCTCGAACCACCCGGAGACGGTCGTGAGCAGAGTGCCCCCCCGAAGCTTGTCCTGGACGAGAACCTCCAGCGCCCCCGTACCATCCTCGAGGAGCTTGGGCGGCGCGCTTCCGCGAAACTCCTTGCTCCGGTGGGGCACCCGACGGATGGCTCCGAGCCAGTGTACATTGTCGCGAAGGCGCTCCAGTTGGTGGCCTAAATTCATGAGGGCGTGCCAGATATCAACGCGTCCCCGAATGGAAATCCCTGGCTGGATGCCACGGAACTCCAAGGGATAGGGCTCAACGTTCTCTTCCTTCCCATTGGTGGACGGAAGGAGGTCGTATATTGCCTGACCGATGGTCTGGAACTCCTGCTTGGGATGCCACGTTCCCTGTATGGCGAAAGGAGAGCCCAACTCATCCAATCCTTCCAACCCTTCGATGCTGAATTCGCTGACAGCAGGGGGAAGGACTTCCGCCTGTGGGCCGGGCAGTTCAAGGATGGAGAGCTGATAGTGGCGTAACAGGTCATCCCCATCTGCATCGTCCCACCTCAGCCCGAAATCGATTTGCCGTCGTGGGCTGAGCTGGCAGCACAAGTCGCGGAACGAAGCACCCCGGACGGCGGCGCTGTCGAGGTTGAGTGGAGCTCCTCGAGGCGCGCCGACCGAATCCGCCAGCAGAGGCAACACCCGCAGGAGCGCGCTCTTGCCCGAGTTGTTGTACCCGAACAGCAGCGTGAGGGGCCTCAGCTCGATGGTGGTGGGGCGGAGGAACGAGCGGTAGTTGGCGACGGTGAACGAGGAGAGGGCCATGAGGCGTGCACGGCTGGCGGGCATCTCCGCTCAGCTCGGTTCCTTACCTGCACGTGTATAACCGCCGGGACACAGGTCTGGTGCGCTAGCACGCGAGGTCGCACGCTTTCAACGCTGCTCCTCGATGGGTATCGGGTGCGCGGCAACAGCGGCTCCTCGGCGAGCAGAGGATGGGTCCGCAGGGTGGATGCCGGAGGTGGAAGCCTGAGTGTGGAGGGCTCGGTTCCTCCAGGCCGCTCGGACGAGGACCGGGGGAACACCCTCACCCCCGCCCTCTCCCAGCGGGAGAGGGAGTCATGGCTTGCCTTCGCGAGGGCTCCGCGTGAGAAGTGAGGCTCCACCTCCTCCCCTCCCCTCTGCTGCCGACATGAAGCCTCGGTATGACGTCATCGTGGTGGGCCTGGGCCACGCGGGCTGCGAGGCCGCCCTGGCCTGCGCGCGCATGGGCCTGGACACCCTCGGCCTCACCCTCAAGCGCGAGCGCGCCGCCGTCATGAGCTGCAACCCCGCCGTCGGTGGCACCGCCAAGGGCCACCTGGTGCGCGAGCTGGACGCGCTCGGCGGCGAGATGGGCCGCGTGGCGGACCTCGCGGGCACGCACTTCAAGACGCTGAACGCCTCGAAGGGACCGGCCGTGCAGGCCACCCGCGTGCTGTGCGATCGCGAGGCCTACGCACGCACCATGCAGTCCGTGCTGTGGGCCCAGCCGAACCTCACCGTGCACGAGGCCGAAGTGTCTTCCGTGGTGGCCGAGGGCGGACGCGTGGCGGGCGTGGTGCTCGGCGATGGCACGCACGTGGCCGCGAGCGCCGTGCTGCTCACCACCGGCACCTTCCTCCAGGCCCTCATGCACGTGGGCGAGAAGAAGGAGGTGGGCGGGCGGCTCGGCGACGAGGCGGCGAAGGGCCTGTCCGACTCGCTGCGCTCGCTGGGCTTCTCGCTGGGGCGCTTCAAGACGGGCACGCCCGCGCGCCTGCTGCGCGACAGCATCGACTGGGACTCCATCGAACCGCAGCCCGGTGACTTCCCGCCGCGCCCGCTGTCCCTGCGCACCCGGTGGGGACTCGGGGACGGCCCGTTCCCCCACCAGCCCGCGGTGACGTGCGCGCTCACGTACACCACGGCGGAGACGCACCGGATTCTGCGCGACAACCTCCACCGCTCGCCGCTGTTCCAGGGAGAAATCGTGGGCCGGGGTCCGCGCTACTGCCCGTCGCTGGAGGACAAGGTGGTGCGCTTCTCGGCGCGCGAGCGGCACCTGGTGTTCCTCGAGCCCGAGGGCCCGGACTCGCCGCTGGTGTACCCGGCGGGCCTCTCCACGAGCATGCCGGCGGAGGTGCAGCTCGAGTTCCTGCGCACGCTGCCGGGCCTCCAGAAGGTGGAGGTGGCGCGCTTCGGCTACGCGGTGGAGTACGACTACGCGCCGCCCACGCAGCTGAAGGAGACGCTGGAGACGAAGCAGGTGGAGGGCCTGTACTTCGCCGGGCAGCTCAACGGGACGAGCGGCTACGAGGAGGCGGCGTTCCAGGGCCTGTTCGCGGGAATCCAGGCGGGGCTGAAGGTGAAGGGCGAGCCGGAGCTGGTGCTCGGGCGGGACGAGGCGCACGGGGCGGTGCTGGTGGACGAGCTGGTGACGAAGGGGGTGGACGAGCCCTTCCGCATGTTCACGAGCCGCTCGGAGCACCGGCTGAAGCTGCGCGAGGGGAACGCGGAGCTGCGGCTGGCGAGGCACGGGGCGCGGGTGGGGCTGGTGCCGCGCGAGGTGCTGGAGCGGGTGGAGGAGAAGCGGCGGGCGGTGGCGGAGGAGGTGGCGAGGCTGAAGCGGACGGGGCTGGCGGCGCGGTTGAAGCGGCCGGAGGTGACGTACGCGGCGCTGGCGGCGGAGAAGGCGGAGGGGTGGCCGCGCTTGAGCGACGAGGTGGTGGAGGAGGTGGAGGTGGAGGTGAAGTACGAGGGCTACATCGTGATGGCGGAGCGTGCGGCGGCGAGGGAGGCGGAGGCGTGGGACGGGTGGAGGATTCCGGGGGACTTCGCGTACGCGGGGGTGAGGGGCCTGTCGGCGGAGGCGGTGGAGAAGCTGGAGAAGGTGAGGCCGGCGACGGTGGGGCAGGCGAGGCGGATACCGGGGCTGACGCCGGCGGCGTTCTCGCTGGTGCTGGTGGCGCTCAAGCGGGGCGGGGTGGGGAGCGATTCAGGGCCGGGCGGAAGCGGGTTCTGATCGCACAGGGGGGTGTGGACAAGGTGTGGAGAAGTTTGGAGCACCCAAAGGTGCGAGACATTTCAAGGACTTGGGACCCGAGTCAGGAGGGGTGGCTGTGGATAACGCGCGCTTCGGCGATCTGATGGAGAAGGGGTGCAGGGCGTTGGGGGTGACGGTGGGGGAGGACGTGCCGGCGCGGCTGAACCGGCTGATGGGCGAGCTGTTGAAGTGGAACGCGAAGGTGAACCTGACGGCCATCACCGCGGAGGAGGAGGTGGTGGAGAAGCACTTCCTGGACTCGCTGGCGGTGCTGCCGGAGGTGGAGGGAGCGGGGAGCGTGCTGGACGTGGGAGCGGGGGCGGGGTTCCCGGGGTTGCCGCTGAAGATGGCGAGGCCGTCGTTGTCGGTGACGGTGGTGGACGCGGTGGGGAAGAAGGTGGGGTACGTGAAGGCGGTGGTGGCGGTGGCGGGGTTGGGGCTGACGGGGACGAAGGCGGTGCACACGCGAGCGGAGGGCAAGCCGGAGGCGGAGGGATTGCCGCGAGCGGACCGGGTGATCGCGAGGGCCTTCATGGACCTGCCGGACTGGTTGGACCTGGCCCCGGCGTACCTGGCGGAGGGAGGGCACGTGGTGGCGATGCTGGGCAAGCCGCTGAGCGAGGACGAGCTGAAGGCGCAGGCGGAGAAGCGGGGCCTGAAGCTGGTGTCGGCGAGGTCGTACCGGCTGCCGTTCTCGGGAGCGGAGCGTCAGGTGGCGGCGTTCGCGAAGTAGAGCAGGAGCGGAGGAGGACGCAGGAGTCCCCCCGCGCATCACTCACGAGCATCACTCGCGAGCATCCACTCCGAGGGCATCCACTCCGAGGGCATTTCCCCTCTCCCCTCGGGAGAGGAGCCCCCCGTCGTTCAAAGGGGGGGCAAGCCCCCCGGGGTGAGGGTATCGAGGCCCCGGGTTCCCCCCGAGCGGGCCGCTCCCGTGTCCTCCAGCGCACGAATGAGAAACCCGGAGTCCCGTTTTCCCCGGGGGAAGCGGAGTCCGTGTCCGTCCCTTGCCCTAGACTTTCGGATGCACCGAGACGGCGGCGGCCGGTGACGTGAAGCCGCGGGACGACGGCCGAGCCGGGATCGGGTGCGTTCACAGGGGGGAACGCGACATGAGGCCAGCAGGGGCCCACACGGTGGGCAGTCCCGAGGGGGACGGCGAGGTCATGAACCGGCGCCTGGTGCTCTGGGCTGTCGGCACGGTGGTGCTCACGCACGCGCTGCTGGTGGCGCATGCGTGGGGCAGGTGGACGGTGGTGGGGGCGCTGTGCGGGCTCTTCGCCGTGCGGGCGGTGCTCAACACGCGCTTCCTCTCCCAGGTGAAACGGATGGGCCGGCTGCGGAGGGAGGAGCAGTGGGCGCTGTTGCTCGGCAACCTGACGCTGAGCGCGGTGGGGTCGCAGCTGCTGCACTGGAGCCTGATGGGGTGGATCAACATGCTGGTGCAGGCGGTGTTCCTGAACGGAGGGGCGCCGTCGAGGCAGGGGGTGACGGTGAGGCGGGTGGGGTTGGGGCTGCACCTGGCGGCGTCGGCGGGGCTGGGGCTGCGCGAGGGGGTGGAGGCGGGGACGGTGGGGGTGTTCTGCCTGGCGGCGTGCGCGTTCTACGGACTGGGCGAGACGCGCTGTCAGCTCCTGCTGGATGCGCTGGAGGCGTCGAGGGAGAGCCACCGGCGGTGGGAGCGGATGCAGGGGCAGCTGGTGGCGCACGAGAAGCTGTCGAGCCTGGGGATGCTGGCGGCGGGGGTGGCGCATGAAATCAACAACCCGATGGCGTTCGTGACGAGCAACGTGCGGCTGCTGAGCCGGGACCTGGCGGCGCAGGGGGAGCTGCCGGAGGAGCTGCGCGAGTACGTGGAGGACGTGCTGCCGGCGACGCTGGACGGAATCCGGCGGGTGAACGCGATTGTCGCGGACCTGAGACGCTTCGCGCGGAACGACCCGGAGGAGCCGGTGGAGTTCGACCTGAACGCGGAGGTGTCGTCGGCGCTGAGGCTGTCGCAGGGGGAGAGGAGGGGCCGGTGCCGGATGGAGCTGGAGCTGGGAGCGCTGCGGCCCATCGTGGGTCAGCCGAGGCAGATGGGGCAGGTGGTGTTGAACCTGATCATGAACGCGGTGCAGGCGCTGCCGGAGCAGGGGGGGGTGGTGAAGGTGAGCACGCGGGAGGAGCCGGGCGAGGCGGTGGTGGAGGTGAGGGACAACGGGGTGGGGATGAAGCAGGAGGTGGTGGGGCGGCTGTTCCAACCGTTCTTCACGACGAAGCCGGTGGGGGAGGGGACGGGGCTGGGGCTGGCGGTGGCGTACGGCATCGTCACGGGGCACGGGGGCCGCATCGAGGTGGAGTCGGAGGAGGGGAGGGGCACGTGCTTCACGGTGCGGTTGCCCCTGCGAGAAGACGTTCCCCCAAGCCTCCACCCCTCTCCCGCCGGGAGAGGGACGGGGTGAGGGTCTCTCGGTCCCCGGGTCGAACCCGTGCGAGGGGCGTGCGGGAAGCACGGCGGGGAGATCCAGCGAGGGCCCATGGAGGCAACCCGCCAGGGTCGGACCGGTGAGAGACTCACCGGCACACCCGTGGAAAGGATGCTTCATGAATCGCGCTGGCCGTTCACTTCGCTCCCGAGGGCTGTTCCTGCTGACGTGCGCCCCGCTGTGGGGAGGGTGCGCGTCGTTGGGGACGCTGGAGACGGCGGACACGGTGCCGAAGGGCCAGTCGCGGCTGACCGCGCAGGCCTGGGTGCAGGGAGTGGATGACGGGAGGAAGCCGGGGGTGCTGCCGCAGGTGGCGGTGGCGGGGAGGGCGGGGGTGACGGAGGGGCTCGACGTGGGAGGCAGGTTGTCGCTGCAGGGGGCGGAGGGCTCGCTGAAGCTGCAGCTGGCGGGGAGGGAGGAGGGGTCGCCGTTCGTGATGTCGGTGGCGCCCACGGCGGGGGTGGTGCTGTTCTCGCACGCGTGGGAGCCGGGGGACTGGTCGTCGGATACGCAGCTGTTCGTGGCGGTGCCGCTGCTGTTCGCGCTGAGGAACCCGGATGGCTCGCAGCTGGTGCTCGGGCTGCGCCCGACGTGGATGCGGTTCGACGCGCTGTTCGACCCGGAGAGCCGGGAGATGGCGGCGATGGGGGCGTCGCTGGGCTATGCGTTCCGGGTGAACCCGGGCCTGCGGGTGATGCCGGAGGCGGCGATGCTGTTGCCGGTGGCGGACAGACAACAGGGGCAGTGGGCGCGGGTGAGCGAGCGTCCGCAGCTGCAGTTCGGCATCGCGTTCCTGATGGATCCGGTGCGCTGAGGGGAGCGCGGGAGCGGGGAGCGGGCCCGGGTGCCGGGTCCCCCCGCTCCGAGCAGTGCCGCCGGTGCACCTCGCGCTCGACCGGGTGACTGCCCCAGGTCGCGCGGGTGCGGGCGTCCGCGGAGCTCGTTGCTCGGGCTCGTGGCCAGGGCGCGGAGCCTGGTGGCGTGCCGCGCGGCATCCGCCCTGGGCGCGGACCCGAGCCGCTCCAGAGAACCGGATGCACCGGGCTGTTCCACGTGGAACAGCCGGACGGGAGGGGCTGGGAACGGCCGGGCTCCACCGAACTGGCCTCTGGGGACACGCCGCCTGGGGAAGCACGTTCCACGTGGAACAGGGACGGCGGGAGACGTGGCGCCCTGGACTGGGAGGACAAGAAGGGGAGCCGCGTGGGAGGAGCCCTGGCCGAGGCGGCGTGTTCCACGTGAAACGGTGCCACGGGCGGTACCCGGTGCCTCACCTCGGCGCGGCCGGGGGTCCTCTGGACGGGGCGTCACGCGAGGGAGTGCCGGACCGAGGCATTCCGGGCAGGGGATGTTCCACGTGGAACGTGCCCGGGGTTGGCGGCATCGGCCCGGCCTGGCGCTCCTCATGCTCGAGGGAGGCGAGAAGGAGTTGGGACGGAGCACCCGGTGTGGAGCTCCAGGCGGAGGGTTCCACGTGGAACAACCGCCCCGTGGAGGGGGAGGGCGGGGAGGTTCTCGTGGAGTGCCCGCGAAGTCCTTGGACCGGAGCCGAGGTTCCGTGGACATCCCCTCTCCCCCTGGGAGAGGGCCAGGGGGAGGGTCTTCCCCCCTGGACCGGAGGACCCCCAGGAGATCTCCAGCCGGAAGGAGGCCAGAAGCCAGTGGTGTCCCGCGAGGCGGGGCAGGGTGAAGAACCCGGGGTGACGACCCTCACCCCCCGCCCTCTCCCAGAGGGGAGAGGGGGCATGCGTAACTCGAGCCTTTCAGTCCGGGGCACGTTCCACGTGGAACGCACCACCCGGGGAAGAGAATGGGGGACTGGCCAGGACTTGGTCCGGGGAGAGGTGTCCACGCCGGGGACGTTCCACGTGGAACAGACGGGGCCGGGGACAGCCCTGGGCGGCGGAGCCCACTGCTTTGCCCTGGCCCCAAGGGGACCGGGAGAGGCCTTTCAGACCGGGGAGATGTTCCACGTGAAACGCACCACCCGGGGCAGGACTGGGGAGCACCGGACCCGGCTGGCGGCTGGAGCGCCTTCGCGAGGACGTTCCACGTGGAACAGCGGACCCCCTCCAGGAGGGACGGGTGGGGTGCTCCGGCTGGGAGCCTGGAGGTGGAAGGGAGGCGTTCAGGGCGGGAACGTTCCACGTGGAACAGGTGGGGCCGGGGCTGCCCTGGGGAGGCTCAACCGCCCGGCTCGGGTCTGAAGGAGACCGGGCGGGGCCTTTCTGGCCGGGGGATGTTCCACGTGGAACGCACCGCCCGGGGCTCGATGGGGGAGCACCAGACCTGGCCTGCCCGGCACGGGTGCGCCTCACGAGGACGTTCCACGTGGAACAGGGATACGCCCCAGGAGAGAAGCGCGGGGTGCTCTGGCCAGGCGCCTGGAGGTGGAAGGCAGGCTTTCGGGCCGGGGACGTTCCACGTGGAACAGGTGGGACCGGGGGCAGTCCTGGGCACCGGAGTCCGTTGCGCTGCTCTGGCCTGAGGGGGGACCGGGAGAGGCCTTTCTGGATGAGGCGTGTTCCACGTGGAACGGCGAGCTCGAGTGGGGCGGACTGGGGCAGGGCGCGGAACCTCGAGCCCAGATAGGAGCCCTTCTGGCGGAGGCGCGTTCCGATTCCTGGCGGAAAGGGGATCGTGGGGAGTTCTACGTGGAACGGTGGACCCGGCTCGGGCGGCAGTGCAGGGCGGAACCGGAGCCTGGAGTCCAGAGGGGGTGCTTTCTGGGCGGGGCGTTTTCCCCGGGGAGCCGCGACCTCCCGCGCGACCTCCCGCTGAGCCGGGTGGGGCGGCTCGGTGCGAGGCTTTCGGATTCAGGCGTGTTCCACGTGGAACGCGTCGGCTCTGCCCCGTACCCGTTCTTCTCGTGCTTCGGCTCCCATGGCTCCGGGCGGGAGGTGGGGCGGCCGCGAGCGCTCGCGGGCACGGCTTTCCGGCAGGCCCCTGTTCCACGTGGAACGGCGCGGGGCTCGGGTTCACGGTCCGGTCCATGACCCTCACCCCAGCCCTCTCCCAGGGGGAGAGGGGGCTTCCCGCGGATACAACCCGAGGCCCGGGCACCCTCACCCCGGGGGGCTTGCCCCCCCTTTGAACGACGGGGGGCTCCTCTCCCGGGGGGAGAGGGGTAGTTGGGTGTGGTTGGGGGGTGGTTGGGCTCGCGATGGGACCGGGCTCGACGCCGGGCGGATGTCAGGCAGGCGAGCTAGAAGTCTGATCCGGTCGCGGACTGGATCAGCCGACGATTTGATGGATCAATACGGGAGTCGGTACATGCCTCCCCCGCAGAGCCCCCGGGCACTCCCGGGGCGTCGCAAGGATGGGCCACGTGGGTCGAATCATCTGCATCTCCAACCAGAAGGGCGGCGTCGGCAAGACGACCACCGCCATCAACCTCGCCGCCAGCCTCGCCGCCGCTGAGCGCAAGGTGCTCCTCGTCGACATGGACCCTCAGGGCAATGCCGGCAGCGGGCTCGGCCTCAAGCGCGAGACTCTCCAGGGCACCGTCTATGACGCCCTCCTCGGAGGCCGTCCCATGGGCGAGCTCCTCCACCCCACCGAGCTGCGCTTCCTCCAGGTGGTCCCCGCCACCCCGGACCTCACCGGCGCCGAGGTCGAGCTCGTCAACCAGGAGCGTCGCGAGTACCGCCTCCGCGATGCCCTCCGGCCCCTGGCCGAGCAGTACGACTACATCCTCATCGACTGCCCGCCCTCGCTCGGCCTCCTCACCCTCAACTCGCTGATCGCCGCGGACTCCGTCCTCATCCCCCTCCAGTGCGAGTACTACGCGCTCGAGGGCCTCTCCCAGCTCAACCACACCATCGACCTGGTGCGGCAGGCCTTCAACCCCGCGCTGAAGATGGAGGGCATCCTCCTCACCATGTTCGACTCGCGCGCGAACATCGCCAACCAGGTCGTCGCCGACGTGCGCGACTACTTCAAGGAGCAGGTCTTCACCTCGGTCGTCCCGCGCAACGTGCGCCTGTCCGAGTGCCCCTCCTTCGGCAAGCCCATCCTGCTCTACGACATCAAGTCCAAGGGCTGTGAGAGCTACCTGGCGCTCGGCCGTGAAATCATGCAGCGCGAGCCCAACCCGCCCCCCGCTCGCAAGGTCGCGTAGCCCCCGGGCCGCCTCCCGCCCGCCTCCTGATAGAGGTGGCTCCCGAGGCGGCCCTCCCTCACCGATGAACCGGGCTGGAGCGGTCTCCCCGCCCCGCTCGCCCCCGCCGGGCTCCCGCGTCCCCCCGGCCGAGGTGCTGCCGTCCAGGGACGTGGCCACCCGAGCCCCCTCGGGCCGGTAGTGCCGGGCCTCCCGGCGGAGAATCCGCAGTGCTGAACGGTGACAAGCAGAAGCGGGCGTTGGGCCGTGGCCTCTCCGCCCTCATCCCCCAGGCCGCTCCTCCTCCCGCCGCGGCCGCCGCGGCGGTGGTGGTTCCTCCCGAGCCTCCCGCTCCCCCCAAGGGCAGCGTCCTCAAGCTCCCCATCGAGGCCATCCACCGCGACACCCTCCAGCCCCGCCGCCACTTCGACGAGGAGAAGCTGCGCGAGCTCACCGAGTCCATCAAGGCCCAGGGCGTCCTCATGCCCGTGCTCGTGCGCAAGGACGGCGACGGCTACAAGATCATCGCCGGCGAGCGCCGCTGGCGGGCCTCGCAGCTCGCGGGCCTCCATGAGATTCCCGCCATCGTGCGCGAGGTGACGGAGGTCGAGGCCTTCGAGCTCGCCCTGGTGGAGAACCTCCAGCGCGCGGACCTCAACCCCATGGAAGAGGCCGAGGGCTATCACCGGCTCGTCGAGGAGTTCGGCCTCACGCAGGACCAGGTGGCGCAGCGCGTGGGCAAGGAGCGCTCCACGGTGGCCACCGCCCTGCGGCTGCTCGGCCTGCCCCCCGAGGTGAAGAACATGGTGGCCGAGGGCAACCTGAGCGCCGGCCATGCCCGCGCCCTGCTCGGCGTGCCCCGCATCCCCGAGATGAACGAGCTGGCCCAGCAGGTCGCCGCCCGCAAGCTGAGCGTGCGCGACACCGAGAAGCTCGTTCAGCAGGCCAAGGGCGGCAAGGCGAAGGACTCGGGCAAGCCGGCCAAGGTGAGCCCGCAGGTGAAGGCGCTCACCGAAGAGCTCCAGCGCATTCTCGGGACGAAAGTGCGCTTGGTGGAGAAGAGCGGTGGAAAAGGCACCATCGAGGTCGATTACTTCTCGTACGATGACCTCGATCGCATCCTGAAGGTACTCAGGAAGGAGTAGCTCGTGGCGCTCCTCGGTAAAAAAGAAGAGAAGACCAACGTACCGCTTCTAGGCGGCAGACGGGAGGATGAATCGGTGGCAACGCGTCCGGGTGAGGTTCACACGCTGCTCGGCAAGGGCAGCGAGTTCGAGGGGAAGCTCACCTTCGAGGGACAGGTTCGTATCGACGGGAAGTTCAACGGGCAGATTGTCACCAAGGACGTGCTCGTCATTGGCGACGGGGCCCGCGTGACGGCGGAAATCAACGCCGGCACCGTCATCATCAATGGCACCGTGGAGGGCAACGTGCGCGCCGCGCAGCTGATTGAGCTGCACGCTCCCGCGCGCGTGAAGGGCAGCCTGGAGAGCCCGGCGCTCACCATGGACCGGGGCGTCATCTTCGAGGGCACCACGAAGATGGAGAACCTGGGCAAGGGGGGAGGCTCGCCGCCGCCTCCGGGTGGAGACAAGAAGTAGTGCGCCGCGCCGAGCGCCAGTCCGTGCGCGCCACCCTGGTGGCGCTGTGCTGGCTGGCGGCCGGCTGCGGTGGGTGTCAGAAGGACGAGGCGCCCGTGACTCCGGAGCCCGCCGCCCCGGAGCAGCGGCCCGTCCCCCAGCGCCGCGTGGGCGTGAAGGTGCCCATGCCGCCGGGGTGGGTGGCCCAGGTGGCGCAGGATGGGAGC
This sequence comes from Archangium sp., assembly GCF_036277355.1. GTDB lineage: Bacteria > Myxococcota > Myxococcia > Myxococcales > Myxococcaceae > Archangium. Next base: position 19,160 of record NZ_DASUNC010000082.1, read on the forward strand.
TTCCAGTTCGGCCCGCCCGGGCGCCCGGTGTTGCGCGTGGACCTGCGCCCCGGCCAGGGCGCCACGCTCCCCGCTCCCGAGGTGCTCCTCCAGACGGTGCGGCGGTCCTTCGAGGGCTTCGAGCACACGCTCGAGCAGCAGTCGGGGGGGGAGGACTTCTCGCTGGTGCGGGTGAAGCTCACGCCGAAGCTGGAGGACGGGGGCTCGGGCGCGAGCTACCCGGCGCTCTTCGGGGCGCGGCGCGTGGAGAAGGACTTGTTCCTGTGCGCCACCTTCCCCGGTGTCAGCGAGGACGAGGTGCTCCAGGCCTCCGACGCCTGCCGGGGCATCGAGTTCCAGCAGCCGCGCTGAGCTCGCGGAGGCATCGCCCTCGGAAAGACATCGGACGCGGACCCGGAGCCCCATGTGCTCCGGGTGCGCGCCCGACGCTTCCCCCCTTCGCACCAGGGACCGGCCCTTCCCCCCGGACGGCCGGCGCTCTGGTGGGTGCCTTCGTTTCCGTGGCTCCCGCGAAGGGTGGACGGCTGAGTGTCTCGCGGCGGTCCACCGCGTGGGGCCACCGTCGACGGGGGTGTGTGCCCGCGGACGCTCGCCGCGGGGTTGCCGGGGCGGGAGTGTTGGATTTCAGCGCCAGCCCACGGCGGCGAGGGCCAGCGCGCCCACCGCGAGGGTGCCGCCGAACACGAGCAGCAGCCAGCGGCCGAAGCTCCACCCGCCCACCACCGCCGCCATGACGCCCTTGGTGAGGGTGTTGGCGGTGGTGCCGAGGAAGATGGTGGTGACGGCCACCTCCTCGGGGAGCGAGGCGGTGCGCGCCAGGTTCGCCATGGACAGGGTGATGGCGTCCACGTCGGTGAGCCCGGCGAGCAGGCCGGCCAGGTACGCGCCGCCGTGGCCGAGGAACCGGGTGGCCGCGCGCGCGCCCAGCAGCACCAGCGCGAAGAGCACGGTGAACTTGAGGGCCGAGCCCAGCGCGAAGGGGTTGGAGAACTCCACCTGGACCTCGGAGCCCTCGGGGGTGGGCGCCTCGCGCGCCCGGCGGTAGAGCAGCATGCTGGCCAGCAGCAGGGTGGCGGCCATGGCGCCCATGGGCACCGCGACGAGCCGCAGCATGTGCGGATTCACCACGGCCACCTCCACCATCACCCGGACGAACATGAGCGAGGAGGCCAGCATCACCGCCAGCGCGCACCCCTGGCGCAGCTCGCGCGGGGCCCCCCTGGCGCGGCCCGCGAAGGAGAGCGTCACCGCGGTGGAGGACACCAGCCCGCCGATGAGGCCCGTCACCACCAGCCCCCGGCGCGAGCCCAGCGCCTGGATGGCCACGTAGCCGGCGAAGCCGATGCCGGCGATGAGCAGCGTCATCCAGCCGAGCTGCCTCGGGTTGAGCACGTCCAGGGGGCCATGGGTGGCGTCCGGCAGCAGCGGCACCACCACCACCGCGACGAAGAGCAACTGCACCCCGGCCGACACGTCCCGCCGCTGCAGCCTGCCGAGGAAGGCGTGCAGCTCCGGCTTCATGGACAGCAGCGTGGTGGCCACCACCGTGAGGCCCGCCACCACCAGCACCTTCACCCGCATGGGCTCGAGCACGCCCTGCGTCAGCGCGAGCGCGCCCAGCAGGTAGCTGAGCAGCAGCGACACCTCCGAGGTGAGTCCGTGCGAGCGGCCCTGGCGCACGTCCCCCGCGTAGGACACCACCAGCAGGGCCCCCAGCGCCGCGAGCGACAGCAACATCAGCCAGGGGCCGAACTGGCGCGCCACCAGCACCGAGGCCGCTCCCGCCAGCGACACCAGCGGGTAGGTGCGCGAGCCGCCGAGGAAGGACTCCCGGCCCTCGCGGGGGTCCGGCGCCGAGTACTCGCGCTCCTGGCCGATGAGGAAGCCCGCGGCCAGGGCGAGTCCGAGGGAGAGGAAGGGCTCGTAGCTGTCCATGCGCCTCCTCTACCAGAGAGGGAGCGGTCGGCATGCTCGGGTTGCGCATGCTGACGAAGGACTCGCCTTCTTCAGATGAGGGGCCGCGGCGAGGGCGAGAGCGTGGCGTCATCCACGAGAGGCTCGCTCGTCACCGCGGGCACCTGGGTCCCCTCGCCGAAACCCTCGGCGCCGGAGGCCAGCGGCTGGGCTCCCGAGAACAGGCCACGCGCCCGGTCGAGCATCCAGCGCACGCCGAGGACGGCATCGCGGAGGAGCGCCTTCGGGGCCTCGCGGGACAACAGGGGAGGGCCCTTGAGCGTCCCCACCGAGCCCTCCACGGGCATGGGGTTGATGCCCACGCCGAGCTCGTAGACCATCTTGCCGCCGAGGGTGGCGGTGTAGACGGCGGCCACGTTGGCGGCGATGCCGATGGCGCACTGCACGGGAGACGGAGCGCGCCCGAGCCGCCACAGCGTCACGCCCACGGCGCCCAGGGTGATGACGGCATTGCCGAGCCCGTGGAGGAACACCATGTCGCGAGCGCGAGGCTCCTCGAGCTTCACCTCCTGCGAGGCGGCCAGTCCGGCCAGTCCCGAGAAGAGGGCGCTCAGGGTACCGGCGACCCACAACCGCCGGCCCACCCTGGCCCAGGCGCGGTCCCCGGTGGTGACGGCGATGACGTCGGCCACCGTGGCGGTGGGGAGCAGGGCGAGCGGGGTGTGGATGACTGCGGGGTGCAGCTCGTGAAGCAGCATCTTCATGGAAGGGTCTCCTGGGCGCGCCGCGGGTTCAGTTGTGCGGTGGGAAGGCCGCGGGCTCGCCGGTGGCGCCGTTGCCATCGGGCTGTGGCCCGGACTTCTTCTCCTCGGGGGTGGAGCGGTCCTCGCCCTCGTGGCGGATCCGCTCGTCCTGGCCCGAGCCCTGCCGCGGCACCGTCTTCTCGTCCGGGTTCTTCCTGTCCATGTTCCCACCTCGCCCGTGAAAGGAGTTTCCGGGAAGCTGGGCACGCCGGAGTGGGCCGTCACGAGCCGGAGCGAAGGCAGGGCCGCCTGCCTGCAGGGCATGCGCACCGGCCACGGGGGGCTGTCGTGCAGCACACGGCGCGCGCGGGAGTGGCTCGTCCCGGCGGACGGCTTCCGGTTGACTGGGAGGGATGAACGACGAGCAACCGCGGCTGACGGCGCACGAAATCTACGAGCACGTCGTGAAGGCCGGGCGCGAGGAGCTCACGCGTCCGGTGGGGCAGCTGGTGTGGTCGGGGGTGGCGGGCGGGCTGCTGATGGGGTTGAGCGGGCTGGGGGTGGCGCTGATGCGCTCCTTCCTGGGAGATGGCGAGGGCGCGCGGCTGGCGAGCTTCGCGCTCTACCCGGCGGGCTTCATCGCGGTCATCGTGGGCCGGGCGCAGCTCTTCACGGAGAACACGCTCTTCCCGGTGGTGGTGGTGCTGCGCGAGCCGGCGAGGCTGACGCGGTTGTTCCTGCTGTGGGCGGTGGTGCTGGGGTGCAACCTGGTGGGCGCGTTCCTCTTCACGCTGTGGGTGAGCCGCACGGGCGCGGTGAAGCACGGCGTCATCGAGAAGCTCGTGGCGCTGGGGAGGGAGGCGGCGGAGCGGGGGAGCGGGGAGCTGTTCTGGGGCGCGGTGATGGGAGGGTGGCTCATCGCGCTGGTGGCGTGGCTGGTGTCCGCGAGCCACAGCACGTTCGGACAGCTGTCGCTCATCGGGTTCTTCACGTTCATCGTGGGCGCGGGCCACTTCGCGCACTCGATCGCCGGCAGCTCCGAGGTGCTGGCCGCGGTGCTCGACGGGGGCCTGCCGGTGAGCCACTTCCTGCGCTGGCTGGCGATGGCGGTGCTCGGCAACGCGGTGGGCGGCGTGGGACTGGTGAGCCTGCTCAACTACGGGCAGGTGGAGACGAGCTCCGAGCCGTCCCCCCTCCGTCGTGACGGCCCGCGGACCTTCGGAGCGCGCTCAGCGCTTGAGGGCCAGCGAGAGGGCGAAGTCGCCCGCCGCGTCCGTCCAGCGCTCGGCCAGGTGCAGCCCCGCGGCCGCCAGCTCCGCCTCCACCTGCTCCACGCGGAACTTGCAGCTCACCTCCGTGCGCAGCACCTCGCCCTCGGCGAAGTTCACGTGCCGCTCCAGCGCCGGCAGCCTCACCGCCTGCGCCCTCGTGGAGATGAGCCGCATCTCCACCCAGCCGTTCTCCTCGTCGAAGGGCGCCAGGTGCTCGAAGGCCTCGGGCTCGAAGTCCGCCCCCAGCTCCCGGTTGAGCACGTTCAGCACGTTGCGGTTGAAGGCCGCCGTCACCCCCGCGCTGTCGTTGTACGCCGCGAACAGCCGCTCGCGGCTCTTGAGCAGGTCCGTCCCCAACAGCAGCCCCTCGCCCGGCTCCATCCCCGACGCCAGCTGCCCGTAGAAGCGCGCCCGCTCGGCCGGCTTCAGGTTGCCAATCGTCCCGCCCAGGAAGGCCACCAGCCGCCGGCCTCCCCTCGGCAGCCGCTCCAGGTGCCGCTCGAAGTCCCCCACCACCGCGTGCACCCGCAGCCCCGGGTACTCGCCCGCCACCGTCCGCGCCGCCTGCCTCAGGAAGGCCTCGCTCACGTCGAAGGGCACGAAGCGCCTCAGCTGCCCCGTGCGCCTCAGCGCGTCCAGCAGCAGCCGCGTCTTCTCGCTGCTCCCGCTGCCCAGCTCCATCAACGTGTCCGCCCCGCTCGCCCGGGCGATGTCCCCCGCGTGCGCCACGAGGATTTCCCGCTCGCGCCGCGTGGGGTAGTACTCCGGCAGCCGGGTGATGTCGTCGAAGAGCTGGCTGCCCCGCTCGTCATAGAGCCACTTGGGGGACAGCTCCTTCGGCGCGCCCTCCGTGCACAGCCCCGCCAGCACCTCCGCGCGCAACGCCCGCTGCGCGTCCCCCGGCCGCACGTGCACCTCCACCGTCACCTCGAGCTCGCGCTGCCGCCCCAGTCCCGTGCCTCCCATCCCTCCCCCCTGTCCCATGACTCACCTCGCGTCTCGCGCGCACCTGAAGCCGGCGAAGATCTGCCGGCGGATGGGGTAGTCCCAGTTGCGGAAGCTGTTGCGCACCGCCACCGGCGCGCTCGCCCACGCTCCACCCCTCAACACCCGGTACTCCGTCCCGAAGAACACCTCCGAGTACTCCCGGTAGGGAAATGATTTGAACCCAAAGTACCCATCGAAGGTGCTGGAGGTCCACTCCCAGACATCTCCGAGCAGGCCCCAGACGCCGTCCGCGCTCTGGCCCGCGGGGTGGCCGCCAATGGGCGAGGGGCCCCAGGTGTCTCCGCCGAGGTTGGCGTGGCCGGCGTCCGGCGCCGCGTCCCCCCAGGGGTACACGCGGGGCTCGCCGTCCGAGCCCGTCGCGGCCTTCTCCCACTCGGCCTCGGTGGGCAGCCGCTTGCCGGCCCAGCGCGCGTAGGCATCCGCCTCGTACCAGCACACGTGCTGCACGGGCTCGTCCCGGGGCAGGGGCTCCACCCACCCGTAGCGCCGCCGCAGCCAGCCACCGCCCTCCTGGGGGAGCCAGAAGAGCGGGTGGCGGATGCCCTGGGCGTGAATCCACTCGAAGCCCTTCGGGTCCCACCAGCGGCTGTCGGTGTAGCCGCCGGACTCGACGAAGACGGCGTAGTCCCCATGGGTGACGGGGTGCGAGTCCAGGAGGAAGTCCGGCACGTGCGCGGTGTGGGCGGGGCGCTCGTTGTCGTAGGCCCAGGGCGCGTCGCTGCCCAGGCGCACGGGGCCTCCGGGGATGAAGACCTCGTGTTGCGCGGCGCGAGCGGGACGCGGACGGGGGAGCGCGGCGGGCCGGTACACGTGGCTCGTCATGAGCTGCAGCGTGGCGGCGAGCGTCTCCAGGTGCTGCTGCTCGTGCTGGGCCACCATGCCGAAGACGAAGCCGCCGCGCAGCAGCGGGACGGGCGAGTCCTCGGGGACGTGGTGGAGCCACTCGAGCGAGGCCTCGCGGACGCGGGAGGCATAGGCGAGGGCCTGCGCGGGAGAGAGCAGGGGCAGCTGGGAGCGCGAGGAGCGCGGGTGGCGGAAGGCGTCGTAGAGCGAGTCGAAGGCGGAGTCGGTGAGGGCGGGGGCGCCGAGCGCGCGCAACAACCACTGCTCCTCGTAGTTGGCCACGTGGGCCACGTCCCAGACGATGGGGGACATGAGGGGCGAGTGCTGGCGGGTGAGGGCGTCCTCGGGGAGGCCCTCGAGCATGCGCAGCAGGCGCGAGCGCGCGGCGGTGAGCTCGGAGACGGCGGAGGATTTCCAGGGACGAAGCTCGGGCCTGCGCATCGTGCCTCCAAGGTTAGGGAGCGGAGGGGGGCGGGGGGAGTGTCCCCGTGCCGGGGCGCGAGCCCGCCGTGAGACAGCGTACGCCCGGAAGGGAGAGGCGCCGAGCGGAGGACTCTCGAGAACAGCGGAGGACGGGGACTTGGGATGTCGGGAGGCCCACAACCCCTCTACAACCCCTCTCCCGCCGGGAGCGGAGCCCCCCGTCGTTCAAAGGGGGGGCAAGCCCCCCGGGGTGAGGGTACCCGGGTCCCGGGTCGAGACGGTGTGCGGGTGTCGAGCGCCCGCCTGGAAGCCCCCCCGCCCGAGGCCCGGGCAGGCGCGCGGGGGAAGAGCCGCTCGGCGTGGAGTGTTCTCCCCTGTTGCCCGGCTGCTTCGCGGTGGCGCATGGCGCCCGCGGGAGCCCGGAGCGGGGAGCGTGTCCATGAGTCAGGCCCGGAACGGCCGTTCGGAGTGGTTCGAGTTGTCGGAGGAGGGCTGGAGGCGCTCCAATCGCGCCCGGCCGCTCGGCCAGCTCGTGCGCGAGGCGCTGCAGAACGCGTTCGACCAGCGGGCGCGCCGGGTGAAGGTGCGCCTGGAGGAGGACGAGGTGCGCATCGAGGACGACGCGCCCGCGGGCCTGGCGCGCGACGAGTTCGCCTTCACGGTGTTCCTCGGGGAGAAGGACACGCCGCCCACGTGGCGGGGGCGCAAGGGCCGGGGCCTCAAGGAGATGATCGCCGCGAGCGACCGCGCCGAGGTGGAGACGGTGGGGCGCACGCTCGTCTTCGACGACACGGGGCGGAGCGTGAAGGCCAACTCGCGCACGGTGGGCACGTGCCTGCGGCTCTTCCGCCGCACGAGCGAGCGCGAGCGCGACGAGGCCGTGCGGCTGTTGCGGCTCACCCTCGCGCCGCCGGGGGTGGAGCTGCTCATCAACGGGCGGGCGGTGCGGCCGCCGAGGGCGAAGGACTCGCTGGCGGACTGCCCGCTGGAGACGGTGGAGCTGCACCGCGGCGTGGAGCGGTACGTGGAGCGGGGCACGCGGGTGGACCTGTACTACCCGAGGCCCGGGGAGACGCCGCACCTGTACGAGCTGGGGTTGCCGGTGGAGCCGCACCATTTGCCGTGGCACGTGGACGTGCAGCAGCGCATTCCGCTGGCGGCCGAGCGCGACGCGGCGAGGGACCCGTACAAGCGGACGCTGGCGGCGATCCTCCTCGAGTCGCTGGCGCCGGAGCTGAGCCGGCAGGAGCTGTCGGGGGCGTGGGTGACGGAGGTGCTGGCGCACTTCACGTTGGGGGAGGAGGCGCTGGGGGCGTACGTGGAGAAGGTGCTGCCGCCGAGGGCGGTGCTGTCGGTGGGCCCGCGGGCGGATGACCGGGCGAGGCAGCTGGGGGCGAAGGTGGTGGACCTGCGCGGAATGCCGCAGGCGGCGCTGGAGCAGCTGGAGACGGTGGTGGAGGCGGCGGACGCGTACGTGGAGCGGATGGAGGGCCCGCCGAGGGACGTGGTGGTGCGGCCGGGGGCGAGGGCGGAGCGGCTGGTGGGGGTGGTGCGCTGCCTGTCGAAGGAGCTGACGGGGCGGGAGGTGGGGGTGGAGTTCTTCGAGCGCGAGGTGAGGGACGAGCGCGCGCACGTGGAGGCGGAGTACGACCGCGAGCGGCGGGTGCTGCGGGTGAACATGAAGGGGCGGGTGCGGCTGGAGGACCCGTTGGAGCCGCGGACGCTGGGCATCATCCTGCACGAGCTGGCGCACGAGGCGGGGGACGAGCACGACTTCGCGTTCATCGACAGGCTGGAGGGCTTCGCGGGCAAGGCGCTGCGCTGCCTGGTGGACCGGCCGGACCTGCTGGCGCCCTATGCGAGCCCGAGGAAGCGGACGGGGTAGCGCGGTTCGCTTGCTCCCGGAGGCTCAGGACAGCAGCTCGGGCAGGAACTCGTAGAGGGTGATGGAGGTTGACCTTTCAGGTCACCTGCCCCACCCTACCTGAGCATGGAGAACGATCGGCCGGTCGACGTGGATGCCTTTCCCCGAGCCCCCACACAGGAGCAGTGGGAGGCGATGAGCATGGAGGAGAGGGCGCGGGTGGTGCAGGCGCTTCCCGCGGAGGTGACGTGGGAGGAGATGCCGATGCCTGAGGGTGACCTGCACACCCGGGCGAGGTGGTGGGTGCAGGATGCACTCGAGGGCTACTTCACACCGCCGCGGCGCCGGGCGTACGTGAGCGTGGCGCTGCCCATCTACTACCCCGGGGAGAGGCGCTTCGCGCCGGACCTGTTGGTGGTGTTGGACGTGGAGCCGCACCCGCGGGGCAAGTGGGTGGTGAGCCACGAGGGAAAGGGATTGGACTGGGTGATGGAGGTGCACGTGGGCGGCGACCGCAAGAAGGTCGCCGAGGACAACGTGCGGCGCTACGCCCGGTTGGCCATCCCCGAATACTTCATCTACGACCGGGCCCGGGAGAGGCTGGAGGCCTACCGGCTGCCTTCTCCCGAGGCACGGGAGTACGTGCGGATGGAGCCGAAGCAGGGCCGGTACACCTCGGAGGTGCTGGGGCTGGAGTTGCAGTTGGAGGGAGGACGGCTGCGCTTCTGGGCGGGGAATGCCCTGCTGCTGTCGCCCGGGGAGATGAACGAGCGGCTGCGGGAGCTGCTGGACGGTGAGCAGCGGCGAGCGGATGAGGAAGCCCGGCGGCGCGCAGCGGAAGCGCACCGGCGCGAGGAAGCCGAACGCCGGCTGGCGGAGCTCCAGGCCGAGCTGGAGCGGCTCAAGTCCCGAGGGCAGTGAGTCCCGAGCCGCTCCCCGGCCCTCTCACTTCACGGGCTCGACGACCATGGCGCTGCCACCGCCGCGGCGGGTGGGCTCGGCGGCGGCGGTGACGGTGCCATCCGGGTGGAAGCGGATGGCGGTGAGCGCGCCCATGGGCCCCACATCCGTGAACCCATGTCCCAACTCCCCGAGCGCGGCGGCCTCGGGCGAGGCGATGAACGCGGGCTCGGCTTGGCTGCGGTGGTCCGGCGAGTTGCGCTGGGACACGCGAGGCGCGGCCAGGGCCTGTTCAATGGGCATGCCGAAGTCGAGGTGATTCACGAGCGTCTGTCCCACGGTGGTGATGATGGTGGCGCCGCCGGGGCTGCCGAGCGCGAGCACGGGCGCGCCGTCCTTGAACACGAGCACGGGGCTCATGCTGCTGCGCGGCCGTTTGCCGGGCGCGGGGGCATTGGGGTGGGGCGCGTCCACGGCGGCGGGCAGGTCGAAGTCCGTCAGCTCGTTGTTGAGCAGGAAGCCGTAGCCGGGGACGACCATGCCATTGCCGCCCTCGCCCTCGATGGTGCACGTGTACGCGACGATGTTGCCCGCGGCATCCGAGGTGGTGATGTGCGTGGTCTCCTTGTTGGGCACCTGCTCCTCGGCGGCGGGGCGGGCCACCTCGGGCACGCGCGGGAGCACGGCGCGGGCAGGGCCCTGATGGGGAAAGGGATTGCCGGGCAGCGCGGCGGTGGTGGATGCCCGGGTCCCCTCGAGCGTCGCGCCGCGCCGCACGGCGTACTCACGTGACAGGAGCCCCGCCTCGGGTGCGGAGACGAAGGCGGGGTCGCCGAGGAAGGCATTGCGGTCGGCGAAGGCGAGCCGCGAGGCCTCCAGGTACCGGTGGAGGAACTCCGCGCGGGACAGCGAGGCCGGCGCATGGGCCTCGAGCAGGTTCAACGTGAGCGCGAGCGTGACACCGCCGCTGCCGGGCGAGCCCATGCCGTACAGCGTGTAGCCGCGGTAGGTGCTCGTCACGGGGGGACGGACGATGGCCTCGTAGCGCGCGAGGTCCTCCATCCGCATCACCCCGGGGCGCACGGTGCGCGAGGCCCCGGGAGCCAGCGGCGGCCGGGTGACGGTGGAGACGATGGCCCGGGCAATCTCGCCCCGGTAGAAGACGGGGGCACCGCCCTCGGCGACGAGCCGGTACGTCCGCGCGAGCCCGGGATTCTTGAAGGTGGCGCCCACGGGCCAGGGCCGCCCATCCGGCCCGAGGAACAGGGCGGCGGAAGGGGTGAAGTCGCGGAAGCGCTCGACGTTGTGACGCGTCTGCTCGTGGAAGGTGGCGTCCACCTCGAACCCCTGCTCGGCGACGCGGATGGCGGGCTGGAGCACCTCGGCGAGCGAGCGCGAGCCATACCGTCTCAGGGCCTCGCTCCAGCCCAGGAGGGAGCCGGGGACGCCCACGGACAGGCCGCTGGTGACGAGCTCGCCGAAAGGCAGGGGAGCGCCGTTTTCATAGAGGAGCGCGCGCTCGAGGCCCGCGGGAGCCGTCTCGCGGTGGTCCAGGGTGACGACGCGCCCCTCCCGGGCGAGGTACGCGACGAGGAAGCCCCCGCCGCCGATGCCACAGGAGTACGGGTCGGTGACGCCGAGCACGCTGGCGGCGGCCACGGCGGCGTCGACGGCATTGCCTCCGGAGCGCAGCACCTCGAGGGCGGCGGAGGTGGCGCGCACGTCCACGGTGGCGGCGCCGCCGCCGCGTCCGGTGGCGGTGGAGGCGGGGAGCGTCCGGGCGGCGGCCTCGGGCCTCGGCGCGGGGGAGGTGGCGCAACCGGGGCCGAGCCCCAGGCACAGCAGGGACGCACTGACGGAGAAGAGGAGCCTTCGCATGGGGCGGGAGCCTACCAGCGGGTGTCCGTTTCCTCGCGCTCACCTGTCTCGGAGTCCGAGAGGAATTCGCCCGGAATACGCTGACAGTGGAAGCGGGCCACACCCGGGGGCACGCGGATGACAGGCATTGCACACGCGTGCCGCGGGTGTGTCGGGTTTGTGGCGTGTGGAGGGCGGAGCCGATTCGTCGGGCCCGGGCGTGTCCCTACGATGCACGCGCGAAGCGGCAGGGGGGGCGGAGGGGAAACCCAGACATGTCTTGGGAGAGCGCATGGACCATCGGGTCTGGTCTGTCCGGGAGGAGCCGGGAGGCGGGCGGGCCTTCCTCGCCCGGCAGGAGGCGTGCGAGACGGCGCGGACGGTGGAGCGCGCCTTCCACCGGTGCGGCTTCTCGGACGAGGAGTGGGAGGTGCTGAGGGACGCGCCGTTGAGGGCCTTCGCCTGGGTGGCCACGGCGGATGGCCCGGTGGGGCCGGGGCAGCTCGCGGCGTGCCGGAGGGTGCTGGAGGCGGGGCTGGGCTCGCGCAGTCCGCTGGTGGGCCGCATCTGTGGCGAGTCGCTGCGTCAGCTCGGCGCCTGGGGGCCGGAGTGGCTGTGGGAGGCGCCGGACCTGGAGCCCCTGCGTCCGCTGGTGGCGCGCGTGGCGGAGCGGCTGGGGCTGGGCGAGGCGGCGCGTTTCCACGCGTGCCTGCTGGCGGTGGGCACCCGGGTGGCGAGGGCCTCCAACGGGCTGGCCGGCCGGGTGTGGGGCCGGCTGCGGGGCGAGGAGCGGCTGGCGCTCGAGGCGCTGGTGGAGACGCTGGGGCCCCTAGGTATGTGACTCGCGGGGGCCCACGCCCCACGGGCCGTTGCGCTGGTTCTGCTCCAGCTCGCGCAGCTGCATGCCGCGCACGAGGTCCTCCTGGGTGAGGGTGCCCACCAGCAGGCCCTCCTGCACCACGGGCAGCTGGGGCAGCTGCCGCTGGCCCATCTCGCGCAGGGCGTCCCAGGCGCTAGCCTCGGGGGAGAGCGCGGGCACGGGTTGGGCCACCTCGCGCGCCCGCAGCTGCCCGCGCCGCGGCTCCGGCACCCGCAGCACGGCCATCCGCGTCACCAGCCCCACCACGCGCCCTCCGTCCACCACGGGCAGGGCCCGCCGCCGCTCGGCCCGCAGGCGCGCTTCCACCTCCTCCAACGAGTCCTCCGCCTCCACCGAGGAGGTGCGCGGCGTCATCAGCTCGCGCACGCGCATGCCGGAGAGCAGCGATTGCATGACCACCTCGCGCGACTCGCCGCTGGCGCCCATGAAGACGAAGAAGGCGATGAGGAGCAGCAACGGGTTGCCGGCGGGCCACAGGCCGGGCAGGCCGAAGAGGCCCACCAGGCCGAAGAGCAGGGCGAAGGCCTTGCCGACGAAGGCGGCCGTCTGCGTGGCGCGCACCCGGCCGAGCCACCCGGTGAGGAGCGCGCGCAGGACGCGGCCACCGTCCATGGGGAAGGCGGGCAGCAGGTTGAAGAGGCCGAGGAAGATGTTGAGGCCGCCCAGGTAGGCGACGGCGAAGCTCACCTCCAGGGCGCCCGCGGCCTGGAGGGGCACGGAGCCCACCATCAGCAGCACGCCCAGCACCAGGCTGGTGGCGGGGCCGGCGAGCGCCATGAGGGCCTCGTGAAGGGCGCCCTCGGGCATGCGGGTGATGCGCGACACGCCCCCAATCATGAGCAGGGTGATGTCGGAGACCTGGCCGCCCTTGCGCAGGGCGTAGACGGAGTGGGCCAGCTCGTGGACGAGCACGGACAGGAAGAGGCACACCACGAGGCCCACGCCCCACAGCAACGGATGGCCCCGGAGCCGCTCGGGGCCGAAGCCGCTCGCCATGGTGAGGCCGAAGAGCCACGCCAGCAGCGGCAGCACCAGCAGGAAGGAGTAGTGCACCCGGATGGGAATGCCCCGCAGGGTGGCGATTCGGATGGCTCCGCGCACGGTGACACCTCACTCGGGGAAAGGTGGGGAGTGTCCGGCACGGAACCATCTGGCGGAGCGACGACGGGCCGCCTCCCGGTCCGCACCCGAGGGAGCGGACGGGCGCTTGCCTCGACAGGCTACCCCTTGGCCACTACTGTGCCTCGCCCATGAAGCTCACCCTGCGGAACCTCGGACGGCTGCGCGAGGCGACCATCGACCTGGACAAGGACCTCATCCTGCTGACGGGGCCCAACAACACGTCGAAGACATACGTCGCGCACGCCCTCTATGGGTTCGGGGAGGAGTTCCACACGAATGTATCAAGGGCCGTGGGTTCAGCCCTCAGCGAGTGGGTCAAGGAGCGCCAGGAAAGCGAGACGGTTTTCAGGGTCGATGTGGTGGCGTTCGTCGATCAATACCTGCGGCGCATCTTGGACGAACTCGCGCGCGCATTCCGCGGGAGGCTCACGGACATCCTGGCCTGCGGTGAAGAGTTCGTTGCCCGGGCCGAAGCAAGGATGGACCTGGACGAAGCGCAACTGGCCTCGGCCAGGCAGGCTCTGCTCGCGATGGATGAGCGGCAGGAGTGGACGACCATCGGGCTGACCGAGCACAAGGTGGCTGGGGAGCCCCTTTGGACTTTCGAACGGCTACCTAAGTCCGCTCCACTGGAAGTGAGCGGCGCGTCTGCGTTGCCCCGGGTGGACTTACCGGTGCGCTCATTCGCCTATTGGCGTATCGCGGCGGCGATATCGGACTTGTTTCTGCGAATGCCCTGGTACACGCATGTGCTCACCGCCGAGAGAGCGGCCATCCAGCTCTTCAGCCGCGAACTGGCCAGCAAGCGCACGGAGCTCGTGGATGACCTGATGCAGCTCAGGAGCAGCGCGGGCCACCGAGCGGACCCTCGGGATGCATTGTGGGAGACGTTGGGGCACCGGGCCCGGCGCTATCCGCTTGCCATCCGCAATAGTTTGCTCATCGCCAATGACCCTGCGACATACAAAGGAAAGACCTCCTCCTTTGCTGCGCTCGCGGATCAATTGGAGGGCAAGGTGCTGGGCGGCGCCATCCGCATGGATGAAGAGGGCGAGATGTCGTTTCATCCGAGCGAGTCGGACACCCGCCTGAGTCTGCACCTGTCCTCCTCTTCCGTGAAAGCGCTGGCGGGGCTCTCCTTCTTTCTTCGTCACGTCGCGGAGAAGAGCCAGTTCCTCATCATCGACGAGCCCGAGCTGAACCTCCACCCCGACAACCAGCGCCGCGTGGCCCGGGTGCTCGCCCGGATCGTCCGCTCCGGCATCAAGGTGCTGATCAGCACCCACAGCGACTACATCATCCGCGAGCTCAACAACCTCATCATGTTGAGCGCGGACAAGGACGGCAGCGTGCGGCAGCGGCTGGGCTATGACGAGGAGGAGACCCTCTCGCCCTCTCAGGTGGGGGCCTATCTGTTCGACTCGGAGAAGGCCAACCCCATCCCCGTCACCCCGACCGGAATCGAAGTGGCGACCATCGAGCGGGAGATCAACGCGCTCAACACCGTGTCGCAGGACATCTACTTCACCCTGTTTGGTGGCACCGGCGGATGACCGGTCTGCTCGAAGCGGTCCAGGGCATCCTCGAACCCGCGCGCATCGTCCCAGCACCCATGACCCTGGACGAGGAAGCGGAGGCGAGCCGGTGCCCGCCCCTCCAGGTGCGCGGGACGACTCCGCACTGGGCCCTGCGGCTGCGCTCGGATGACCACCTGCCCCTCCTGGCCGCGCTGGCCAAGGAGCGCAGCGTGCGCCGGCTGCCGGACTACCTCGTCTTCAGTGAGCCCCGGATTCCCGCGCAGCGTCCCGAGGACGTGGCGCTGCAGGTGCTGGTGTGCGAGCTCAAGTCCAGTGCGGTGGGCGCCGAGGCGGCCCTGGCCCAGGTGCAGCTGGGCAAGCTGCTCGCGGAGTACCTGGTGCGGGTGGCCACGCTCACGCTGGGCGAGTCCGAAGTCCCGAAGCTCTGGTGCTGCGGGCTCATCGCCAGTCCGGAGTTCCCGGCCAGCCTGCTCGCCAAGGGGAGCATGCGTCCGGGCAAGGTGGAGCTGCCCAACCGCTTCGACAAGTTGTCGAGGATGCGCATCTACCACTCGCCGGGAGGCGTGGAGCTCCGGCTGGAGAGCTTCTTCTCCTGAAACACGGGCCACGCTCGGGAGCCGGAGCGCCACGAGGGCGCCGGCCCCGGAGCCGGAGCGTGCGTCAGATGGGGCTGGAGGGCTCGGAGATGCCCTCGAGCGTCTCGGCCACCTGCTGCTCGCTGACCTCGCCGGTGAGGTCGCCCAGCGCGACGATGCCCACCAGCTTCTTGTTGCGGTCCACGACGATCATCCGGCGGATCTGCTTCACCTTCATGTTGCGCAGCACGCCGTCCACGTCGTCGTCATCGAAGCAGTACTCGATGCCGGAGCTCATCGCGTCGGCCACCTGGGTGGTGTTCGGGTCCCTCCCCAGGGCGATGGCGCGCACGACGATGTCGCGGTCGGTGATCATTCCCAGGATGCGCTGGCCGTCGCAGACGGGCAGGGGGCCCACGTTGAGGCTGCGCATCTTCTCGGCGGCATCGCGGAGGGTGTCATTGGGGTTGATGACCTCCACGTCGCTCGACATCACTTCACGAATGATCCTGGCCATGGCCGCTCCTTGGTGGGTGCCCCGCGAGGGGGGGTGCTCCTCCGGAGAACCGTGGGGAGCATCCCGGCGAGGGGCAACGCGGGCCGGGGCCGTCCTCCCGGAGAGCGCACGGGCGGGCGGGCCGCGAGGCGAGCCGGAGCGAGGGGCTCGCCCGGTGACTCCCTCAGGCGGGAGCCATCCACTGGCCGGGCTGGGGCGCGTCGCGCCACACGTGGCGGCCCGTGTCCGGGTCCTTGTGGAAGCGCATGAAGTCCCCCAGGCCCGTGTCGAGCGCGCGCGCGTCCAGCGCCTCGGCCACCCTGCCGATGAGGTCGAGCACCTCGTCCCCGGTGCCGTGGACGATGAGCTTCACACGGGGCGCCGGCTCCCAAGGGCCGAGCTCGAAGGTGATGGAGAAGCCATCGCCGTGGAAGGAGCCCTCGGCGAGCGTGGGGAAGAAGATGCTGGGGAGCACCTCGCGCAGCTGGCGGATGACGGCCTCGCGCGGACCGAGCGGAGGAGGCGACCAGCCTTCGGGGAAATCCCTCACCGAATCGAAGCCCGCTGCGCCCATCAGATAGATGATCCAGCTCATGCCGCACCTCGTGATCCACCCGCTTGATGAGGAACACAATACGGCAGGTGTCTGACGTTGCCGGATGCGGGGATTCAGGGGGGTTGAAGTGTCCGCTCGCGGCCGGACCCCCCGGACGGCGGTGCAACCCCGCGATCCGGCGCGGGAAGAACCGGTTCAAGGAAACACGCGGCGGCTCCCATTCGGGGACGAGCGTGGACCTGAGCGCGGTGTGGGTGACGGGGCCCGGAGACGCGTGGGCGGTGGGGGCGCGTTATCCGGCGTCCACGCACGGGGTTCGAATCCAGGGCCTGCTGTCGGCGCCGAGGCCGTGAGGCGGGGGGAGCCGGAGTCCGGGAAGCTGGGCGCGTGTGCGATGGCGGGCGCGATGGCGGCAGCCAGGGTGTGCACTTGCAGCGAGGTGGAAGCAGACGGCGAGTGCGGCACGGGCTGTCTGCAAAGTCCCAGCGTCGCTGAATGCGCGAGCGGCCGGGTGGACGTGAAGTACAGAGCTGTCGTGATTGAGATAGGATTGGGGAAAGCTCGCGCGGCGGGGGCGAGCGGGGGTGGAGACCATGCAGCCGAGACTGACGATGCGGACCCTGTCAGCGGAGACGAATCCGGCGGAGCCGGCGGCATGGCTGCGGTTCATCCCGCGAGAGCTGTGGGTGAGCTGGCGATTCGTGGGAGGAGACGTGTCGTCGGCGGTGGTGCCGCCGCTGTTGTTCATCGGGGCGGCGAGCAGCCATCACGGCCTGGGAGCGGGAGCGGTGTTGGGGGCGCTGGGCCGGGGAGCGCTGTACTTCTGGCTGTTCGCGTATGCCTTTGGACTCTCCAACCAGCTGGTGGGGGTGGAGGAGGATCGGGTGAACAAGCCGCACCGGCCGCTGGTGCGGGGCGAGGTGTCGGTGAGGGGGACTCGCTGGCGGTGGGTGGCGTGCATGACGCTGCTGACGCTGGTGGGGTGGGCGTTCGGGGTGTGGGAGTGGGCGCTGCTGTGGCAGGTGATCATCGTGGTGCACAACGAGGTGGGGGGAGCGAAGCGCTGGTGGGCGAAGAACCTGCTGATCGCGCTGGGGGTGGTGACGCAGCTGGCGGCGGCGTGGGAGCTGGTGGGGCCGCTGACGGCGGTGACGTGGCGGTGGATGGGAGTGCTGTCGAGCGTGGTGTTCATGCTGGTGTCGCTGCAGGACCTGAGGGACCTGGAGGGAGACAGGGCGAGCGGACGCAAGACATTCCCGTTGGTGTTCGGGGAGAAGCCGACGCGGTACGTGTTGGGGACGCTGTTCGGGCTGCTGCCGCTGGCCATCCACGAGGTGTTGATGAAGCCGCTGGGGCTGACGGCGGCGGTGGTGGCGTGCGACGTGGGGCTGGCGGTGGTGAGCTGGGTGATTTCAGCGCGGGTGGTGGGGTGGAGGACGCGGAGCGCGGACCACCGGACGTACCTGCTGTTCACCTACTGGTACTGCCTGGCGCTGCTGAGCACGATCGTCGTGCTGTGAGGGGCGGCGAGGCCCCGGAGACTCAGCGCAGCTCGAGCGAGCGCACCATCTCATCCACGACGGCCTGGTTGCCCGCGTAGTCGAGCCCGCGCACGGCGAGGGTGCTGACGCGGACGACGGAGTCCCCATCACCGATGGCATAGAGGTACTCGCGGGTGCCCGGGGGAAGCAGGGGAGAGTCCTGGGTGGCGCGCAATTCCAGACGCACGGCGGGGTGCCCGGCGAGGGTGAGCCGTTCCTGCTGGAGGACCTCATTGCTGGAGCCCGTGCTGCCCTGGACGAAGGCATCGAGCGGCATGGGCTCGCGCTTCACGGAGACGGCGACGAGCGGCTCCTCGCTATTGGGCTGAACCTCGAAGGGAGTGGGGTGGAAGAAGCGGCAGGGCTCCACACCCTTGCCCGTGTTCGTCGTCCAGCCGGAGGGATAGACAATCGAGTACCGGCCCGCGGGATTGGAGCACCGGGGGCGCGAAGCCTCCTGGGAGCGGGCCGCCTCCATGCGCTGGCCCGCGCACCCGCTCACGGAGAGCACGGCGAGACAGAGGGCGAAGCGCCACGTCGTGGGAACCATGAGTCCACCTCCAGGCCCGAGGGCCGTATGGGGAAATGGCCCATGGTAGGTGGGCGAAGCGAGACGGGAAGCACTCCGGGCGCACTCGTCACGAACTTGTCCAACTGTTGGACAAGTTCTGGAACAACGGACCCGGAGGGGTTGCACCTGGTGGAGCAGCGGGGGACGAGGAGGGTGGTGTTGCCGGTGTCGGTGCTGTTCCTGGGGCTGTCATTGGGAGTGACGTTGCTGGAGGCGATGACCCGCATCCGGATGGCGAGGGCCCCAGGTTGAGTCCGTGCATGCTCCCTCTCCCTCTGGGAGAGGGCTGGGGTGAGGGTCTACCGGTCCGTTCACCGTGGGGTCCTCCCGCGGAGCCCGGAGTCCTCACGGAAACCAAATCGTGGCTCCGGCCCGCGCCGCCCCCTATGCTGGTGCGCCGAGCGAGAGGGCCGGGGCACCCGTGGACCCTCTCGCCAGGGAGGGACACATGCGTCGGCACGGAAGTCTTCTGGGAAGGCGAATCGCTGCTCTGGTGGGCGTACCGTGGATGCTCGGGTCCACGCTGGCCTGGTCCGCGGAGCAGGAAGTGGCGGCCCAGGAAGTCACGGCGCACGCGAGGGACATTCCCACGCGGGACTTCATCAACCTCCGCTTCGGGGCGAGCACGGGCAGCAACCGGATGGAGATGTGCCTGGAGATCTCCCCGCTGGAGGCCTGGAGCCTGGAGGCGTGCGGCACCGGGAGCGAAATCCTGCACCATGCGGAATCGCCCGAGCTGGCGCATTTCCGGGGCAAGTACACGCTGACGAACTGGAAGACGGAGATTGGCTGGCTCCAGCCGCGCGTGGGGGTGGGGTTCACCGAGCTGCAGATTGGCCGGGACGACCCGGGCTTCCAGTTCCTCGGGGTGGGGCCGCGCGGCATGGAGACGGCGGGGCCGGAGGCGTCGCTGGGCATCCGGGGCCTCTACCCGGTCATCGGGGGCTTCGACCTGGTGGGCGAGCTGAGCTTCAGCATGGCCTGGCTGCGGTACGCGCCGCAGCTGGCCAACCCGCAGTCGGAGTTCCAGCCGGCGGTGAGCCTGACGGTGGGCGGGGGCTTCTAGCGCGCGGGCCGTGCCTGGAGCCCGCGGGTGAGGAAGAAGCCGAGGGCGGGGACGCAGACGGCACCGGCGAAGGCCACGAGGAACGAGCCGGTGTCCACCGCGTAGGCGCCAATGGCCGAGTACGCGGCGGCGATGCCCAGGTTGGACAGCGCGCAGACGGCGAGGAAGCGCCGCCAGGGCATGCGGTTGAAGCCGGCGAGCACCACCGAGGCCTCGGCGAGGACGGGCACGCCCCGGCACACCACCAGCGCCCAGGGGCCCAGGGCCGAGGTGACGCGGGCCGCGCGTCCCTCGTCGTGGCCCACCAGCCGCCGCAGCGCGGTGGCGCTGGCGCCCTGCCCGAGGAGGTAGCCCGCCACCGAGCTCCCCATCAGGCCCACCCACGACACCGCCGTGCCGGCCCAGAGCCCCAGCAGACTGCCCGCGGCCAGGTTGACGAGGCTGGAGGGCACCGGCAGCACGATGTCCGCCGCCAGCAGCCCCGCGAGCACCCCGGCCATCCACCCCCGCGAGTGGGGCATCTGGAGGAAGGCCGTGGTGGCCGCGTGGATGCGGTCCTCCCAGAGGAAGAAGGGCACGAGGATGGCCGTGAGGAGCAGGGCTCCCAGCGCGGTCCACCCCGCCACCGTGCGAGCCCGGGACACCGGGGCCTCCGTCGCTCTCTCCATCATCACGGGCGGACTGCTTTCAGGTGCTTCATGGAGGCCCACTCTAACCCGCCCCCCGAATCGCCTGATACGTTCGGGGGGCCGGGGAGGACCGGGGCGGTCCGGGCAACACTTCACCCGGCCGCCCCAGGCCCGGCGAGGCCTACTGCACGGTCCAGGCGGCGGTGCCGCTGCAGCTGCCGCTCGAGAAGCAGCCGGCGCGCAGCTCGTAGTTGCCCCCGGCGCCGGCCGGGACGGTGTACGTGAAGTTGGAGCCCTGGCCGCCGCACGCGTCGTCGTTGGAGATGACCTCGGTGCCGCCCGGGTTGAAGAGGCGCAGGTAGGTGTCGCCGGAGAACGAGGCGCCCGTCACGCCGCAGGTGCCCAGGGTGAGCGTCTGGCCCGCCGTCAGGGCGATGACCTTCTTGGCCGTGTTCACCGTGGCGCTGGTGGTGTTGGCCGCGGTGTAGCTGAAGGTGTTTCCGCCCGGGGTGCTTCCACCCGCCAGCGCCACCTTCCACGCGCCGCGGCCGTAGGTGCCGGCGTGCAGGAAGTGCGGCGAGTCATCCACCTCGAGGTCCATCACCACCAGGCCCAGCGGCAGGCCGAGCGAGAAGGCGATGAAGTTGTCACCGCCGTCGGTGCTCTCGTACACGCCCACGTCGGTGCCCACGAAGACACGCTGGGTGTCGAGCGGATCAATGGCCACCGAGTTGGCCGGGACGTTGGGCAGGCCGGCGCCCACCGCCGTCCAGGTGGTGCCTCCGGTGGTGGAGCGGTAGAGGCGCGAGGCGCCGAAGCCCGAGCGGGTGATGAACACGCGCTGCGGGTTGCCCGGCGTCATGGCCACGTCCGACACGTTGCCGCCCGGGTAGTTGCCGGTGACGTCCGTGAAGGTGGGGCTCGCGCTGGCCGCGTCCGCGGAGAAGTAGACGCGGCCGGCGGCGGTGCCCACGTAGGTGGGGAGCATGGCGCCCTGCTGCATGGGCGTGATGACGGACACCCGGCCAACGTTTCCGGACACGGCCGTCCAGGTGAACGGGCTGGCGGACGTGACGCCGCGGTACACCACGTCCGAGGCCACGAAGAGGTAGCCATTGCCCACGGCCAGCGGCGTCACCCAGGGGAAGTTGCTGGAGGAGGTGAGGCCCGTGCTCGGCAGGTAGCTGAAGGTTCCCGCGCCGCCGCCCGAGGTGGAGCGGAGGATTTTCGGGTAGCCGCCCGAGGGGTAGCTCGTCTGGAAGACGATGTTGGGGTTGGCCGGGTCCAGCGCGTTCATGAAGCCGTCACCCGTCACCTGCGTCAGGTTCCACACGATGCTGTTGCTGCGGCTCAGCGAGGAGTTGTCCTGCGCGCCGCCGAACACGATGTCCGAGTTCGAGGGGTGCACCGCAATGTCATAGAACTGCGTGACATTGAGGTTGGAGTTCATGTTGGTGAAGTTGGCGCCGTTGTCGTCGGTGCGCCACAGGCCGCCGTCACCGCCAATCCAGAAGCGGTTGCCGTTCGTCCTGGAGAACAGCACCACGTGGATGTCCTGGTGCACCTTCTGGCTGCTGCCCCAGCCGGTGGTGAGGAAGGTGTAGGTGGCGCCGCCGTCGGTGGACATGGACGGACGGATGGTGCCCACGAGGATGGCGTTCGTGTTGGTGGGGTGCACGGAGATGGCCTGGTTGTAGGTGCACTGGCCCTCGCAGGCGGTGCTGGAGCGCAGCGTCCAGGTGGCCGCGCCGTCGAGGGTGCGGTAGACGTTGCCGCCCATCAGCACGTAGAGGACGTTGCTGTTGCTGGGGGACATGGCCAGGCGCATGCGCGAGCCGGAGACGGTCATGCCGGAGATGGCGATGGACCAGGTGGCGCCGCCGTCGGTGGACTTGTAGACGCCGGAGCCCGGAGCGGCCGCGTACACGGTGGCCGAGCCGGGGACGAAGACGATGTCCTCCACGTTGACGCTCAGCACGCGCGTCCAGGTGGCGCCGCGGTCCGTGGAGCGGAACATGCCGGCGCCGGACAGGGAGCCGGTGCTGCTGCAGGTGCCGGAGCCACCGGCGAGCACCACGTTGGTGTTGGTGGGCTGCACGGCCACCGCGTTGACGATGGACAGGGGCATGTTGGTGGTGCCGCTGCCATTCTTCGCCGCCCAGGTGGAGCCGCCGTCCTGGCTCAGGAAGACGCCCTGGCCGAAGTAGCCGGCGCAGCCGCCCCCGTTCTTGTCACCGGTGCCCACCCACACGTTGCTGGGGGCGGAGGGCTCCACGAAGATGGAGCCGATGGGCAGGGTGCCCACGGAGTCGAAGAGCGGCGTCCACGAGGCGCCCGCGTCGGTGGTCTTCCACACGCCGCCGGCGGCCCCGCCGAAGTACACGGTGTTCTCGTCGGTGGGGTGGGGGACGATGACGTTGGTGCGGCCGGAGACGCGGCCCATCACCCAGCTGCCCATCTGCATGGACGAGGGGCCGATGGACTGCCACACCTCGCCGGGGCCCAGCATCATGGCCCGGGCGCTCACCTGGTCCTTCAGCTCGCGCGCCGCCCGGGCGCGCTCGGCGTTGGCGTTGGGGACGCGGTCGAGCCCGCGCGACTCGATGAACCAGCGCTGGCGCTGTTCAATCTGGTAGCTGTCGTCGCGGTTCTTCCCGCGGCGCTCGGAGGGGCGGGAGTACTCCTCTTCTTCTTCAGCCCATGCGGTACCACCGAGCGCCAACAGGGCGCTCACCATCACACGGGCGGGCCATCGGGATTGATGCTTCACGGGTTCTCCTCCATTCGGAGTGCGTTGCGGGTTTCGGGGGTGGGGGATGGTGGCCGGAGCCTGGGCGCGCTCATAGCACCCGGCATCCGGGAAAAACAAGTTTTTCAGGAGTGAGGGAAATGTGCTGTGGCGGCGGTGGGCGCTTCCAACCAGACAGCCTGACTTTCATCCCGGACGGATTGCGGCGCCCTGACGCCCATCAATGCCTGTCAGAGGGCTCCCGTATCCCCAGACACACGGCGGGGATGAGCCCTGGCCGTGAGGAGCGCACCGTGTCGAAAGCCCATACACTCAGCGACGACTTCAACGGCGACGCGACGGACACCCGCGAGTGGCTCGCTTTCGGAAGTGCCGGGGAGACCCACCAGCGCCTGGTGGTCCGCCTCTCCGGACTCAGCAACAACGCCTCGGGTGACGTCTCCGGGGCCGCTTACGACCTGACGGGCTCCAGCTTTGGGCGGAGAATCCAAGAGCTTCCGGGGAACCCAGGGAATGAGCCCGTCGCTGCACAGCTCGCTACCGTAGCATGGGAGCCATCCCACCTCGATGAGTCCCCATGGAGTCAGGCTGGAGCGCGCAACAGCTGGAGTCTTCTACACTCGGCCCAGCCTGCCTCCAACGAAGGCAGGTCCGGGTGCACCTCTCTTCGCGACCAGGCGGACTGCACATTACGCATGGCTTGGCGGGTCAGGGTGCCATGCTCCTGGGCACGGAGCCTGGCGGGCAAAAAATCCTTGCTTTGCTCGCTCTCGGGCACCAGTTCTCCGTGATGCAGGTAGAGGATCCACGTCTCGATGCTCCAGGTGGGCACCATCAGGGCAATGGCTTCGCCAGGGTCCATGGCGGCCTGGCCCTGGCCACGCAGCCGGGCGTTGAGCGAATCCCGTCGTCCGGGCACGCCCACCTTATCCCCATCAATGCCTACCATCAGGGCCCGATTCTCACGCCGCCACTTGCGGTACTGCAGAACCCATGTGGGGAGTTGCTCCCGCACCCACTGCTCCGCCGAGCGTACCCCCTTGGGCGCGACACGCCTGTCGAGGACCTGCCAACCCTCCTCCTCACAGATGGCGGCGAAGAACTGCTCCTGCATCCGGTCCTCGCACAAGAGGGTGATGCGCAGCGGCTCATTCTTCTTCGCCATAGCGCCCCCGAAGCCAGTCGGAAGCCCGTAAGCCCTCCTCGAGATCGATCTTCAGCGGCTTGAGCCGCGTGGGCCCTCCTCCTGGCCTGGAGAAGATCCACGCATGGTCCGCCGCCAGGTAATCAATCACCTCCGGGTTATGAGAGATGATGAGGAGCTGGTTACCCGCCTCACGGGAAATCTCGCTGAGCCGGACCAGCCATGGCTGGAGTTCCGCCAGCTCAATGAAGTTGTCGGGCTCGTCGAAGCAGACCAGCGAGGCGCCCTTCGCGCTCGCGTGCAGCAGCGCGTAGAGCACCACGAGGGTCCGCTGCCCCTCGGACAGCTCGGTGAAATCGAGATCGTACGCCCCTGCCCCGGGCCAATTGAAGCTGGCGGTCAACACCTTCGCTCGGCCGCTGGCCATGGCCTTCAGCGTGCGAAATCCAGGGAGGACTTTTCGGAGGTTCTCATTGGCCACTGCAATGGCGTCCGGCTGCTCTTGCAGCGTGTGGCGGTACCAGGAGGCAAAGTTGTTGGCATTGCGCTCCAGGAAGGGTGTCTCGCGCTGGCTGGTGGCGCCGATGCTGCGGACATCCAGATTCAGTAGCCAGATGTTTGCCAGGAATTGCCGGAACCAGGCGATCCTGGGAGAATTCCCGGGCTCGATCGTTGCGATGTAGGAGCGTTCGGACGTGTAATGAAAGAACAAACCTGGTTTGAGAGCGCCGGGGATGAGAGCTCCTTCGTAGAGAGTGACTCCGGACTCGTTGCTCTCGAATAGGAGGAGACCTTCGAACTCCAGCTTCTCCTGCTGAATCCTGGTCACCTGCTTTTCACGCTCATGGTGGAGTTCGAGCACATACCGGAAGGTGCCCTCGTTGGGCTGCTGGACCTCTAGCTCGAACCGTTGCCGCGAGTCCTTCCGGGTGCGTGAGAGGGTCTCCGTGGGGAAGGCCGCCGAGGCCTCCTTATCCCAGACGAGCAGATCCTGCAGGCCCCCGAGCACCTCGAAGAGCGACGTCTTGCCCGAGCCGTTGCGGCCCACGAGGAGGTTCACCGCCGCCGGTTGAAACTCGAAGTTGAAGAGGGACTTGTAGTTGTCGGCGTAGAGTCGCTTCAGCATGCCTCACCCCGGAGCACGGCTGCGGTGCGGTGTAGGCAGGTGGGGTAACACGCTGGAATGGACACGTACAATCGGAGACTTCTGGGAGTGTCACGCTCCCGTGCCAATGGACCTGCTGGGGTGGACCTGCCCCCAGGTACCGTGGTTGCGGTGCCGCGCGGCGCACGTTCAGGGTGCTGCGGGGCTCCACCCGCTCTCCATTTCCAGAGGGAAAACGGGGTTGTGCCTCAGGTCCCGAGGGAGGGCGGATCCGCCCTTCGCGGCTTCGATTCCCGCCGCCTCCAATCGAGCCGGGCCGGTGGAGACGCGGTGCGGCCCTATTGGGCACACGCCGGCCCGGATGGTCCCCAGGGAGGGGCAGGCTCATGCGTTCAGTGCTGGCCAGCGCTCGTACGCTCCCCGCCCCTCGGAGGGGCTTGAGCGACCTGGACGCGGCCTGCTGCACTCCGACTTCCTGACGGCCTCCCCGCCCGGCTTCGTTTCCTTCGCCAGCGCGCTCCCGCCCCTGCTTCCCGTCAGACGAAGGGACGTGCCATCCGCCTCCCGTGCCGCATGGGAGCACGAGAGGGCCCGCGTGGCAGATGCCATCCCGAACCGGGCCTCACTCGCCAGAGGGCCCGGGTCCCTTCGTGCCAGGGAGCCCTGCGCCTCGCTGCCAGCCCCGCGCCGGGGCCAGGCTCGTGGGCAACCCCAGGTGCTCTAGAATCGCGCGCACCCCCTGCTGCTCCCTTCACGTACGCCAAGACCCGCCGCCTGCCTCCACACCTCAAGCACGCGAGCACATCGATCATCAGGACGCAAACGACAAAAACGGCCGGAGAGGGGGACGGCATGCTCGATGGTGACGTCCTCCCCCAGCACGATGACCCGCTCGACGAGCAAGCGGACGAGGCGTTGGCGCCCGGCGAAGTCGAGCGCCTCCAAGCCGTCCCGGATGGCTGCGGCGAACGCCTCGAGGTCGGCCCCCAGCCGCTCCATGCGTGCCCCCTCGGCGTGTTGAGCCTCCAGGTGCTCGACTCGCGTGCGCGTGGCCTGGAGCGAAGCTTCCAGCCGCTCGCGCCGGACCTTGAGCTCCTCTACCTCGATGGCGCCCTGTTGGTAGGCGTCGATGAGCCGGTCAATCTGCCCCTGCAAGTGCCGGCAGGCCCCTTCCAGCCGCGCTCTCTCCTGGTTCGCGGCCTGCGAGTTCTCACGGCGCTCCTGCCAGGTTTCCACCTCCTTCTGAAGCATCTGCGGCTGCTGGAGCCAATCACATAAAGCCTTCCACACCACCGCATCGAGTTCCTCAGCTCTCACGCGCCGGGCGGTGCAGCGCTCGGCGCGGCCGGTGTCCACCGCGGAGCGACGCTGGCAGGCGTAGTAGTGGTACTCGTAGGGGTGTCGTTGGCGATGGGTCAGGTGGTGGCATTCCATCCTCAAACCGCACCCACCGCACACCACCAGCGAGCGCAGCAGGTAGTCGTGGCGGACATTGCGCGGGCTCAGCAGCTTGTTGCGCGCCAGACGCTCTCGCACTTCGCGCTGCTCTTGCTCTCCCACCACGGCAGGCACAGGCACCTGCAGCCATTGCGCCCTGGGTCGCGCCCGGTGGCTGCTCTTGGCGTTCTTGCGGTACTTGCCAGGGTGGCGTGGCCGGGTGGGTTCCACCGGCTCGCGTTTTCCGTAGGTGGCCATGCCCGCGTAGGCCGGATTGGTGAGAAGGGTATACACCGTGGACTGGCGCCACAGGTTGGCTTTGCGCGGGCGGACCCCCTGGGCATTGAGGCGCCTGGCCACCTGACGCGCACTGAGGTCCTCCTCCAACACCCAGCGGAACATCTGGCGCACGTGCGTGGCCTCCTCTTCGTCCAGGACGATGATGCCCTGAGGCACCTGGGGCGTGCGCACCACCCGGTAGCCGTACGGGGGATTGTAGAAGGGCAGCATCTGCCCGCTTTTCACCTTGTGCATACGCCCGCGGCGGGTGCGCTCCAGAATCTTGGCCCGCTCGTACTCGGCAATCACGCCCTGCATCTGCACCAGCAGCAGGTCCTCGGGTTTCTGGCTGACGGGCCGCTCCAGGAAGTGCACCTGCACGCCGCGCTTGCCCAATTCCTCCAGGACAATCTGCTGGTGGACGTAGTTGCGAGCCAGTCTGTCAGGGGCGTACACCAGCACCAGGTCGAGCAGGCCGTCAGCGGCAGCGTCCCGCAGCGCATCCAGGCCGGGCCTGTCCAGGCGTGAGCCGCTGTAGCCCTCATCCACGTAGCGGTGCTCGGCGGCCACCACCAGCCCCATGCCCTCAGCGGCCTTCTCCAGGGCCGCCAGCTGCGAGGCCACCGTCCTCTCCTCCTGCTGGCGCGTCGTCGACACTCGCGCATACATCGCCGTCCTCTGTGTCATGGCCCTCCTCCTTGCTGTCCTCCTGGCCCCTTGGCTCCTGACTGAGCGACGCTGCCCCGGGGCCTGTCTTTCTTGCCGACGAGCCGCTGCGGGCTGCCTCCAGCAGCAGCCTGACGGCCCTGCTCAGCCGCTCCTCGCCGTCCGGGGCCGGGCGCGCCCTCCACTTCACTTTCCAAACACGCTTGCCCATCCCGCTCGCCTGACGGCCTCTGCTGCTGAGGACATGGGTCGCCTGGCTGAGCGGCTACGCGCGAAGCCGACGGGCGCCTGGACAGCCTGAAGACCCGGCGGTGCAGCGAGAAGCGGATGGGGTTTTTGCCGTTTGCGTCTTGAACACGTCGAAGTCGAACGTCCTCTTGAGCAACTCGGCCCAGTCCACTCGCGGCGTCTTCTCCTTCATCGGCTCCTTCCTGGCCGCTACCTCAAGCCTCGCGCTCGCCTCCTCCGCACCTGCTTGAGGGAGCTCCAGGCCCTGCCTGTCGTTCTCGTGAAGGTGCGTATTGGCATGCAGGGAGAAGCCTTCCAGGAAGGCGCACCGGGGCTGCTTTCGGGGAGGGGGCCGCACGTCCACCTCCGTCCAGCGCAGCCGCTGCTGCAGGGAGTGCGCCTGGTACGCCCGCAGCGCGTCCTGGGGCCCTTGCGCGGGCAGCGAGGGCCACATAAGGTCGCGTGGTGTTGAGGCTTGAGCAGCCACAGCCAACAGGCCCAAGCCCCCTGCTTCCCTGAGCTGCCCCTGCTGGCAGGACGGCAGGGCCGACGTGTGCCTCAAGGGGGCTGCACGGTGAGTGCACCGGCATGGCGCACTTCTCTTGGGCTCCCGTCAGCAGCCTTCCCCTGCCTCTCTGCTCCAACCCCCAGGGCTCAACAGGGCCCCCATGCCTCCTATACGCCATGATGCCGCGAACGGTTGAGACAAAGACTCCCTGGGTGGATTCCGGATCGTCTCCCATCCAAAAAAATGGCGCCCCCCTTGTCAGGGCCTTACGTTCACGAGCCGTATCCAGGCGACCCTAAAACAGGACTGGAGCCGACCCTCCAGAGGCAGGTGGACCCTTTATGCTCAGAATCACGAAAGAGCAGCTACAAGTCTTCAGGCGGCTATCGCGGCAAAGCTTTGTCGAGGAGATGCTCGGCCATCTGCACCAGTTCACTCCGGTGCATGCACGGAGCCTCCGGCCGAAGACGCTGCGGTCGATCATCGAGCTGGGCATTCAACGGGCAAACGGGCATGGATGGACCCAGCGTGGGCCGGTGCGCTTGTACATCGAGGTCATGTTTACCCTGGGCAGCGACTTCGATTCCGATCCACAGTTTCCGTGGGCCGCCACGATCCTCGGACAGGAGCTGGCGGACGAACTCCAAGGTATCCGTGCGCACGAACTCTACCGCGCCACGAGCACTTTCCTGGACGCCGCGGCCGGTCCCGACGGCCAGTACACCCTGGATGCACTGCGGCGTGCTCGGGCTGTCGGCCTGAAGCCAGCCATCGGTCCGTTCGCCGAATGGGACCGATGGATGCTGGAGGAACTTCAAGTCCTTGGGCCCGAGAAGTCGCGTTACGTCGGTGAGCAAGATCTTCGGGACTTGCTCCGGCACGCACGCGCACAGGCGCGAGCGCATGGCGCACAGACCTTGGTTGACGAGGCGCTCATCGCCTTGCTGATGTTCGGGCTGGGCCATGGCTGCTTGACGGATCCACAATTTCCCTGGATCGCCGCGACCCTTTCAGCACGCAAGGCAAGCGGCGGCTTCGGACGTTTCGAGCGGTTGCGAGGTGTGGCCATGCATTATCTCGGAAGAATGATCGAGAACCTGTCGCGGAGCAGGGGTTCCCAATCCGTGCTTGAACGCCGCGGAGCGAGGTCATGAGCACCACGGGAAGCAGACCGCCCACGGATCCCGCGAAATGCCCGGACGGCTCGAGGCCAGTGGACAATATCTGTGAGGCTTGCTCCCAACCGGACATGGGTTTGGCGATCTTGCCGGTGGTGCGTACCCTGGCACGAAAATCCCCGATTACGGACGACCTCGCGAAGGAAGCTTCACTACTGGGCGGTTTGTACATCAGTGCGGGGGCCTCGGGCTTGGAAGAATACAACTACGTATTGCGTACGCTTCCATCTGGCTACCTGTACGTGTTCAAGCCCACCGCATCGAAGCCATTGATGTGGGACACCTACTCCATCAATGAAAAAGGCCAACTGCTCGGATGCAAGTTGAAGCACGAGCGGTTCCTCGTCATCGATCCCGACAAACACAGCGAGGTGTGGCTGGCTTTCAGTTACTACCGCTGGACCGATGCCGTCCTGGCCAACTACGCTGCCGATGCGGGCAGCCGCCGCAACCGTATGAGCAAACTCGACGTGAAGGCGGCCGTGGCTGGTTCCCCGATTGATCACTCTCAAAAAGTAGTGCGGTTGGGCTCATCCGATGCAAAGGAAGTCAAGGGGAAAGATATTGAGACCATGGTGGCTGATTACGCACCACAGAAAATCGTATCCTGGCTGAACTCGAATTTGTCTGGCTCCATCATGCCGAGCAACAGCCCGCGCCTGTACAACAGCAACTCGCGGAACTCGTGGAACCTGCTCTCGCCCATTCCTGAGCGTGGGAGCGACGCCGCGGATGCGCTCGCTGGCATGATGGCGAAGGTCACCAGGGAAAAGAGGGGAAAGCAAAAGCATGGCGCCATCCTTGTATTGAAGGACGACCTCGGGCTAGCATTCAACCTCAATGCGTTGCGCAACGCCGAGGTGCAAAGCATGAATGCGTATGTCGCGGAGAACGAGCGCGCGCAACGAGTCGGTGAATACATCCTGCACTTCGAGGAGATGTTCAAGCGGAACGACCAAGCGAAAAAATGGGAGAACCGCTACAAGCCGCACTACGAACATCAACAATTGAAGCGCGACAAGAACGATTACCAGACCAAGATGGACAGGGACCTTAAGCGCATCAACCGCATGTCCCATGACGTGGCCAGACTGAACAGTTCCTTGAGCGCATGGTGGAGTGATTTTGATCGCTCCGACGATCAATCTGCCAAGGACCGGCAGGAAGCGACAAGCCTGTGTCTGGACGGCGCCGTCATCATCGAGGCCGAGAGAAAGCTGTGGGACGACTGGTTCAAGGAGAGCCTCAGCGATCCCAATGCCATGCTGTGGGGTGCCCTCACGGCCCTCGACGCTGGATTTGACAAGTTCATGCTGGGCGAGTCGCGAACAGATATCGGCAAGACAGACAAAATCACTGATATGGCCGACAAGATAATGGAGGGCGTGAAAAAGTATCGTGAGAACCTAAAGTATCGTGAGAACCTGAAGAAGCGAGACCAACCCGACGCCCTGATGCGCATCGGCGCGGTCATGGTCAACCAACTCATTCGATTGAAGCAGAGCGAACCAGAACTCTACAAAATCGCGCTCAAACGCGTCCTGAGTGTCATATTGGTTCGCACAGACATAACCGTCAAGCTCAGGACCATTCCGCTCAGTCTCTCCCAGGCGGCATGGCTGCTGGCGGAGGCCGCCCATGGACCGCCCGATCCCCGTCTCAAGCGGTTGGTCGATGCCGAGATGACGACCGGCAAGCGCGTCCATGTCCATGTGGTGGGGCCCAGCGGCGCGGTCTTGGTGGGGCCCAGCGGCGCGGACTCGTCCTCGGCGGAAAGGACACGCATGGTCGAGTTCTGGCTGACGGAGGAGACGGCTCGAGCGTTGCCGTCTCCACAGGTGAATCCATTTCGGGAAATGATGGAGTATTTTAAAAAAAACCCGTCTGGGGCGCTGCCCTGGTTGGGGCTGACCCTCCAGATGCTCAACCTGTCCAACAGCATCGAGAGCAGCCGCGATCCGGGCCAGGACGATAAGTCCGATGCGTACTTCAGTGTCCTGTCGGGAACCCTCGGAGTCGCGGGGCTCGCGTTGGAAATGTACTCCAATGGGATGCAGAAGCGGTTGGGGACCAAGGTCTTCGCGAGTATGGCGATGAAGGCTGGAGTCCTGTCATCATTGTCTTCGCTCGTGGATGTCATACAGGCCGCCTCCAAGGCTCATGAGCGAATGAGAGCTGACGATTATGACTCCGCGTTGCTCCACGTGGCCGCGGGTGGTTTCGCAGTGGGCTCCATGGTGACGTCTTTCGTCCCGATTGTCGGTATCCTGCTGGGGGTGGTGAGTGCGCCCGTGGCGGGAATCGTCTGGTTCTTCTCGAGTGTTTTCTTCGCGGCGGGCGGGGTGACATCTCTTTGGTTTGCCAAGGAATCTGAAGATAACAAGCTTGAGGTTTGGCTCAGGAAGTCTTTCTATGGGAAGGGTGTAGGAGGAGCGAAGTATTCAGCCCAGGAACCGGAACAGGAGTTGAATGCACTGCATGAAGTCGTGTATGCCAAGGCCATGGAGATCCAGGACTCGTGGAGCGGTTCCGAGTTCAGCTTCAGGATTGATCTGCCAGGAGCAGGAATAGACAGTGTGATCGACTGCAAGATCTCGCTGCTGGTCCGAGGCGAGAGTCGTCGTGAAATCTTTCATGAAATCATTCAACCCAAGATCGTGAAAGGTCAAGTGGTCGACCCGCACGAACAGAGGCTGAGTGCACGTAGTGAACCCCTTTCGAATGGCTCCCCTCAGTTCAGATGGTTGGAACCGCCAGCCATCAGGAATGACGCCTATGGCGGAAAGCTCAAACTGGAGGACGCTCAGTTCCGGGGGGTCGAGGTCGAACTCTCGTATCATCCCAACGCGAAGGGGATACCGCGGCTCGTGCTCCCGATGGATTCCAAGAAGCGCACGAAGGTGAGCCGTAGATGATTTCTGTCTCGGAATCGAAGGGCCAACTGTGCCTGGAGTCTGAGTGGCAGGCTGAGGTCGACGACCATGCTGGTCCGGCCAGCGTAGTAAAGGTTGGGAACAATGAAGTTAGAGAGAGCCCAGAGCTACAAGTCAGGTGACTATGGGCAGGCTCAAATAAGTGTGGAGGAAGGAGGGGCATTATGAGTAGGCCGTCACATCCGCCAGCACCTTTCGCCTGCCTCCACACCTCACGCAGACGAACACGTCGAAGTCGAACGTCCTCTTGAGCAACTCTGCCCAGTCCACTCGCGGCGTCTTCTCCTTCATCGGCTCCTTCCTGGCCGCTACCTCAAGCCTCGCGCTCGCCTCCTCCGCACCTGCTTGAGGGAGCAGAAATGGCCGCAGTTTGGCGCCTGGAGCGAAGACGCCGTGGAACCTCGTGAGGTTTGCCCGAGGCGGAGGCACTAGGGATGCCAGGCGACGCAGCAACTCCAGCCCGGTGAAGAGCAGGTGCGTGGTGCCGTCCGGCAGCGGGCGCTTCATGCGGTAGGTGATGTGGCCGTCCTCCGCTCGTGACAAACGTTCCAGCGCCAGCGCACCGCGTGCCCCGTAGCGGCATAGCCGCTCCAGTCCCTGCCTGTCGTTGGCATGCAGGTGCGTATTGGCGTGCAGGGAGAAGCCCTCCAGGAAGGTGCACCGGGGCTGCTTTCGGGGAGGAGGCCGCACGTCCACCTCCGTCCAGCGCAGTCGCTGCTGCGGGGAATGCGCCTGGTACGCCTGCAGCGCGTCCTCGGGCCCTTGCGCGGGCAGGGCCCCTCTTTTCTCCAACAGCCGCAGCACCCGGTGCCGCACCACCTTCAGCAGCCGCTCCACCTCTCCGGCACGAAGACGCCGTCCGGCACCAGCGAGTGGAAGTGAGGCGTCACTTGCAAGGCCGAGCCGAAGAACTGGACGTCGCGGACGCACAGCCACTCGCTTCTAGCGCAGCGCCGCGAGGGCCGCGCCGACCTTCGCCACCGTCACCGACACGGGCGTCGTCACCTCCGGAGCGAAGATGGCCACGCGGAGCTCCTCGAAGGCCCACCGAAGCTCCTGCGCCGCCTCCTGGTCACGCACGGTGGCGCGCCTGGCGAGGAAGGTCTCCCACAGGGGGGTGAAGGGCTCGGCCTTCCCCGCGTCCTTGCCGGGGTTCGCCAC